>JBKDKR010000067.1:0-61861 GCA_046344995.1 Pirellula sp.
CAGGATGAGCACTAGAAGTGCTTTCGAACCGAGACAGCTTCGATCGCAGTCCTTGGGTGTTGTATTCGAAGGAAACACGTTTGTCGACCACAGGGGAGCTACCGGACTGTCCGGTTTGAACGATCTGAGTTAGGCGACGCAGATTGTCGTAAGCGTAGGTGTTTCGGAAATCGTTTTTGATGCCATGAACAGCGCGCAGCTCGGTCCTTTGGTCCACGGCATTAAAGGACTGATGAAACGTGAAATGTTGACCTATGAAAGTCCCCAAGATGTTTTGAATGGTGGTGGCTCGCCCCAAGTTATCTCGAACGTAGTTGATCGTAGCCGACGGATCGCTAACCGACATCAATTCGCTATCTGCATTGTAACTCGAAGTTATGGTCCTGAGAGGAGAACTACTACGCAAATTCGTAGTATCAACCCGAACCTGAAGCATGTTCACACCAGCATGAATGCCACCAAAGGTAATCTCAAAATCAAAACCGGGCGATACCGTGACGCCCTCAAGGCTTGAGAAAGCGTTCAAAGCGTTAGCAACATCGGCAACCGTCGCATTTGGTGGAAGGGGGGGGGACACCTCATTTCCATAGGAAATCGTCCAGTGTCCTTGGTTGTTGTGACTCCAGCCTGCGATCCGGATAGCCTGCCTTTCCGATGTTGTAACCCCGTTCACAAGCGTCTGTGCGAAAGCCACGACTGTGCCACCTGTCGCGACCATATTGCTAGTCCAGATTTGCACTTGGTTCTGGTTTTGCCCCCCGCGTGCGTTACGAAACGTAATCGAAAAGGTTCGACTAAATGTGGTGGGAGCTGAGACTGTTACCGCAACATTGCCAGCACCAACATTGGAGAGTGCCTCCAGTGCGGATTGGATAGTTGCACTATCTGCGTTCCACGATAGGTTCGATGTATACTGACCATTAAACCCTAATAGGAAAGTTCCGGTCACGTTAGTTGTTGAGACGGAAGCGTTCCAACCGACGTTTTGTTGTTCGTTTCGGACGGCTCCATCCTCGCCAGTAACAACCGTCGCGTTGAAAGTGCCCGGAGTACTAGTCCATTCTTCGCGTATCAATCGGTCGAGATTGTCGTACACAAAACTTGTACCACGGTTATTTCTGTCAACAGTCTTAGTCAAGTTGCCAGCAACATTGTAAATGTAAATCCGACTTCCCAAGCTGTTGGTTTCACTGATTTGGCGATTCAACGCATCGTATTGGAACGTGGTCGTATCGGATGCCGAATTCGGGCCAACCGGTACGGCATCGTCGACGATTTGCGTCAAATTCGAGAAGGAATCGTAGCCAAACTCTGTGACCTTTTCCCGTTGGTCTTCTTTGCGGAACAATCGACCGTGATCGTCATACCTAAGTCGGGTCCATGGCCTAGGTTTCGAACCCGCATTGTCTGGATCTGGTTCCAGGATCTTCGTCACTTGGTCGTAGAAATTGTATTCATAGGATGTTTTCGAGCCTGACGGAACGGTAACCTCAGTAACTCTTCCCCGAGCATCTCTTTCATAGGACGCTTGTATTCCGATGGGATCGAAGACGGACTTTAACCCTTTTGAATCGTAGGTGTATATGGCAATGGGACTGGGTAGTGGGTCTGCACCATCTGGATCAGGGCGATGGATTTCCTTTGTGCGCCCCAATGCATCGTAAAGAAAGGTGGTTGCTGCTCCCATTGCATCCGTTGAACTGGTCAACCAATCTGCTTCATTGTAGGCCCATGTGGAAATCGGCGACAATAGTGGCCCCGCACCATCAGGATCCGGATCAATTCTCGATACTAATCTTTGTGCATCATCATATACGCTGGTGGTCACTCGCCCCATAGGTGAGGTGATCGTCGTTAGATCACCTCTTACGCTATATCCAAAGACTGTTGCAGGTGCGGTTAACGGACCGGAACCGTCAGGATCAGGTTGAATCTCTTTGGTAATCCAATTTCGACTGTCACTCGTAAAGTGGGTGGCACGAATGTCGCACGAATGTCACTCAATCATTAGCGACGTCCGTGGACAAGACATGGCCAAGCGTGCACTCACTATCGCTGCCGCTGGCTGTCATAATCTCTTCGCATTTTTCGTTATCGGCGTTCTGTAAAGGACGTCGCGGGGCAGTTAAACTTCTCCAGCTAATTGAATTTTAGCAAATGGTTCCACCGAAATACTAATTACACTCCTTCGACATTTCGCATAGGCGGGCGAGGCTGATTGCTAGGAGGGATTGGCCAAAATCCCGCGATTAATGACAAGACTTTTGGCCGAGTCCACAACTACTTTGGCAGTTTTCATAGGTCATTTAGCCTCAATCGTAGGCTGCTCGATAAGTGCGCAGGGTTATAATCAAGCTCATCATGAACACTAACGAACAAAAACGTGTCGGCGTCATCGGACTTGGGCTTATGGGGACGGCGATAACCGAGCGGTTACTCGAATATGGTTACCAGACCTTCGTATGGAACCGTACCAAAGAGAAAGCGGATGCGCTGTGTGACCTTGGGGCGCAATGGTCCGATAATCCACTCGCTGATTGTGACCGAATCATAATCAGTCTCTACACAAGCGATATTGTAGATGCGGTAATCGGGCAACTACTGGCACATTTGCACAACAATCAACAGGTAAGTCTGGAGCCAGGAAAGATTCTGATCGACACAACCACCGGTGCACCTGACCAAAGCATCACGCTCGCGGCTAAGCTAGCGTCACTTGGTATTCATTACTTAGACGCACCCATTTCCGGTTCTAGTGAGCAGACGCGGAGAGGTGAATCAACCGTAATGGTCGGTGGAGATCGTAAAGCATTCGAGGCATGTAGGGATCTATGGTCCATGTTGGTAGCAAACGTTTATCACACTGGTTCAAGCGGCAGTGCCGCTAAGATGAAGTTGGTCAGCAATCTAGTGTTGGGTTTGAATCGCGCCGCTTTGGCCGAGGCGTTGGTGTTCGCGCGTGGCATTGGTGTTGATCCAACGGCGGCTCTCGAAGTACTTCGGGGCAGTATGGCTTATTCCCGCGTGATGGATGTTAAGGGGCAGAAGATGTTGAACGAAGATTTCCACGTTCAGGCAAAGTTATCACAGCATTTGAAAGATGTCCGCTTGATATTATCTTCTGGCATGACGTTACCAATGTCCCAAACGCACCGTATACTGCTGGAGCAAGCGGAAGCGATGGGGCTGGGTGAAGCAGATAACTGCGCCATCATCAAGGCGATCGAACAATGTCAACGGTAGTTAATATGAGCAGTGATCCAGTCCTTCAATCGCTCTCACCCCGAAATCGTTTGTTCGTGCTGGTAGTGTCCTTTGCAGCGTTGGTATTCGACGGTGTAGAACTGGGCTTGATGCCAGTCGCTTCGTTATCGGTATCGCAGAGTCTCTTAGGAGATGCCTATACACCGACCGTCGGAGGAGATTGGTTCGCACGTTTTACGGCTGCTCTAATGTTAGGTGCAGCGATTGGTGGAATTGCATTGGGCAGCCTGGGCGACCGAATCGGCCGCACCCGAGCGATGGGGATTAGTATTCTATTTTATTCTATTTTTGCCGCGATGGGCGCGTGGGCGCGATCACAGGAACAGATGTTGGTCCTGCGTTTCTTAGTTGGGCTAGGGGTAGGTGGGTTGTGGCCCAACGGAATAGCGTTAGTCGCCGAGTGTTGGTCGGGCGCTAAGCGACCACTGGTTTCGGGCGCCATGATGGCGGGCTTAAACGCTGGTATTCTAATGCTGTCGCAATTAGCTCGTATCTGGCCAGTGACTGCAGATTCCTGGCGGTGGATTTTTTATCTAGCAGGTGCACCCGCATTTCTGGGGGTGTTAGTCTTGGTGGCTCTTCCGGAATCGCCTCGTTGGCGCGCGACAGTCGGCGTTACGAAAGCGAGAACGACTCCCTTGCGAACGCTTTTCTCTGCTAGTCTAATTCGATTCACTTTGACAGGAATTGCGGTGGCTGCGATACCAATGATCGGCGCATGGTCCGCGAGCAAGTGGATGATTCCTTGGGCGGATCAGGTCGCGGGAAAGGAGAATTTTGGCTACAAGGCTATCACGCAGGGCTACTGGGCGTTAGGTGCCGTTGTCGGCAGCTTCGCGGGAGCTCAACTTGCTGCATGGTTGGGACGTCGCATAAGTTACATGTTGATCAGCTTGGGTGCAGTAATACTCACGTTGTCGATGTTTTTACTGACTGCACCAATGCGACCGGAATTTCATGCGATTGTCTTTGCCCAAGGGATCGTTTCAACATTATTCTTCGGTTGGCTCGCGTTATACTTGCCTGAGCTATTTCCGACACCAGTGAGAGCTACTGGAAGTGGGTTGGCATATAACTCCGGACGATTCGCGACCGCTGGCGGAGTGTTATTGGCAGGATTTCTTTTCTCCGCGTTGGGGGGGGACTATTCGCACGTTGGTGCTCTGTGTGCGATCGTCTATGCCTTGGGTTTAATCGTAATCTGGTTTGCCCCTGACACTCGTTCCGTAGAACTATAATGGAACTCGTTAGAAGTATCATAAGTCGTATACAAAAATCTCCAAATGAATTTGATTATCACTTCGGGACTTCTGGCTAAGTCCACTGTATAAAGATCCAATACTAAAGAATCATCCATGAACAAAACTCTTTCAAGTTTCAGATGTCTTCTGTTCTTAGGCTATCTCTTTGTGTCATCGTTGGCGTGGGGGCAATTCCAGGATAAGTCGGCGGATGTGCGAGCGCTACCTAAAGTGCCATCGGAGTTTAAAATCACCCTCTATGCTAGTGAGCCGCTGATTAGGCAACCATGCTCTATAGCATTTGACGAACGAGGTAGATTGTTCGTGGGAATGGGACCACAGTATCGCAATCCAACTCCCCAGACGCCTGGCGATAGCGTTGTGATCGTACAAGACACCGACAATGACGGTCGCGCAGATGCGGTGAAGGAGTTTGCGACAGGGTTCAATGCAATACAGGGGCTCGCGTGGCACGGACGTGATCTCTGGATTGCCAATGCGCCTGATCTGACTATGGTTCGAGATCTCGATGGAGATGACCAAGCAGACGAATACATAAAGGTCTACACCGATCTCGGAAACCTGGAGCATGGGTTGCATGGGCTTAATTGGGCTCCCGATGGCAAACTATATATGAGCAAGGGTAACTCGAAAGGACTCAATCAACCTGGACGGTATGCACCTAAAGCGTTTCGGGATCTTTGGGGAGTGACAGCACCAGCGGCGGTACCTGACATTCCCAGTCCTGAGACTTTCAGTAAAGATAGTTATCAACGGTCCTATCATGATCCTGCAGATGATTGGGGGCTGGATGGTGGCGTTCTGCGATGCGATGATGGCGGTAAGAATCTAGAGATTGTCGCTCGCGGTTTCCGCAATCCCTGGGATATCAATTTCGATAGCGGCTTTAATTGGATCGGAACCGACAACGATCAAACAACGGGTGATCGAGTCTTTATGCCGTTCTATGGCGCACACTTTGGCTGGAATCATCCTTGGAGCAGCTCATGGGGAGTTGAGCCTCATTCACCAACCGCACCGGTGAGTGGGCCTTTGTTTGAGGGTTCGGGGACTGGCGTCGTCTTCTGTCAATCGCCGCAGTTTCCACCCGAGTATCGAGGAATCTTTTTCGTTAACGATTGGTTGCTGAAGACAACATATGTTTGGCGGCCGCAATGGGACGGTGCTTTGCTACGCCCTGATGGAGGGAGTTTTTCCCCGTTTATCGAGGGAGGGGCGTCTTTGTTCCGACCCACGGATCTGGAATTCGGAGCCGATGGAGCGCTCTGGGTTCTCGGTTGGAGCAGTGGATACGGAGCCGAGTGGAAGGATGGGCAGCTAACCAATGAAGGTCGAATCTATCGGATTGCTTGGAAAGATGCTCCGCCGGCGCGACTGCCTCCTGCAACGAAACGACTTTCCGATTTTTCGGTCGATGAATTGATCAGTGATTTCGACTCTCCCTTACCTGTACGACGAATTAACGCTCAAGATGCTTTGGTGCGACGAGGTGCAGACAATAGAGACGTTCAAGCAAAACTCATAGAATTGCTGAAGCGCGGTAAGTTATCCGAGAATCAGGAGACGTGGTTGATTTGGGCTTTGGGCCGTATGCGCGACGTCGATACGCTTGCTAACTTATTAGAAAGCCATCTGCAACCGGAATCTGCGACCTCGCTGAACTTACAAGTCCAGTCGGTCCGAATCCTTGCTTATCGATCAACGCAATTTTCTCAATCAGATCGACTATCAGAAAGTTTACGAGTCGCATTAAAGCATTCGCAACCGCGTATGCGTTTCGCTGCGATTCAGGCGATTCATGAGACTCGACAGATAGAACAAATTTCTGATCTGCTTGATGCGATTCATGTTGAATCCGACTCGACCATTTTCTATGCAGCATGGAAGGCCTTAAGTGCATTGTCCTCCACGAAGGAATTACGAGAACGGTTAAGCGATTCGCGAGCGAACGTCCGTCGCGCCGCATTGCTAGGATTGCTTGAAGCGCATTCGATAGTGCCTGCGGATGTTCGCAATTTGGCTGGGAAGGAAGTCGATC
Organism: Pirellula sp.; assembly: GCA_046344995.1. Taxonomy (GTDB): domain Bacteria; phylum Planctomycetota; class Planctomycetia; order Pirellulales; family Pirellulaceae; genus JBKCUI01. The sequence continues at coordinate 6,565 of JBKDKR010000067.1, forward strand.
CGGAAGTACGTCAAGTGGCGGAGTTGTGGTTATCGAAGAGTGGGCAAAACAAGCCTAGGATTGAAGGGCGTTCTCTACAAGCTGTATCAGCAGAAGCTACTACGAACAATGACAACAAATCCAGAACGCAAAGCACTAGCTCGGTAATAAGAAATATCAAGGTGAATAATGGTGCTATGTACAAAGCTATACCAGGAGGATGGCAACAAAACGCACAGGTATACACAGACCGTGATTATCGACTTTCCGGCGTACCAAAAGAGCTGGAAGGTGCCGACCTGCTTCAGACAGCAAACGAGGATGACAATTCTCAGGGGGCACAATGGCTAAGCGTTGAGGCGCTATTGCCCATACGTGTATGGGTTGGCATAGACGCACGCCAAGAGAAGGCTCCTGATTGGTTGCTGAACACATTTCAAAAGGAGTCGATTACAGCGGATATTGATGAAGGGGCTAAGTTTGTATTCTATTCAAGAACATTCGAGGCAGGCCGGATCGAATTGGGTGGCAATACCAATGATGGGCGAGGTGGTGGAAAGGGCAACTATGTCATTGCGGTTGCTCCGCTACCCCTCGCGAAACAACAGACCAAATTAACCATCGATTCGGCTCTCGCGCTAATCGACCAGGGAGATCGTGAGCGAGGTCAGTTGCTCTTTAAACATACGCAAGGTGCAAGCTGCGCGAAGTGTCACAGTACTGATCAATCGAGGAACGGATTTGGGCCCAACCTTAACGGTATTGGATCCCGTTCGAATGCTCGGCATATTGTGCAGTCGATTGTTGAGCCGAATGCTGTTATCACAGAAGGCTTCAATCAACTGACCATCATTACGGACGAAGGGCAAGTGTACTCGGGAGTGTTACTCGAAGAGAGCGGACTAAGCTTATCTCTCGGCCAATCCAATGGCGAGCGAATTGATATTCCCAAGGCATCGATCGACGAGCGGAAGAAGAGTTCCATTTCAGCCATGCCCGATATGTCGGAATTTCTCACTCCACAAGACGTGGCGGATTTAACAGCGTATTTGTTGTCGATCAAATCGCAAGCCGTAGCGTATCCCACGAAGTTCAGTGTTGATGAGAAGAAGGATCGTCTCCACATCTCACTCGATGGTAAACCGATCGTTGATTTCGTATTTCAAGATAAGCAAATTTTGCGTCCTTACTTCGCCAATGCAAGGTTGGTAAATGGCCTGCAGGTGACTCGCAATCATCCTCCGATCCAAGGAGTAGACGCCATGGATCACGACACGATGCATCCAGGTATCTGGTTGGGTTTCGGTGATATTAATGGACAAGACTTCTGGCGTAACAAAGCATTGATAGAGCACATCCGCTTCGTCGATTTGCCAAAACTCGAGGAGGGGCGATTGCAATTTGCTACCGAATGCCAAATGAAAACCGAGAGTGGGGAACCGATTTGCTTGTTAACCAACCAGATCGTGCTGATAGCCCGTCCGAATGGTTGGACGCTAAAGTGGACAGCAATCTTCCAAGCTGATCATGGTCCGATTGTGTTCGGGGATCAAGAAGAGATGGGTTTTGGAGCCCGTATGGCCACTCCCTTTACGGAAAAAAGCGGTGGAGCCCTTTTTAGTTCAACAGGCAGAAAGACCGCAAAGGAGACGTGGGGGCAGCCAGCCAAGTGGTGTGATTATTCAGGTAGCGGCCTGCAATCAGGTGGTATTATGTTGATGGCCAGCGACAATAACTTTCGCAAAAGCTGGTGGCATAATCGCGATTATGGGGTATTCGTCGCAAACCCCTTCGGTCGCGAAGCCATGAAACAAGGGGCCCGTAGCGCGCTGACCGTTGAGCAGGGAGAAACCCTAACGGTCACGTTCGGTGCGTACATCCACGACCAGCAACCTTTCGATCCCGAGGTCGAATTTTCTAAGCTTTTGAACGAACGTTAACCAGCGAGCCGTGCAGTATTCAAACGGAACATAAGTTGAAGCATTCTGTCAATTTACGCCACTCGATCTCGGGCGATACAATCTTGATTGCAGCAGGGGCAGAGCATCCAGATGGCACACAGGCTATGCATCAGTTTTGGCTCCTCAATTTGCGAGTTCGTCCGCTACAGTGGCAAGAGGTAACGCTGTGGCCTGGTGCAGAACGCATGTTAGCTGTGGCTGCTGTTTAGGATGGAGCGTTCTACCTTTATAGCGGAGTTTCTCTACAAAACTTCAGCGATAACGTTTTGGATGCTTACTTCGCTTGTCGGTGCTCTTTCGTTGTATGGTTTATCCCTTCGAAACCAATCGCGGCGGGAAAAATGTCGAACTAAATCACCTGGGGCAATTCGAATTACCCGAGGTTTTCGAGAATTCTAAGAAACTTTGGGTTTCTCAAGGGTTGAATGACGGATTGCTCAATAAGCTGTAAATTGTAGATCTCGATATCCTAGAATTTCCGGCAGGACTAGGGAGGTTAGCGTTTATTAGTTTGGCGATTGGGTTTGCGGATTTGCGAAATCGCTTTTCAGAATGATTTGAGACTACAATGCGGACTTGGAGTGTTGGAATTGTGGGAGGTGGTCCTGGTGGGCTCATGACCGCCTATGCCTTGCAAAAACTTGCAGACAAGCCTACTCAGTTAACGCTGTTCGAAGCCAGTCATCGGTTGGGTGGGAAAATTTTGACCCCTCAATTTCAAAAAGCAGCTGTGAAATTTGAGGCAGGTGCCGCTGAGTTCTACGACTACTCTCAACACGACGATGACCCTCTAAAGTTACTTATCGCCGAATTGGGATTGTCCATCAGTCGGATGGCTGGTTCGGCTGTGATCTCCAATGGTCAAGTGCTCTCGAATCTCAATGATATCCGTAACCATCTTGGGGAGAATGCTTACCAGTCGCTAGTCGAATTTGACCGCAAGGCCTTCGATTGCATGACTCCAGAAGAATTCCTTGAATCCGATTACCCCGATGGTTCCAACCAGCTGCCAGATTCGGTTCGTTTCGATTCCTTGTTGGCTGAAATTGGAGAGCCCACAGCACGTAAATACATTGAAGACTTGATTCACAGCGATCTTGCGACGGAGCCAAACCGAACCAGTATTGCGTATGGTTTGCAAAATTATCTGATGAATAATGGCAAGTACATGGATTTGTACAGCATCGAAGGAGGCAACGAACAACTGCCGCAAGCTCTCGAAGCTCGAATCAATGCCAACGTATTTCTCAATCATCTCGTATCAAGAATTGATAAATCGAAGGAGGGACCATGGAGCGTGCAGACCATCCACGAGGGTGAGATCCAAAATCACGAATTCGATTATGTCGTGGTCGCATTACCTCACAATCATTTGACATCCGTTGCGTTCGGCGGCGAAAGACTAACTGCAGCCGTTCAAAAGCACTTGGACTACTACCATTATCCGGCGCATTATCTCCGTGTTACGATTCTATTCGATCAACCTTTCTGGCGCAACAGTCTAACCGATTCTTTCTGGATGCTAGATCATTTTGGTGGTTGCTGTCTTTATGACGAGTCATCTCGTGAGCCAGAATCGAAACATGGCGTTCTGGGATGGTTGATGGCTGGATCCGCAGCAGAAGAGCTAAGCGTAATGAACGATGAGCAACTGATTGCCCTCGCACTCGATTCTCTGCCTGATTTCCTGCCAGACGGGCGTCAGCATTTTCTCGAAGGCCACGTTTATCGTTGGCTGAACGCTGTTAATGCAATGCCCAGCGGCATTGTTCCTCGACGCCACGACCAACGCCACCAACCCGAACCGATCGAGCATCCCGAGCTGTTTCTGGTCGGCGACTATCTGTTTGATTCAACCCTGAATGGAGTTCTGGATTCGGCCAATTATGTGGCTGCCTGGATCGCCACGAACATTTCCGAAAACCGTCAATAACAAAATTAACTTTACCGCTATGCCAGAACCGAGTTCTCAAGTGTCCCGTAATCTACCCAATGATTTACCAGCCGGCTCGGAGTTGCTTCCTGTAGTCTTCACAGAGGATCGAAACCAAGGGCAACAATTGCTACATGCTTTACCGACAGAGTTTCATACGTTTGCGGTAATAGCGCAGTCGGAGATGGTTGTCGAGGGCGATCGATCGAAAAATCCAACACGGCAAATCGAGTTCCTGACAATACCGACGGCCAATAATCAAGCGACGGAGATACAAGACTTGGCGGTCTCATGGGTCGACACGACGACAACCGCAAAGGCACCGAGGCAAGTGCTTACTTTGCAGGGAGCACAGATTTACTGGAATGACAAGCGTGTTGCGATTTTGGCATCCCCGGAGAGGCTTGAGACTCTGCGAGCTGCGTTGATCGAAACCTGTTGGTTCGATGCAGAATTGGCGGGCCTCGAGCATGAGTTAGCACACGCTTGGTCCGAAATGAATGAGGACATGCCTTTGGCATTTAACTTTGACGAAAAGTCGCTTCCGCGCCGTAAGGAACTTCAACGTCGATACGAACGAGTGATGTCGATCCGATCACGAATGCTTAGAATGTCACCGTATGTGCATTGCCCCTATATCTATCCACCTACGTTGGCCAGTCAGTTAGCCGAGCGATACCGCGAACGAACCCGTATGCTGCATCGACATGAGATTCTTGACGATCAACTGGAAGTCTTCGAAAGAGTCTACGAGACTTGCGGCCAACGCATCAGTGATTTTGTCCAGAGTCGAACGGGACATATCTTGGAATGGATCATTATCATCCTCTTAACTTTGCAGATGGTGATTTGGGGCGTCGAGATCCTGACTTCACTTGAAACGGCAACGGTCGTTCAATAGTCCATGCGATACTCTTCCATCGATTGCTTAAAGACGATCGCCATCGTGGTTATGGTGCTGGTTCATTTCGCAGAGAATCTTTCGGGAGTTCAGCTGCCGATCACAGGGCTTGGGGCGCCGCTGTTTACATTTTTATCAGGGCTTAGTTATCGATTGTGGGTTAATGGCCTCGAGGCAAAGGGTACTAGCGAAGAAGAAATTTCCAAACGCTCGATAAGACGTGGGCTCTTTGTTTTCGCAGTGGGATTCGCTTTCAATATCTTCGTTTGGTTGCCTGAGGACACGTTTAACTGGGATGTGCTGACCATGATCGGCTTTGCCGTGTTGGTGCTAAATGGCCTACGTCGATTACCCGTGGTGATTTCGATTTTTTTAGCATTCGGAATAATCTTCATTAGTCCAATGCTTCGAGGGATGGCAGATTATGAAGCTTACTGGGTAAACAACTATTTTGAAGTCGACCTCACGTTACCCGACGTATTGATCGGTTTCTTGGTCACCGGTTTTATTCCCATATTTCCTTGGATTTCTTACTCCATTGCTGGATTGGTCACGGGGACAATACTGTTCCGCGAACAGTCAGATGGTTCATCGAGCAAGTCTGTGGATGCCGATAGTGGCTGGGATGCATTTGTATCAAAATTGAATTCCAAAGGTTGGCTGCCGGTATTAACTGGGGGCGCATTGATTGGTTTCTCTGGCGCCTTGTTGGCAGTACGACCCTATCTTCCCAAGGTTCTGTCAACTCACTTTCTTGAGGGCTGGCACATGTTCCCACCGACAATTGAATACGTGATGGCCACGATTGGAATGGCATCTTTGCTGTTTGGCCTAACGCACATTTGGATTGATCGAAATCGCACTCGGTTTTTTACAGACGGGATGTTAGATATAACTAAAACGTTCAGTCAATATTCGTTCACCATTTATGTAGTGCATCATATGGTCCATCTTTGGCCTTTATGGATCTATGGGTACATCATGGAACATGAGAAGTACTATTGGCAAGAAGCCATGGGTCTGGGCTGGTCGTTGCCTTTGGCTGTTTTATTCTTGGTGGTTTGTTACTTTGTGTTACGAAGAATTGGTCCGGATCGGCGACTGGGAATCGAAGGCTGGATGAGGTGGCTGTGTGACTAGTTGTGATACCGTTATCTAACTGCGGTAAGGCAGTCTATCTCGACGGCACACTGAACGATCCATCGGACCAAGACAAAGGATGGACGATTGAAATCGCGATTCCTTGGACTGCATTCAGAAAATCACCCATAAACACTTACCCTCCCCAACAAGGGGATCGATGGCGAGTACGTGAAGAAACCTAACACCAAAGAGGATAACTGGGTTTGGTCACCACAAGGGATCATCGATATGCACCGTACTGAACGTTGGGGATTCGTGCAATTCGAAAAAGCAGAAACCGCTCCAGCGAACGGCCGTGCGACGATAAATACCTCGATTACGCCACTCGACACATTTCAGCGAGAGGGACGGATTGAAGATTGGCAAGTGATGATTGATTAAGTAGAAGATGAAGGCATTGACCGTATTCGCCGCGGCTGTCAATTCCATATCCTTCCGCGATGTTCGCAGTGAATACGCAGGTTAAAGTACTAGTTTCATGCCACGCAACCAGCTAAACTACAGTTCCCTCCTGCATCCTTCCCTGAATTCCCGCCTTTGGAGGCGACGATGGTCGCTGATTCCGTTGTCACCTTACAAAGTGTGACTTTACAAAGTATTACGTTACGCAGTGGCAACCTAAATGGTGGTAGGCGAGCTATTTTCGTTTGGGCGATTGCCGTTACGATGTTGCTGCTGCCATCGGCTGCCGATTGTGCTCAGTTGGCGGTCTTCCCTGGAAAGCTGGAGTTGACTGGGCAAGATCCGATTCATGGCGTGGTCGTCTCGCTGACCGATGACCAAGGAGAAGTCACCGATGTTTCCCATCGCGTCACTTTCGAAGTTGATAAACCGGAACTGGTTGCAGTCGATCATCGTGGTGTGATTGAAGCTCAGGCCGCGGGCGAAGCGGCACTGATTGTCAAACTGGATGAGATGTCGATCTCTGTGCCGATCACGGTGACAAACTTCGACACCAAACATCCGCCGTCGTTCAAGCAAGACGTCCTGCCGATACTAACGCGCAGCGGCTGCAACACGGGGGCTTGCCATGGCAAGCTGTCGGGCCAGAATGGCTTTCGACTATCGCTTCGCGGTTACGCGCCCGAATGGGATCACGATTGGATTTCGCAGGAAGTCAGCGGCCGCCGAGTCGATTTCGGTTTTCCGGAGGAAAGTCTACTGCTGACTAAACCGTCCGGCGGCGTTGCGCATGAAGGGGGCGTACGGTTTCGCCCTGAGTCTCGAATGTGGCGGACGTTGCGTGATTGGGTTGCGGCTCGCGCTCCCGCACCGCTCGCTGATGAACCCGATGTTGCACGTTTGGAAGTTCTGCCGGGCAACCGTTCCATGACGCTTGAGCAGACGCAACAATTGCTCGTTCGCGCTCACTATACCGATGGGCGTGTTCGCGATGTGACGTGGCTGGCTCTGTTCTTTTCTAACGATCCAAATAAGGTGTCAGTCAATGCAACTGGCCAGGTGAAAGCGTTGGGTCATGGCGAAGCGGGAGTACGAGTTCATTTTCAGGGGCAGGTAGAAGTGATCCGTTTCACGATTCCCTTTCCTTACAAGGTCGCTCCCGAGCTCTATGCTGCACAGCAGAATGTTGTCGACGGGCCTTTGTTTGCAAAGCTAAAACAACTTCAAGTGCCGCCGGTTGGCCCGTGCAGCGATGATACGTTTTTGCGTCGGGTTTACTTGGATGCTGCCGGCATCCTGCCAACTCCCGCAGAGGTTATTGCATTTCAATCCGACACGAGTCCTGATAAACGCAGTCGTGTGATCGACGCATTGCTCGATCGACCCGAGTTTACCGACTATTGGACCCTGCAATTGGCCGACTTGCTGCAGAACCGCAAGGAGCGTGATCATGATGTGCGCGGGCAAAAAGGAGTTAAAGCGTTTCATCAATGGCTGCGCGAACAAGTCGCTTCGAATCGACGGTGGAGCGATATTGCTCGAGACGTGTTGCTGGCCAGAGGCGATGTCGTCTCGCAACCGCAGGCGGGCTATTTCGTCACGGTTGTCGGCGAGTTTCAAAAAGTGGAAGAGAGCGAATTGCCCGACAGCGTCGCACAGTCTTTTCTCGGAACTCGCATTGGATGTGCCCGTTGCCACAACCATCCTTTGGAGCGTTACACTCAGGACGACTTCTATCACTTTGCCGCTTGCTTTGCGAAAGTGAATCTCGACCGCCAGAATCCGCAGAGCGGTGCCAGCTCAGTGACAACCACCAGCCGCGATGAAACCGAACAACATAAACGAATTGCCGAAGCGGCCAAAAAACTGGCTGAAGTCTGCTTGGCGACTCTGCCCGAAGACGAGAAGAAGATGCAAATCGCGGATCGGCAACGCGAACTTGACATGCAGACACGCCGGCTCGAGGAAATTCGTCTGCGCAGTCCAGGAGTAACTCAGCCGCGCACCGGAAAGTTTGTGGCCCCGCAAACGCTCGACCGTGTCGCTGTGCCGTTCGAACCGGGCGGCGACCCTCGCATTGCGTTCGTGAACTGGACTATCGATAACGAGTATTTTTCCGGAGCGATGGTCAATCGTTTATGGAAGCATTTCTTCTCGGTCGGACTTGTCGAGCCGGTCGATGACCTGCGAGCCAGTAATCCGCCCTCCAACCCCGAACTATGGAAGGTGCTTAATACCGAGTTTCGAGCCAGTAATTTTGACTTGCGACACATCATTCGCTTGATTTTGAATTCGCGAGCCTACCAACTCGACTCAGCGAACACGTCGGAAAACGAAAACGATAGGACCTATTATTCTCATTACTATGCCAGACGTTTGCCGTCTGAAGTCATGCTCGATGCGATTGCGGCGGCGACTGAGATTCCCAATCGCTTTCCCGGTTACCCAATTGGTGTTCGTGCCACGCAGGTCGCCGATCCCGCCGCCGATTCCTATTTCTTGACACTCTTCGGACGCAGCGATCGCGTTACGGCGTGTGCTTGTGAACGTAAGGGAGAGGTCACGTTGCCACAGTTGCTGCACCTGAGCAACGATGAGAGTCTGATTAAGAACATTCGCGCGCCCGAAGGCCGGCTATCCAGCCTCTTGAAGAATACTGACTCGGATACCGTGACAGAACAAGTTTTCCTGGCGACGCTCAGTCGTTTGCCAGACGACGCGGAACGAGCGGCAATACGTGCTGCGATGACCGCCACAGAAACCGCGATCGCATCTGAGAAGACTAGTAACTGTGAAGACGTTTTCGCAGATTTGTTTTGGGCGTTACTGAACTCGAAAGAGTTCGCTTTTAACCATTAACCACACCGAATGTTATGATCGACGTATCCATTGCCAATCATCGTTCAAGGCTATGCAGCGGTGTATCGCGCCGCAACTTCATTCGTGTTGGCGCGTTAGCCCCGCTGGGGCTTTCTTTACCGCAACTGCTCTCTGCAGAGGCTTCCTCGCAACGAGCACGAGCAAAGTCGGTGATTCTGATTTTTCTGGGCGGTGGTTTGTCTCATCATGACTCTTTCGACATGAAGCCTGAGGCTGTAGAGCAGATTCGTGGCAAGTACAGCAGTATCCCCACAAACGTACCTGGGCTTCACGTTTGCGAACTGCTTCCCAAAACGGCTCAGGTGATGGACAAGTTGACGCTGGTGCGAAGCGGATCGCATGAGAACGATCATCATGAAACGGCAACGAACTGGGTCTTGTCCGGCAGATTCGGGACACCGTTTGGCGACCATCCGGCGATCGGTGCTATCGTGGCACACGAAACCGGTTTTGATGGCGTAGTTCCACCCTATGTCGCGGTGCCACGCAACCCGTCATTCACCTGGGAACTGGGGAAAAGCGTATGGTTGGGCGGTCGTTGTGAATCGTTCAAAGCGGGAAATCCCAGCGAGGAGAATTACCGCGTTCGAGATCTTGCCGCTCCGGCTAACGCCACGCCGCAAGTGCTCGAGCGCCGCAAGTCTTTGCTGGCTGCCATCGACCAGCTTGCGGATCGAGTCAAGCGAAATGACCAGATTGAAACGTACAAAGAGTTCAGTCGTAAAGCCGCTGAAATGGTCCTTTCTCCTCAGGCGCAAGCGGCTTTCGCCATCGACCGAGAAGAGTCAACAACACGCGACGCTTACGGACGCAATGAATTTGGCCAAAGTGCTCTGCTGGCCAGACGGCTCGTCGAAAATGGCGTGCGGTTTGTGACGGTCAACTACGGCGGATGGGATCACCATGGCGAAATTTTTAAAGGGCTGGACAAGAAATTGCCCGAGTTCGATCAGGGGTTCAGCGCGTTGATGAACGACTTGGACCAGCGTGGACTGCTGGCCGATACGATGGTGTTGGCGATGGGTGAGTTTGGTCGGACGCCTAAAGTGAACGATAAGGCTGGTCGCGATCACTGGGGGCGTGCCGGTTCGATGCTGTGGGCCGGTGCCGGCGTTGCTCGTGGAGGTGTGATTGGGTCAACTGATAAGAACGGGGCATACGTAACCGATCGTCCTGTTCGGCCAGCGGACGTTGCCTGGACCGTTTACGATGCCCTGGGGATCGATCCTGCGAAAGAGTTGCACACACCTGAGGGACGACCTGTGTCGATCCTTGCGGAAGGGGCCACGATTACGGAACTGTATTCATGAGACATGCTGTAGCACAGGGTTACGGTTGGGCGCGATTCCTTCGGTGTGTCGACGGCCCCTTTTCTCGAATGGGGCTTAGTTTCTTAACCGTCACCGCATTGACGTTGCTGGCAATCTTTGGCCCTCACCTTCAAGCCCAGAGTCCCGTAGCGTCTGCGCCGAGCATCACGGCAAACGAACCTGCGGCACTAGTCAGAGGGCGCAAGGAGACGTTCAAGCTACGAGGCTTTGAACTCAAGGGAACGACTCAACTTCGTTTTCCATCCGCTGAGCAGATCGTTGTCGAACTGAAAGAAACCAGCGACGCTGGTCAGGCAAAAGGATTGGAGAACAAAGTGGTCGGTGACAAGCAACTGGTCGCCGAAATCACGTTGCCTGCCGACGTGCCGACTGGCTTCATTGAATATGTTGTCGTAACACCCGCTGGAGAAGCGAAAGGCAAAATCATCGTGCTCGCTCCAGAGTTATCGCTCGACGAACGCGAACCGAATGACGGATTTCGCGACGCCCAGAAACTTACCGTTGGCCAATCGGTTCGCGGCAGTATTCAAGGCGATAAGGACGTCGACGTTTTTGCATATCCCTCGGTGGCTGGTCAACAATATCGAATCACTGTCACCAGCGGTGGCCCATTGCTGATGGATGTGGCGGTCCATTGTTACGACGGACGTGGCCAGCTTCTTGCGGCTGCCGATGATGGCCCATCCAGAGATCCGGTCGTGACTCTGACGACAAAAGCCGAAGGTCCCATCTATCTTTGTGTCAGCAGTTCGCACGATCTCGGTGGCCCATGGCACAGTTATTTGCTGACGATTGAGGAAGTGAAATGAAGCGATTCTTGTCCAGAATCATGGTCCTCATGTTTGCAGTCTCCTGTAATCCAGTGCCCATCAACGCCGTGCTGATTGCCGATGACGCTCCAGTTTCCTTTCATCGCCAAGTGATGCCGCTGCTACGCATTCACTGTGTCGGTTGTCATAAACCGGGAAAGCAAGGTGGCGGACTTGATTTGACGACGCATCGCGGGTTGTTGAACGGTGGTGAGACCGGTTCATCGATTCGCCCAGGCGAAGCTGACGCCAGCCCACTGGTTAAAGTGGTATGCGGCAAGCCGCCTGAAATGCCTAAGGAAGGTGAGCCGCTTTTGCCGCAAGAGATCGATTTGCTTCGTCGTTGGGTGGTCGAAGGTGCCGCAGAGGATGAGCCGATGCGTTTTCTCACACGACGGCCATCAGAACCACTGACCTACACTTCATTACCTTTGGTGCGTGCCATTGCGATTTCCCCCGATGGCAACTTGCTGGCCGTGACTGCTCGGCATGAGATTCTACTGCACCGAGCAGATGGATCGGGCATTGTCGCACGGTTGCTCGGTGATTCACCTCGGCTTGAGACGCTCACGTTTTCTCGCGATGGCAGCTTGCTAGTCGCTAGCGGTGGCGCCGCATCCGAATTCGGCGAGATCCAAATCTGGGATGCCGCGAAGCGAGAATTAGTTCGTTCGATCAAAGGTTCGACGGATACGTTTTATGGAGTCGCGATTTCTCATGACAATCGACTTGTTGCCGTCGGTTGTGCGGACAAGCTGGTGCGAGTCTTCAACGTTGCGGACGGTGTTGAAATGATGCGGTGTGACAACCATCTGGACTGGGTCTTCGGATCAGCCTTCACCAACGATGGAACGCGGCTGGCGACCATTAGTCGTGACAAGGCGGCGAAGCTGATCGACGTTTCAACAGGTCACCTGATCGACGACATCAACCAGACGCGTGATCCGTTGATTTGCATGGCTCGGCATCCCATAGACGATCTGATCGCCACGGGTGGAACCGAAGGGAAGATACGCTTGTTTCGTATGGCGCCACGAGGCGGACGATTGGCTGAAGGCGACAACAAAGAAGAGAGTTTCGTTCGCGAGTTCGAACACATGGCGTCACCGATTCAATCGATTGCTTTCAGTCCCGACGGTACGACCGTCGCTTGCGGTGTCGTTAGTGGAGAAGTCCGAATCTTTAAAACCGAAAACGGCCAGCGTCTCGCGCAGATCAAAGTCGGTAGCGGCCCTATCTTCGCACTCGCATTCACACCCGACGGCAAACGCATCGCGACTGGTGGCTATGATGGCAACATCCGTTACTACGACGTAACAAACGGATCACCGCTTCAGGATTTTCCTAGCGTCACGATCCGCTGAAGTCTCTCATTCCCGCTCCAATAAAATTCATCGATCATTGACTTCCCATCAATCACGCAGAGTCAGCCCTTTTAAGCATGCCGGCGAAGCTCTGCATGCACATACTCGCTCATCCGTTCCAAGTTTTCTTGCCTCGCACGTTTCTTGGCCAAATGATTCGAGTTCAACCGAGCGGGGCAATTTTAAGCAATTCAATTTGGCCGCACTCTTCAGTATCTGCCCGCTGTTGACCCGGCGGTCAAATAGTTTGGAGTTGCCGGCCTGTGCACATCCGCGTGATCAGAGTGCCTGGTGGTGGCAAGTTAGCACTGATGAGTTGACCGCAGGTCAATACTCGCGCGTTGGTCGGCATGCGCTGATGTAGATCGTTGCTTGGACGCCGTAGTTTGTAGGTCGGCAACGCTGGCCATGATGGATTCACGAATGAGCCAGTAGCGAGCAACATGTCTTGGCAATGAAGTTGTAGGATTATTTCTTACTTTGTTCTATTCGTGCCTCAGGGCTTCAATGGGACTCATCATGGCAGCACGGCGTGCAGGATAAAGCCCGAATAACAAACCAACGCCCAGCGAAATACCTGCGGAGAGGAAAACGGACCATAACGCAATTCTCGGTTCCAAAGTCAGTAGGGTCGGCGAAACCAACTCTGGATCAACGCGTATTATGATCCAGCGAACCGCTTGAAAAAGGGGCCCGCACATCAATCCCACCAGAACTCCCATCAATCCACCACCAGCGGAAATCACGGTGGTCTCCACCAAGAACTGCTGAACAATATGCGACCGCTTGGCACCGAGGGCACGGCGAATGCCAATCTCCCTGGTTCGCTCCGTAACTGTGGCTAACATGATATTCATGATACCTATGCCCCCCACTAGCAATGATATGCCCGCGATGATGACGAGCAACGCATTAAACATAGACTTAGTGCGTTCCGCTTGACGCAGCAATTCTTTTGGAACGACAATCGTGTAGTCTTCTTGTTGATGATACTTTTTTAGCAATCTGTTGATGATTGCGACCGTCTCGTCGACCATCTCGATATCTTCGAGCGTTAAAGTCACTTGAGTCAACTCGACGATCTCTCCCTTGAAATTAAACCCTTCACCGATGCGAGTCATGATCTGATCGCCGACTCGTTTCTGGAATGTATTCAACGGAATATAGGCGTCGAACGCGTAGTCTCTCGCGGCTAAACTACCACCAATAGCCGCAGAAGCGTCGCGAGGTTGGGTCTGACCTATGACGGTATAAACATCGCTTTCAACTCGAACTTTTTGACCGATGGGATTCTCTTGTGGAAACAAACGACCTGCGGTTCCGTCGGCCAGTACGATGTAGTTTTCGTCCTTATCTTCTTCGCTGAACCAACGCCCTCTCGCTATGGATAGCCGATTCAGTTCGCGATACTCGGGGGAGCAGCCGACCAGATTAGCGTTGAGCAATCGGCCTTTGCTGGCCAACTCTCTCTGTAGTTCTCGCATCGGAACCGATCGTGTGATGCCAGGAATGTTCGAAAGAAATCTTTGATAATCTGCTCGCAATATTCCATAGCTTTTAACGCGATCTTTGTCGGCATTCCCAACGTTCTTAGGTTCAACACTTCGAACGATGATATTTTTTGCTCCGAGCTCCAGAATCTGTTGTTGAGCTTGATAGCTGACCCCTTCACCCATGGCAACCAGCCAAATGACCGTGGTCGTACCGATAAAGATACCTAGGGCTGCCAGTGAGGATCGCATCTTCTGCAGCATGAGGCTCTTGAAGCCGAGTATCAACGTTTGAAAAAAGGATGCCAAGATTAGGATCAGTTCTTTGATTCAGGCCTGCTTGGTTGGTTTTCGTTGGGACCAGTTTGTTCGGCGGGGCTGTTTTGTGACTTGCTATCGACCGCCATGCCCATCTCTTGAGCTTCTTCAACGAAGGCGAGCGGGTTTAAGATCACGTCTTCGCCGTCGGTTAACCCGTCCAAAACGACCGTGAACTGATCGTTGGTGTCACCTACCCGAACTAGTCGTTTGCGTATACCTTGCGAGGACTGAACCCAGCAAAAGCTTCCCCCAACCCCTTCGATAATCGCGGCAACGGGAACGGTCAGTACATCATCATGCTGCGCGAAAACGATATCGACGATTGCACTCATCCCAGGCTTTAACCCGTGATGCGAAGGGAGCTTGATAATTGTGTCGTACTTTACAAGGTTTCCGGTCCACCAACCAGCTGGGCGGGTAACCTCGGCAATTTCACTCACCTCGCCGTCCAGTGTTAGATCCTGGAGTTGTACTTTTGCCTTCATGCCAATTCGTAGTCGATCAATTTTTGATTCGTGAATGCCGACTTTTACCTGCATTTGCGAAACATCTGGAATCATTAAAAGCGTTTGTTGCTCGCGTACTGTCGCGCCCTCAGTTATGTCCGGAGTATCTTTCCACGCAGCCATGGATGGGAAGATGACCATTCCTGCCGTATCCGCCCGTATAACGCAGTTCTCAAGTTGTTTCTTCTCTCGTTCCAATCGCGCTTCTTCGAGAGCCAACGATGCTTCGTACGATGCTAGTTTTGCTTCGGCCGCACTTAATTTGCTTTGGAGTTCTTGGATCGACTTGGTTTTGTTGTACTTTTCTAGTGCATCTAGTCGTGTTTTCTTAAGGGTCAGATCCCTCTGGGCTGATTCAACGGAAAACTTTTCCCCTTGAATCTGAAGTTCTTTCAATAGCCCTCGAGCGGCCAATCGAAGCGATGATTGATAGGAAAGTTGGGCTTTGCGAACGGCTTGTTCGGATTCAAAGATTTCCTTTTCAATCAAGCTTCGTTCCTCGACGTAGGTTCCCTCGAGATACTCCGTCACACTGGTTCGGGCTACGGCAACATCGCTTTCGGCAGTAATTTTATTCGCTAGTGCCGTTTCATATACAATCTTCTGTTGCAGAATTTTGTCCTCGATTTGCGATTGGTCCAAGCGAACGAGTTCGTCGCCGGGCTTGACTAGGGTTCCTGTTTCAATAACCCATAACACGGTACTGCCACCTTTAACAAAGCATTTTATCTCTTTATTGTTAGAGCTTTCCACGGCACCATTCTCGGTAACCGTCACCATTAATGTGCCTCGCGAGACTCGATGAACCAAATGTTTGGCTTTGGGGCTCTCCGAAAACCAACGAGGCGCGACGACTGCCGCTACAATCACAATTCCTGCGATAGCAATCAGCAGGAGCAATCGGATCGAAGCTGATCTAGAAACAGAGTTGGTCATCAAGGGGAGCACTTGGTGAAAGGAAGACGGTAAGAAACATTGAGTTTATAGGGTAAAGCTCTAAACGGCATTAGGTCGAGAATCCTGACATCTTCCTCCAACATTCAGCCCATTTCGTGCAAATTTAGCGCAAAATTGGTAACAATTCCTCGGTGCTATGTCCTGGGGTGAAAAATCCTATGAAAAACCAGTGCATTGATGTCAGGAATCGAACGCGAGGCCGTTTTTAAGACAGAGAACATTCAGAGGGTCAGACTTTTTCTTGGGCGGTGGAAATCGCTCCTGGGGGCGTTGCCGATTGAGTCCATTGCGAGAAACTGAGATAGTTCAGTGCTTGATAAACAGCCGAAATAGAATCTCGGCGACCGCCTGGCTGGTGGTTCGTGAAGCCAATACGGCAGAGGACATTTTTCAGAATGTTGTGCTTAAGGCGCTCACCAAAGATGTTCAGTTCTATGCGGAAGCGGCACTCTTGTCCTGGGCTTTTGTCACAGCCCGTCGAGAGGCCCTGGATTGGATCGAACGGAATCGTCGAACTGTCCCGCAAGTGAACGAAGAGTTGCTGGCACAAATGGACTCCGAGTGGAATAATCTTGCGAATGGAAAAGCAGCTGTTGCGAAACTCGAAGCATTGGAGAGCTGCCTCGAGGCGACAGCTCCCAAGTCGAAGGAGTTGCTTACGCTTCGTTATGCGGAGGGACTTAGCTGTCAATTGGTTGCACGTAGACTCAACCTCGAACTGAACACAGTTTACAAACGATTGTCCCGACTGCATTTGCAGTTAAAGGAATGCATTGAATCAAAGCTTGCTATACAAGGCTTTGATGGTACTGCACCAGCCGTGGAGGCAGCACGTGAACGCAATTGACCAAAACGAACTATTGTTACGATTCCTGGATGGAAATCTGAACAGCGACGAAACCAAAATCGTATATGAATTGTTGCGGACCGATGCACAATCGCGTGCTTTCTTGCAGGATGTCGCTGAGCATGCCGTCATGATTGCAGATAGCCAGCGCACGGCAAGCCAGCATCATTTCGCGGGCTTACAGCAACCCATTGACTCGTACGTACGCGAGAACGAGTCCGTGGTGACAGATGTATCAACGATGCAGCCAGCTCTTCGAGCGACATGGTTCCTGGCCGCAACGATCCTGGTTTCCGTAATGATCGGCGTTACAGCCCTAGCGTTTCTTTCGAACAAGAAGCTAGTGGTTGCGAGAGTCGTCAAAGTGACAGGAGCCAGTCAATTCTTTGGCTCCACGGGGAAAATCTCAAACGATATCCAGCCCGGTTCGTCTGTGATGGTTGGCGATACGCTTGAATCGCGTTCTTGCGACGCATGGATCACGATGTCGCTGAAACATGATGCAACCATGACAATCGCCGGTAATTCAGCAATTCGCGTCCCTTCGAGTGATGCATCGCAAACTCACTTTGAACTGCTCAAAGGTAGCATCTGGTTTAGCCCAGCTGCCTCCAAGAATTCAGAAATACATGTCATCGTTACGCCTACGATGCGAGTCGAATTTCGGGACGCTTTGCTAAACATTCAAACATCGTTGTCCGAATCGATTGTTCGGGTTCACGACGGTTCCGCTACCGTCGTGCGTTTGCAAGACAACTCAATAATCAAGGTCGAAGCCGGACATCAAGTCTACGTCGTTCTCGGTGATACCTCTTTGTTTTCGTCACATCAACAACCTACACCTACTACATCGTGGACCATGGATGATATGAAAGGGCAAGAAGTCATATTCGGAAGTTGGCTACGTCCAGGCGAGGAGGTTTCGCGGCGGCTCGGTGCGACTCCACTGTTGTGGCCATTACCTGATGCAGAACCTGTGATGCTTTATGCGGTGGCCATTGCCGCTTGGAAATGCACCGACAAACCAGTGCGACTTTATTCCAACTCGATCCTCCGCTTTCGAGGTAAAACGGAAAAACCACAGATGGTTCGATTTGGCGTGAGTACTCAAAAAATGTACGGAGTCTTTGCAGGCAAATTCGAATGCGATGTGCCAGCTGAACAGCTTGGAGGTGCAGGAGACTATTGGCAAGTTGATCTGCCCCTCAAGGACTTTAGTCCGTTGCACCCTCAACTCGCCTCGACGCCTGAAGGATTAGAACTGACCGACGTCTACGCTTTGACTATTCATGAAGATGTTGGATTAGAAATTACATCGATTGAACTCATGCCTTCTGCGATCAACGATGCGCGAAGCAACAGTGATTAAGCAATTGTCATAGTTAGTCATTAACTGGCTTTTTTTGGAAGTTTGTTGTTTCTTGTCAGCAGATCCACTACAAGGACGTTTACTCTGAAACAAGTAACTGAATTAAGGGCAAAGCCAATGGACGGGGTGCTCAGAATAACAGGATGGTACTCAGAATGTTGAAGAAGATAATGAAGCTTATCGATGCTCCGCTTTTGATTATGGCCTTGGGTTGGCTCGTTTGCCATTCCCGTTCTGTTTGCCAGGCTGACGATACAACTGCATCGATGCCGGTTGCAAAGTATTTTGCGAGCGCGACCGGGCATCCACTCCTTATGAGTCCCCATTTCAACCCTATTGCGATAAGCCAGGGCGTCGTCTTTGTTACCAATTCGGCTGCGGATACCTTGGATGTCATCGATGCGAACTCGAATCAAATGATTAGGCGAGTGCCCGTAGGTATTGATCCTGCGGGGGTAGCGATTCGACCAGATGAACAGGAGCTCTGGGTTACAAATCATGTTTCAGACTCGGTTAGCATCATCGACATTAACCCCCATAGCCCAACGGGATATCAAGTCATTGCAACTCTTCAAGATTTCGACGAATTCGGAGCAACTCGATTCGATGAGCCTGTAGGTGTTGTCTTCGCGAACGACGAGAAAGCCTACGTGTCTCTCTCGTCAGAAAACAAAATCGCCGTCATCGATGTAGCAAAGCGACAAATCATTAAGTACCTAGCCATCCCGGCTCAGGATCCGCGCGCGATCGCCGTACGCAACGGCAAACTGTTGGTGTTACCGTTCGAATCCAATAATCAAACACAATTGTCAGGTGGCTCTCGAGACAAAATCGACGGCAATCTGGTGACTTTTGATGCGTGGGAGCATTCCATTGTTCACAACAATGTACTCTCCATCGGTCACGTAGTGGACATCGTAAAAAATCCAAACGTTCCTGACAAAGATCTATTCCTGTTTGACGTCGAGTCCGATCAATTGTTGGCAACCGTCGAAGGCTTGGGAACATTGCTATATGGCTTAGCTGTGGATTCGCACGGTAACGCATTCATTACACAGACCGACGCTCGTAACGATGTGAATGGTAGAGCTGGTACCAATAAGCATGGCCTGGCCGAGTTAGAGAATCGACCATTCTTGAACCGCCTGACGCGTGTTGGTTGGACAAAAGAAAAGAAGTCACAGGTGGAATTCTTCGACCTGGAGCCGTTGCCACCTGCACAGCCTGATGAGGTTTATGCGTTAGCGACTCCCTTTGCCATTCGAGTCAGTCGCGACGACCAAGTGTTGTACGCCACAGCGTCCGGTTCCGATATCTTTTTCACCGTTGATGCGACCACAGGTAAAGTGTTGGGTCGAACAAACGTAGGAGCCGTACCAGAAGGACTCGAGATTGAATACATAGACAATAAACCAGCTAGGGCTTGGGTATTCAATGCGGCGGACAATTCCGTATCGGTCGTTGATGTGCTGGATGCCCAGTCACCACGGACGTTAGCGACGATCCACCTTGAGGATCCAACACCCGAGATTCTCAAACAAGGCAGAGTGATGTTCAGTACCGCTCGAGCTTCGACGTCGGGTACGTTCTCTTGTGCGAGCTGCCATCCCGATGGCCACACCGATCAATTGCTATGGGTACTGAAAACGCCAATCGTTTCCGGAGGTAATCAGATTATGCCTCGTTCGACAATGCCGGTGCGTGGCCTACGTGATACCGCTCCTTTTCATTGGGATGGCATTCCTGGCGATCCCTACGGAGGCATCAATAGTGAGAGCATCCATGCTAGCGTCAAACCGAATAGCCGAAGCGATAGGCCGGAGAGCGCTACTCGGCATCTAGTTGACGGTGGTTTAGCCAGTACCATGAGTCATGTTGACGACAAAACGGTTAACGATGAAGGGAAAGCAGGACGACTGACCTCGCATGAGCGTGACGCTATGGCGGCTTTTCTATTAAGCGTGCCATATCCACCGGCGCAGCGACGGTCTTATACTGACGTACTATCAAAAGAGGCGGTTCGAGGCTTCGAATTGTTTCATTTGGAGGGTGATCACAAACCAGAAAAATTCAAACCAGACGTATGTGGTAACTGTCATCGTATGCCTCACTTAGTCAGTACAAACACGCCGGGTACCGGCATGGATGCTCCGACATGGCGCGGGGCTTATGATCGCTGGTTGATCCTACCACAGGGAAGATTGAATATGGTTGAGTTCGATTTTTATCGCGATATGGCGACGCGGGGTGCGCCCGAACGAGAAATCTGGACTCTATCGTGGGGGGGCAGACCTCGATTTAACCCTGCGTGGAATATGGTGCTCGAAGCTAGCACAGGTTTTTCGGGAGCGTTCGCACGGCAAGTGACCCTCAACCGAAAGAGCGCTGACGATCTCTCTACGCGAATACTCGTTGAGACTTTAGAGAAGAGTGCAATGCAAGGGGCGATTGTACTCCATGCAGATGGAGTTCAGATCGATGGAGCCAACAGCTTGCCCATTTCGTTGCGGTTCGATCCGAGTGACAGTGCAAAGGCCTTTGTTCCTCGCGACGGAGGGAGTACATCGCTCCGCTCGGACGAAATGATGAGGCTTGCAGGTGAAGGTAAACTTCTTATCACGCTGATAGCACATGCAGGGAAGCAAGCCGATGCAATCATGGCTCAACCCGCACTCTGGACATTGGGACCGATAGAAAGTCAGCGAGGGCGACAAGAATTTCCCATCGTGAATCCCGAGAACAAGGTTTTAGTACTGAGCGGCCGCCATTTCGATCGCAGTGCAAAGTTGTTTGTAGACGGCCAGCGTACAGAGGGAAAGATCGATGTTGGCCCATCGGAGAGCGTGAGTATAACCTTGGAGCAGCTGCCTCCTGATGGAATTCACTTCTTGCAGGTTCAAGCGGTTGACGGATGGTTCAGCAATGAATTTATCTTTCACGTGGCGAGTAGCCCTCAAGAGGCCATTGCGCTTCGCAGCAAGCTTGACGAACCACATTCGTCGGACGGTTCATTGCGGCGAATTCTTGCGGAAAAATCCTCGGTCAATGATCGTCGTGATGATGGATCGACTCCACTCAATCAAGCTGTAATCTGGGGCCAAACCGATATCGCACGTGAATTAATTGAACGTGGCGCATCCGTAGACGGTACCAACTCTGATGGTAACACACCTTTACACTTGGCTGCCTTCTTTGCTCGACGCGAACTTGTGGAGTTGCTGATTGCGAAGGGGGCGTCTATCGACGCCAAGAACGGCAAAGGCGAAAAGCCCATGGACTTGGTATCTGTTGAATGGACCGAGCCCTTGGAAAGCTTCTATCGCCAAATCGGCGTCTCGCTCGGATTACCTATAGATATTGATCAAATTCGACGTGATCGAAGGCAGATCGCAGATCTTCTTCATTAGTATGTATCGTACTTGGATACGTGCATCAAGGATTCGGAATCCAAGCTATCCGCCACAGTGGTGATGTGATCGTGGACGATTTTCCCACCAAATTACCTCGCGTTTATTGCAAATTTTTTATCATGCGAGTAGCACGAATAAACCTTGCATGTCATGATTGACGCCTCCTCCCTTACCGTGACCTACCCGCCTGTCGAATCTTCTTCAATTGGCAACTCGAATATGCATTCTATGAACAAACTCCGCATGCTTTTTTTTTCAGCATTGCTCCTGTATTCTAACCTGGCGACAGCGGACGACCGGATGGGTGACTGGAAGTATATGAAACCTATCCGACCTGAAGGATACATTTGCATGTTCTCGGAGAGTCAGGTCGAGTTAGATGGAAAACTCGACGATGCGGCGTGGCAATTGGCCCCGTGGACTGCTGACTTTGTCGATATCGAAGGTGATGCAAAACCGAAGCCTCGACAACGCACTCGCGCAAAGATGCTTTGGGACGCACAAAATCTATATATCGCTGCGGAATTGATGGAAACGCATCTTCAGGGGACTCTGACAGAGCATGATGCTGTCATCTTCCAGGACAACGATTTCGAAGTATTCGTCGATCCTGATGGCGACAATCATCAGTATGTTGAGTTCGAAATGAATGCCCTCAACACCACATGGGATCTATTACTTGATCGTCCCTACAAAGATGGTGGGAAAGCGGACAATGGTTGGGAGTTTGACGGACTCAAATCGGCAGTCTATCTCGACGGCACACTGAATGATCCATCGGACCAAGACAAAGGATGGACGATTGAAATCGCGATTCCTTGGACAGCATTCAGAAAATCACCGGTAAACGCTTACCCTCCCCAACAAGGGGATCGATGGCGAGTTGGCTTCTCTCGAGTGGAATGGCAATTCGATGTTGTGGATGGCAAGTACGTTAAGAAACCCAACACCAAAGAGGATAACTGGGTTTGGTCACCACAAGGGATCATCGATATGCATCGTCCTGAACGTTGGGGATTTGTGCAATTCGAGAAAGCGGAAACCGCTCCAGCGAGTTATGTCGAAGATGCCAGCTTGATCGCACGCGATACGTTGATGGAAGTTTATCATCGACAAAAGAGCTTCCATAGCCTCAACAACAAATGGGCGAAGAGTCCGGAGGAACTAGGGATTTCTAAGGAGAGTCTTCCCACCACGCAGCATGTACACATCGATACTAACGACACTGGTTACGTAGCATCGTATTCAACAAAATCGAATGGTAAGAGCTCTGCACCAATCTGGAATGTGTCACAGGACTCGCGACTATGGTCTACATGGAGAACGCTCAGTGACGTGGAGGATTTAAATCCCAAGGTTGAACTGGCCCTTTCCAAATCTGGTGAGAATCGTCAGCAACTGGAGCTTGCCCTAGAGCAATGCCCGGAGGAACAATTCGAGTCCATGCAGTTCCTCGTTGCGAACATGCCTGACCGGGACCTAACGAGCTTGAGTGCGAACTTCTTACTCGAGAATACGCAGCTTGCTTGGGAAGCATGGATGAGTTCCCCATGGAAAGATCAGATATCAAAAGAGATCTATCTCAATGAGATCTTGCCCTACGCGAATATCAATGAAAGTCGTGATGACTGGCGGCGAGATTTCCGAGAGCGTTTCTTACCATTGATTGCCGAGGCAAAGACGATTTCGCAAGCGGCCGCGATAATCAACCAAAAGGTGTTCGCACTAGTCAATGTTCGCTACTCCACAAAACGGGCCAAAGCGGATCAAAGCCCGCTCGAATCGATACGTTCCGGGCTAGCTTCCTGTACTGGTCTGTCCATCCTCATGATTGATGCATGTAGAGCATGTGGTATTCCTGCACGCTTCGTTGGTATCCCATTGTGGCCGGATAAGAGTGGCAATCACTCTTGGGTAGAGATCTGGGATAATGGATGGCATTTTACGGGAGCTTGCGAGGCCAGTGGCGACGATCTAAACAAGGCATGGTTCACTGATCGAGCAGCGACTGCGATTCGAGACAATCCGGTGCACTCGATTTATGCTGTTAGCTTTCAAAGAACGCCGTTAGCATTCCCGCTCGTTTGGAATCGATCCATCAACTACATCTCGGCAGTCAACGTTACCGATCGTTACACCCAACTAAAGGTGCCACAGCCCGAGGGAACAACCAAAATCATGTTTCGCGTTTTGGACGCTAAGACCAGAGAACGAGTTTCTACAAAACTAACTGTTACGGATGCGGCAGGGAAAGTCGTTTCCGAGGGCAATTCTAACGATGAGCGTTTCGATTCAAACGATCACACGTCATTTTATTTGCCGGTAGGGCAATCGTTCAAAGTGACAGCTTCCATGGGTTACCAGACGGTAACCAAGGATTTCCAGGCGGAGAATCGAGAGGGTCCTATCGATTTAGTGTTCGTCTCGACCAAGAATAGCGATAACCCTTT
Organism: Pirellula sp.; assembly: GCA_046344995.1. Classification (GTDB taxonomy): domain Bacteria; phylum Planctomycetota; class Planctomycetia; order Pirellulales; family Pirellulaceae; genus JBKCUI01. Next base: position 30,618 of record JBKDKR010000067.1, read on the forward strand.
GGAGGACCGCACGGAACAATCGAGCTCCGCGATCGAAACATTGAAAAAGTTTCTTTCAAGCGAGTCCGACTCACGACAGCCCATCGACCAGATCTCGGAATTCAAAAAGTCTCTCTCTCGCGCTGAGGCGGAGGAGGCAACGCGATTGCTTTATGAGGATCGAGTATCCATTCTGAAAAAGATGCGTGCCGAGGAAATGGAGAAAAAGGAGCTGGTGATCGACAATCTCAAGATGCCTTTCGCCTACACGATTTTTGGCGACAAACCAGCCTCAGGGCGCAGTTTGTACATTTCCATGCACGGAGGCGGGGGGGCACCACCACGCGTGAATACTCAGCAATGGGAGAACCAAAAGAAACTGTATAAACCAGAGGAGGGTGTGTATCTGGCTCCGCGAGCGCCCACCGATACATGGGACCTTTGGCATCAATCGCACATCGATCGTTTCTTTGATCGATTGATCGAGAATCTGATTGTATTTGAGGACGTTAATCCGAATCGTGTTTTCTTGATGGGTTATTCTGCAGGAGGAGACGGCGTCTATCAATTGGCTCCTCGACTCGCCGACCGTTTTGCTGCCGCTTCGATGATGGCTGGACATCCTAACGAGACATCACCGCTCGGGCTTCGGAATCTGCCATTCACGCTTCATATGGGTGAAAAAGATTCGGCTTACAATCGAAACAAAATCGCCGCCGACTGGAAAGATAAATTAGCCGAGCTTCGCACGAGCGATCCAGAAGGATATGAACATTTCGTAAAGCTCCACGAGGGTAAAGGACATTGGATGGACAGGCAGGATGCAGAAGCGCTTCCCTGGATGGCCAAGTTCGAACGGAATACGACGCCGGCTAAGATTGTGTGGAAGCAAGACGACGTCAAGGTGAGTCGATTCTATTGGCTGGCTGTTGAGCCGACTGAGGTGCGTGACCGCGCCTTGATCGTTGCCATTCGAGATGGACAAACGATTGATCTGCAATCCACAGAGGCCGATCGGGTTCGGATCTTGCTGAATGACTCTCTGATCGATTTCGACAAACCGGTCAAGGTCACGTCTGGAGGCAAAGTACTTTATGAAGGACGCGTTGAACGATCGGTTGCCGTGATATCCAAATCACTGCAAGAGCGGCTTGATGGGAAGTTCATCTACTGCGCAGAGATCGTTGTTTCCTTGAAATGATATGTGAGAGGCTGATGTTTAATCGGACGAACCAGTAAATTTCGGCTAGTAGATCTATGTCCGTGATCGTTAGCCTATCGGGTTCTGCAGACCGAACGCCCATTCTTTTTTCGAACGTTGGTATTCTAAGGAAAAAATACAAAAATCACATTGATCAGATGCAAGGATACTGAAGGAGGTGTTACATGCCTAAAGAAGGACCATATCGGACAAATCCGCTATAGGTGACAATCTCCAATGATTCGAAGATAATGAGTGCGAATTCTAGCATCTATAGGATTTAGGGATGCCAAAGAATGCAAGATAACGTCATGTTACCAAGTCCATCCGATACTCGTGCAAGCCTGATTGTTCGTCTACGCGACCAGGAGGATAAGGACGCATGGGATGAAGTGATGGCAATCTATGGTCCACTGGTTTTTCGAATGGCGCTGCGCCAAGGGTTGCAGCGGGCTGATGCAGAAGATGTTGTGCAACAAGTCTTTACTGCGATCTTTCAGTCCGTAGAGAAATGGCTGGAACAGTCAGAGCGAGGCCGATTTCGAAATTGGCTTATTGGTATTGGTCGCAACATTGCTCTCAATAAGCTCAACCGAAAGCCGAAGGGAGGGATCGGCGTCGGAGGAACCGAAGGCCATGATAAACTGGATCGACTGAAGGCCTCAGAAGACGAACTCGCTTCCGAGTTTGATATAGAATACCAGCGCGAAGTCTATCGATGGGCCGCGCAAAAAGTTCAGGTGGACGTTGATCCCAAAACATGGGAGGCTTTCCGTCTGACACATGTTGACGGAGTATCCATCAGCGAAGCTGCCAAGCTGCTCGGCGTTGGTGTTGGACAAGTCTACGTCGCACGTAGCCGAGTGATGAAACGGCTGCAAAACTTGGTCAATCAGTGTAGTGGCTTAACCGATGACTAGTTTTGGTTCCATTCCGAAGCCTTGTCGAATTGGAGCGAATAGTACCGCACCAAGCCATACGTTGGATCGACTGGCCGTTTGTTTTGATTTCTAAAAAATGGTGCGATTGGTGCAAGGTTTTGACGGTGCAAGTTACTTTAAGTCACAAGCTTAACAACACCATTCGCGGATTAAGAAACATTCTGGTAAACCGGACTTAGTTACTTTCCGTTTCGAAATTCCATTTTCTCAGTCAATTACTTAGGGTACTTACCATGCTTCGACGTCCTGCTTTGACTGCTATCGTTTTGTGTCTAGTGACAAATTCTCATGTCGAGGCTCAAGAGGCCCCTTCAGATGTGCATACGCCAACCCACGACCTCCAATCGCATATCACCTATTTGGAGGTTCATGCGCAGTTGTCGAAACTGAAGGAACTCTTTGAAAAGATTGCCAAGGCTGAATTGGAACTTGCGTCAGTGGTTGGTGAAACAGCTCCAGAGCAGCTAGGCAACTTCGTCGAAAAAAAGGAGAAGCTGATCGAAAGCCTAAGAGTCGAATCCGGCAAAACTCAAGAGCGAATCTCCCAATCAGCAAAAGCGCTACCTCAAGGCTATCCGCTGCAACTCACTAGCAGCGCGAATCAGCCCCTCAATCCTGTCCAGGCCGCACAGAAACTACATACTTACTCGCTCAAGAATTCCGCATCTACGCCTGAGAAGACTCCGGAGTTGTTGGCCGTAAAAGTCGAGTTCACGCAAGCCAAACTGATCAGTGAAATGCTCTGGGGCGTAATGAGGACTGACGCCAATTCTGACGTCTCAACCGATGAACGCGCCAACCGGATTGTTCTTCGCGGCGAAAAGAAGTGGATCGAGAATACTCGTAAGTTGATTGAAACGCTCGATAGGCCTGGCTCGCCAAACCTAAAAGCGTATGAGTCGAGATGAGGGATAGGGTTAGCAAGAAGATGGGGGGAAAAATGGAGACGCATTATGTTCTTGCCCCATACTCTTGTCTCACTAGATGTTGAGATGTCGAGACAACCATTCGAAAGTTGAGTAGAGATTCAAAAATGATTATGAGTAAAAGACATGGCATTAAGGCCGCGACAGCAAGTTGGTTTGCAACGTGCATGCTTTCGTCGTTGATGTCGTACTGCTCGATAGCTTACTGTCAGACAGATCCAAAAGGTGTTCCACTGACAAAAGAACAGCTAGCGAAAAATGAGGATGAGTCAAAGCTGTGGCATGAGACGATGGAAAAGTTCAACGGCTTGGTAAAGGAGCAGAAATGGCGAGAGGCCGAGGATCTAGCGAACGAAACAGCAAGCAAGTTCGGCAGCGAAGATGCGTTAGTACAAGGAATGCTGTGGATCTCTGTCAACGGTCAACGAAAGTCGCAGGGCCTTGCGCCGCTAATCAGGGAGATGAAAGCTCCGGATACGAAAGCGCCGATCATCACGATGTATAGCCTTCAAGACGTGCTACCGAAGGCTGACAAAGAGGTTCCCGTTTTCGTGGACGTGTTGACTCAGTGTATCTCCGCAGCCATCGAGTCGGGTGGTACGGAAAACCCCGAATCAAAGATCGTTTATGATACAGAGAACAAAAGACTGATAGTGGCAGCCTCCAAGGCTCAACAGCAGCTTGTGGCAGCGATCCTAAAACGAGTCAACAAAACGACGAATGCGAAGCCTCAAAAGGAACGAGCCAAATCGGAAACACAACTGCAATCACTTCTTAAGCTCTATCCTAATGCAGATGCCAACAAGGATGGTTGGCTTACTCAGGAAGAAGTACGAGAGCTCTTTCCTGATGCTGACACCAATGGCGATGGCAAAGTGACGCCTGTCGAAGCACGCAATTATCTTGCCGAGCAGAAGAACTAACTCTCTTGGCAAGAAGATGGGGGAATGAAAATGAAAACATATTCTTGCCCCCATATTCTTGCCTCGTCAACTATATAACTGTCCAAACCTTGAGCGCAATATGCTTCCAAAAATCGAATGCTCCGACGAATTGCTTCTTGGGATTTTGAACCAGGATTCGGAGTGCTCAACCGAGTTAGGTTTGCACCATCTCGACAACTGCGAACATTGCCAAGTGCGGATTGAGGAACTTGCAGCCAACGAGCAACAATGGACGCTCGCGCGGGAGGGACTATGCTCTCGCGTTGAAGGTGGGCTGGATATTGAGAGTCCGACGCGGTTTATTTCCACAGTCGAGCACTCCTCTGATTGGACGGACACAATGGCCAAACAGCTTCTGCAGCCACCGTCACATCCCGAGATGTTGGGACGACTGGGCCGCTACGAAATCGAAAGGCTTGTTGGCTCAGGCGGCATGGGAGTTGTCTTCAAAGCGTACGATTCTGAACTGCATCGATCGGTCGCCATCAAGATGTTGGCACCGCATTTGTCGGGCAGTCGATCGGCTCGCGAACGATTTGCGCGCGAAGCTCGTGCGGCAGCGGCTATCGTGAATGATCACGTGGTTCCGATTCACAACGTCGAAACGGAGCACGCAACACCGTACTTAGTGATGCAGTACATTGCTGGCGATTCGCTGCAAGCGAGGTTGGATCGCGATGGACCACTGGACGTCTGTGAGATCCTGCGCATCGGGATGCAGGTCGCTACTGGCCTGGCGGCAGCGCATGCGCAAGGGCTCATTCATCGCGATGTCAAACCCTCGAACATCATGCTCGATGAGAACGTCGCTCGGGCTCTGCTCACCGATTTCGGTCTAGCCCACACACAAGACGAGGCGTGTTTAACTCGCAGCGGTTTTCATCCGGGAACACCTCACTACATGTCACCCGAACAAGTTCGTGGCGAAGAGCTCGACGGTCGCAGCGATCTGTTCAGCTTGGGTTGTGTGCTCTACGCGCTCTGTACTGGGCATCCTCCCTATCGGGCGGACTCGGGATATGCAGTGATGCGACGCATTACCGATGAGCAGCCGCGTTCGATACGCGAGCAGAATGCTCTGATTCCGGAGTGGCTGGAGCGAGTTGTCATGCGACTACTCGAAAAAGACCGAGAATCGCGATTCCAGTCGGCTGAAGAGCTCGCACAGATTCTCGAACAGTGTTTAGCTCATACGCAAAAGCCGACGACGGAACCGCTTCCTCTAGCTGTTGTGCCCAAGAAATCCTTCTTCGATCGCGGTCGAAGCCGAAATTGGATACTAGCTGGAATGGCGAGTGCGTTCTTGTTCTTTGCGGGTGTCATGATTGTCCTTGAAACGAACAAAGGGACCATCACGATCAAGAGTGAAGCGGACAATGTTCCGATTCGAATCAAGAGATCCGACAAAGTTGTGGATGAAATGGTCGTGAGTCGCACCGGCAAGTCGGTACGGCTAGCGGCAGGTGAATACGTCATTGAGTTCGATGGTGATTCACAGGATCTTGTGGTCGAGGGCGGAAACGTATCATTGGTCCGAGGCGAGACAAAAACGCTCCAGGTTGTTTACAAGAAATCGGGCGGTGCTGAAACGCGAATGGTACCTGACAAGTCGGAGAGTAAAATCGACAACTCGGATGTCAATGCTCTCGCGCAATCGGAGAGTCTTGCCTCGGCAATTGACGCGTTTAATCGTGACCATTCAGCGGAGTTGCTCGCTGCCAATTCGCCTCTGCTGACGGAAGATGAACTTTGTGCCGCACTATGGTGGCACGCAAATCATGTTGACTTTTCACCTGCTCCTCGCCAAAGCCTTCTCGAAATCGTCCTTACTGGAAGATTGCTCCCTGGGTGGTCGATCCAATTAAAGAACGTTCAGTGGGATGAGGGTAAGCTCTGGCACGACAAGCCTGCAACATCACGGGCTATTGAAATCAACTTGGTAAACAAGGAACAATACGTTGCTCCGATTCGTTTCCAGTTTGTATCCTCTGGACTGGAGTCGAATGTACCTGCAAACTCTCCATTGGCCGACGCGATTGCTGAATTCAATAAGAACGAAGCAGGTGATCAGCCTCCCCTTACTCTTCAAGAAACACTCGCAGCACTTTCGACTCTTTGGTCAAAAGAGCCCAATCGACATCCCGAGGAACCCAAGCCCTCAGATGAGGCTGTAATCATCCTTAAGCAAATAGCTGACCAACACACTATCGACGGACACACGATTGAATCCTCTCTCTTGGAGCATGAGGTTGGAGATAGTAAGTTCTTTACGTGGAAGATCGAACTTAGGGTGAAAACCCATGATGGTTTTCTCGGGACCCAGTGGTTCCTGCTCCGGAAACGATTCATCAATGTCGACTCGGACCGGATTTCCAGGCGGAAGTCACAGGGGACTGCTCTACGCACTTATCAAGAACCGTCGAATGTAAGCGACTTTTCGAAGCCGAAAGCGTCGACATCTGAAGGCGTGTCTGACTTGGCCTCAGCGGTAGACAATTTCAATCGTGCTCATGCGGAGATGATGCGCTCAGCGAATACAACTCCGCTTACGGAAAACGAGTTGGTAGCAAGCCTATGGTGGCAATTCAAGCAATCGAAGCTCCGCGAGGAAATCAGTGAGACCGTGAAGGAGATCGTAATCACTCGCAAATTGCCACCCGGTTGGTCGATTAAGCCAAACACTCGCTCTTGGACCCTGGCTCAACAATGGTGGCATGAAAAACCCCTTAGCTCTAGCGCGATTCAGATCAACCTGTTTGGGAAAGAAGGACTCGCTACGACGATTCGCAATCAGTTTATTTCATCAGATATTTCCTCAATCCGGCCCCCCGAATCCGCTTTGGAAAAGGCTATCGCGGAATTCAACAAAGCGCATTCGGAAGAAGGACCTGAATTAACACTCGATGAAACCCTGGCTGCGCTGTCGACGCTTTGGGGGAAACAAAGCTCGTATTCGTACGATTGGCTCAAGCCTACCACGATGGACGCGCTGATGGCTATCATTGACAGGCACGAGATGAAGGGAGTCAAGATTAGACTGCTACATTCGTACCAAACGGCAGAGGGGGACCGCTTCGATGTTTCCGCGATTCGATTGGAAGTTCAGGATGATCAAGACGGCAGCATTCAAGCGTTTACGATTCGCGAGCGATTCCAAAAAGTCAACTCGTTCTCCGACGAAACGATTCATTGGGGTAAGCCAAGTGATGAAGGGCTGCAGGCTGGATTTCGATTCAATCCGGCTCAAACCAGGTACTTGGCTGGTCAAATTGTTGATGTCGAATTCTTCTATCGTCGTATTCACGGCAAGGGTTTGACGGCAACGATTCCCAACGCATTCCATTTCAACAGAATCGAAATCGATGTACTTGGGAACGATGGCAAACAGAGACTTTCAGTTGAGCATGATCGAGAGAAAATAATCGGAGGCTGGCGAGTCGAGGAGATCGGCGAGCAACCTAAGTTGTTCAAGAATCGAAAGATTCGCTTCGTAGATTCGCCAGAAAGACTAGCCGCTGCGAAGAAAATCCCGGACGACTGGACAACCAACGTAATGTTGCCGATCAACACGAAATGCGACATCGCATTTGATGTTCCTGACTTTGCCGATGATTCGAAGAACTCAGGTTCGCTACTAACCGGTAGTGCTCAATTTTCCATCTTGGGTGGAAGCGACGAAAAGAGACCACTAGCGATCCTGCGGGTCGCGGAAGCAATTCCGTCAAACACGCATGAGTCCGATCTTCAATCCGCAATGGAAGCCGTGAGACTCAATTTTGATCAAGGGCTAGCCACCCAAGATGAAGTTCTAACAGCGGAGATGAACCTCGTCGAAGCAAAAATCAGGACTGCAGAAGCAGGGAATGTTGCATCGTTGCCAGCACTACTGAAGGAACGTGAAGGCATTCTACAGCGAGCATTCCTCAACGCAAAAACCAAGTTTGCGGCTGGACTAATTGGAATCGATGAGTTCTCTCGGTTCGTGGCTGATCTTATCCACGCAAAGTTTACATCACTTATCGTGGCTGAGAGACTCGCAGAGTCGCTTGACACTGTTTCTCAAAACGACGCATCCATTATGCTCATCGAGGAGTTCTTCTTTAAGCAAAAGAATTTTGGAGCCAACCACCCATCACTGTGGCAATTGCGAGACAAGGTCTTGAGGTTGAGATTCGATCACGCGTTTGACGAGGCAGGCATCCAAAAGCGATTGTTCGAACTGAACCGAGAACGACAACAGCTATTGAAAACGCGAGGTGAAGGCCATCCGTCGCTAAGAGAGAATGCGCTTCGCCAGGAAGCCGTTGCAAGCCTCCGCTCTGGTTCCTTCCCGAAGATGTTGAAGATGTTGGTTGAGACAGATCCTCGTAGGGCGAATCTACTGCCGCAAGAATGGAAGGGAACGTGGGTTGTGGAAAACGCCACAACTGGCGATGGAAGTCCGATCGATATAGCAGATGGCAGCAAGCTTTCTATTTCCAATTCCACTCTTGATTGGCATTGGGGAGAGCAAGCACGTGAAGACTATGTAGTCAACGGTGTGACTGTGAATGGCCAGCAGTCACTTGTAGACCTTCACTGGCTTGCAGAGTCTCCAAACATGCAAGGAGGAGCGGCAAGCGGAGATATACAATGGCTGGTCGAGTTTCGCGACAACAAGCTTTTGATCGTTCGGCTGGATCAACCTGAGTCACCAGTTCCCGATTCTGTGGATGATATTGGTCCTGGTCAAACTCGATTTGTTATGAAGAGAGCTGAAGAACAGGTTAATGACCCTAAAGACAAGGCCAAAGTAAAATAGAAACAAGCGGAAACGCAACTTGATACATCAAAACTAAGACCTTTAAGAAGATTGCCATTCCCCAATCAGATGCAAGGTGTTTGGAGAATCAAAGAAGCGTTTACCGGATTTGGAGAAGAGAACGAACGTGCTGCCCTAGCACAGTATGAGAATCAGATCGTCACTTTTTCCGATTCGACTATGTTTCTTCAATTGAACATCGTTGGCAACCACTGGTACCTGTCGCATCAGGATTCCAGCACATCGCCGACGCAAGTCGATCTAAGCGTTCGATTCAATCTTAACTTGGCTATTCCCGGCATTCCAAATCGGCTTGCGGTTTGGAACTCGCCGCGTACCCGTTGCTGATTAGAACGTAGAGACGGATAGAGGGATCAGTCGGGCGTTGGTCAAGCAAACGTCAGTAGCGACCAGACGGGAAGCGAAAAGCCTAAAAATCGTCTACCCAGGATGCGGCGATAACGGTCTTGAATGCAAATTTTCACTGATACAAATCGGTGCTTAAGCCCGTTAAAGATACTCGCAGTCCCCTTTACGCCGCTCAGTGCAAATAAGACGTACGCGGCATCGCGCACAATATTATGTGCTTGTGAAGAAGTGCTGGTCGCACCGATCGATGATCACGGAGCTACGACGAGGAAGACCCAGGTTGCCAAGAGAATAAGATGGACAATTCCTGACAAAAGGCTTGCTCGGCCTGTTCCGTACGTGATCAATGCCATCATGAATGAGAGGGTTAGCATGACCGCCCCACCCGAAGTGACTCCTAAAGCCAACGGATTATTGGTCCACCATGAGACCAGCGATACAGCAGGAATCGTTAATCCGATGCTGGCGACTCCCGATCCTAGTGCAAGGTTGATCGATGTTTGAAGCTGATCATCCAATGCGGCTCGTACAGCTGTCATGGCTTCTGGAAGCAAAACAATCGCTGCGACTATGACGCCGACCAGCGCCGGCGGAGCGCCCAGTCCGTCGACGGTTGATCTGATGACGGGCGATACACCTTTCGCCAAAAGGACGACTGCCACTAAGGATACGACAAGCAATCCAACCGACGCAATCGTAATCTTGCCTGACGGTCTCGCAATGGGCTTGGAATCCATCTGCCGTGCGGGCAAAAAATACTCGCGATTTCGAATTGTCTGAACGAAGGTAAATGCCGCCCAAAGGGCAAGACAAACCATACTAACGAAAGCCAACTGTGCATTGGTGTAGTACGGCCCAGGTATGCTAGTCGTGAAGTTCGGTAATATCAGCGTAATGGCAACCATCGGCAGTAGAACGATCAAATAGGATTGAGCACCTTGAGTGCTAAACTCTTGTTCCCGATGGCGCACAGCACCGACCACGATGCACAGACCAGCTATTCCATGAAGAACAAGAACAACAGTTGCGTGAATCGTGTCTCGCATTAATGCGGGCTCTGCATCATCGCCAAGCATAATCGAAACGATCAGTCCAAGCTCGATTACCGTTACAGCGAGAGCTAAGAGTATTGCTCCAAAAGGTTCCCCTACACGCAGTGCCACAACTTCGGCATGATGAACTGCTGCCAATACAGATGCGATCAAGCTTGCAAACAATGCGATCGCCGCAAAGACTCCTGGCTTGCCATGCATTGCAAGATCGATACCGAACGCTACGAACGGGACAACGATGGTCCATATCGGAATCTTGTTTGTCGCAACTGTCATATAGTACGTTTCAACGTTGTTGGTTTTCTGTCAATCTAGAAATAGAGCATGTTGAGTAAGCGTATGCTCTGTATAGCTTTCTTGTTTACATGCGTTCCAATGTGGCGTTTTCGTTTTTCGCTAGTGTATACTATCGACTTCAGAAATGGTTTGAGCAATCGGTGGCCTCAACCGGGGTTTGTCGTCAGATGATCGGTTTCCTTTCGGAATATGATGCTACGCGTGGGGCTTTGCGGGGGTTGTGAAATGCTGGCGAACTCAATCGAAAATCAAGAATCCATGAATGCAAAGGATTACTTCGCAAAATATGTACGAGGTCGTTTGAATAGCCTGCATCCTTTTGGGCTCACACTTGGCGTCTTGTTTTTCGCTGCATCACTTACACCGTCGTTGCTTCCACGCCCGACATTGATTCAAGCGGTTTTGTCTGGATTGGTGTTATCTCTAGGCTATTGTTTAGGGATCTTGTGCGTGTGGACTTGGAGATATCTTCAATTGCCTACTACTTCCAAAAGGCAATCGAAGTTCTTAAATCGCGGCAAGATTGTTGCGAGTGTCTTTCTGATGGCCGTTGCTGTTTGGTACGCAGCTTCATGGCAAAACGCTATTCGGATAAAGATGGACCTGCAACCACTCGCTAGTGTTCAGCCGATGCAGCTCTTTGCAATTTCGATCGCGATTTTTGTTGTTTTTTTGACTTTGTCTCGGCTTATGTTGCACATGTTTCAATTCGCATCAACAAAGCTTGAGCGGTTTCTCAAGCCACGTGCAGCTCGAGTATTCGGATTCGTTATCTGTCTTTGGATGGTATGGGCGATGTCGCAAGGGATCTTTTTGCGATTGGCGATGCGCACTATTGATCGATCGTTTCAAGAACTCGATGCGATGATCGATGATGAAATTCCTACTCCGACCAATGCGCTACAAGCAGGAAGTCAAGAGTCGCTGATTTCTTGGTCAACGCTAGGGAATCAAGGACGGCAATTCGTTTCTGGAGTCGCCAGTTCTTCGGATCTAGAAACGTTCTTCGGCAAACCATGCCCAGCACCGATACGTGTCTATGTTGGGTTGAATTCGGCAGAAACGCCGGAAGAGCGAGCGTCACTGGCGTTAAAGGAACTGATTCGTACAGGCGCCTTTGAACGGTCGATACTACTTTTGGTAACCCCGACTGGAACCGGGTGGGTCGACCCCTCCTCCCAGAATCCAGTTGAGTATCTTCATCGTGGAGATATCGCAACGGTCGCAGTTCAGTACTCCTACCTAAATAGCCCTTTGGCGTTACTAACAGACGCGGAACAAGGTGCCAATATGGCCCGTATTTTGTTCGATAAAATTTACGGATATTGGCGGACCCTTCCAAAAGAGTCTCGGCCACGTTTCTTTCTGCATGGCCTGAGTCTTGGGTCGCTAAATTCCGATTTGTCGTTTCAGTTATTCGATATTGTAGACGACCCGTTTGATGGTGCATTGTGGAGCGGTCCCCCGTTTTTGCATCGAACGTGGATAAAAGCGACGCATCAGCGTGATTACGGGTCGCCGGCTTGGCTCCCAACTGTTCGGAACGGAAGCGTGATTCGGTTCATGAATCAGCAAGGATGTAATATAAGTTCGGAGCAACAATGGAGTTCGTTTCGAATCGCGTTTTTGCAGAATTCCAGTGATCCAATTACGTTTTTCGATCCGAACTCGGCTTGGAGAAAACCAGATTGGATGAACGAACCGCGCGGGGCAGATCTTTCAGAAGACTTAAGATGGTTTCCAGTGGTGACTATGCTTCAGTTAGCTGTAGACATGGTGGCGGGAAGTGCACCGATTGGCTATGGGCATAACTATGCACCTAAAGACTACATTCATGCGTGGATCAAACTTACGGAACCAACCGGATGGAGCGACGCAGAAGTGGAAAGGCTTATTGAAAGATCTAGTCAAACAAGTTCCACTTCCGATCGTGCGCCTTAGTAATTTCCTTGCTTCAATTGATCGACTTAAAAGCGAATTCGAAAATCGATTCAAACTAGTAATGCTGAGTTTGATGTTTCCAAATTCAAAACGGAACGAACGCATGAACACTGACGAACAGGTACTGATGCAATCTGGCCGGGGGGCTGGCATGGTGCTTACAGCAATTCTGTTTTCAATTTGCGTCATTATTACTTTTGTCGGGATCGGGTTTACCAGTTATGGCATCTTTAAAATCCTAGACACGACACTGTTTATGGGAATCATGGTGGATGCTCAAGGTAACCGGCTTCCAATCGAGGGCTATCCGTTTTTGTGGAGTGGCATAGCTATAACCGTAATTAGCTCAATACTCACCTTTATAGCTGGATACAACATTCTCCAAAGACGCGAGGCGGCGGTTATGTCCCGGTTGGTCAATCCTATGGATCCAATCGCAACGCGCAGCGTGAGGGCTCGTTGCTTTCATCGATATTAGAGTTCTACGAATGTAGAATGGGCACTCCTGCCCGTTTGATGTTGCTCTGGTCGGATAAGAGTGGTGCTCACGTCGGACAAGACCTGTACCAAGGTCGGACAAGAGTGTCCAACCTACTTTTCATGCAACAAAGCCCCACGTGTGGGGTAGCGATCGACATCATCTTCGAGTCGCGGTACTAGTTGCGTTTCTCGATAATCGATTACCTAAGTTTCCCAATTTCTTCTTGAAGTTTTTGGAGTTCGGCTGTTTGCTTTTCGATCAAATTGCGCAGTCCGCTTAGCTCAGACCGTAACCCTTGGACCTCTCGTTTGACATCCCCACTCCCCGGGCTAAAGATCATCACAATCAATGCGATTAAGACCAAAGTTCCAAGGCCAAGACTCGCCTGCTGCAACTGCTTTTCGTTCGACATCTATGAGCTCCTTTTTTTCTGACATACCATTGTAATCTCTATGTATACCAATGATTGTGAGCGATTATCGAAATGATCTAGTGACCATGTTAATGGCCGTTGCGAACGTCACGCCGCGACTGACTAGCGGAGATATCTTCCGTACCGCTGGCGAGGCATTCATGATAGTACTCACTATTGGGCCTGCCGAGGGCTAATAGTCGCTCAATCCGTCCCTGATAATAGTCATTTCTTCGGATCAAGTCCATGATGTGCTGATCTTTGACGAGAGATCTAAGAACCGACGCGACCGCATATCGGTCACATAGTTCTTTGAGCCCCCTGTATCGCGTTCCTCGAGCATAGCGAGACCAAAACTGGCTTTCATGATGGGCGATAGCTCACTAAGTCGGGTCTCGTAGACATCCGTGAGAAAGTTCTCAGTAATCGTCGCAGGATAAAGCCCCAAACACCCCACGGACTTTACGATTCGTTCGGATTGCTCTCTCTCCCCAGGGACAAAACCGCCATCGTGGATCATCTCCAGTATGTTAAACATCCAGTCCCGAAGAGTATCTAAACGACCAATCTTCGAGGTGTATTCGATGAAACTCTTGTAGGTTTGTATGTCGAGTATCCCAATCATCGCAAGATATTCCGCTCTTCGTCGGGCCTCGAATCGATCCAAATCGTCCGATGGAATCAGACCTGGAAAGAATCCGTGGAGGTGCTGTCCCACCACATTGATCCGTAGCTTCTTTTGCGGCTCCCAACTCGGATAAGCATGAAAATCGCTTCGGAACTTCAGGGGGATGTTTTCGCAGACGGCTTATGCCACGGTGTACGGGCGTTGTGAGTAATGTCAGCATCTAACTCATCGAGACGGCTGCGTAGTAGAGTAACCAAGTCAGGATGGGTGGCTGCGAGGTTGTTCTTCTCACCCAGGTCGCTTTCTAAATCGAACAACAACACTTCTGGCGGCAGCGATTTCTGTTGAGAGTCAGAAGGCTCTTTCGCTTGTTGATTCGACTCAGCACGTTTCTTAACGAGCAATTTCCATTTGCCTTGTCTGAATCCCTCTACCACTCCCTGCGAGGAGTAGTATAAAAACTCCGCTCGCGGTGATTTGCTAATTGTTCCCAGCCAAAGCTCAGACATATCCATACCATCGATCTTGGAATCATCTGGAAGAGGAGACTTAGTAAGCGATGCGAGTGTTGGTAGCACATCAATGGTTCCGGTTAGCTCATGACACACGGTTCCCGCCGGTATATCAGGCCCACGAATGATACAGGGAACTCGCTGGCCACCTTCGAATGTCGTGCCTTTGCCATTGCGAAGAGGACCCGCCGAACCACCATGGTGCTTGAACTGAAGCCACGGACCGTTATCTGATGTAAAGATCACCAGGGTGCTTTCCGTTAGGCCGTTTTCGTCAATCGTTCCAAGCAGTCGACCTATTTCCGAATCGACGTGTTCGACTGTGTTGATATAGGCGTTTTTCGGATCCGGGTCGCGAACATCGTCCGGAACGTACAAAGGGATATGCGGCATAGAGTAGGGCAGATAAAGAAAGAAAGGCTTCTCTCGATTCGCTTTGATAAAGTCGATCCCTTTTTGGGTGCAGCGTCGCGTAATGGTGCGTTGATCAACTGGAAGCTCGACTAACTGTTCGTTTTCAAAGAGCGGCGTCTTCCACTTAGTGAGAGCTGACTCTGGATCATTCCAAAGTAGATCCATACCTTCAGGCCCACCCGGTGGTCTATCATTGTTGTCCGGATAATTCATGTCGTTCGAGTATGGAATCCCAAAATAAGTATCGAACCCTTGGGACGTTGGTAGCACTTCAGGATGGTGTCCCAAGTGCCACTTGCCAAAACATGCCGTGGCATATCCCTTTGCTTTAAAATGATCGGCGATAGTGGTTTCGGTAGGGTTAAGCCCTTTCGTAGAAGCCGGAAAAAGAACATGCTGGTGCATGCCAACCCGTTTCGGGTAACAACCCGTAAGCAATGCAGCGCGGGAGGGTGTGCAGACCGGAGAGGCAACCATAAAGCTGGTAAATCGACGCCCCTGTTCCGCGAGTTGGTCGAGATTCGGCGTACGAATCGTATTAGAGCCAAAGCAGCCGAGATCGCCGTAGCCTAGGTCGTCCGCGAAGATCAGCACAATATTTAGTGGCTTGGATTCGAAAGCGTAAGCAGCTTGCCCGAAACCGACCATAAGGATTGCGAGGAACGACCTTAGCATCTTTTGATATCCTATCGAGTTGTGAATACCGATCACTACTTTCTCCTTAACTTAAGGTTCTCGACTGACCATCGGCCGCAGATGGCATTAATGGGATGATTGCGAAGCTCCAGCCTCCATAAGTGCTTGAAGAATCTGCGATTGGGTGTAGCCATCGCCAAAGCTTATCGGCTGATACTTCTTGCCGGCGGGGAATATTGCGATCAACGGGATGCCTTGGCTGGGTTGCATTCGCATGAAGAAATCTCGTTCTTCGTCCGAAATGTGATCGATGTCGACCTCGTATACCACGACTTTGTTTTGTTCGATCGCTGCCTTAGTTTTCGATCTGTCGAGATTAGCCGCCTTGAGTGCTTTACAAGTCGCGCACCAGTCGGCGGTGAATTCCACCAATACCGTTTTTCCCGAATTCACATCTCCCACAAACTTGGCCATCGTGAACTCTCGCCACGGCAGAGGGTCGTTAATCTGCGGCATGGCAAAAGCGAACCATCCGACGATCACCGTGAAAATAGTAGCTAGCCCCCATGCCTGCAGCTTATCAATCAGTTCGGCGTAAACTGGTGTTCGACCGATCCACCAACAGGCTGCTGCTAGTCCGGCGAGCAGCACCAGAGTTGGTCGCAGCAACGGTGCATCAATTGGTAACATCAACCAAAGAACCGTTGCAATGAGGGCAAATCCCATCAACTGCTTGAAGGTATCCATCCATGGCCCAGGCTTGGGTAGAAAACGCATCAGGCTGGGGCGAAAGGCAACTAAAATATAGGGGGCTGCCATGCCGATACCCATCATCGTAAAAATCGTTATTGTCACGTAGGGTGGGGACTTAAGAGCAAATCCAACTGCAGTTCCCAAAAACGGCCCACTGCAAGGGGTGGCTAAAACCGTTGTAATCACACCTTTAGCGAACGCCCCAACAGCTCCTTCCTTCTGCGCAAGTCCTTTCGCGTTTCTGTTGCCGGCGAATCCTGGGATGGGAATCTCCCACACTCCAAGAAAACTCAGCGCCATCACAAACACGATCGAAACCAACGCAATATTGAAACCGTCGTATCGGAATTGCTGACCCCAACCAAATTCATTGATGCCAAATGTCTTACCTAGTCCCGCCTGAACCGCGACCGCGATTCCTGCAAGCACCCAAAAGACGCTTATGATGCCGAGCGAATACCACAAGTTCAGTGCTAGCACGCGTCGCGGATTGCCACCTCCCTGCTCTAAGAAGGACAGCAGCTTGAGTCCGATAACAGGGAGCACACAGGGCATAAAATTTAGGATAAGACCTGCTAACAACGCCGCCCCTATCATCAACAGCAAAGAAGCATCGCTTGACATAGCTTTCGATTGGGGGACGAGTTGTTCAAGATCGTATTCCAAGCTACGACTCTCAGTCACCAACGGATCATTGAGGCCGTGTCCGGGCGATGAGTCACTCGTGTTGCCAAGACTCTGGACTCCAGAAGGCGTTTCAGCAATCGCAGATGGGGTTGAATCGGTTGTCGGATTCTCGCTTTTGGAATTGCTGGCGTTAGATGGGTTGTTAGGCGATTCGGGGGGCTTTGTCGACGAGATCTTGGAGGGGGCCAATGGTTCTACCTTAGGTAGCGTCACTGGCGACTTGCCAAGGGTGGCCACAAAGGCGAAATCGCGAGGCGGGAAGCAATTGGTGGGGTCGCAGATTTGAGCGTAGATCTTGCCCTTGATCTGGAGGTCGTCGATAGTGACACCGTTAGCCAACAGCAGGGGGGCATACCAAACGGCTCCCCCCATATGCTTTTCTACCAACAGATTATCAAACAGAGGTTCGATCGCCGACTTAGGTTCTTCGATAGGAAGAAACTCGCCAACGACAAACTTCTCGGACTTATCCAGCTTTAGCTTTGTGGGAACCGGCCCACCTCGCGCCTGTGTAATCGAATACGTATAGAGGTCAGGTTCCAGCAATGCTTGAATCACCAGGATCGCAGGCTGATCACCATCGGGTGGTACGATTACCCCCGATGCGGCAAGCATGGGAGCGCCTGTGGATGTACCGTTAAATTCACCTTGTGTTAGGCCGGTACCAAACTGAGCGACCGCTAATGCCTGCCCCAAGAACAGGGCGAAGACTAAGCTGGCCATCGTCAGCAACGTGCGATGCTTTTTCGATATCATCCGTTTTTCCAAGGGTGGACTACAGTGCAGAAACCTCAAAGTTTACCATACCTGACGGATTTGACCAACGACGACCCAACCCGTGTTTAATCGGTGGGCTTCTCGCGTCGGCCGTAATCAACTTGTAGTTTGTATGAAAGACTTTTCGCTAAGAGTCAGAAACTGCGACTGATCGAAGGGCCGGGCTGGACGAGCTTGGTCAATCAAATGTCGCTGCTTAACGTCACGCAGAATTCCTATTTACCGATTGCAGACAATTCTCTTTGAGCGTTGGATCGAATACTCTCTGGCGACAGGGCGGTATCGTGAACGGTCAAAGAATTCACAAAGCCGCTGAAGTGTTCGACGCCTGGTTCCGAAGCACCAATGAAAATGTCGCGACCCTCGTGCATAAGAAGCATCTTGGCCGATTGATTGTTCAACTCTCCATCGACATAAACACGTTCCAAAATCCCATCAAACACGACCGCGATATGGTGCCACTGATTGGCTGATGGTGGACCTTTTCGGAAGCCCATGTCGGCAAATCCCCAGTGACCTACTGCGCCCCAAACGGGATGGGAACCATATCCGACTTGGCCAGTCATGCCATCAGGACCACCCCGACCGCACCAGCTGATGATGGCTTCTGCTTCCGCGATCTCGGGATTAAGAACCACGGCTTCTACGGTGTAGCTGCTGTTACCGGACCATTGACGAGGGGTTGGGAACGATGCTTTCAGAGCTTCTTGGCCTTTGAATACAATGGCTTTGCGGCCTGCAATCTCTGCGACCACGAGTGGCCGGTTGATCGCAGTAAACTGTCCCTCTAGTGATCCCTGATTCTTAAGCTGTTTGATTGAGCTGGCGATCTCAAGGTCCGTTGCGTCGATATGGATCAAGGCCTCCGGTTTGGCATCGTAACGGGTTTGGTACGCATCTTTGTTGAGGCTAGAAGCTTGGCTCGCAACAAACGTGCTGAAGCCTTCAGTGGCTAGCGCTTCTAACGGATCGACTCGATCCTCTGAAAAGACTTTGACGTTCCATACAGCTCCGAAGATTCCCGGTTTCTCAACGCCCGTGATCGTCAATCGAACGAATCGAGCCGACTGATCGTTTCGATCGATCATGGGACTGCCCCATCGTTGATTCGTTCGTTTGTCCGCAAAGACCTCCCACTTCTCACCATCGACGGAGGTTTCGAGCAAGTACTGATAGTACCAAGTGGCATATTCAAACTGCGTAGCGATTCGACGAACCGTTTGAACTTCACCGAGATCAATCGTCAGCGAATGCCCCATCTTGTTGTCTGCGGGTTTCCAAAGTGTCGCGTTGTTATCGTCAACAGCATACTCCGGCTTGTACTCATGCTTTCGGAAACTATCAACGTAGTGCGAATCGGTTTTCACAGGACGAGTGAAGGCGAGATTTTTTGCCGTCTCAACATTCTCCGCTAGTGGTCCGATTCCTGAGTGAGTGGGAATGATCGCCTCGATGTTGTCATCTTTATCAAAGGTCATTTTGTCGGCGCATATCTGCCTCAGTAGTCCGTTCGGTGTTCTCGGTATGTCGTGCCGATGGTAGACGATTAGGTAATCTTCACCCGTTTTCAAGAGCGAGTGGTGGCCTGGTCCATCGATGGTTCCATCTCGGGTTGTTTTAAGGATGGGACTGTTTTTTCCCATGACAAAATCACCGTCGGGCCGATCTCCGGTTGCATACTGCACGCGATACGAAGAATCGTGGCAACTGCCAGAGGAATACATAAAGAAGTATTTGCCATTGCGATCGAACAAAAAGGGTGCTTCAAAGAAGTCCTTGATCTGTGTGTTGGGAATCTTCTTCGGGCTGAGAATGGATTGCATGTCGGATCCCAGTTTTCCAACACCACACCCATGCTCGGGATAGATCCCCCACGTGCCCCAATAAACGTAGGTGCTGCCATCCTTGTCGACAAAGGTCTGCGCATCGAGCGTGATCACTTTGTCGACCAAAAAGTTCGGAATGATTTCGCCATTCTTATCGTTGAGAGGCGTCCAAGGACCGATCGGAGAATCCGCTACGGCGCCATAGATGATGCATGGCTGACTGAAGTAGAGGTAGTACTTGCCGTCGCGCTCGATGACTTCAGGTGCCCAATAGTTCTCACCGGCTTTAGGCCAATTCATCGGTACAAGAGTCCAGTTGTGAAAATCTTTGGATACCCAAACTTGCGAAGGCGCTCGCCCACCGCCATTACCGTCGGTGGTCGAATAGAGATAGTAATGATCTCCAAACTTCTTAATCGTTGGATCGGCAAAGTAACCGGGAACAATAGGGTTGAATGCTCCTGGCGTATCGAAACTCTGAGCATATAAGTCAGTGCTCAACAGAAGCAAAACCAACCACGTTGCGACTCGACTGGCTTTGACGTACCAACGATTCTTATTCATCTCTATTCCCTTTGTTTCAGTCTTAGCGTGTGTGCATTGATTCACTGTGGCTACTTGCCAGAGTTAAGCATTTGTGCATCCAAGGCTGTTTTGAGTGATTTTTTGATTTGCTCATCGGGGCAGGCCGAAATAGCCTTTTCCATAATCTCCTTGAACTTGTCCGCTTTGCCGGCCATTCTATAAGAAATTCCGACTTGTATTAGACTTTGCCAATCATCCTTTAGAACCGTCTCGGCTGCTTCTATCTTTGCGATGGCATAGTCGATATTCTTTTGATCAGGGTTCAATTCTGCTGATGCGAGCAAACCGCTCAACATGGCTACGCTAGCCCATTCGATTTGCTTGTTGGAGTCATCGCTCAAGGATTCGATAATCTCCTTGACTCGATCGAATTTTTGTTTTTTACACAACGCGATGATTTCGCCATAAGCGAAGTCTAAACCCTTGGCTCGACCTGGGTTTGTTCGACGAACATGCTCAGCGATATCGAGGGCTTTGTCGGCATCAGTTTGTGCGATTTGAGCCAGTTTACCAACGGATTCATTGATTTCGCGAAGTGCGTCGGCATCGACCTTGCCACGCCACTCACCTTTGATCACTCGTTCGAGAACATAGTCTAGATCATGAGGTAGTCCGAAATAAGCCAGCTTACCCTTGTGATCGATAACAAAACTACATGGAATACCGTTCTGACCGGCTGCTTCCATGTAGTCGCGATAGGTGGTATCGCTCTCGCAAAAAGCGTAACGAAACGCGTATTTCTTTCCGGGCCCATTGGCGAATGCCTCGACCGCTTCGAGAGTGTTCGCATCGTCTGATTTGGTCAATGCAACGACGATCAAACCATCTTTCGCATAACGTTCTGCGAGCTCATTCAAATGCGGCATCGACTTAATACACGGACCGCACCAAGTGGCCCAGAATTCAACGACGTAGACGTGATCTTTGGAGAACGATGTAACAGCGTCCCCCTTTACCCAACGATCAACTTGAATCTGAGGCGCTGCATCGTCAACCTGAAGCGATGCTCGCGATGCCGCTTCATCGCCAGATTTTTGTTCTTGGCCAATGGAAAAATGGGTTGGAAACATAGGCAGATTTGCGGTCGCAAAGCTGAATGCCATAACAATCGCGTGACGGAATTTAAATCTCATAGGTCTGCAGCAAGCCATATAGGTTGATTGTGTGAAGTAGTTTATCGTCAGGGTTCTGACGAACTCGACCTACTGCAAATGCGAAATGCGTCCCGAGTTTCCCTCAGAAATTTCTGGCTGCAGGGCAGAATTTTGCAAACAATGTTTCTGTCTTCATCGGGACTTGGTCAATTCCTCGAATAGTCGATCGTAAAATTGACGCAATTCTGCACGATGAGGGGCGTCCTCCGGTATCGTGCCAAGCGTTTGGCTGGCTTTTTTAAAGCAGAGGCTCTGAGAGAGATGGCTGTCCCTGACGCATGTAGGTTTCTGCCAGAAAAAGCTCTGCTTGTGCGAGATTCGAAGGATATTTCGAGCATTGTTCCCAAATGCTTCCGTTTCGACAATTTTGGTCGTATTTCTTTTGTATGCCCCCATCTTCATGCCTCATTCGGCTTTGTACAATTCAGCCAATGAACTATAGCTTGCTTGCCTCTCACATAGCGTTTGCGACGTGAAATTGTCGAATCGCTCAATTGCAAACTACGCCCTTAAATGAAGTGACTAGGATGCCATACTATATCCTAGTACAAGCATCCAGTAGTTCGTGTCGATGCGACAACGCTGTTTATGCCGTTTCAGGCGCTGTATCCAAGCCGAGCCATCGCTTTACGCATTGCTCCACCAGAGCAAGCTCTGCAGCCTTAAGAGCCCCTAACCTTCGAATGAGTTTTACGCTGGGAATCGTAATAATATTTTGCGTATCGAAAGCACCCTCTTTCAGAAAGGGGACTTCAATAGTCACCTCGAATCGAGACTCGCGAGTGCTCGTTGTATGGGGAATCAGCGTCGTTAGAACGCGATCGTTATCATTGTCGTTTGGTACGCTTAGCACCAAGCAAGGTCGAATCTTTGCGACCATCCCCAGATCGACTAGCCACACTTCACCCCTGGCTGTCCTTGCTGCCATTGATTTCCTCCGCCTCTAACGATAGGAAAACTTCGTCCGCTAACGATACGAGTTGTTCGTCAGTCATGGCCGTTCCAGGTAGCTCCCCACTGCTGCGTAGCAGTTCAAGCATCACTTCGTGCTGTTCCGTAGCGGAAAGGGCTGAGAACGCATTGATTAATTGAGTTGCAGTTTCTGACATGATAGACCTCAACTACGTAGTTTACTCACTAGCGCTCCACTTCGAAAGAGACTGGGGGCGACATTAATGGCCTGCAAACAGAGAAATTAGGAAAATGCGGCATCTATGACTGCCTCTCATTCTCTGCGTCTTCAGATACCTCTGCGTTTCCTTTCCTTTCACCACTTCGAGCAACTCGTACATTCCATTCCATGTCCCAGTGAGTGGCATTACTTGCGCCTGTTTACCTTGTCACAACAGAACAAAAATCCAGATGTGGCAGAAACATCGAACGCAGAAAAATGAGTATGTATCTTTCTGCGTTCGATTTTTCTGCCCTTAGAATTGGATTTATTTGCTCCCCTTCAATCGATCCCGTAAAGCGGCTAGTTATCTCGCTTTCGCAGAGCACTCTTTTGCCATCTTCTGCCCTAACTGCAAGGACAAGCGATGCGATACCGCATCCCCGCGCATGTTGTCCGGGGATCCCGCCCCGCGACTGCGACCAAAGTACTTCTTAAAGTTCCATAACGCTTATCGTCGACACAAACAAAAAAAGCTACCAGATTCGTTTCAAATCGACTCGAACATGCGGCGCGATAGTCATGGTGACCTCGTCGTGGCAGGCGACCTCACGGTACGCACCGTTGTCGTACACCAGTTGTAGCAACGAATGATCTTCGGTATCGACGATCCAATACTCTGAAATTCCGGCTCGTTCGTAGAGTTGTCGCTTGACGATCGAGTCGTGCTTTGTATTCGAGGGAGATAAAATCTCGACGACCAAGTCGGGCACGCCTTTGATTTTCGTTGGAGTTAGAATCGACCTGCGATCGGTAGAGACGAATACTAAGTCGGGTTGAACAATGTCATGCGGGCCCAGTTGCAGGTCGACCGGCGAGTTAACCACAATCCCAAATCCTTTCAATTCGATCTCCATCAACAATTGATGTTGAAGATGACGAGAAACATGTTGATGGTAAAGATTGGGAGCTGGGTTCACGATATGTTCTCCATCGATGATCTCGTGGCGGAGGCCGTCCGCTGGGATCGCAGCATAATCTGCGTAAGTCAAAGCAGTTTTCGTCGACATGCTCCGTTGCTCCTCCTTAATGGTCAATTTGAAATTCCCGCAGCATTCAAGCCCATTGCCCTTCTCAGCGATCACACCTGCCTACAGTATAGTCGTGAATAACAGCGGTTGCACGTGCAGCATAAGTTTCAACACCTAATTCGTCGGCAAGAAAATGCTATCGAGTCTTTATTTTCTTGCCCCCATCTTCTTGCCTCAATCACTTAGTGCTACCTGAGTCTCCTTCGCGGCCCCTCTGCAGTTGATCAGAATTGCTTGTTCAGTCAACTCAGAACCAAAATCCAGATTGGGCAGAAAGATCGAACGCAGAAAAATGAGTGCCGTATCTTTCTGCGTTCGATTTTTCTGCCCATATAAGGACTGTATAGAGGAGGGGTTGGCATTGCTTGTTCTCTTCTGTGATCGAACCGAAAGAGGAATGGAACACTAATCTTCACTAATCAACACTAATCTCAAAGCCCGGTGGCTGGCCGTCGTGTGTGTCGTAACAAAGCTTTGTGAAGTTAGGGCACGGGAATTACAGCAATTCAGCCCTAAACCGACTAGTCATTTAGTCCTGGCGTGCAGTGCCGTAACTGCGTCGCATTGCGACTTGTTACGGCCTACGTGGACGTTTGTTCGGTGCCAGCCTCGAATGGAACGATGTTTCCGTCGTCATTGGGACTTGGTCAATTCCTCGAAAAGTCGATCGTAAAATTGACGCAATTCTGCACGATGAGGAGCGTCCTCCTGTATTGTTCCGAGCGTTTGGGCGGCTTTGTTGAGCAGGGATTCCGGGAGGGAACGCTGTTCTTGACGCATGTAGGTTTCCGCCAGAAAAAGCTCTGCTTGCACGAGATTCGACGGATACTTCGGGCATTGTTCCCAAATACCTACCGACTCGCTTAAGAATTTTTCCGCCTCGTCCAGCCTGTTCTTATCTAAGGCTTGCAAGCCGCAATTATCAAGAACTTCGGCGATGAAGGGGTCGTGCTGGGGCAACACCAATCGTAGCTCCTCAAGTGCCATTCGTGGGTGGCACGGATTGTTCTCAAAAACGCTTTCGCAATTACCATTAAAGTTTATGAATCCCAATCAGTGGCAAGCGACCATCTGTGACGATGTTAGACTTCTAAACAATTGGTGAGTTAGCTCACCAAATTGGCCGGCCTGATTCTTAGTTAAGTCATCAACTAACCCAGCCGGAAATGATAGAATCGCATCTCGTGCCTCATCAATCCCGACAGTTCCTTAGATGTCTCGCCTATCTCGACTGCGGGGGCCTATGAGACCAAAACGGTGTGTGCTATCCCCACGACAGAAAAGGCAAAAAGCAAGAAGCCAAATGATGCCGATGAATAATCCAAGGGCTACCGGCGCCAACCTGCAGGCTCAGTCAGACGCGGTCCACTTTCAGAAATCCGCCTCGACGCAGGATGACCGAGCTGCGTTTTCGGCCGACGCAACGCGCGCGATGATGCACGAACTGCAGGTGCATCAGATTGAGTTGGAAATGCAGAACGAGGGACTGCGCAATGCACTGCACGGTCAGTCGCATTCCCTTGCCCACTACCACGACCTCTACGATCTGGCACCGGTCGGCTACTGCACAGTTACTGAAGCCGGAATAATCACGAAGGCCAACTTAACCCTGGTCAATCTTTTGGGAGTTTCTCGGAACCAATTGGTTAACCAGCCGTTTTTACACATCATACTCAAGGACGACCAGGACCATTTTTGCCGTTTAAAAAAACAGATCCTCGCGGCTACTACATCGGGCAACCTGGAACCAGGCATATCGGCTTTGAAATTGCGATCTCAATCGTGTGATCTGAGATTGATTCATATTGATGGTAGGCCCCTGTGGGTTAACCTCACAGTGCTGGCAGCCATGGATTTCACCGGCCGTCCCGTTTTACGTGTTGCTGTGGTCGACGTCACCAAACAAAGAATGGCAGAGGAGTCGCATCGCCTTAGCGCCTTCGCCCTCAAAAGTATTTCGCAAGGGGTAGTCATTACTGGGCCCGACCAACTCATTGTGTCATCGAATCCTGCCTTCACTGCGATCACAGGTTACAGCCAGCAGGAGATTTTGGGAGAGACTTGCAAGTTTTTAAGAGGGCCGGATACTGACCCGATTACGGTGGATGCCATTCGGCAGTCCATTAAGACCGCCAATGAGTTTTATGGTGTGATACTCAACTACCGCAAAGACGGAGCACCGTTCTGGAACGACCTGTCAATATCACCGGTTCACGATGCAGGAGGCAGACTAACCCATTTTATTGCCGTCATTCGCGATGTAACCGACCGCATACAGGTAGCTAAAGAACTGAACGAGAGCGAGATGCGGATGAGGCTCGCTATTCGAGGAGGCGACTTAGGGCTGTGGGATTGGCAAGTGGTCACAGGCCACCTTACTGTCAACGATCGATGGCTCTCGATGCTGGGTCTTGATCCACAGACTCACGTTCCTACCATAGATCTGTGGCATTCGTTGGTTCATCCCGACGACAGGCCCAAGCTGGATCTTCTGTTCAACGAGGTAATCTTAAACCCGGAAGGTTGTGAACTTGAGGTCGAAATTCGAGCACGTCATAAAAACGGGCATTACGTTTGGATTTTTGATAAGGGCCGCGTTGCGGAACGAGCCCCGGACGGTAGTCCACTTCGCGTCGTAGGGACACACATGGATATTACCGCACGCAAGCTCGCCGAGTTGGAGTTATCTTCCACCAAAAGTCAACTCCAGGCCACACTTGACGCCATTCCTGACCTGTTGTTTGAAGTCGGCTTGAGCGGTCGCCTGTACTCCTATCATTCGCATCGCGCTGATCTACTGGCAGCACCACCACATTCATTCCTTGGCAAAACATTCCAAGAAGTGCTTCCAAAGGCCGCAGCAGAAGTATGCATGTCAGCACTCCTGGAAGCGGCGCAGAATGGCTTTTCCTCCGGGGGGACCTATTCCCTGCAACTAGCACAGGGAGAAGTCTGGTTCGAACTCTCAATAGCCGCCTTGCCAGAAAAAGAAGGGCTCGAACGGCGTTTCATCTTGCTGTCCCGCGACGTCACCCTACGCAAGCTGGCGGAGCGAACGACGAAGGCCAACGAAGCTAGATTTCGCTCGATAATTGACTCGTCTCCTGTCCCTATGGCGATAAACGACGAACAACAGCGCATTATCTTCCTTAACCCAGCGTTCGTTCGAACCTTTGGTTATGACCTGAACGACATCCCAACCCTCACGGATTGGTGGCCTATCGCCTACCCAGATCCCATTTATCGAAGTTGGGTGAAGAATGCATGGCAATCCGAACACACACGTGCTTCGGATACACAGACAGAGTTCATACCCATTGAAGTAAAAATTCGCTGCAAAGATGGAACCGACCGATGCGTGTTGGTCAGCGCAGCACCGCTCGAAGCGGACCTCCAACATACGCACCTCGTTTTGTTGTACGACATCAGTGAACGCAAACGAGCGGAGCAAGAACTAAAGTCGGCACACGAGGCCGCTAGCCGTGCAAAGAGTGAATTTTTGGCCAATATGAGCCACGAGATTCGCACCCCGTTGACAGCAATACTAGGGTACGCCGATCTTCTGGGCGACGACGATAGAATGGATCAATCGCCCAAAAATCGCACGGAGATTCTTAACACGATCAAGAACGCCGGAACCCATTTGCTTACGGTCATTAACGACATCCTCGACTTGTCAAAAATCGAAGCCGATAGATTGACCGTCGAAAAGGTTGATACTCCCCTCGCCAACGTCCTGTGCGAAGTAGAACGACTGATGCTCCAGACTGCTACGGGCAAGGGGGTAGGTCTAAGCATGGCGTTCTCAAATCCGGTGCCTGACCGCATCCTAAGCGATCCAACACGCCTAAGGCAAATCTTGATGAATCTGTTGGGCAACGCGATCAAGTTCACTGAAACGGGAACCGTAAAAATCACCGCTGGAGCAGACGATCAGAATGGGCAGTCGCAGTTGGTAATCGATATTGCTGATACTGGTTCTGGAATGACGCCAGAGCAAGTTCAGGGACTGTTTAAAGCCTTTTGCCAAGCAGATGGCGCATTGACCCGAAGACATGGTGGAACAGGGCTTGGTCTAGTCATTAGCCGTCGACTCGCCAGGATAATGGGTGGTGATGTCACCCTTTTGTATTCCGAACTAGGAAAGGGATCGTGCTTCCGAATCGTCCTGCCAATTGAGCACGTCGAGGGAAGCACGATGATACAGAGCCCGATCCCAATCAAGTTAAAAGAAGAGACCAAGTCGATCGCAGCGACATTGAAACTCAGCGGTCGCATTCTGCTAGCTGAGGACGGCTTGGACAACCAACGCCTGATCGCATTTATGTTGCGAAAGGCCGGAGTCACCGTCGCGACCGCCGATAACGGACAAATTGCTTTGGATATTCTCAATCAAGCAGAGGCCGCTGGAATACCCTTTGACATGCTGTTGACAGATATGCAGATGCCCGAAATGGACGGCTACAGCCTGGCCAGCACACTACGAGGTCTCGATTCTAAGCTTCCGATCGTAGCTCTCACCTCGCATGCAATGCCAGAAGATCGAAAAAAGTGTATTGACGCAGGATGCAACGACTACATCACTAAACCCATCAACAAAGAAAATCTCATCGCGAAATGCGCCGAGTGGCTAGGCAAAAACGGTGGGGCGCAGTGATTCTCGCTAGAGGCGGCAGTTTGACCCAATAGCTTCCTGTAAAAAATCTTCTTGTAAAAAGTGGGGGCTATGTTCTGCCCTCTATCGGTTGTACTCTTTGGAGGAATGATCGCTTCGACAGTTCTTTACCAGGGTGTAACTCCGGCTCTTTTTTACCTTTTGGGTTCTGAGCAACCAGCCTCGAATAAAACGACCGTACCCAATGAATAAGAATACACTCTCTATTCTATTGATCCTAATTCCTTCATTCGCTTTTTGCTCCGAACCCTTTACGGTCATTTCTGGGGCCGGCGAGACATTCGGTCCCGGAGTGCGACTTGGAATTCAACAATGGAACTTAATTGCTTGTCCCATGGATGGCGGCATGTTGGCGATCACACCGACGGGCGAGGTCATTACTGCTTGGCGACGTGCAGGTGCCGTTTTTACATCGCTTAGAGCCTCCGAACCGGAAATCATGTTAGGAAACGGTGAACAACCTTGGATAGCAAGCAACACGAATGAAACTTATGTCGCTTGGATCGCTAAACTTGATGGCGAGTTGCGATTGGAAAAGGTAGGGACGGCCAATCCAACAACGATCGCCAAGAACGCGCGAGATCCAATTGTCGTGGCCGGCGACGGCGATAATTCGATCGCCTACGTGTTTTGGGAGCAGCGATCTAGTGATGGAGTGTCCATTGTTGGTCGATGCGTCCCGTAGACAGGGAAAGCAATTAACGGCGTTTGCAGTGAAGCACCAGAGTCCGTTCAATGGCTGACTGGTGCGTTGTGCTGCGGCATTGAATGACCTGTACAAGTGGCTGGAGTCCAGTGGGCACCCGGGAAGAATGAGAAAGATGTTATAGGATTTGGTCGTTGTTTGCGTGAATTGTCAATTGCTGCTACACCTCGATCCTAAAAAGGTATTGTCGGTGGCCCAGCGTAGAAAAATGCTGGCTGCAAGCAGTGATGCCAACTAAAACCTCTGTGGTGATGTTAGATGCTCTAGTTGGACAACAATGCCCACCCCAGCTAACGACGAGAGAGCTTCTATGTCAACAAATCAACCTGCCGTCTCTTTGCTCGACGAGCTCGCGACTTTCTTCGCATCGGAGAACTCAGATGGTTAAACGAAAAAAGCTCGTCTGCATTACACACGAGCTTTATCCATTGAAGATCGCAGATCTACTTGCTTGGCGGCATTAGGACGGTGTCGATCGCATGAATAATGCCGTTGCTGCAATGCACGTCTGTAATGATCACTTTTGTGTTTCCATTCAAGTATACAGCTCCATCTTTGACTTCGATAGTAATCTTCGAACCTTCGACGGTGTCTGCTTCCTTTAGTGTTACGACTGTTGCGGCGGGAACTTTTCCTGCCACGACATGGTATGTCAGGATTGCAGTTAGCTTCGCTTTGTTTTCTGGCTTGATGAGTGACTCAACGGTGCCAGCGGGAAGCTTTGAGAAAGCGGCGTCTGTTGGTGCCATCACTGTGAATGGTCCCGTTCCGTTCAGTGTTGCTACAAGATCAGCGGCTTTTACCGCTGCGACAAGTGTATTGAAGCTACCGTTGCTGACAGCAGTTTCTACAATCGTCTTCGTTTCTGTGGACATTCGATGCACTTTCACCTTCGTGTATTTAACGACATTTTAAAAGTAGATGCCGCTCAGTCCGGAGTGTTACGCACTTCACGGGAAGGCGTTTTCAAACCGGATTGGCTCTTTGAGCCGCGTGATTGTACTGCTATGACAAGTGCTGAACCGTTGCACGTAGATTGGACTACTCGTCCATTTCATCCAAACAGAGACCGTTGCATTAGCCCTGACTTATTCGGCTTGGGAATAGTCTCCTTGGTATAGCGTCGCAGTATTGCAACCTACCCCTAACTCATTTTGTATCGCGAGGGGGCGTCGAACCAAAGACGCTTTTTGCACGAAAAGTTGACTGTAGTCCGTTGATGTATCCCAAGAAAACTAACCAGCAGAATTCTTTTAGACAATAAAAAAATGGGTGATGGATTCATGTTCGTCACGGGTGCCACGGGTTACGTCGGTGGAGTCTCGTTCCATCGCTGCTTCGCGGTGGATACTCGGTTCGTTGCTTAGCCCGCGAGCCACGTAAGCTGGAAGAACGACCTTGGCGCGATGATCCAAAGGTTGATGTCGTTAGCGGAGATCTATCGGACGTAGAACAACTAGTGGAACAGTTGCAAGGGTGCTCAGTCGCTTATTTCTTGGTTCATTCAATGGAAGTATCCGGTGGAGAATACGCCGAACGAGACCTGCAACCCGCGTCGAACTTTGCCAAGGCAGCCGCGATCGCGGGCGTCAAACGGATCATCTACCTTGGCGGATTAGGGGAACTTGGCGATGGCCTCAGTCGCCACCTTCGTTCTCGTCGCGAAGTTGAAGACATGTTGAAATCGACTGCTGTTCTAGTCACGACCTTTCGCGCAGCGATGATTATTGGATTAGGATCGGCATCTTTTGAAATCCTGCGCTACCTCGTTGAACGACTGCCCGTAATGGTCACTCCATCTTGGGTAACGACGGAATCGCAGCCAGTGGCAATCGTAGACGTCTTGCACTGGCTCGTCCGCTGCTTGGAAGTTCCGGCGACCACCGGGCAAACGCTGGAGATTGGTGGGCCCGACATATTGCCGTACCGTGAGCTTATGCGGATCATGGCGGAGGAACTGCATATTCCGAAGCGATTGATTGTGCCCGTTCCAATTCTTACGCCTAAGCTCAGTTCGCTTTGGATCAGTCTCGTCACTCCGGTTTCTTACAGGATCGCAAGACCGCTGGCTGAAGGTCTTCGCAATCGCGTGGTCGTTACCGACGACAAAACCTAACGTTTGATGCCTCATAAACCGCTGGGAGTTCGAGAATCGCAGTTTGTACCACCCACGTTTTGGCTACGATAAATGGATCTGGCGATGAGCACATCATCCTTAACATGTCGATATCCAAACATTACCAGTCACCAGGGGTCGATCGCAACATCATCAGGCATCATCAGGTGCCATCCATGGGGCCATCCACTTTGTGCGGATGGATTGAATATGGCCGCTTGGCCAAACA
>JBKDKR010000068.1:0-28769 GCA_046344995.1 Pirellula sp.
GGATGATCGGGAACGCTGAAAGGCAGCTTGCTAATGACGACTAGTTTGAGAGCATCGCCGGGCACATCGACTCCTTGCCAAAAGCTCTCGGCCCCGAAAAGGACTCCCTTTGGGTTCGCTTTGAACTCGTCTAGGAGTTGATTGCGAGGAACGCCGGAGGCTTGCGAGTAGATCTTTAATCCTTTGGACTCCATCCATGGGGTCAAGCTATCGCACACTTTGCGAAGCATGTCATAACTAGTAAACAGGATAAAGGCATGCCCATCGTTGAGAGAAATATAATGGCGTAAAGTCGGCAAGATCTTACTCTCGTACGCTTGCTTCTCAACAGATGGGTCGGGTAGGTCGGCGACGATTTCTAGCTTGGCGAGTCGCTCGTAATCGAAGGGGCTCCCCACTTGAAGCGATTTCGCGTTGTCGGCACCCACTCGCTTTTGGAAGAACCCGAAGCCCGTTTGTTTGCCAGTCGACAGAGTCGCGCTGGTCATGATGACGGTTTTCACTTTGCCGAATAACTCGCGTTTCAAGTGCGAAGAAATATCGATCGGGCTACTGCGCATCGTCAATCGAACTTGTCCTTTGGAAAGCATCGATTTCGTTTGCATCTTTTCGATCCAATAGACCGATTCGGTTTCGGATTGGTTCAGCCATTGGTTTAGGTTACCGGCGAGCGAGGCCAATCGCTGGCTAGCGGACATGAGTTCCATTCGATCGTTCGCATTTTTAAGATCTTTGCCGAAGCGTTCTAATTGTTCCGAGAGTTCTGCAAGCCGCTTCGGTAGGGCTGTTTCGATTCCTAATGGTTCATAAACGCGGCCATTGCCATTCGGTTTGCTCGCTAGCCACGATAACAGGTCTTCGGTCAAGTGATCGAGCGACTCCATGCAATTGTAGGAATCGCGAAGCAGCTGCTTAAGACCGAGGGCTGTGAGGATCCCTTTGTCTGTACGAGGGTTAAAGAGTTTGCGGAGCGTATAATCGATTTGAGAGTTGCTAACTTGCAACCCCATGTGGTCGGCTGCGACCGATTCGATCGTGTGGGATTCGTCGAAGACGACCGCATCGTATTCGGGGAGCAATCCTGCTCCCTGAGCTCGAAGGGCTAGATCGCTAAAGAACAACGCGTGGTTAACAATGAGAATTTGCG
Organism: Pirellula sp.; assembly: GCA_046344995.1. Lineage (GTDB taxonomy): Bacteria > Planctomycetota > Planctomycetia > Pirellulales > Pirellulaceae > JBKCUI01. The sequence continues at coordinate 1,148 of JBKDKR010000068.1, forward strand.
AATTCTTGATACGTCGTCTGGCTGCAAAATAGTAGCATTGGTTGTGGTGTTTGCATTTACGTCCCATACAATTTCCCGAATCGCTTGCGACCTCGTCCCAGATCGTCATTGAGGGTTTAAAGGGGAGCATGCTAAGCGAGCCATCGCTATCGCCTTGATTCCAATCGACGATGCGTTCAAGTTGTTCGTGTTCTTCTTCGCGACTGAATAAGCTAATAGAGCGTTGCACGGCGAGTTCGAGTCGACGTTTCGAGAGATAGTTGCTCCGGCCCTTCACCAGTACGCTGGAGAACTCTCGTGGGATAACAGCGTTAAGAAGGGGGATATCTTTTGCGATTAGTTGTTCCTGGAGGCTGATGGTGTGGGTACTGATCACAATTCGACGAAGCGAAGGGCCGTCGGTATCGTCGTTGTTTTCGGGGCGTTCCATTTTGCCTTCGGCTTCGGTGGCAAAAAGGATCGCGGGCACCAAGTATCCGAAGCTTTTTCCGACCCCGGTTCCGGCCTCAACGACGAGATGGTGTTTTTCGCGAAATGCGGCTTCGACCGCGGCGGCCATTTCTAGCTGTTCGCGGCGGTGTTCATAGTTTTTGATACGTTTAGAGATTCGACCTTCGGGGCCAAGAATCGAATGGATATCGAGTTGAGACACGCATTTCCTACCAAATAGAGGCTAGCAACAGGGATGCATTCTATCCGTTATGCCCCCAAACGCCAAAGGTGATAGTAAAACGACGTAATGTGCGAGTTTCGTGATTTCCCGTAGCCGAAGTCGCCAAGACTTTGGACTGCTTGCCAGTGATGCGTCTAATCTGTGGCCAGATCGGCTTCAAGATGGTAGCTGAAGTCGCAAAGACTTCGGGCGGCCCATCAGCATTGCTTTCGAAGCGTGAGCCAGTTCGGCTAGTGTCAAGGGCTATCGATCGGGCGTTTAGGCTACCAAAGAGAGGCGATCCATGCTAAGGTTTGTGGAATTTTGGCCACCCAATCGGGTTCTCGGCAATTCGGACAAACTAGGTAGCAGGTAATTCTGGACTATTAAACCTGGACTGCGGGAACGAAGTGGCTATTGCACTACGTATTTCCCGTTTTTTTTAGGTTAAACCGTGCCGAAGCGGACTGATATCAAAAAGATTCTTCTTATCGGATCTGGCCCCATCGTAATTGGCCAAGCATGCGAGTTTGATTACTCGGGAACTCAGGCTTGCAAAGCCCTACGTGAAGAGGGCTTCGAGGTCGTGCTAGTTAATAGCAATCCGGCCACCATTATGACCGATCCTGGGACAGCAGAGCGCACCTACATCGAGCCGCTCACTTGGCAAATCGTCGAAAAAGTCATCGAACGGGAAAGACCCGATGCCATTCTGCCCACATTGGGGGGACAGACCGCACTCAACATCGCCATGGATTTGGCTCGTGAGGGCATTTTAGAAAAATACAAATGTGAAATGATCGGAGCTAATCCTGAGGTTATTCACAAAGCAGAAGCCCGCGATGCATTTAAAGTCGCCATGGAGAAAATTGGCCAAGAAGTTTGCAAAGGCGTAATCGTTCATACGATGGACGAAGCTAGAAAGGCTTTGCCTGAAGTTGGGTTGCCCTGCGTGGTGCGACCGAGTTTCACAATGGGTGGCAGTGGATCAGCAATCGCATATAACCGAGATGATTTCGAGGGCTTGGTCCAGAACGGTTTGTCTCTTTCTCCTATTTCCGAAGTGCTGATCGAAGAGTCGATTATCGGATGGAAAGAGTATGAAATGGAAGTGATGCGAGACGTTGATGATAACGTCGTCATCATTTGTTCCATCGAGAACTTTGATCCCATGGGGGTTCACACGGGTGATTCGATAACGGTCGCTCCCGCTCAAACGTTGACGGACAAAGAGTATCAACGGATGCGAGATGCGAGTCTAGCGATCATTCGCGAGATTGGTGTTGAGACCGGTGGATCCAACATTCAGTTTGCTATCGATCCTGATACCGGTCGAATGATTGTCATTGAGATGAACCCTCGCGTAAGTCGTTCGAGTGCTTTGGCCAGTAAAGCAACGGGCTTTCCCATTGCGAAGATCGCGGCCAAGTTGGCGGTTGGGTTCCGATTGTGGGAATTGCAGAACGATATTACTCGCAAGACGCAGGCCTGTTTCGAACCAACGATCGATTATGTGGTCACCAAGATTCCACGCTTTGCATTTGAAAAATTCCCAGAAGCAGACTCTACACTCACAACTCAAATGAAGAGTGTGGGAGAGACGATGGCCATTGGTCGAACGTTTAAGGAATCATTTCAAAAAGCCTTGCGAGGGCTTGAGGTTGGTGCCTTTGGCTTTGGTTCCGACAGCAAAGATCTTTGGTATACCGATGACAAGAGACCTGACGACGAAGAGATTGTCAGCAAACTATCTCGTCCCAATGCGGAGCGAGTTTGGTTTATCCGTTATGCGATGCTACAGGGAATGAGCATCGACGAGATTTTTGAGATTACCAAGATTGATCGTTGGTTCCTGGATCAATTGTCTGAAATCGTTGAGATGGAGAATCATCTACGATCCCTTGGTAGTTTGTCAGCAGTGGATGTCGCGACGCTGCGAGAAGCAAAGCAAATGGGCTTCTCTGATCGCCAGTTGGCTACGATGTTGGGGAGTGACGATATTGAAGTGCGGCAATGGCGAAAGTCGTTAGGGGTCATCGCAACATTCAAGTCAGTTGATACTTGTGCTGCTGAATTTGAGGCGTACACACCATACTATTACAGCACCTATGAATCCGAAAACGAAGCGCCGCCTAAGGGTGATAAGAAGCGGATCATGATTTTGGGCGGTGGTCCGAATCGCATTGGCCAAGGTATCGAGTTCGATTACTGCTGCTGTCATGCTAGTTATGCCATGAGAGAACTCGGTATCGAGTCGATCATGGTCAACAGCAATCCAGAGACAGTTAGCACGGACTATGACACGAGCGACATACTTTTCTTTGAACCGTTGACCACAGAAGATGTGCTTAACATTTTCGAAACGGTGCAGCCCGATGGTGTCATTGTGCAGTTCGGTGGACAAACACCACTTAACTTGGCGAGAGCATTGTCCGACGCAGGAGTGCCGATCGTCGGAACCAGTGTGGAGACGATCGAGGATGCCGAGGACCGTGAAAAGTTTCAAAAACTTTTGCATGAATTACATCTCAAACAGCCTGCCAACGGAATCGTTCGAACGATGGCTCAAGCCCGTTCGGAAGTACAGAAGATAGGGTTTCCGTGCTTGGTGCGACCTAGTTTCGTTCTAGGTGGTAGAGCGATGGAAATCTGTTATGACAATGCGCAGTTCGAACGGTATGTTGCCGAAGCGTTTGTTGTCGCACAAGGACAACCGGTCTTGATCGATCGATTTTTAGAGGATGCCACCGAGGTGGATGTCGATGCCGTTTCCGATGGGACCGATGTCATTATCATGGGCATCATGGAGCATATCGAGGAGGCTGGCGTCCATTCAGGCGACTCGGCTTGTGTGATTCCTCCATTCCAGCTTGCGGACTCAGTATTGAACGAGATTCGCGAAGCGACTGTTGCTATGGCTAAACGCCTCAACGTAATCGGATTAATGAACGTTCAATTCGCCATCAAAGAAGAAAATGGCGTATCGGTCGTATACGTTCTGGAAGTCAATCCACGTGCTAGCCGAACCGTGCCATTTGTGGCGAAAGCGACAGGTACGCCGGTGGCTAAGATTGCCGCCAAGGTGATGGTGGGGGTAACCCTTCGTGAATTGGGAATCCTCTCGGAACCGATTCCTCGGAGTGTTTCGGTTAAGGAAGCAGTCTTTCCGTTTCGGAAATTCGCAGGTGTGGACATCGTCCTCGGTCCAGAAATGCGAAGTACAGGCGAGGTCATGGGAGTCAGCGATGACTTTGCTGTCGCCTTTAACAAGAGTCAAGTCGCTGCTGGGGTTGTCTTACCGACATCGGGTAATGTATTCCTCAGTTTGTCCTCGCGTCATCGTACAGGAATTGTCGATATGGCTCGTCAACTTCACGAGATGGGCTACAAGCTGCTAGGGACAGCTGGGACAAGCGCCGAGGTGCACCGAGGTGGCATACCGATTACTCCGATCAAGAAATTGGCGGAGGGAAATCCCAACTTGATCGACTATCTTAAGAACGGCGAAGTTTCGTTGATTATCAACACACCGAATGGCAAGGGTGCTCGCACCGATGAAGGTCGCATCCGTGCGGCCGCGGTGCAGTTTGGCGTTCCGTGTATCACGACCGTTTCTGCAGCAAGAATCGCAATTGAGGCTATGGCTGCAGCGAGACACAAACCAATGGAAGTTTTATCCCTCCAAGAAAGATTTGCGGAATAGCTCAATGCGACTAAATTGGGTACCGAATGCGTCGGTTAGTGCTCTTCACTCGGGTGAGATGTGCGCGAAGTTCGCAACTCAACTGACTGATCCGAGTCTAATGGAAAGTCTCGGTAGCTATGCAGCGAGCATTGAGCAGTTGTTGCAGCCAAAATTGGCAGATACTCGATCATTCTGGTATCGACTCATCGCCACGGCAGCGGAGATTGGTCCAAACTTTGAACTGGCACAGACTGCGTTGCTCAAATGCGGTGTTTTTGCAAATGCCTCGGTTGTTAACACGTTGGCAGGACACATTACCGACATCGAAGCAGCTTTTAATCAATTGTTTCCAAAGCACGATGAGCAAGTGTTACTGCGAGTTCGGCCATTGCAGGATCATTGGTTAGGTTATGGGCAAGGGTTGATGGCGCATCTTGGGCGATTGACTGATAAGAGCTTGATTCCGGAAGAAGTTCGAGTGATTCCAGTCCAGCCTGTCATTGGCGGTTATGGTTGGGCACACATTGAGACTAATATGGTGCGAATCGAAGCCATGCTCACCAATCCCATGGTTGAGATCCCTGAGGTCGTGCGTTTGGGTTGGTTGGCATCACAAGTGCAATTAGAACTGCCACGCTTTAGTGAGTTGCTGGGCGCGACTCAGTTGCACAAGGTTGCGCCATTCGCCATGTTGCCACCAGTGTTGGCCGCGGCTCAGGTCGTCGAATTAAGTGCGTGCACGGAAGAAAACGTCGCGTTGGCGATCGGAAATTGGCATATACCTGTACCTCAAGGCTGGGATTTGCAAGAAAGGCTGGTTCCAACATTGCTTGATTGGTGGGAAACCTATTTGACCACCCGGCCTGAGTGGCATATCGCAATGCAGGCGCTCGGCAAAATGCTAGCTGCAGATTGATGGGCAGCCTTAAGTCGCTTGACCCATCAACATTGGAACCGGTATATTTTCGCGTGGATTTTGACAGCACCGTAGTAATTCGTTTCGATACGCTAATTTGACTGGTAACAGATTTTGACCGATCGTCCCCGCATACTTCATGGTCAAGGAGATTGGGAAGAACCGAATGGGCCGCGGGGATCGCAGGCAGCTGATCCTCCCTTGTATCCAACTCCAGAATTGCTCGATGATCTCAAGCAATGGAGCGATCGGCTTGAGGCGGCCAAGCCTGAAGAAATTCTAACTTGGGCCGTTGAGCGATTCGGTGATAAGTTCACGATGGCGACCGCTTTTGGTCCCGAGGGGATGGTCATCTTAGATATGCTTTCGAGAATCTCTCCATCGACTTATGTGTTTAATCTGGATACTGGATACCAGTTCAAAGAAACGCTTGAACTGCGTGATAAAGTCCTCGAGCGATATGGAATTGCGGTCGACTTGTTGACGCCAGAACATACGGTTGAGGAGTATGAGAGTATTCACGGAGGGCCCCTTTATAAAACCAACCCCAATCAATGCTGTTTTGATCGCAAACTCAAAGTGCTTAGCAACGCGGCTTTAGGTCGACACGCATGGGCCAGTGCGATTCGTCGCGATCAAAGTCCCGATCGAGCTCGGGCACCGATTATTGGTTGGGATCGCAAGTTTCATTTGGTGAAGATTAGTCCGCTGGCAAATTGGACCAAAAAGCTGGTTTGGAACCGCATCTTTGATCGAAGCATTCCTTACAATCCGCTTCACGACCAAGATTACAAGAGTATTGGTTGTTGGCCTTGCACACGAGCTACTGCTGACGGCGAAGATGAGCGGGCAGGTCGCTGGAGTGGCACGGAAAAGAAAGAGTGTGGTCTGCACACTGATGAGGAGCCTCCGCAAGCTCCGATCAATCCCAACCTATAGATCTGAAGCGTAGCGACTCGTCTCGACCGCGGCATTTTAATACACCCGCTCTAGGTCCACGCCGATCACAAGTTGCCAGAACAACGAATCGGTCCCGCTTCGATTGTCCGCAATCGATATTAACATTCCATGAAGCTTAACCACTGGCAAGACAAACTTAAAGGAATCGTTCAATCATTCGTAGTCCGTAGGTCAAAAACATCAAACTGATGAAACAACTCACCGATCTGAAGGCTTGATTGAAACCATTCTATTATCTCATGGTCCGAGCAGTTGTTTTGATTTTCCATCGCAAAATGACTGTTAGCACCGAGGTTTCGAATAACGAACACGACCAATAGACGTTTCAATATTGGCAACTTAAGTATCTGATCGAATTTTTCAATTCGAATTATTGCGACAAAATCTCTACGTAGATAGAGGCGATAGTGAACTAGTATCGAGACAAAAAGGGGCCATTCGTGCCATTTTGACGCGAATAAATTACTGAGACGACTAAGGTCGAACAACTCGCAAAATCAATGATGGCACCTTACAGCAACTGACAATAATCGACCTGACCGTGCAATAACCTACGGCTTGTTAGCTCTGGAAAGATTGCAAAACCCTCACTGAGGAATGTTCCGGCTCTCATCGCCATGTTGATGCATCCTCAAGTACTGTCTCGTTGCTTCGTTCGTAGCTCCCTCGCATTCTTAGTGATTCTTAAGCTGCAGGTTTGTCTTCCTGTTTTGCCATGAGCATTTTGACTCCGTTGAGAATCATTACAACGAAAAAGCCAACGACGATAGCGAAGACCAGGCTAATAAGTGCTTCTGTAAACCAATGGAGCACGGCATGTTTTGGCACTTTATTTACTATTCCAAGAACGAGATCATGTAGTACGTGAAAGCTATTGTGAATAATGATGCCACCACCCACCCATAACATGGCTGCGGTACCAACCGCTGCCAAGAAAACGAGAAACTTCGGCATCCCCGTGATCAATAGCCTGCCAAACCACTTTACAGAAGAATGATTCTCTTGGCGAGCGAGTCGCAGACCAAAGTCGTCTGCCTTGAGAATGAGTCCAACGAATCCATAAACACCAATCGTGATAAGCAACGCGACCACGATGAGCGTGATGGTTAGCATCCACCAGGGTTCGTCTTTTACTTCGTTGTAGGAGATGGCCATAATTTCTGCGGAGAGAATAAAGTCGGTTCGAATGGCGCTACTCGTGCGAACTTTTTCTAATTCTTCCGGATTGATCTGAGGAAGCTCATCTACTGGTGTTTTCGTTGGGTGCAGAAGGCTGTGGATGGCGTGGTGCAGCTTTTCGTAACCTTCGAAGCAGAGGAATACTCCACCAATGGCCAATAGAGGTCCCAGAGCCCAAGTAGCCAGAGCACCGAGAGCCATTATGGCGGGGAGCAGGATGAGTAATTTGTTTCGCAAGGAGCCTTTTGCGATGTTCCAGACGATAGGTAGTTCGCGAGCTGGTGAGAGTCCTACGACGTATTTAGGCGTTACTGCAGCATCATCGATAACGACGCCGGCGGCTTTACTGCTGGCCTTGACCGCTTGCGCTGCAACGTCATCGAGAGAAGCAGCCGTAACTTTGACAATGGCAGCGACATCGTCCAGTAGTGCAAGTAAACCAGAGGCCATAGGGATTTATTCTGTTTTTAGAGTGAGCATGGGTTGCGAAATGGGGCACGTTGGCGCTGGAACATAACAAATGGTAACATTTTTTTCCATTCTTTCTTCCTCTCCTTTCACTGTAACTCGTAACAATCAACGCATGGTCCATGAGGTACAACAATATCGGTCGTTCGCTCCCCAGGAAACAAGCCTCGAGTTTTAAATCGTAAGGATACGGTCGCGGGCGTGTACGCGCCAAAAGTTTACGACTCGATTGTTCTCAACGATCCATACATGACTGTGCAAGGCGACGGTGGGGCAGATATGCTTCGGGATTCCATAAAGCACGGTACCGATGGGTATCTCCGAAGATTTGGAGGTTTGTAGGACTAGATGCTCTTCGCTATGTACAACGGGGATGGCATCTTCCAGCCCAAAAAATTGGACTCGTGGGTGAGGCATTTCGGAGGCGACTGCTTTATGCCCCAAATCCAAGCAAATGCGATCGGCGGTTGGCCGGCTTACGACTCTCGCCATTAGGACGGCCGCGTTGAGAAAAGGTAACGTAGGGCAAGTTGCTTGTTGACCAACGTCCCAGAGTACCGTTGTGCCTGCACTGACCTCGATGTTTTCATTTCGCTGGGCAGCGATAAGATGCGAGGTTGGCGTCCCTGACATGACTACACTATTGACCGGAATCGACTCTGCAAGCAGTTGATCTCGAAAACCCAGAACTGAGGACAGCACGGATTGTGATTTCGGGATGAGTTCATTCATATCGGGGATACCCAAGTGCCCGTCATAGGCATGGATGCCTTCGAATTGGATTGGCATTCCGGCAAGTGAAAGCTGGCTCAGATGGCGGCATAGTTCCATCGCTGGCTCGCCGATTGCGATCCCTGTTCGGTTCATCCCCACGTTTAAATCAATGAATACTGCTAGCCTACCGCTGCCGGAGCCCAATTGGTCTGCTAGCCAATTTACGTGCCCCAAATCGTCAACGATCGACGAGAACTTTACCTTAGGAAACGCTGCCATCAACTTTAAGAAGCGATGGAAATTTTGTCCCACAAGTTGCATGGACAGCAGCACATCTTGTCCGCCAGCAGCGGCGACCATTTCACATTCTGCGATGGTGGCAGCTTTAAACTTCGTGATCCCCTTGGCCAGTTTCATTTTGACGATCTCTGCAAGCTTGTGAGTTTTTACGTGAGGCCGCAGTTTGGATGGGTCGTCTGTCCACGCGATCATTCGATCTAGATTTTTTTCGATGCGATCAGGATAGAGCAACAGGCTGGGCGTTGGGATTTCGTCGGCGTTATGGATTTGCCACCAGTTATCGGAATACATAGGATTTAACTTTTGAGGAATTTGCGGACTTATCTTCATGCTGGCGTTAGGTTCGGCGCATCTATTTGATTTCTTTATCAATCAAATCCGATACTCCGTTGGGTAAGCCGTATAACGTTTGAATTTCATGATCTTTTAGTTCTCTTTGGAAGATAGCGAGCTCATCGATGCAACCGATATAGTTGAGCCCAAGCATGATGGCGGCATGCTTGGCATCCCATGTAAAAGTCTGGATTCGAGGAGAAATGGAGCCTACTCGAGCGCCGTTTAAATATAGGGTGGATGTTGCATTCGGAAGAGAGCTGTTAAAGTTGCTGAACGTGAACGCGACATGGATCCATTGATCCCTGCGGAAGGGAGGTCGGTCCACGGACGCAAGAGGGCGTTTTTCTACAGGAATCGCGGCAAAGTCAATTCCTGTCGGGTTCCATATGTTTTTATCGGCATAGATGCCAAGTCGGAAGGGAACTCCCGATGCACGCTTTTCAAACTCTACGAAGAATGAAGCATCATCCCATTGTTTGGATGTAATCTGTATGGGATCACAGAAGCCTTCTTTTAGTTCTTTATCTGGATCGGTTTTGAGCCAAAAAGAGACAGTACCACTACCGTTCTCTGCGGGAATCGGAAAATTATTCTGGGCCTTGTAGAAGACGACTTGGTCCGATGCGCGTTCGAATCGCAGACATCCCGAGAATCGACCTTCCTGATTTGATAGTTGAATATGCGATTGGCTCGGAGACCACTCTCTTGCCGTCGCGCGGTTATTGACGGAATCCGAGATGAATAAAGTCTTTTCTCCTCTAGCGAGGGTAGCGGTAGGTGCACCATCAAACGGCGCGAAGAAACTCAACGCCTTCGACATCGAGAGATCGTTGGATTGCTCTTGTGCTGTTCCAAGCGATGCAATCGTTGCCAGGAAGGTCAGAAGAAAGGGCCATGGAGTGATGGAGAAGACTGGAGTCGCGTGTCGCATGTTGGACTGTTGGGGGTAAGTCTGAGGGGTAATGATGTAGGATATAATCGGATTAACCATTTAGTACCTAGCAAAAGTATATCAATTCTGTCGGGGTGTCTGTTCCTTTCCCGAAAGGTGACACAACCGGTAGAGGGCTAAGCCAACTGATAGAAAAGCGTGTAAAGAGTCTACAGAATCTGCATTTCTTATAACGATAACAGGCGAGAGATTTCTGAAACAATCTTGATTTAAGGCGGATTTCAAGTGAGTTGAACGTAAAAGAAAACGAATAAACAATCCACAAAGCTAGGAGATTTCATGGCCCCAGAGATTCCCGGTAGCTCACTTAACGTTTCGACTTCGCCAAAAGCAGCGAACAATCCTACGTCGAGTGTCCTGTCTATTATTGATGATCTATCGAAAGCGTTGAAAGTCGCAATCGGAGAGATCCGTGACATCAACGAAAACGCAAAATTGCTCTCACTCAATGCGAGAATCGAGGCAGCGAGAGCAGGTTTAAGCGGCGCTGCATTTGGCGTTGTAGCGCAGGAAATGCAGACGTTGTCAGAGAAGACTGCTCAAGTCGCTGACGAGATGGCAAACCAGACAACTTGTACCATTTCTGAGTTACTTGATTTCATCGGAGGTAATGTACGAGGAACGAGGCTGGCGGATTTGGCCTTAACCAATATCGATCTAGTGGATCGAAATCTGTACGAACGTACGTGTGACGTGCGCTGGTGGGCTACTGATGCCGCTCTTGTTCAGGCGTTAACGTCACAATCGCGAGACCAGTTGGATCACGCTTCGGAGCGAATGGGGGTGATCCTCAGCGCTTACACGGTTTATCATGATCTAGTTCTCTGTGATCTGGATGGAAACGTAATCGCAAACGGTCGACCGAATCAATACTTGCTGAGCGGGCGAAGGGAGGTCAAAAGCCCTTGGTTTGCAGGTGCATTAAAGTTGTCGTCTGGAGAAGAGTTTTACTGCCAGCCGCCCTACGATTCGGATCTAATTCCCGGAGAGAAAGTCGCTATCTACTCGACAGCGGTTCGCGAGCAAGGTTTATTGAACGGGAGGCCCCTGGGGGTGCTCGGGGTGGTTTTTAATTGGAAAAGTCTTGCTAACGCTATCTTGAACAGCTCAGTTTTTGACGCAGCAACATGGCGACTATTCGTTGATGGGAGTGGAAGTGTGTTGGCGGCGTCCGACAACGTTCCCAAGAATTTTCGTTTCCCCATACAACGGTACGACAGAGTCTTTAAAATGCCAGCTGGCTTTGTTGTAGATCAACTTGATGGAAAGGATGTGTGTATTGCGCATGCGCTTTCACCCGGATTTGAAACGTACTCGACGGGATGGCATTCTATCCTTATCCAGCAACTCAATTAGCGACGGTTCGTTATATGGAGCGTTATCGCATCGCACAGCTTCTATCGGGGCGGTGCAATGAAGTGTTTAGAATTGTTCGCGGGGATTGGAGGATTTGCTGCCTCCTTCCCGGAGGTAAAAGTCTTAAAGGCAGTTGATATCGATGCATCGGCTGCTCGTGTTTATCGTGCTAACTTTAAGCATCCATGGGAATCGCGGGAAATCGCAACACTGCCCTTGGAATGGTTTGGTGATCTAGAAGCGGATGCGTGGTGGATGAGTCCTCCATGCACTCCCTTTTCCCGACGAGGCTCTTATCAAGATTTAAACGACACTCGCTCACAAGCATTGCTGCATCTGATCGATGTTGCGTGTGAGGTCAAGCCAGTGGTGATTGGGATTGAAAACGTAGTGGGTTTTGAGGAATCACAAGTTTTCCAAACGCTTCGATCGCGATGGTCGCGGGAAGGATATAGAGTCGAAACTTGTAATTTTTGTCCTACTCAAATCGGCTGGCCAAATCGTCGTCCCAGAATCTATGTGCTGGCCAGTCTCGAACCCAAAGTTCGCCTTAATCGAATACATGATTTCGAAGGTAACCATCCCTTCGGCGGGATGCTTCTAGAAGAGCCAGAGCTGGCGGTCCATGAAGAGGATCGATCATTACTGTGGTTGACGGAGGCGATTGCCAATCAATATCGGACAGCAATCGATAAAGTGGACGGTTCGGATTGTGCAGCCGTAACAGCTTGTTTCGCTGCATCCTACGGACGAACCGTTATTAGGTCGGGTTCCTACCTGCGAGTGGGGAATCGATTTCGAAGGTTTGTTCCTCGTGAGGTAGCAAGATTGCTAGGATTTCCTGACGAGTTCGTGTTGCCACCGCAGTTAGATGTGCGAACTCAATGGCGATTGCTTGGAAACTCGCTTAGCATTGTAGCGCTGAGGCATGTTTTTCGAGACGTATTCAAAACAGAACAATGATCGCCTAGTAGGCTGAGGACAAAAAGAAAGGGCCCCCTGGTGAGGAGACCCAATCAAATTTTTGTCGCATTCAAACCAGTGTTAGTTAACAGCTGAGTTGAAATGGTTGTGAGGAACTACTTGAGTTCGACAGTTGCACCAGCTTCGGTGAGTTCAGCCTTGATCTTTTCAGCATCTTCCTTAGAAACTTGCTCTTTGATCTTAGCAGGAACGCCTTCAACCAACTTCTTCGCGTCCATGAGCGAGAGGCCGGTGAGGTTCTTAACAACCTTAACGACGTCCAACTTCTTGTCGCCGAAAGCGGTCATAACGACATCGAATTCAGTTTGAACAGCAGCAGCTGCTGCTGGACCTGCATCTGCAGGAGCTGCCATAACAACAGCGCCACCGGATGCGGCTTCGATCCCGTGAACTTCCTTCAAATAGTCACTCAATTCCTTGGCTTGCTTGAGCGTCAGGCCGACGATCTTCTCGCCCAGGGTCTTGATCTCTTCCGCGAAAGCGGTTGCTGATTCAGACATAATTCACTAATCCTCAAAATGGAAAGAACTAACTAACGAAACTCACCGGCGAGAAATAAAACCGGCTGTTCAACCACGTACCGTAAAAACCGGCGATTACTCACCAGCCTCTTCCTGGTTCTCGATCATCTTCTTGACCTGACCAGCAATCTTGCGTGCAGGACCAACCAGTTGTCCAGAGAGCGTAGCTCCCGGTGACAAGATTTGCCCAACAAGCATCGAAATTTGCTCTTGGCGGCTTGGCCACTTGCTAACCTTCTTGACTTGGTCAGCAGTCAGGGCCTCACCATCCATCACTCCACCCTTGATCTCGAGCTTCGGGAAAGTTCCCGAAGTCACCAATTTGGTGAGTTCTCGAGTCAACGCCACAAAATCTTCGCATCCCCAAACGACTGCCAAACTCCCCGCTTGATTATCAAACGCGGAACTAAGCGACGTACCTTCTGTGGCGCGGGCAGCCATGGTTCGTTTGACGACCATGAGGCTGATTCCCTTTTCCCGAAGGGTTTTGCGGATTCCATAGTTTTCTTCGCCCGACATGCCAACGATGTTCGCGACGACTGCATCGTTTACACCTTGCAATCGGTTGGCGATATCGCGTGCAACGTATTTCTTTACAAGCTTACTCATAGCTTCCTTTACTCCTTTGCAACTCGCCTAGCCGGCGACTCTTACGCTTGGGGACATCGTTGCGCAGATTGCGATTGATTTGATATAAGTTCCACGAACCGTATTGGGTTTGAGCGATTGGACAAACGACACAAACGCAGAAATGTTTTCGTTCAGCTTGGCTTCATCGAAACTCAGCTTGCCAACAACAGCATGTACATTTCCACCTTTGTCGTTACGGAACTCAACCTTACCGGCCTTGTATTCCTTAACGGCTCTGGAAACATCCGTCGTAACTGTTCCGGCTCGCGGGGATGGCATCAAGCCGCGTGGTCCCAGTACTTTACCGAGAGGACCAACAATACCCATCATGTCAGGGCTCGCGATACACACGTCAAAGTCCATCCAGCCTTCTTTAATACGCTTGGCCAAATCTTCTGATCCTACTGCATCAGCGCCAGCTTCTTCAGCGACCTTTGCGAGTTCGCCTTTGGCAAACACAACGACTCGTTGCGTCTTACCAATACCGTGAGGTAGGACAACAGATCCTCTGACGATCTGATCGGCCTGGGAATTATCGATCCCCAGGTTCATATGTATTTCAACTGTTTGATCGAACTTACGTCCGGCAAACTTCTTCAGAATCTCAACAGCTTGCTGCAAAGGCACTGGGTCTTTACCCGGTGTCTTAGCAAGCATCGCCTTCATCGCCTTGGTTGGTTTCACCATTTGTTGCTTGCTCCTTTGCTTAACCTTCTATCTCAATACCCATACTTCGGGCCGTGCCCTCGATCATACGCTTGGCATGTTCGAGATCCCGAGCATTCAAATCCGCCATCTTCTTCTTGCAGATGTCTTCCACCTGGGCGCTAGTCACTTTTGCAACCTTAATCTTGTGAGGCTCTTTCGAACCACTCGCGATACCTGCAGCGATCTTCAGCAATGCTGACGCTGGTGGGCTCTTTGTGACGAATTCGAAACTTCTATCAGAATAAACCGTTACAACCACCGGAATCGGAGTTCCATTGAACTCGCGTGTGCGTTCGTTGAACTGGGAGACGAACTGCCCGAGGTTAATACCAAATTTACCGAGCGACGTACCAACAGGGGGAGCTGGTGTGGCTTTGCCCCCTGGTACTTGAAATTTTGCTTGTCCTACGACTTGCTTGGCCATGTGTCCGTGAACCTTGTGTCGTTTGCCTAATTCTTAATTTGTAAGCCGACTCTTGCACGAGATAGTCTCGCTTTCGAGTCGGACCCGATGTTTTTCGCGAATGCCTGGTTGTGCATCTTAGCGTTAACCTGTTGACCCTAATCTGCTAGTTTCTATGGCTCATTCACCGCGCTTGCAGTTGACAATCACGCTGATACGAACCGAGACCGATAAGCTCTAAGTGGTTAAACTCTATAGAGACTCAACCTGCCAGTGATCAAGTACAACAGGAGTGCTGCGACCAAATATATTGATGATCACAGTTACCCGTCCATTGGCTTCGTCAATTCGGTCG
The DNA here is from genome assembly GCA_046344995.1 of Pirellula sp. Taxonomy (GTDB): domain Bacteria; phylum Planctomycetota; class Planctomycetia; order Pirellulales; family Pirellulaceae; genus JBKCUI01. The sequence continues at coordinate 16,267 of JBKDKR010000068.1, forward strand.
ACGTCACCCTCTAGGCTTTGGAAGTTTCCTTCCTTGACCCGTACTCGATCTCCAGGCTTGAATGGAATCGCTGTCTTAAGAGCCTGATCTTCGTCCGCGTCAGGATATGCAAGCTTGAGGATACGTTCAACGTCCTCATCGCTCATTGGTGTTGGCTTTCCTGCCGATCCAGTGAAGTCTCCGACACCGGTTGTCTCGCGAACGAGAAACCAAGTATCATCATTGATTACCATCCGGATGACCAAATACCCAGGGTAAAGCTTTTTCTTTACCACCCGGCGCTTGCCTGCGCGTGTAAACTCCACAACATCTTCGGTCGGGACAAGAATCTCACCAAAAGAAGACTGTAAGTGAGAGAGGCGAATCCTCTTCTCTAAAGCCTCGCGAATGGTGTCCTCGCGATTGAACTGAACCTTGAGAATATACCAGCGCATGTCTCCAGCGCTAGCCGATTCAGTATTTGATTCCGTGGAAGTATTCACTCGTAAACCTTGCGCCAGTACCGACGAACCACCAAATCCTACCATCGTAAAAACAATGATCGGCCGGTGGATCTCCTGGCCCTTTCAATGCTTAACGCCTCAGACCATCTGAGGAATTTTGCGTTGTATCTTTATTGATTGTATCTTTATTGACTGTATCTTTGCTGATGATCGCCCGATCCGTAACCATCCGGTTGACAAGAAGCAACCGCATGTTTCAAGAGGCATGGAACAACCCTCAATTTAGCTGTAGTTTTGTGCAGCTGTGGTTTTGTGCAGCTGTGGTTTTGTTATTCTGTTCGACCGAATTCCGAGGAATCAGCCAAATCTATTTCCGCAAACCCTAACCATTATCGTCTAACTTACCCGCAGCCAATCGAAAATCGCCTGCCAAAGCATGTCAAAACAAAACAGAATGGTCGCCATGAAAGCCATCGTGAATATAACCACTCCGGCGGCCTTGTAAAGCTCAGATTTTGTAGGCCAGGAGACCTTGCTCAATTCCGCTTCTACGTCAATCAAAAACGACGCGAATCTCGGCCAGCATACAATTCGAAACCCTACCCACATGCCTCCAGCTGCCATCAATACCGGCAACCCATAAATTAGGTAAGGGCCGATAGCAGAATCTCGGAGGTCTGGGAATAAGCCGGATCGCAGCGTCTCAAACAATTGCCACGAACCGAGCCAAACAGCTACCCAAATAGCTAATGCTGTGAGTTGACGTACAATCCTGCCTTGGCGCGCCTTAGGAATTCTCCCCGAGAATAACTCGGCCCAGAACGAACCGCCAGTTGAGGAATCTTCTGTTACTGCTGCCATAGGAATACTGACTTCAAAGCATGCGATTTTTTCGTTAGCAGGGGCGGCAGGAATCGAACCCGCAACCCCCGGTTTTGGAAACCGGTGCTCTGCCAATTGAGCTACACCCCTAACGCAACCAGCCGCATCAGTACGAAGCGGCAGGTTTATTTGTAAAACGAGAGTTGTTTCTCGTCTATGTCTGCTGTGGCAATTTCCGAGCGGAAATTACTCGATGATCTTCGTTACAACGCCGGAACCGACAGTCTTGCCGCCTTCTCGGATTGCGAATCGAACGCCGTCATCGATAGCAACTGTCTTTTGTAGTTCAACAGTTACTCTGACGTTGTCGCCAGGCATGCACATTTCTGCGTCAACCAAGTTGGCTGAGCCGGTAACGTCAGTCGTTCGGAAGTAGAACTGTGGTCGGTATCCGGAGAAGAATGGAGTGTGTCGTCCGCCTTCGTCCTTGCTCAAGCAATAAACTTCAGCTTCGAACTTCTTGTGAGGGGTGATGGAGCCTGGCTTAGCAAGAACTTGGCCTCGCTCGATGTCTTCTCGCTTTACACCTCGGAGGAGGCAGCCAACGTTATCGCCAGCCTTGCCTTCCTTCATTTCCTTGCGGAATTGCTCAACACCGGTGACGGTCGTCTTCTTCTTTTCTTCCATCAAGCCGATGATTTCGACTTCTTCACCAACCTTGATCATGCCTCGCTCGATACGACCGGTTGCAACAGTTCCTCGACCTTCGATCGAGAAAACGTCTTCGATCGCCATCAAGAATGGCTTGTCTTCTTCACGAGTCGGTTGTGGGATGAAGCTATCGATTGCTGCGATCAGGTCCGAAATGCACTTGCTAGCAGCTGGATCGGCAGGGTTGTCGTAAGCTGCCCGCGCGTTTCCGCGAACGATTGGGGTTTCTTCGCCTGGGAAGCCGTACTTGCTGAGCAATTCGCGAATTTCCAATTCGACCAACTCCAGCAACTCTTCGTCGTCGACGAGGTCGCACTTGTTCAAGAAAACAACGATCGCTGGAACGTCGACCTGACGAGCCAAAAGAACGTGTTCCTTGGTCTGAGGCATTGGACCGTCTGCTGCGCTAACCACCAGAATCGCGCCGTCCATCTGAGCGGCACCGGTGATCATGTTCTTAATAAAGTCAGCGTGACCAGGGCAGTCGATGTGAGCGTAGTGTCGGTTCTCCGACTCGTACTCAACGTGCGATGCTGCAATGGTAACCGTCTTGGTGGCGTCCCGAACGGTACCACCCTTAGCGATATCGGCATAAGACTTTGCCTGTGCTAGCCCCTTGGCGGCTTGAACCGCTAGCAAAGCACCGGTGGTTGTTGTCTTGCCGTGGTCGATGTGACCGATTGTTCCTACGTTGCAGTGGGGCTTTTTACGCTCAAATTGCTCTTTGGCCATTATTAACTCACAACACCTAAACTAAAAAAAACTCGAACACTGCGCCGCTGGGCTCAACCCGATTGCTTGTCTTCGCGAGCAAGCACTGCCTGCTTTCGCGAGCAAGCACAACGCAACAGTTAGTTGACTACAATCCGTCGAATGATCCGTTGGCGACGATTCCTTGTCGCGACCGCCACCAAACCATTCGCTGAATAAAAGTAATGTGCTGCAAAGCTCTCTGGTTGGGAGGGCCTGCATCAGCAATCTCTTCAACAAAAAAGGCCAGTGTCGACAGAGCTGCTGATGGGGCTTGAACCCATGACCTCTTCCTTACCAAGGAAGTGCTCTACCACTGAGCTACAGCAGCATATCACTGATCAATCGCGGAGAGCGGGTGAAGGGAATCGAACCCTCGTATTCAGCTTGGAAGGCTGCTGCTCTACCATTGAGCTACACCCGCGATTTGGATCGGCCTCCGTACAAGACCTTTGCGTCTCGTCCGAAAGACAAAAACACCACTCGGAACGATCGCTTCGCTCCAATCGTGTTTTTCCTCTCAAATGGCTGTTTTGTCCATATCAGTTTTCCGGATAGCCCGAATCTGACTGCACAATTTCAACCATTCCATAGCATCCGAGCCAACAGATTTATCCAACGGTCAGGAAACCTGGCCGACAGACAAATCCAATGACGATATATCTAATGGGAGGTGTAGGATTCGAACCTACGTAGGCAATGCCAACGGATTTACAGTCCGTCCCCTTTAGCCACTCGGGCAACCTCCCAAATTGTACCTTTTCTCTATGGATCACCCATGCGAACTTTCTGTTCTCAGGCTGATCTTCATTCCCCTAACCCATCTCGCTCTGGTTTCGTCAGAATCAACTCAGGTAACGATTTAGGCTACCAAGCTATCACTGATGCGATTTCTCGATTCGAGACTAGAGCCGGCGAAGGGACTCGAACCCCCGACCAGCTGATTACAAATCAGCTGCTCTACCAACTGAGCTACACCGGCAATTATTTTCAAGCAGATTCTTAACAAAAACGCTCTTTGCCACCCTTGGGTCGGTTCAGAGTCGCACTAGTGTACAGATCGACTTTTCTGCTGCAAGATGAATTTGCAACTACGATCTGTGCAATTCGCTCTATTTTCCTTCTGCTACGTGAGGAGTGTTTCTCGAACCCCTTTCATCGTTTCCTTGTTTCCGCTCGTCACAACAATTTCCGCCAGTTTCTCGCGGTTTGTGGGATCTAAAGGCTCACCGTTTGTCCTCCCTACATTCAGAAGAGGTCTAGTATGTAGTCCACCGTGTTCTCAGGTATCCAATTCGCTTTTGCCGGCAATAATTCTTCTTTTCTAGCCTTATGACCTGATTATTTTCTCTTTTGGCCGACCCTTATGAACGAAAACCAAGATTCAACCCCAGAGATTGCGATTCGAGATTTTCAAGCACTCATCAAGACGATGTACTTTGAAAAGGACAAGGAACGTGGAATCTCGGGGACCTTTATGTGGCTGATGGAAGAAATGGGCGAATTGGCTTCTGCATTGAGGTCGAACAACGATCGAGCCAATTTGGAGGAGGAATTCGCCGATGTCCTGGCTTGGCTGACGACCATCGCTAATGTGGCAGAAATCGATTTAGCCGCCGCGATTTCCAAAAAATATGGTCATGGATGTCCCGGGTGCCGCAAATTAGTGTGCACATGTCCCAACAGCGAAAAACCGTAACTTTGTAAAATCTCCTCTCGCAGATTTGCAAAAGTTACAAAACAAGCTTTATCTGCGTCGCAAAATCATCATCTGTTTGGTGGTCTGGGAGGACTGGTTCGTTTGGGGAGCGCGTTACGGCTCATACCATAACCTTTCGAAGCAGCTTCGCAAAAATCTTTTCGCTTGGCACGCCGACTGCATTACTTGCACCTTCGAGCAGTTAGCTCAAAAGGGGTCTCGGTGGAACCGAGAAACATGCTGTCCTTGGCCGGTTGGTCTTGGTAAGCCCCCGAACATGGACGTACCGTGACCTTAGTGGCGTCGAAAGTCTATACGACGAAACCGACAGACCTATTACCCTAGGCTTGGCCCAGATTTCACGGTTCAAAGGGGCTGTTTCGAAAGTTCGAGACAGCCCCTTTTTCGTTTCTCTATACGTGTCCGCCATGTATCCGAGTCAGGGGGCCAGCTCTTTCGACGATAGAAGCCCTTCAAAATCCTTGATCCGCAACCATTTCGATCCTAGACTGGAATCGGATTCAGCAATGAGAGGTTTTCATGGATCGACAGACGTTAATCGATGAGGCTAAACAAGGTCCCATACGAGTGTTTATGAACGACGGAACGTGGCACGATATTCCGTCTGTGGAATAATGCTTAGTGGATCAAATCGCCGCCAGAGTTCTTTATCGCGACGAAGCAGGGATCTGGCGATCGAAGGTTCTGTCGCTGGTTTGCATGAGTCGAATTGAACATCTCGTAGCTCAAGCCCAGTTCTTTCGGTGGCTTTTGTTCATCTCAGGTTTTCGTTCCAAGCATGGGATCCGTCTGGAGAGCATGGAAATTTGCAGCCTCGCGTAGGTCCGCAGACAGGGGAGCTTCAAGGCCCGTTTTCTGATATCATTCGTTTTTGGCAGCGGTGTGATATTCTCTTCCAAGAGATCTCTTTCGTGATCGAAGAGTCTTATCATTAGTCGATAAATGCTTCGGCCTCCCAGGTCCAGTTTTGAATCCCCTTTTCTGCGTCAACAGGTTCCTGCTATGTCTTATTCGAGCCCTTACGAGTCTCCTGCTTCACCAAGCGGTTATGTTTCGGATGGAGATATTCGCAAAGTACCAATCGATCCGATCGGGCTTTTGAAGCGAGGCAAAGAGCTTCTTGGAGACCAATACTGGCTGTTTCTGGCTATTACATGGTTGGCGGTGATTATCGGTTCCATGGTGCCGTTCGGAATCGTCATGGGACCGCTCATGGTTGGGGTCTATCTTTGCATGAAAGAACGTGAACAAGGCAAGCAAGTGGAATTGGGGACGATGTTTAACGGGTTTGATCGCTTTGTAGATGCATTTGTCGCGGTCTTGCTTCAAATGGTAATCAGTTTCGTACTTGTGCTTCCTGTTGCTATCGTCTTAGGGGTCGGAGCTGCGATTCTTGGGGCAATCGGAAACGATGGGAATGAAGTGGCTGCGGGAATCGGCATCATAGGCATCGTGGTTTTGATCCCTCTGATCTTTATTGTAGCTTTACTTGCATACATGCCCTCCGTTTTTTGTTTTCAACTCATTGCCGATCGTGGTGTGACGGGATTGCAAGCCATAACACTGAGTTTTAAAGCGGCTTGGAAAAACCTAATCGGACTGATTATCTTTCAGATAGTTGTCGGGATTATCTCTGCGGTGTTAAGCATGCTTTGTTTTATACCTGTCCTCTTCTTCTTTCCTATCGTTTTGGCGGCTGCGTTTGTCATGTATCGAGATATATTTCCAATGCCGCAAAGCGTTTAAGGATTTAGCGTTTTTGTGCCTCCGCTTTTCGGGCGGCTTCTGCAGCCGCCCGAATGGATTTCAATCGATTTGGATTGTCTGCCTGGCCGGTGACCTCATATAGAAATCTGCTTGGGTAAGTGGGGCGAGGTTTGCCCCATTTGTATCGGGACATGGGTAGCGTTAGGGTCAGTTCGTCTTGTGCCCGCGTGACACCCACATAACATAGCCGTCGCTCTTCATCCACTTCTTCGGCGTTTCCAATGATAGACCGTCTGTGTGGCAGGATTCCTTCTTCCATACCAACCATGTACACGATGGGGAACTCTAACCCTTTGGCACTGTGGTAGGTCATAAGAGAAATGGCGTTCTTCTTCATTTCCTTTTCTTTGGGCGAGCCGAATTCGCGACCTGCCAAAGTGACGTTGGAAAGAAAGTCGTGCATGGCGGGTACCTCTGCTTCCTCTTCGAATTCGGCGACTGCGTTAATCACTTCTTCGATCGATGACAGCCTCATTTGGCATTCGTCAACATCGGGGTAGAGACGCTCGACCTCGGCGCGGTATTTGAGCATTTGGATTACGTCACTTACTAGTTTGGTGAGGCTGTCGTTACCCTTTGAGGTCTCGCTATCAGAGGTCGTTTCCTCAGCGTTCGTCGCATCTGGACCGACGAGGGCTTTTGCTCTTTTGCTGAATTCCGCGTGGAGTTCCCTGAGTTTCGCAATGCCCGCTTGAGCGGCCGATGGCAAAGAACCAACGATCTTTTTGTCATGCATGACGGTCCATATATTGGACGAATCCGCAACGGCTTTCTTGAGAAGCTTTTCGATGCTGGTGGCACCCATACCACGCGGCGGAACGTTGATAACGCGTAGAAGAGCCAGTTCATCTTCGGGTGTCTCGAGCCAACGAAAGTACGCCAACAAATCGCGAACTTCTTTTCGATCAAAAAATGACTGGCTACCAGTGATAACGTACGGTAGCTTGAGAGCCCGCAGTTGCATTTCGAATGGGCGTGGCTGCTCGTTGGTGCGGAATAGAATGGCAAAGTCGCCAGCCTCAACTGTCGGGTCGTTCTTTAATCGTATGGCGATTTCTTCCACGACCCCTTTGGCTTCGTCCCCTTCGGTAGGAAACTGAAGGATTCGAGGTTGCTGGCCATTGCGTCGTGCTGCGCGCAGTGTCTTTTCATGTCGATGGGAATTAAATGCGATGAGCAAGTTCGCCATTTCGAGGATGGCTTCGGTGGAGCGATAATTATCCTCCAGACGAACCATGGTGGCTTCGGGCCAATCCGATTTGAAGTTGAGTATGTGTCGAACTTCGGCACCACGCCATCCATAGATAGATTGATCGTCGTCTCCTACGACGCACAAATTGCGATGGTCGATGGCTAGTGCTTTGATGATTCGATACTGCGAGCCGTTGGTATCTTGGTATTCATCTACCAGTACGTGGTCATATCGACCAGCTTCTTCTTTGCGGATGGTTTCGTTCTCATGAAGGAGTTGTTCAGCGCAAACGAGCAAGTCATCAAAGTCAAATGCCGCTTGTAGTTTGAGGGCTCGCTGATATCTCCAGTATCCACTTGCTGCCATGTGTTCTTTGTCGTCTTTTGCGACCGACATAGATTCCTCGGGACGGACACCGAGATTCTTCCAACCACTTACGATGTTTAGAAACTCGCTAGGCGACAACATCGCCTCATGGACCTTGATCTCTCGCAGAATGGTTCGTGCGACACTTTCCGCATCGCTCCTGTCATAGATAGTGAATTTCTCCGGGTAGCCGAGCGCTTTGGAGTGTCGCTTAAGAATCTGGACGCAGTGAGAATGAAAAGTCCCGATCGCCGGTCTAGGAGGAGATGGTTGTCCTCTGCGAACTCGTTTCGGAATTTTCAGTTGGTGAGAAATGCGTTCATGCATTTCGTGGGACGCTTTATTGGTAAAGGTCACCGCTAGGATGCGGTCGGCGCGTGTTCCATGACGGATTAGATTCGCGATTCGAAACGTAACGACGCGAGTTTTCCCTGTCCCTGCTCCAGCTAGAACCAGCAATGGGCCGGATAAGGTGTCGACTGCATGTTGTTGAGGTGGATTTAATTCTGCCATGCAACTCAAGTTACTGCGGTCGTCCGTTTAGAAAAGGGCAACTTGAAGTGTAAAATCGAGGATAGGCCATGAAAAAAAATTGCAAGATGCATTTATGCTTTAATTGACGGCTTTTGCGAAGGATACGGATAACCGAACCTTAAGTGGCTGATCTGGATCGGCTAAAATTGGGACGCTCAGTTAGTTCTAAAAGGAGAACAAACTACCGATCGACCAACGGGTTCCTGAAAGCATGCAAAACCTAATAAATCGCAAACCTGCACGAAGAATGAGCGAGGTTCCTGATGCGGTGAAGCGTGAGCTTACTGCTGGAACGGTAGAAACCAAAAACCTTGTCGAGTGGTTAGTGGTGGATCGTTTTTCGCTCCTAATGAACCTAGAGAAAGGGAATGTTCTCCATTTGTCCGGGAATGGACTCAATGAACTGCAAGAGGAACTGCACCCATTGGCGGCGCTTAAGCAGTCGCAGCGAATCGGTCAATTTTTGTCGGAACATATGAAGGTCGGCGATGCGAATTGGAAATTGCTAGCTGCTCATACAAGCGACGTTGTCCGCGAGTGGATGGCGATTATTGTGGGGCTGTCCGATCTAAAGTTCTCGAGAAAGCTCGCTTGGATCAAGCCGTTTGCGGACGCTGATAACGCGGGCTTGCGAGAGATGGCATGGATTTCTCTGAGGCGGGATGTGATCTCTGAACCGGTCGCATGTATAGAGTCGTTAATTCCATGGACGGGGAGTCGTAACGAGAGGCTCAGGCGCTATGCGTGCGAGATTACTCGACCATGTGGTGTTTGGGCTCCGTACTGCCCTGTATTGCGCAAAACACCAGAGCTAGCCATCGAGTTGCTTGAGCCACTCATGTCAGATGATTCGAAATACGTGCGTGACTCGGTTGGTAATTGGCTCAATGATGCCAGTAAGACTACGCCCGATTGGGTTAAGCAAACGATTCAAAGGTGGCTAGATAAGTCCGATACTGCCGAGACGAAGTACATCGTACGTAAAGGGATGAGAACGCTCTTGAAAAAGGAAGCGAACTAAATGTGTTGTTACGATGCGGGCTTGCCGCTAGGTGCCATTTTGGGAGCATCAAATTTGCTTTGGGCTTCACGCATTCTTTGGACATCGGTCTTCAGAGTGGCCATATATTGATGAAACTCTGATTCCAGCTCACGTACATCACCGAATGAGTCCGTGAAGACTTTGACTAATTCACTTCGGTTTATTCGTCCTGCATCGTCTCCCTTTAGCTCGCTGCACTTGAGATAATAATGGATAAGTTCTTGAAAGTGTCGTTCCATCAAAAAGTGCGTTAGAGCCCATGCATAGCCATATGCATCCAGAACTGCACCATCACTGCGAGCGGTATCAAATAGCAGGTCTGAAACGAGCAATTCTAAAGATGCCAGCTGGGGAGTTCGAGCAATCTTCTTGTAGCCCATCAATCTCGTTTCGTTCACCGCTCCTACGCCTCCCCAGCCGGCAGCTGCGGGGCATTCAAAATACGAGGCTAATCCCTCGTGTGCCCATCGCAACCCAACGGTGGTTCTGGGCATGATGCCTGTGTTGCCGGCAAGTTGATGAACGGCTTCGTGCGAAACAACTTCGATGTCAGATTCTTCACGAGCTATACGGAGCAATAGATCGAGTGAATTCGCGACTTGAGCGACTTCTCGGGAGTTGGCTGTTCGGCGAGCTCGCCTTTTCGCACGGTTCAGTTCCTCGGAGATTTGAAACAGCTGCTTCATCTCTTCCGTCGTGCCTTGATCGTAGAAAACGCCAATGTTGTCTTGAGGAGACCAGAAGCCACTAGCGCTTTTAAGTTCCGGATCGAGAGAGGTTGCGTATCGCAAGTATCGTTGCTCTTCAGCGAAAAGCATCACCATGAGGTGTTCTTTGGGGGGGGTAAGAACAATTCCGTCGAACGCAAACTTGAGAAAAAAAGACTCGTATACCTGCTCGAGTAGTTCGAGACGTTTGCGGGCTCTGGATGTGTCTTGCTGTGAGGTCTCACTGGTGTCGTGAAGCATGACGTAATGTTGGCTCAGTTCGATTTTCATCGAGCTTTGACTAGTGAGTTCTCTAAATTTTTTCTCGATGTCGGCATGATCACCGAGGGGCTGTTTGATTCGCCGTCGGGCCTCAGCTAGCCGGAGTAGTGTCGGATGTTGAGGCTCGAGTTTGTAAGCGTCGCTACAGCATTGATAAAACTCTTTGAGCATTCCTCTTTGTAGTGCAACCTTTGCGGCCTTAAGGAATTCGTCAGCTTGTTGGGAGTGGGTAGCTTGGATATAGGACTTTTTAAACTCTTCTCGGCGGCTTGGAGCTCTCACCGCCACAGCATCTTTTGGGTTGAACGCAATTGATGGAAAGCCTGGATAGGTAAACTCCAAAATGGTTGGGCTAACCATTCTCGTGTTACCTTCTAGAATGATAGGGCGTTTTGCACCAGGCAGGGAGTAGACGATAAAGTCTGCATGTGAGAAGCGAGGAATTGCTGCCTGCAATACCACTAAAATCAGACCGGTAAGGAATGGCATCCTGAGCGACATACTGGATCCGATGCTGATTTGAAATGGAGAAAAGTTCGGGCTGCGCTGGATGAGGTCCTGAGCTGGAGAGGATGCCGCTCTAGTTGACTAATTCGCCAATCTGATCGTGCTCCAGTGCATAAAGAGTATAAGCCAGATCTAAACGTACAGTAAAGCGAATTAGGGTTTAAAAAGAATCGGCGGAATTACGACGACGCAGCTAGACCTTGAAGAACTACATAATCGAGAAATAGTTTTCGACAGCGAAATCGAAGTATTCTTTCTTAAGCTCAAGAGGGACAGCGTTAAAGTAGCAAAACGATCTTATCTGTAGCAGTAGGTCTCGAGGGTGACAGTTTCGCATAGGACGGCCGACTGGTTTATAGTGTTTTTCGATTAGGTAATCGATCATGTCGGCTCGATGTGGAATACGAAGCACCTTGCACATAATCTCGAAGAGTTTTCGAAAAGCTGCTTCATCAGGGTTCGTGACCTCGATCTTGTAGGGAATTCGACGAAGGAAAGCGTCGTCCACTAGGTCTTTGGGTTCGAGATTCGTGCTGAAAATCACAAGTTGGTCAAACGGGACTTGGACCTTCTTGCCGCTGCTCACACTGAGGTAGTCGTAACGTTTTTCCAGTGGGACAATCCAACGGTTGAGTAGTTCGTCAACACTCATTCGTTGTCGGCCAAAGTCATCGATTAATAGGACGCCGCAGTTGCTTTTGACTTGAAGGGGAGCATCGCAGATGTTGGTTTCGGCATTCCTCGCCACTTCGAGCATGTTCATGGTAAGCTCGCCGCCAGCGACGATTGTCGGTCGGCGAATTCGGACCCATCGCTGGTCGACTTGTGTGTCTCTGAGCATTCCATCAGATGAATCGTGGGGGATCTCCTCGTGGTTTAGTGGGTCGAAAATCCGCATTATCTCCCCGTCTATGGTGACCGCTCGCGGTATCCAAATGAACTCACCAAAAGATTTGGTCACTCGTTCGGCGATGCTTGTTTTTCCATTTCCTGGGTAGCCAAAGAGGAACATGCCGCGTCCGCTATTGATGGCGGGTCCAAGGCGAGACAGAAGAGTTGGGGCGATAAGCAAGTCGGAAAAAGCGCGTCTCAGATCCTCGCTGGTTGGGTGCTGATGTTCGACAGACTGTAGTTTGATCGACTGGATGTAATCTTCGAGCGGTATTGGGGCGGACCCGAAATAGGTTGTTTTCTGGACATGTCGGCGAGCGCGGTCTCTTCCAGCGTCGGTTAGGGCGTGGATGTAATCATTGAAAGCGGTCGAGCCGAGGTAGCAAGAAAGTTGCTGAGCCTTGAGGCGGTTTAAGGTGGGCTCGACTAAGCGAAAAGGGACTTTCAGATGGTCTGCGATAGTCCTGCCGGCGGATTCCCCCCGATTGAGCAGGAATCGCATTGCGATTTCCTCAATGATTTGGCTGTTCAGTCCAGCTTGTTCGAGCGTTTGCGGCTCGATGGGGAGCATGGGCTCTTTTGGGTCGTGCGTGACTTTCAGTAGTCCAAAGTTTTGAGCGGGAGATTGGGAGGGGATCGGTGCCGGAGTATTTGGTTGCGATGGTGGGCTTGGTGCGGGCGTAGCCACGGGAGGACCTGCCGTGGGTTTGTTTTGGGTGGGCGGGGTGGTGGGCGGGGTGGTGGGCGGGGTGGTGGGCGGGGTGTTGGG
>JBKDKR010000069.1:0-3006 GCA_046344995.1 Pirellula sp.
ACAAGCGTTCCTTACATTCATTCTCAATCTAGTCCATCGCAAGGCTTGCATCAGATCCGTTGCAGCATGTCGTCATCGATCACTGGAGACCGCATGGTTTACGGTTTTAAAGTCGGCTTTTGAGTCCGACTGCACGCTGGAGTTTAGATTTGAGAACGACACACGTCACCGAGTTGCGGCCAGGAGGCTTTCCATTGAGGCAAATCGTCGCCCGCAACTTCGGTGCACGTGATTGTTATTCCGTTAATTTGTTGGTGTTGAAGTAAGCAGGTTGACAAAAGGCGATTATCAGATGCATGAATGCAAGGCCATACAGAGGAGACGATCGCATCTCGTGGGATCCAACCATCCATGCAAGCGAGCAGGTTAGTATAGCACTTGCAATCATTGAAACCATCAGTGCGGTTCTACGCAGTACGACCTGTCTGTTCAGCCAGAAAGCGACAATGATCGATGCATGCATCGTTGCGACCAACGTTGCAGCAATTGGGATCCAGATGGGCGCTGCGTTCCAAATCGCGAAAAGAGCGTACGCCAAAGAAAGTCCAGTCGCGCCTCCAACGCCAAATCCAAGAAACCACACCACTGGTTTAGTTTCTGCGAGGCGTGTTCTTTGATCAAAGAGCGGTATTGAATCTATGTTTTCGAATGCCATCGCTTTTTTTGATTTAGGGAAGATGAAGTTCTCGGAATAACGGGTGCATTGACCGATGGGCGAGGGGTTATCTCGACACAAGTCAGGGCCGAGGAATCGAGCCCTTCGGTCCAATGCTTGGTTCTCAATTTAATTTCGGGTTTGCAAGGATCGCCATTCGATCCCTGTCTCTGTTATGTCTCGTCATTCTACGAGATCAGGTGTCACGCTGCAATCACGGCACGCGTTCCAAACATTCAACGCCAATCTAGTCCATCGCAAGGTATGCATCAGATCCGTTACGGCATGTCGTCATTGAGCACTGGTGACAGTCTGGATTTCAGTTTTAAAGTCGGCTGCTCAGTCCGACTGCATTCTTGGTTTTCAAATTTGAGAACGTCTCGATTCAGCCAGCCCGAGCAAGAGACTCTACGCAAGTCAAAACGCCTGATCGAGGGCTTGGTTGCAATCGATTGTTATACGGCATTTGCGTTGTGCATTGAACACGGACTCGCGTATTTAGTCTTTGGTAGCAGGGAAGTCAATCCATTGCGATCCTGCCACAATCGAGCGAAAGTTGATTGCATCGTCTTTCTCGTCAATGTCGTATGGCGGATCAACGGAAGCGTGACCGACACATTCACCGGTTGATCGATACAGGTAGCAGTCAAGTTCGCCGAGTTCGAGAACAAAGCCGCGTCGCCATTCGAACGCCCAAAAGAGCACCTGGATGTTTTCATGGATGATCGTCACTGCTGGAAGCCGGATTGTTGCAGAAAGAGTTCCGCCGCCAACGAATAATGTTTGCGTCTCTTCGCAATAAAGCAAATGGAGTTCATCTGCGCTCGAGAACGATTCCCAGTGAATGAAAATGTCTCTGGTTTGACCGTGCAGTCCGATCGAGATCTGTGAAAGTGTGTTTGGCTGGCAGTTACTAGCAGTCAAACGAAGTCCGTCCAGAGCGAGACCATCGATTGTTGCGCAACTCTGATGAGTTACGCGAATCTGTTGTAGCGGCATGTGAAAGACGGTATCGGTCATGTCTGCCAATCACTGGTCGGTTGTCGCCGTATAACGGCGGCGATCACCCATGTCGCCGCCAAAAAACTATGATTTGAATTAGCGGCCGACCGGCGACTTGGGGCGAGTAGTTTGGAGTCTCTGGGGGGTAGGTTGATGTTTGTCTTCTCGGTTTGCCGCCTAGTTTCCCGGCGGTGCCACAATATCTCGACCGTACTTCATTGATACTCCGCACCCTCTCAGAGCCGTACTGCGTTTTGCTTCATTGGCGCAGTTAACGCATACGGCTCCCAGCTATCACCTGTCTCAACAATATTAATTCCCTCAGCGATACGCAGCAATCAAAACTGTTAACTTCACCGGATTGATCAACGGCTTGATCTCCAGCCATCTATAGAAACTCTCCCATGTCCTCGCTTGCTTACCCATTTGGCTGCGGCGACGCAGCCAACAAAACAGTAAGTCAACTTCGTAGATCCGTTCCAGAATCATGACAAGCGTCCGCTGGACGATCTTGTCCTCGACGCATGCCAACCCTAGCGATCTCGTCTTGCCATTCTCTTTTGGAATTTCTCGACGAAGACTGGGTTGTGGGCGATAGCTGCCTCGGTGGATTCTTTGGAGCAAGTCTTGGAGATTGGACTCCAAGTTCTCTCGGTAGTCTCCGACCGATTGGCCATCTAGACCGGGGGACTTATCCTCCTTGAGTCGTGAGAAAGCCATGTGAAGCATGTCCAACGTGATCAGTGTTAACAGATTGTTGAACGATTCCTCGGGATGACTTTCCGCTCTTTCTGAGATGCGATCTAGTCGCTTTCGCACTGCTACTTCACCGCTGAGTGTGAACAGTGTGCTTCCAGAATCGCGTGATAGCTCGGGCACCGACCGTAGGTTGGTCGGCCTTCCCTCCTCCGGAGTTACCCGTTATCGATGGTACTATTCGGTCATCCGACCCCCTCAAATCGTTTGCTTGCCTCACCTTTGGGGCTTGTTGGGCATACTCCGAACCGGTCCGACTGGATGGCGGGTGATTCGAAGAACCTGAGGGTCTCACTGGTTGCCTTGTAGACATGGTGTGTAACGCGAATGGGCCTAACGACTCCGGGTCTTCACGTGTGTCTCGCCAAGTCGATACACGCAATATTGCCTTCCAGTATGCACACACTTTGGGCAGGTTCCAACAGTTACCATCTTTCGGAGCTCAATACCATTCAGGGCGGGATAGCTAGTCCCTACCTTTCATCCTCGCTACCTTTCTGTGTACGCTTCAACCAGGCACTTCGGGTGGTGAACCAACCCTTATAGCCAAGCTGCAACACTCGATACTGGGCTCGTGGCTAGCGGCTACCCAG
>JBKDKR010000070.1:0-34602 GCA_046344995.1 Pirellula sp.
TCTGAGAGAGGGACTCCACCCAAGCCTGCGATAGGAGGTAGGGCAGGGCTGATAGCTCCTCGTGCGGTGAGCCAAGTGGTTTGATAGGTGACTCGACCCAAGGAATCGTAACGAGTGGTGGATTCGGATAGGGTTTTCGCGTTGTCCGGGTTGAGGAAGGAGCCGGTTTGGGTGGAAGTATCCGAAACGGTTGCCGTGTGGATGGTTCGTCGGTTGGAATCGGTATTGGTAATGGTTCCATGTCCGAGGGGATCAACCGATGCCGATTGCTTGTCACAGCAGGAGACGTAGATTTGGGTCCAGGTGTTGGATCCGTAATCGGAACGGCTTAGTTGTCGGTTTCTGAGGTCATAGGTAAATGATTCTGTGGCGGCGATAGTGGAACCGGTCGCTTCGGTGTGGGTGGCGACTAAACCACGACCATTGTACGTCCAGGTTTCCTTGGCTTTTTGATAGCCTTCGGTATCGGTGGTATCGAAGTACCGTGGCGTGCGAACTTCGATGACATGGTTGGCATCGTCATAATAAGTTTCGGTTACAGCAGCCAGGGCTGTGCCAAAGGCTGTGGTCTTTTTGGTTTCTCGACCTAGGGAGTCATATTCGAAGCGGGTTTCGGTACCGCGTGCGTCGATGATTTGGGTGAGGTGACCATCATCGTCTCGAATAGCATCGTGGATGATGTAAGCTGCGTTGGCAGCTGTGCTGCGGGTTAGGCTCCAGACGGCAGCGAAGTCGGCTAGGGTGTAACTTGGGTGGGTCGCGGTCACGGTGCGGATTAACGTTCCATCGCTGGCACGGTAACCGTAGTATTTGCGGCGACCGTAGGGATCCACATCGCACAGAAGTTGGTTATCGAGATAGGTCTTGGTGGAGATAAGGGATTTGCCACTAGAGGTGTGCTGTTTGACTTCGGTCACTCGGTTGTGATAGTCATAGGTATATTCCGTTTTGGCACCGTTAGCTGTTCGTTTTGTGGGACGGATGACAATCTTGATGTTTCAGGCTTGAGAACGAAACGACCACTAGTTGATACAACTTCGAGAACCTTTCGATCGGATGGCATCGAAAAAAGCTTATGCCAACAACGAGCTCTTCTTTGACGAAGATCCAAATGGTCGCCGCAAGTATCATGGGTATCGAGCCAGCGACGGAACTCTCATTCGAAACATAACCTGTACGGTGCCGGAACAAACTTTCGCCAACTTCACGGCCGTCTGGAATCAAACTCGCAACACGGCAGCGAACGCCAAGTTCATCATCCACGATACCATGCGTGTTCCCGATGGACACCTGACTCAAGTCTTCGACGGACGCGGTACCGAGACTCGTTACAAATGCGACTCCCAAGGCCGTGAGATCAATAAACGCGAAGCATTTGGTGCCCCAATCGAAGCCCGAACTCAAAGAAGAGAAACGGTTCCTGACACCTTTTTTCCTTTCGATATCGCATTACCCTGAGTAATTGTTGAAGCTACTCACCTAATGATGCCTGTGGCCGTGACAACTCACGGGCGGCGATTTGACAGGTTCGTTGTGGCTAGGTCGCTGCTCAGGTAGAATCTAGTATTCCCTTCCTGCTCGACATTGCCCCCGAATTGATTGGGCCAAGTCATTTCCCTCCGAAGTTTGAGAAAACGATGCGTTTGATAGCCAGTGTTATTGGATTATGGTCCGTGGCTGCGACGGTTAGTTTACATGCCGACGACAGTATTTCGTACAACCGAGATATCCGACCGCTACTATCGGATCGCTGCTTCGCCTGTCACGGTCCCGACGAAGGGAAACGAGAAGGGAACCTGCGTCTTGATCTAGCAGACGATCCGCTCGGCCCGTTTCGCACGGCAGAATCCTCCAATTCCGTGGATGATACCAAAGGCAACAGTCAAGCGATCAAACCAGGCCATCCGGACCAGAGCGAAGTATGGAAAAGAATTTCGACCGATGACCTATCGATCCAAATGCCTCCACCGGAGTCTGGCAAGAAGGCTCTCACTCCTGAACAACGCGACCTGTTTCGTAGGTGGATTGAGCAAGGTGCCAAGTACGAAAAATTCTGGTCCTTTGAACCACTTCGATCTCAAACGCACCCATCCGTAGAGCATCCGAACTTAGCTTCGAATCGAATCGACCAATTCGTTGTCGCTTCACTAAAGAAGCACGGCCTTGAGCCTCAGCCTTCGGCGGATAAGCGAACACTGATTCGTCGCGTAACATTCGACCTCACGGGCTTGCCCCCCACGCGTGAAGAGATCGCTCAATTTGAATCGGACGACTCGCCGGATGCCTACGAAAAAATGGTTGACCGCTTGTTGGGGTCGTCACAGTACGGTGAACATTGGGCTCGCCATTGGTTGGACTTAGTTCGATTCGCTGATACCAACGGCATGCACCACGACCACTATCGAGAACTGTCGCAGTACCGCGATTGGGTCATACGAGCGTTCAACGCAAACATGCCCTTTGACCAATTCACCACCGAGCAACTTGCGGGCGATTTGTTAGAAAACGCTTCGATCGATCAACAAATTGCTTCGGGCTACAATCGGCTTCATATGGTGATGGACAAAGGAACGAATCCACCGCAGGAAAGTTACACAAGGAATGTCGTCGATCAGGTGTCTGCCTTCGGAACGGTGTTCATGGGAATGACACTGGAGTGCGCGGTTTGCCACGATCACAAATACGATCCGGTGAAGCAAAAAGATTTCTATCAGCTTTTCGCGTTCTTCAACAACATCGACGGCGATCCGGAAACTCCAGGTCGAGAGCAACAGCCGCCGCTGATTCGCTTGCCGTCGCCGGAACAGTCGCGAAGCCTGGGCGAGTTTGACTCGCAACTTGCTTCAGCCAAGTCCATCGTCGATCAATTGAAGCAGAAGCTCAACGAAGCAACCGCAGCCAAGACTGCGAGCGAAGAAGAAGTTAAGGCTCTGACAAGTCAGCTCAAAGAAAAGGAAGAGGAGCTTCGTCGAATCCAATCCGCGCGCGACGAACTGCAACGCGAGATTCCGTTAGCATTAGTCATGAAAGAACGCGCCGAACTGCGTCCAGCTTACATTCTCAAACGCGGTGCCTACGATCAGCCCGGCGATGAAGTCACGCGAAACTCGCCTTCATTCTTGCCACCTATCGAATCCAGCGGCACTGTGTTGACTCGGCTTGATCTAGCCCGATGGATCACGGACAAACGTCACCCGCTGATGGCTCGCGTAACGGTCAATCGCTTTTGGCAACAGCTTTTCGGCGTTGGGTTGGTAAAGACCTCCGGTGACTTCGGCGCTCAAGGCGAATACCCGAAGCACCCTGAGCTATTAGATGATCTGGCGAACACCTTCATCGATTCGGGTTGGAACGTCAAGTCGCTGATTCGATCGATTGTAACGTCGCAAACCTATAAGCAATCATCACGCGTTTCGCCCGAGGATTACATCAACGACCCCGAAAATCGCATGCTCGCACGCGGCTCGCGGATTCGTTTAGACTCGGAAGTCATTCGCGATCAAGTGTTGGCCATAGGTGGCTTGTTGAATAGCGAGATGTACGGCAAGAGCGTCAAGCCGCCTCAGCCTGCGGACCTGTGGAGAACGGTTTCCATGGTTTCGTCCTCGACTTATTCTTTCAAGGAAGACACCGGCGACAAAATCTATCGACGAAGCTTCTATACGTTCTGGAAGCGAGCGATGCCACCGCCACAGATGACGATCTTCGATGCGCCAACTCGTGAAAGTTGCACTTCGCGACGTGAACGCACCAATACGCCCGTTCAAGCTTTGTTGATGATGAACGAGAGCCAGTACTTTCAAGCCGCTCGCCACTTCGCAATGACTTTGCTGAAATCGCAGACTCAAGCTGGCGATAGCTATCAAGCTGCCCCTTCACAAGTAGGCGACTCAAATCGGCTTAGAATAGCCTTTGAGTCGATCACCGGACAATTGCCCAGTGATACCGAGATATCCGACCTGCTCCATGGCTTAAACAGCTTCCGCGAGATCTATCGCGAGGATGTGGAGGCAGCCCGAGCTATGACTGCCGACCAAAGTTCGACTGTTTCAATTTCGACGGGGTCAACATTGAGTGACGCAACATTACGTACCGATTCTGATCGAATCGAGCTAGCCGCATTGACGATGGTCGTGAATGCACTTTTCAGTCTTGATACAGCCAAAACGCGAGAATAGACACTCATGAACGATGAACTTTTAGAACAGTATCGTTTGCTGCAGAATCGCCGCCGATTCCTGAATCGTTCTGCGGTCGGATTGGGTGCAGCCGTGCTTGGTTCGCTCGCGGCCCAAAGAGCAACGGCATCGCTACCCGAGCTTCCGCACTTCCGGCCACGAGCCAGTCGAGTGATCTTTCTGTTCATGGGGGGCGCGCCCAGCCAGATTGATTTGTATGACTACAAACCGGGCTTGGAGGAAAAGTACAAACAGCCTCTGCCCGAAGATATCCGCGATGGTCAGCGCGTCACTGCCATGACCGATGGCAACGAAAAGTTGATTCAGCCCTCGATTTTTAAGTTCGCTCAGCAAGGCAAGTGCGGAAGATACATGAGTGAACTGTTGCCGCATTTGTCGACAGTGGTGGATGACTTGTGCTTCATCAAATCGATGCGCACAGAAGCGATCAATCACGATGAAGGCAAGACTCAGTTTTGCAGCGGTTCGCAGGTTCAAGGCAAGCCCAGCCTTGGTGCATGGCTAAGCTACGGACTAGGGTCGCTCAACAAAAATTTGCCTGACTTCATCGTGTTGAATTCGGCCTTTTGGTCCGGCGATCAACAGAATGTTCAAGCTCTTTATAGCCGACTTTGGGGCACTGGCTTTTTGCCATCCAAGTATCAGGGGGTGGCCTTTCAGTCGGCTGGCGATCCCGTTCTGTTTTTATCCAATCCGACGGGAGTCTCGCGAACTAGCCGCAGCAAGATGCTCGACTTGGTAACGCAGCTCAATCACCGGCACGCTGCCGAAATTGGCGATCCCGAGATTCAAACTACGATCGCACAACAGGAGATGGCCTTCCGCATGCAAACGTCGGTACCGGAATTGACCGACTTGAGCGATGAACCCGAGTCGATCAAGAGCTTGTACGGCCCTGAAGTTGAGAAGTCAGGTTCGTTCGCTCGCAATTGTTTACTCGCTCGACGGATGGTTGAGCGTGGTGTCCGCTTTGTGCAGGTGTTCCACCGCGGATGGGATCATCACAGCGCGTTGCCTGCGAAGCTTCGTGGCCAATGCAAAGACGTGGATCAACCTTGGGCCGCACTCATTCAAGATCTGAAGCAGCGAGGAATGTTGGAAGACACCCTCGTGGTCTGCTCGGGCGAATTCGGTCGTACGGTCTATTGCCAAGGCAAGCAGAACGAGACGGACTATGGTCGTGACCACCATCCAAGGTGCTTTACCGCTTGGTTGGCTGGCGGTGGGATCAAAGGGGGGATCGAGCACGGTCGAACGGATGAATACAGCTACAACATTGTCGATGCGAACGGTCAGAAGACGACTCGATTCGAAGACGATGCCGTACACATCAACGATCTCAACGCAACCATCCTCCATCAGCTCGGCATCGACCACCGTCGCTTTACATTCCCCTATCAAGGCCTAGACCAACGATTGACCGGCGTCGAAGAGGCGCATGTCGTCCAAAAGATCTTGGCTTAGGCACAGAAAGTGGCTCAATTGGTACCAGCCACTGAACTCAGTAAGCGGTAGGGTCGGGGGGCGCAGTTGCGATGAATGTCTCGCACGGTGGATAGGGAGCTGGGATAAGCTAGGATATACTTTTACGGGGCGAAGACGCTGCCGAAATACCACCGTCCGCGAAAATAGACCTAACCAATAATCGTTCCATGAAACAGCACCTGCTCCAACCGTTATTCCTCGCTGTATCACTGCTCACGCTGTGGGCGACGGGGGCGTCCGCGCAATACCCGGACTGGCAACACTCGGGATCGATGTTCATCCTCACCACGCCGGAAGGTGCTAACCTACCTGCAGCGGCGACAGTGAAGGACTTTCCCCTCTTAGTGCGACTGAATAAGGACTTCTTCGAATTCGGCCAAGCGAAGGCGGATGGGGCCGACTTGCGATTCTCGACCAAGAACGGTGAACCACTAGCTTATCAAATCGAGGAGTGGGATGCGGCCAACGGACTCGCATCCATTTGGGTGAAGATCCCGATCATCACCGGTAATGCCCGTCAAGAAATAAAGATCTATTGGGGTAACACCGCCGCCGTCAGTGAATCAAATGGCGCTGCGGTGTTCAATTCTGCCAACAACTTCGCCGCCGTGCTGCACATGAACGAGACCGTCCAAGACGAGGTTGGCACAATCTCGGCGATCGATGCCGGCACCGCCTTGAGCACTGGCGTCGTCGGTAAGTCACGGACTTTTTCTGCAGGAAAAGGGGTCAATTGCGGCACCGAAATAAAGGCTTTCCCAAGCGGCTCTTCCCCTCACTCTAGTGAGGCATGGTTCAAGGCTAAGAAGATCAACACCACTGTTCTGGCCTGGGGAGTTCCCACTGGCCAAAGCAAGGTGGTGATGAATTTGGCCAGCCCTTCGCACCTAGCAGTGGATTGCTGGTTCGGTGGTGCAGGTATCGTTGGCGATATCCCCGTACCGATGTCTGAATGGGTACATGTCGTCCACGCCTACGATGGAAAGCAGGCAAAGTTGTATGTGAATGGCGTAATCGACAATACCGCTGGCAGTGCAGACATGAAAATTCCCAACAAAGTGTCCATGCACATCGGTGGCTGGAATCAGGTTTCTGGTACTTATGATTTCGTAGGTGATATCGATGAGGTGCGCATCTCCAAAGTGGCGAGATCCGCCGATTGGATCAAATTGACCTACGAAAACCAAAAGCCGCTTCAAACGTTGGTCGGACCTATCGTGCAAAAGGGCAATCAGTTTTCTTTGTCCTCAACCGCGTTAACGGTGTTGGAAGGTGACACTGCCATGATCACGGCGCAGGCTGGCGGAGCGCAGAAAATCTATTGGACTCTCACCGTTGACGGGAAAGAATCGGTTGTTGCCACCGATTCACTTTCCTATTCCTTTCCGGCTGGTCGCGTATCCGGGGAAACGGCGGCTAAGCTGCAATTCAAGGCCATCTATGCCGATGGTGTAAAGACAAAGGACATCGCCATCACCATCAAAGAAACCGTTCCCGAGCCGGTCTTCACACTCATGGCCCCGACAAAATGGGATGGACGATCGACCATAGAGGTAGTGCATCAGATCAAGAATCTTGATGCGATGCAGGCGGCGAACGCGGGCGACATAAAGTTTGAGTGGAGCGCCGAGCCGTTCGCGGTCACCAAGGAAGTATCACCCGGAAAACTGCGACTGCTGCGCTCGCAAAACAGTGGCACACTTACCGTCACTGCCAGCGTGAGCAACGGTGGCAAACCAGTCACGCAAAGCGTTGATATCATGGTAACCGAGCCGAAGAGCGACGCGTGGATCGTGCGCACACCTGCAAAAGATGAGAAGCCCGAGGACGGCCAGTTTTACGCACGCGACGACAAGGGTCTGGGCACGCTCTATTACAATGGAACGCTGAACAACGACGCCGACGCCGTTTTCCTAAAGCTCTACGCAGACGACAAACTCATCAAGACCGAGATGGCCAAGCCCGCAGCAGATAACTCCTACTCACTCTCAACACAACTCAAGCCGGGCTTAATCCAATACAAAGTGGAGTTTGGTACGAAAACCGCCGGCAGGGAAACCGTTCTTGAGACGGTAAATGATCTGGTCTGCGGCGATGCCTACGTTATCGATGGTCAATCGAATGCTTTGGCGACAGATACCGCCGAACAATCTCCGCCAGAGACGAATAAATGGATTCGCAGTTATGGCCGTCCTTCAGCTAATAAAGCCGGCGACAAAGAGAACCTGTGGTGTTACCCAGTGTGGAAAGCACAAAAGGGAGAGAAGGCCGAGTTGGGTTGGTGGGGCATGGAGTTAGCCAAGCGTTTAGTTGATAGTCAAAAGGTACCAATTTGCATCATCAATGCTGCAGCGGGCGGAACACGCATCGATCAGCACTTGCCGAACCCTCTTAATCGTCGTGATACCAGCGGTGATAATCCATGGACGAATCCACATCAACTTTACGGCAGCTTGTTGACGCGAGTTGAAGGGGCGAAGCTGACGCACGGCATCCGCGCGATCTTGTGGCATCAGGGCGAGAACGATCAAGGCGCCGCCGGCCCGACAGGCGGCTACGGATGGGAGACTTACCATGAATTGTTCAAAGAAATGGCCGCCTCCTGGAAGCAAGATTTTCCGAATGTGCAGAACTATTATGTTTTCCAGATCTGGCCAAACTCATGCGGAATGGGCGGACGCATGGGATCTGGCGATATGTTGCGAGAAAAACAACGCACGTTGCCATACTTGTTCTCCAACATGAGCATCATGTCCACGCTCGGGATAAGTCCACCCGGTGGTTGCCATTATCCGTTAGAGGGCTGGTCGGAATTCGCGCGTACGATTCAACCGCTGATTGAAAGGGATCATTACGGCAAAGTGCCAACAGGTCCAATATCTGCGGCAAACTTGAAGCGTGCATATTTCACTACCGAAAAAAAGGATGTGATTGCTTTGGAATTCGATCAGCCAGTCGTTTGGTCGGAAAATTTAGCCGGACAATTTTACCTGGATGACGAACGGGACAAAGTCGCCTCGGGTAGCGTGATAGGAAATGTCCTCACGCTGACTTTAAAGGAAGCGTCTTCAGCGAAGTTGATCACATATCTGAAGGAGATTGCCTGGAGTCAGGATAACTTGCTCCTGGGTGCCAACGGCATCGCTGCATTGACCTTTTGCAAAGTGCCCATCGAGAAGTAATCCCAACCCGAAGCGTTAGCGAGGGACTGATTACAATCCCAACCCGAAGCGTTAGCGAGGGACTGACTACAATCCCAACCCGAAGCGTTAAACTGACTCCTCGCTAACGCTTTTTGAAGTTGCGTAGTAACGGGTTTTTCGGGCCAAAGGCCTTATTTTTGCCTACGCTAGGTAAACGAACTGGGCTTTGCCCCTAAATCCGAAATAGCGCAACTTCAAAACTAACGCTTCGGGTTGGGATTTGTTCTAGAGGCCCAAGCCCCGAAGGGAGTCTACGGAGTGACTAAAGTCGCCTTAAACTCCACGCGATAGGGCTTGTTCGGATCGCAGATCTTGGGATTGGGAATGAGCACAAAGTTGTCGGTGATCACCGGCCAGAGCTCCTTGCCAGTCATGATCTCGATATCCTTTAGGCGGTTGGGAAAAAAATGTACGAATGGTCGCCAACCTCGCTGCGAGCCGATCTGGTAGAAATCTGCAAAAATGTCCTCGCATCGCGCAAGATTGAGATCCCTGATTCAGTCTTGCTGTTAGAAGCGAATCGAGACCTTTAACCGACGCACTCATGAAACCTACACAAGAGAAGACCCGAGCGAGCCTCATTCTGCGTCTTAAAGACGCAGAAGATATGGCTGCATGGGACGAGTTTGCGTCGATTTACGGCCCGGTGGTTTTTAATGTCGCTAAGAGCCGAGGTTTTCAAGCGGCAGACGCAGACAATCTGGTCCAGGAGGTATTCATGGCGGTTGCCTGCTCGGTTTCCCAGTGGCTCGAGCGAGATGATCGAGGCAGTTTTCGTGCCTGGCTGTTGCGAATCACTCGTAATGCCGCTGTCGACATGATCACGCAGAAAGCCACTCGATCTTTGGGACGCGATGACAGCGAAGCCCAGCTCCACTTGGCAAATTTGCCTGCTCCCTCTGAGCTCTCCAGTGCTCTGGATTCGGAGTACGAGCGAATGGTTTTTCGATGGGCTTCGGAGCGTGTCCGCGAGTCGGTGGCGGAACACACTTGGCAAGCGTTCTGGCTGACTAGCATCGAGGAATTGTCCGTCGAAGAAGCAGCGACGAAGCTCAACACTCGCCGCGGCAATATCTATTTTGCACGTAGTCGAGTCATGGCACGGATCAAAGGATTAGTTCAACAGTATCAGGAACAACGATGAACGTGAATCAACATACGTGTGATGATGCAGCCTTAGAGGCATTGCTTCGACCCGATCAGTCTTTGGAGCCTAGCGAGGAACTACTCACTCATGTCGAAAACTGCAATCGCTGCCAAGAACGGATCAGCGAACTGGCGGGGCCGAAGACTATGTGGCAGGGCGTGACCGCTGCGATCTCTCAACCCTTTGATTCGAATCAGCAACGCCGCTTTTCGCCAGTGAGCCTCGATCAATCGAATTTTAACTGGACCGAGTCGATGGCCAAGCAATTGCTTTCTCCGCCAACGCACCCCGAAATGCTCGGGCGTTTGGGACGTTACGAAGTGGAACGATTGATTGGCTCCGGCGGTATGGGAGTTGTATTCAAAGCATTTGATACAGAACTCAATCGACCTGTCGCCATCAAACTGTTGGCTCCGTATCTGGCCAGCAGCGGACCAGCTCGAAAACGATTCTCGCGTGAAGCACGCGCCGCCGCCGCTGTCGTACACCAACACGTGGTGCCGATTCATAATGTCGAGACAGAGCTTGAATCACCGTTTATCGTGATGCAGTTTGTATCAGGTGAATCGTTGCAAGCTCGCATTGATCGCGTTGGACCACTTGAAATGTGCGAGATTTTGCGAATCGGTATGCAGGTTGCCGATGGCTTGTCTGCCGCCCATCAGCAGGGCATTGTGCATCGTGATATCAAACCATCGAACATCCTGTTGGAAGAAGGTGTCGACCGCGCAGTGATCAGCGACTTTGGACTCGCTCGTGCAGCCGATGATGCCAGCCTGACGCGTACCGGATTCCATCCCGGTACACCGCAATACATGTCCCCCGAACAAGCATCTGGTCAAAGTGTTGATGCACGCAGCGATTTGTTCAGTCTCGGAAGCATGCTGTACACAATGTGTACCGGGCGGCCACCTTTCAGAGCGGAGAACAGCTTGAGTGTCATGCGGCGGATTTCAGAATCTGAGCCGACCCCGATTCAGGAGATCAATCCAAGTATTCCGGAGTGGATGTGCGCGGTGATCACACAACTGATGGCGAAAAACGTGAAGGACCGACTGTCATCGGCTGCGGAAGTGCGAGGGCTACTCGAAGCACTTCTCAGCCACGTGCAACAACCGTTATCTAACGCACTGCCAACCTTACCTTGGCTCATACCACCAAAGGCCAAATCCAAAGCGTTCAAATCAAACAGAAGGTGGCTTAACAGGAAAACTCTCATGCTCGGAATTAGTCTATTCATCGTGATCCTGGCGTTCCTGTTATTTCCAAACGATCCAGCACCGGTTCAGCAAAAAACCGCAAGCAATCAGGGAATCCCCGACGCAAATGGAGGGCTCAGTCAAGAAGAGAAATCGCGTCTTGAAAGACTCATCAAGGACAACCCACTGGTTATTGTTGGCAAGTTACAAGAAGGAAAGCCAACGGGAAATGCATATGCGCACGTGTTTACAACGAGTCAAATTCTTAAGGGCAATCCAGTAAAGCTAAACATACTGTTTTCACATAAGTCAGTCGTTGCACCTGATGGTCCGCTTGCAAACCAGAATACTACTGTCGGCCTCCCGCAATTGAATGCTGGGGAATACGTATTGGTCGTAGAAGAAGTAGAGGTCATTAGTTCCTTCGCGGTTTCCTCGTTCGGATTGCTTGTCACTCCCGAGAAAACCTTTAACCACCTCATTCTTCGCGATGGGGAACAGCATGCCGCTTGGCCCCTCGACTCACCAGAAGCAGAGTACATCCTACGAACGGGTACGATGGCTGATCCGTCAGCGCTCGCTCCTAAGCGTGAGCACGAAAGACCTTGATGAATACGAAACTAGGCTAAAAGATCCACAATGTCTGGTGATGGAACTATTGGAGAAGGGCGAGAAAGAGACGGTTCTCCAATGTCTCGATCTGGTAAGTAAGTTCCGGGCGTCCGACAACGAGGAATCAGCGCTAGCCAAACAGGTAAGCAGGGAGCACGCGGCATTGACTAGTCAATAACTTATGGCAACACACGTTCTAACCAACCTGCTGATTGGCGACAAATCAATCGGCATTCGTGTTGGAAAACAGGAACGAAGAATAGTGTAGCGTTGTTACGCAATCCTGAATGGATATAACGGACCATCCCAAACTGCTTACGAATCTCCGCCCTCCTCAATGATCAGGTTATGGCACTCGGACCAAGTGGGAGGCTCGCATTTATCTGCTAACTTTCTAATGATACTCGCTGGCACTGAATCAAGCCGCTGCCCGTTCTGAGCCAGTATCGTTTTCATGGGAGGTTCCAAGTACACGATCTCGATACGGGCATGGTAAGCAGCGAATAAATCGACCCAACGATTACGAATCTGCCTTGTCGTATTGGTCGCATTAAACGCAAAGGATCTACCCGATCGTAGAAATTCCTTGCATCGACGTTTCGCCTCTTGTGCCACCTGACCTTGATTGTCAGTTGGATCAATCTCGAGATCGCTTCTGATGTCATCTAAAGAGACGACTGGCAAATGTGGTTTGTTCTTGCAAAGCCATGTATCCTTACCACTTCCAGGTAATCCCGACACAAGCGTCACCGTGCACGAAAAATCCTCATGAGGAATGTAATAAAGATTTGACGACTGCCGACGCAAAAACATAAATCGAGCGTGATCACTATGGAACACATACGGTTGATCCAGACAACCAAGTTCCTCAGCTTGCATCCTCCAATAATGCAAGTTTTCCTCTGGGCGATCCATCGCGTCTGTATCACGACCACGAGTGTCTGCAACTGCAAATAGATACAATAACTGATTGTTTACCAACCATGACAATCGAACAACCTCATGCACCGGCTCCGCTCGCTCAGAAAGAAATGCTGGTCGTCCATGATAGCGAACCAATCGCGAAATTTGCTCGCGTGTTATTAAATCACAGCCCAATCCTCGCAAAACATTCCTTGCGACCAACTCCCCCTTGACTGCGTGGTTTGGCGAACGCACTCTACCTGTTTCTGGATCAATCTCTGTTGTTAGTGGCTTGGCTACGTCATGAAACAATGCCGTGAAAGTCAAAACTGTTTGGTCGTGCTTTGAGAGATCATTCCATTCCATTAACTCAGTCAATTGAACAAGCACTAACCTGGTGTGGGTCCATACGTCCCCCTCGGAATGCCACTCGGCATCCTGAACGCAATCTGCCATCGCTTGACACCAACCCTGCGTCTCGGCCCATGCGGCGATCTCATCGATGGACTTATTTTTCAGTTGTTCCCATTTCATAACCAAATATCCACGCCGTCTGCCAAAAGGTTGGGCACCATTTGCTGATGCTGCCAATGCGTACTCTGTTTCATCTTCTCCACAAATTCAGGTCGTACATACTTTGCACGGCCTGTCACAACTCCATGTGATTCCGTTCGCAAATACAATCCTTCCATCAAAGGATCTGCTCGGTTGGTGATCGGGTTTTCAAAATGGCTGTCAAAATTTGATGGTCCAATCAAACCCTCTAGCTTTTTTCGGTTTAGCTGGCCCGTATGCACCATCGGAACGGTTTGAATACCGGTTCCGGCCAACATGCGCAATCGAGAATTCAAATCGAGGAAAACCTTGTCTCTCTTATCATAAATGTCAAACTCAAAGAAGTAATGCGAGAGCTTTCGATAGTGAATCGAGTGTCGCGCATAGACCCATTCGCCAAACAGAATGTATCGATCGAAAATCAATTCTTCCATGACGGCACGTTTAACCGTCGCCCATTGTTTTAATAAATCGTACTGAGGATGCATACCTTCAGTGACAAGATGACCTCGGCATTGCAATATTTGTTCGCCAGAAGCGGAAAAGTGAATGCCAACATTGGTGCCATCAATTTTCTCTTCAACAATCAAAGAAGGATCGGCAATAAACTTGTTCGACTCCGACTCACCAAGATGCTTATCGTCATCCGTTCCTTTGGATCCGAACAAATGAGGGGTACGAGGGTATTTGGTGAAATCGCCATGTGAAGCACCCATGGCTCCACTCCTTTAGTTTGAATTCCTATTGTTTATTCGCCGACGCTGATTCGTAGCCCAGACGGACACGGAGTAACAGAAATGGTTCACTCGTTTATTCGGTTTTCCTAGCTTCGATTCTAGTTACCTAACTTCGTCGACACAGTGTAGAATCCTCCCCCTCGAAAATCTTCGAATCCAACCCTCGCTCAGCCAGATTGGAATGCATTGACTTCTATAGAAATTGAAGCTTGAATCGACACACTATGCCGAATCACCACTATAGAAGATAGCCAACCAAATAGTGGGTTCATCAGGAGTAGTCCATTCCACCCGATGCCTCTGATGAGCTGGTATGTTGAGGAAATCACCCGGTCCCAATTTTTTTGTGCCCCCATCAATGGCCACTTTTGCCTTGCCTCGCAGCACGACAACCCATTCATGCTCGTCTTGATCGTACCAGAAGTCTTCGGGTGAACAGTGCCCATGCGATACGATTCGCTCAACTCGCAAATTATGGGATTCAATTAAAGTGGTAACGATTTCGTTGGGTAAACCGAATGGCAAGTCAGCGAATAGATTGCTTAGCATGATTGGATTTTTCCCTATTCCTGCTTCATTGAGTTCTCAACTACGGATTAAGCCAATCAAAAAAACCGATTTGCTCTAAATCCGCTCGTAGTTGATGCTGTTCCTGCTCAGCGAGTGAACTGTTCGGAAGTCTCGGTTGCCCCACATCAACCCCCAATAAACTCATGAGCGACTTCGCGGCCCCCATGTACCCATACTTTGCCAGGAGGTCGATCAACTGCACGGAACGATACTGTTCAATTCGTGCCGACTCCATGTCCCCAGCTTCGAACGCTCTAATCAGGCGATGGTAGATAGGGGCGGCAAAATTGTAACTGCTTCCAACCCCACCGATTGCCCCGCAAGCCAAAGCGGCTAACAAATACTCATCAACTCCCCACGGAATGTCGTAGCGTCCATTGGCAATACGCAAACATTTTTGATAAGCCATCAAATCGGGATTCGTGAACTTTAGACCAACCAAATTGGAAATTCGTTCTGGTGCCAACGCTAAAAAGTCAGGCATAGAAAACGATACACCAGTCAAAACAGGAATATCGTAAAAGTAAAACGGTAGACGTGGTGCTGAACCCGCAATTTCGGCACAACATGCGATGAGAGTATCCATCGACTTTGGCTTGAAGTAGCTTGGAGCTAATGCGGAAACCGCAACTGCCCCTACGCTTTGTGCGTGGGCTGCCATGATCTTGGCATCCGACAAGCAATTGGTTCCCACATGGACGATCAAGTGCTGGTGTGTCGACCGCACTACCTCACTCCAGCAATTGACCAAAGCTAAACGCTCATCAACCGTTAGCGAATGACTCTCGCCGGTACTACCTCCAACAAATACGGATTTGACTCCGTTTCGTCCTAAATACTCTGCTTGTTTCTCGATGCCTCCGAGATTCAATTGTCCAGTTGGCGTGAATGGCGTATGAGTAGCCGCCACGAGCCCTTTAAGCTTGATGCCAAATAATGTTGTATTCAAAGATTACTCCTGAGCAGCTTGCTCGGCGCGAGTTATTTCGGGATTAGGTCGTATCAATAAAACGAGTAAGACTGAAATGATTGCGAGCATTGCGAAGCCACTAAAAATGAAATGAAGCGGTATGTTCTTATCTCGCATCACTCCAAATCCCCAGTCCGCTATCCCCCCTGCACTGATGCTTACAAAGTTCATGATCCCATATCCCGATGCCCGAAATTGAGGGCGTATGATCTGGGCCAAGATTGGCATGTTGTTGCAATCAAAGAATCCCCAACCTATTCCGAACACGATCAAGCATCCGATGGATGCAAATAGAGTGCCTGCGACTCCAACTCCAAAAATCGAAATAACGATCAACACCATGCCGATCGCACTTACATAAATCCGTCCTCGTTGGTTCGAACGCATCCATCGATCCGCGAGCCAACCACCAATGACAACACCCACAATCGCTGCCACCTGCCAGTACAATGTTGCAGCAACCCCGGCTTGCCCTTGTCCGATGTTATATTGTTTCTTGAGAATCGATGGCATCCAATCGCGAACAACCCAACCTGCCATCGCTGGCAACGTAAAATACAGAACTAGCAAAACGAACGAAGGATTACTCAATAAATCCCTTAGAACGCTCCACGGCGATCGGGATTCAATAGTTAGAACGTCGGCTCTTTTTTCCACCTCTACCAACTTGGGTGCATCGCGTAGTAATGACACAAGCGGTATCGCATAGAGCATTCCGATTCCTCCACATACCGAGAACGCAAATCTCCAACCGTAATCAGGATTAGCGGCAACGTAGCCACCAAATCCACCTGCGATTACTCCAAGGTAAATGGCCAATTGATGAAGTCCAATGGCACGAGACCGCGTTTCCCCTTGGTGATAATCTGTGATCAATGCTAATGCAGCCGGAATATAAAACGCCTCGCTTACTCCCATAAGTGAGCGTGCCCACAGCAACTCTTGATACGTGCTAACCTGACCTGTCCACCAAGTGACTGCAGACCACACAAACAAGCTTCCGCAAATGGTAAACCGACGACTGAAACGGTCTGCAATGTAACCACCGACTAAGCTAAACGCTGCGTAAACCCATTTGAATTGCCCCAACATCAATCCCCAAAGTTCCTCTTTATTCTCGGCCTGCCCAAGACTCGGAATTGAGTCCATCACCGATGATTGCATCGAGGCCAACATCTGCCGATCGAGATAATTCAGCAGCGCTACAGGCATTAATAACACGACCAAAAGCCAAGCAAACCCAGATAGTGTTTTGTCCGATTCTCTCATCGACTAGCCCTCTGTTCCGGTTGTCATAAGCCAAACTTTGGGGGAACGAACTCCCGGCCGTTTCTCGCCGCTTGGAATCACCCAAACATCTATACCGGCATTACTGTCATGCCACTGGACGCATGGAACTGTTACCCGTGGCTCAGCAACAACACCCCGAATCCGCCATTGATTCATGCCCGCGTCAAAAAACGAAATTGTTGAACGAAATCCTCTATGCTTATCAGGTGCAACACCTATCTGCGTACCATCGTCTCCACCAAGAAGATAAATTCCAGATGCGTCAGCGGGCGCTGGCGACGGAGCAGCTGCAACGGGATGTAGCAAATCGGGCAATCGCTGCCAACCCTGTCCATTTTGATAACGATACGCATCGCTCAGATACACTCGAACAACCTTTCCATCATCAGACGTCTTTAGATCGACACCCCCCATCAAAACAAATGTTCCGCCAAAGCTCGCAGCCACAGACAACATTCGCCCACAGGTCGGTATTGGTTCAATCTCTCGCCATTGCGGTTCCGAGGAAGACAAATCCATCACCCATGCGTTTGTTAATGTTCTCGGGGAATCAGGGTGCTCCTGTCCGCCAACGACATAGAGTGTATCTCCAACTACAGCGCCACATGCGTTAGCGATTGTAATCGGTAATGAAGGTAACAGCTCGATTCTGACCTGATTCTCATTCGACGAGTTCTTTACCAACGTCAATCGAAAAGACTCCGAATAATGTCGTTCAGCGTTACTCCCTCCTACGCAAATGACGCTTTGCTTGTAAGAAACGCTTACTCCATACCCTAGAGGACGCGGGAGCTTGCCTACAATCTCCCAGCCTGCATCAGACCCATCGAACGCATAGATTTCGTCATACCAAACCTTGGAGCCCCCCTCCCACGGTTTCTTGTCTGGAAAATTTGCTCCTCCTGCAACGATAAGGACATCGTTACTAACACCTGCGAATGCCCCCGCCAAGCCCTCAGTATTCGGAAGTGACGCCATCTCGCGCCAATCGATAGCACCTGCTACTTGAACGCCCATTATCCACGACACTATCATCCCTATAGCACAGTGGACATACGCTCTCCAAAACGACAAAAGCCCACTTTGTTTAACATCATGACGCTCCCTTTCACTCATCGTCTCAAGCCCCAGGTCTATGTCGAAATAGAATCGATCTCTTTCCATAAAGGCAATCACATAGCCAGAGCTCGAAATCATGTATTGTCACCTTGCAGTAACTGCCAACTATACCAAAGCATGCGTGGCAAATGGAAAGGGCCTTTCCACATATTGCCCTTAAGATGACTTGAGATTCGACCATCGCGATGTAGATATCCATACCACTCGCCATATTCTGGATCGGGAAAGTGCTCAAAGCTCCAATTATGAACAAGCTCATGCCAGCGAGCGTATCGATCCTCCTTAGTTAGTGACCACGCTAAACTGGTTGCAATAATCGCTTCGCAATGAGGCCACCAAAACTTCATATCGTGCCAGTACTCTTGCACCGGAAGTCCGTGAACATCACGAAAATAGAACAAGCCTCCGTACTCTTCATCCCAGCCGCGATTCCACATCCATTCCAGCATGCATAACCCGAGGCTAATCAGTCGAGAATCGCTCCGCAGTTTACCTTCGTGCATGATAAACCACGCACATTCAATGGCATGTCCTGGATTGAGCTGACGTCCATCGAAATGATCGATGAGTTCGCCGTTGAGCCCGACCGTTTCCATGACAACGCCCAAGTCGGCTTTTACAAAGTACCGTTCGATCGCGTCTATGGCCAAGTCGATCCACTCTGTGCACGTTCGATCGTTGACAATGCGATCACCCAAATTGACTCGCAATTCTTGGGCAGTCGCGATCGTAATCATGAGTGGCCCAATACTTCGCATCGCTCTGGTGGACGGATCGATTTTCGCCGGTATAAGCTCGCTATCGAATGAGTAACGCAAATAGTTGGCGAAATAAAGCAGCGCATCACTCTCTGCTCTATCATCATTGGCGGCTCGCGCGTAGGCTGCATTAGCGATCGAGGCAAAGGACTCGCTGTAGACATAACGCCTCATGCGAAGCGGCTTTCCATCACGCGTCACCGTGAAGTAGAGTTTGCCATAGGAATCGCTTCCATGACATCGCAAGAACTCGATTCCGCTTTGAGCAGCATCCAGCCAATCTGATCGCTTTTCCACGGTGTTATAGAGTGTGGCAAACATCCACGATCCTCTACCTTGAAACCAAATCGATTTATCGGTGTCGATCACCGTTCCGTCTCGATTCAAAGCGGTTAGAAAGCCACCATATTCACGGTCGATACCATTCCGCAACCAGAACGGTATCACGTCAGCGACCAGCCTATCTTGATACATTGAGGCAAGCATTCGCTTTGCATTTTGGTCCGTCAAATTCATGCTGCAATTCTCTCCGAGTTTTGAATTTCCAACCGCCCCTATCTCGCGATCCATGCGGTCTGCAATTCGTGAGCCTGAGTGAGGTTATGATTGCCTCTCCACCCTGCGTCGCCACAGCGAGTTGCCTATTCGTGGGATCAACGTTGACAGGCTGAGGCATGTAACAGAGTCCTTCACTAGCAAACAACTCGATTCCCGTTCGATCGCAATGAATGATCAGACGCTGCTTGTGATTCACTAAAGGAGCACTCGCTCGATGTCCAGCCAGTCCGATCTCTTGCTTTTCCATATGATAGACTATTTCTATTCCTCGAATCTTGATCAAAAGTCTATTGGCGGCCCCTGTTTTGAATTCGACATCTAATTCAACGAGCTCTGCAGATACATTCTTCAACGGATTTAGTGAGTCTGGCGACAGGACGAGCTCATTAGTCGCCGAGTCCCTCCCTGTAGTGGACGAGGCAACGAGGCCCTCCCTGTAGTGGCCGAGGCAACGAGGACCGACCGCTCAGCACTTCCCTAGGGGGGATGATATGACAATATATCGGCAAGTACCTAAGGGCGACAATGTCTTATGGCTTCTTTATTTTCCTGCCCCCATTTTCTTGCCAAGATACAGTCCATGCACGTTCTCTTTACAAGAAGTTCGGGACCGCAGTGACAAGCATGGCTCGCTTACCCAGCCCTTTAAAAGATCCTCTCTGGCCGGTAGCATGTTGACTAAAAGTATTAGAACCACTCCTTGGCTTAGCCCAACCAAAAGAATCCCCTTTGCTGCTTTCGCAAGCAAGCGATTAAGTAATTGCGAGTTGGACTGGGCTGCCGCATCGGGCAAAACAGTCTAGGGGTGTCTTCCGGCGATGCAAGCCGAATGAAAAAAATCGACGGTTTGATTTTTTTAACGAAATGCTGTACTGGCAATGAGGCTCCGTCCACCGTTTTGCTTTACGCGGAATCATCTCGACATCGCATTTTTTTTGAGGGACTTGGCGGTAAACTAGCTGCATCTAGAATGTCAAAACGAGAGCCGAATTATAATTCTGAATTGGAAGGGTTGTCTATGTTTTGTCCGGTCTGCAGCCAAACAACGCTATTGATGACGGAACGCCAAGGTGTCGAGATTGATTACTGCCCAAAATGCCGAGGCGTCTGGCTTGATCGCGGAGAACTTGACAAACTTATTGCCCTCTCGGTTCCTCGCGAAGACTCGACCAATAACCGAGCTGACTCAAGACCATCACGAGCACCCTATGAACGGGAACGAACTCAAACAGAATATCGGCAGGAAAGCGAATATCGCCCAGAGGTTGAGCGTCCTTATCCGAGCGAACGTGATCGATACGATCAGCGACACCCTGAGTACCATAAACCCAAAAAGAGAGAGTCCTGGCTGGGCGAGCTTTTCGACTGGGATTGAGTTGATTTGGAATTGAATAAGCGAATTGCACATAGGTCGTTTCTGTAATTCTGTCTTCCGTCGCTGATCTTGTCAGTCTTGTGTATGCGGATGGCAACACGTTTTTTCAAGTGTTTTTGATCCGGGTTGAGAAAATTTGCGTTCGTCTGGTGATGTAGGTATAGTTCTCCAAACCTTGGGAAAAGGTGAGGAATTTAAACCTATACTTGTTCAATCCATCTAGGATCAACTTATGTCCGTTTCATCAGATGATGTAAAACTTGGTAGCTTGGGGCAAGCAGCTCGCGGCAAGCAACTCAATCTTGCCCGAGGTATCTTGATTGTCGTAGGTATATTGTCACTTGCAGCTAACGGTTTCTTTTTTGTAACTGCACAGAGTAGAGTCAATGACGAGGTAAACAAACTTCAGCAACAAGGGCTTCAGGTTGATCAATCCTTAGTCGCAGGTGCTGTTCTGGAGAATCAAATTATTAACGGGGTAGGAGCCTCGATTGGGATTATCTTTGTTGTTTTGGGGATCTTAGTCTATCAATTTCCTGTACCGTGTACCGTTGGGGGCCTGGTTTTGTATGTGGCGGCCAACATTGGATTTGGATTGCTCGATCCTTCTACTCTCGCGAGCGGTATAGTTATCAAAGTCTTTATCATCATCGGCTTATTCAAGAGCGTGCAAAGCGCCTTCGCCTATAACGCAGAAAAGCAAACGACTACAGCTTCTAATGCTGGTTCGGGGGACAATCCGTTTTCTTGAAACCGATTTCACGTTCAGTTTTGGTAGACGCTCGTGGACGAAGAAGGTCATCATGTTGAAAAGAAATCGTCATTCAAGACATAAACGTCTAGCGCGAGGAACTGTCTTGTTGACCGTTCTGCTCGCTATGCTGGCTCTAGTGCTGTTCGCCATCGCTCTTAGTGTCGCGGATCGCAACGAGTTTATTGGTGTCGGAATTGGTTGTTCGCTCGCTGCTATCGCTGCTTACCCTTGGAGAAGCAAATTACAAGACTTTTCTTTTAGCGACAGAGGTATAGTTCTATCCGACTCGGGATTAGAGTTGCCTTGGGAACGATTAGTAGATTGCAGAATTGACGGAAATAGAATTGATCCTACGTATGTCGGTAATGGTCGACTCAATGCGAATTTTGGCGACCACGATATTCAACTTAGGTTTGAGGGATCTAATACAAGGAGAGACTTTTATCAGCGTGCTTGGAACCAGATATTCAGCAACCTTGAGCCTAGATTAGATGACTTGTTGGCCAAAATCTTGTCTGCAGAATTACAGAAGCACCCAACGGACTCCGTTTTTGCATCCGGACCGGTAGACATGGTCCGTGGTGTCAAAGCCCCGCTTCGCGTGTACTTTGCCATGTTGCTAGTAACTGTTGGTTCTTTTGCTGGAGCGGTTTTTTCACAGAATCCGACATTTTCCATCATCATCGCGGTAACGCTCATTATCTTACTTTTTGCGATTGGTCTGCTCTCATTTATTGCTCTGTTTCGAAAGGGAAAATCGCATGTAGGATACGCTGGATTGGTGATAAGCCCATCTCGTTTCGTACTTCAGTCAAAGGCTTTGAGTGGCGAGATGAAATGGAGTGAACTGAAGGGAGTAGAGCTAAAACCGAACGTTCGGAAACCTAAGGTCCTCAGGCTTAAATTAGAGGGTGTGGACGTTAATCTGCTTGAGCAATATCAATTACCATTGTGGTATCTTTATCAAAAAATCCAGTTGTTTCGCTCAAAATACGCTACGAGTCCAATTGTCGCCGATAGGGCTGTTCCTTCCCCTAAAGTGATGCCGACAGTCGTCGATAGCAATCCATATAGACCGCCATCTATAGAATGACAGGCCGTTCCCTTCAGGCCAATCATTCGATTTTCTTTCGGGTTTGAAAGCGACAGGCAGGGCTTGTCTTACAATGACATGAGTCTTCGTTCATCGATTCGTTCCACCTGAAGATCGTCACTGATGCGGGAAAACTCTAAATCCGAATTCAATGGTACAGGCACGTGCCTTGCAATGTCGGCTTGCTATTCATCTAAGGAGCAGCGACAGCATCCGATATCGACATTCGAAAACATCAAAATTCGAAGGCGAAAAACGGGGCGAGATAACAAAACCAGGGAAGCTTACCTGTAAGGGGGGCTATCAGTTGTGGGCGAGAATATGTCGTCGCAACTTCATTTTCTTGCCCCCATCTGCGATTCCTAGCTTGCCCAATATCGCATGCTCAAGATACTGTCGAAGCATGACATTTGTCGGCTGAGCTGAGTCCCGGGGAATTGCCTTTACAGGTTGGATAACACAAAATTGTATACTGCGCCAAAGCCATTAGTGTAAAACGGACAAGTCCCACGTTTCTACTGATGTCGATGCGTCTATATTGTTATGCAAAAGGTCGAGCCGTTTGTTGGCGTCAATCCAAAGCTGTGGTGACATCGTGAAGATTCCATAGCTGGGTTTTGTTTCGTGCTCAATCAGACCGATTCGCTCCCCGCTATGTGCAAACCATACCCCCACATTGCATTCCACATCTACACTCAGTCCAATACGACCGCTATCGATAACTTTTATATGCCTGACAGCGGCCGGGTGAAGCTGCAATACGCTTATCGATCTTGATGAATGATCGAACAAGCGAATTTGACCATCGAGATGCCCCGAAACGATTTGTCCCTTCGCATTGCATACCAAACTCTTTGTAGATGTCCCGTAATCTGCCAAAACGCTCAATTGGCTAGAGGCAAAATCCAACTCTAGCAATTTCGGGAAATCTCCCCCAACTGCGACTCTGGATCCATCTGCTGACCAAGTCAGGCAACTACCGGGACCGGGAAGATCATAACTCTGATGCTCTAGCCTGTTTGACAGCAACCTCGCCACACAAAGCTTCCTACTGTTACCTGTCCAAGCCAGTTTAGTCGAGTCCGGCGAAAAGCAAATACAACCGATGTCATCTCCAGAGTCATCGGCTTTAATGTGTTGCGTTCGCGGAGTCTTCGAGCCATTTCTGTCCATGAACATAACTGTCAATCCATGGCCTCTGGTTCCTCTGGCCCAGGTGCTATGATCGGGTGCTATCGATAGTGACTCAATCAAACCGGTATCTTCTGAGATCATCTCAACATCTAAACCAAACTTAGCTTCTGTTGATGGTTGACGAAAAGGTGATGCCTCAATTTTCCAGTTAAATCGTCCTTGCAACGTTGGATCAAATTTGCTCAACGGGATCTCAGGCAAAAATCTTGACTCAGTATCGACTTTAAAAACTTCTCCCGCCTCGTTACCGATCAATGCAAATTCACCTTGGGGAGACCATGCAGCAGCTGATGGTAATGCATAACGTGCGGTATCGGTCAGGTTCTTCACTGTGGTTGTTTTTGTAACAGGAATGCGTTGACGGATAAGTTCACCGTTGTGAGTTGCTCCCAATAACCAATCTCCCACTACTGCCACTGAGCTTACGGGAGCATTGGATACTCGAGATATAAACTGAGATTGGCTAGAGACCGTATCCGAGTTTGGTAGGACAAAGATCTCTCCACTTCTAAGACTTCCAACGATGTAATCTGCGGTGGTTGAGATCGAGAGAAACTCCAGGGATTGAGATGTTCCTTTCAATCGGATTTCCAACGGATTTGCTTTTGACGCAAAGATATCGGTATCTTGGTTCGGCCGGGCTGCATGAATGAGTTCAGCACCACCAGTGAGCCAGGCAGAGACTTCCAACTCGTGTTCGTATTCTATTTCTCGCCATGAAAAAGGAGGGTGAAAGTCAGCGATTAAGACACTTCTTGGAGAGACCTGCGCAGCAATTAGTTTGCCATCAGGTGATGCAGCTAACCAGTTATTGCGACGACTAGCTGGAAGGGTGGATATAGCGCCGGTTTCGATTTCAATAAACTGTACATCCTTGTAGCGAGTACCGCATGCCAACCACTGATTGTCAGCCGAAAATTCAAGCGATTCGATCGTTGTTTCCTGGGGAGGTAATTCTCGAAGTAAAGCCCCCGTCTTGATGTCGAATACCTTTGGAATTGCTAAATCTAAATCAGGATGCATTGCTCCCCCTGTCGCCAGGCTTTTTCCGTCACGACTGACAGCCAACGCATGCAAACTGTCGATCCCAGTCGGAATAACGAGCTGAGTTTCTCCTGTTGCTACGTCAATCACGTAGACATTTCCATTAGCGGCTGCTGCCGCTACGAATGAGCTGTTGGGAACGGCCCGGACCTCATGAATGGCACAGGTCAAATCCAACAGCGTCTTCACGTGCCGATCCACGTCAGCGCGCAATAGTCGCCACTCAACCCGCGATTTCCAACTCGCGTGAGTTGCTTGTAGGGAGTTCATTAAATCTTTGGTTTCCGCATAATTACGGTGTTGCCATGCAAGATAAGCTTCTCGAATTCCTTTATTCCAAGCTAACTCCTCGAACCGAAGTTGCTTTGC
The DNA here is from genome assembly GCA_046344995.1 of Pirellula sp. Classification (GTDB taxonomy): domain Bacteria; phylum Planctomycetota; class Planctomycetia; order Pirellulales; family Pirellulaceae; genus JBKCUI01. The sequence goes on from JBKDKR010000070.1 coordinate 25,135, forward strand.
TTCTGCCTCTCTCTTTAACCCATCCGCTACATTAGCTAATTCGAATGCCCGGCTTTCTTCCGCCAATAACTGTAGATTGGATTTACGCAGGAGCTCGTTCTGATTTCGGTAGATCAAATTGCTTTGCACGGACTGTGCAAAGATTATCGCGACCGAAATAATCAATATCATCAACGTTGCAGCGATAGCCTGATGTCGAACCGCCCACCTCCACAATTGCTCATTAATCGGAAGCGGTCTGGCTTTGGTTGGAAGACCGAAAAGATATCGATCGATGTCTTCTCGCAATTCGACGGCTGTTGGATAGCGGTCCTCAGCTCGGAATTCCAGACATTTGCTGCAGATTGTTGCTAAATCTAGTGGTACAGCTGGGCACGATTTCCGGACCGAAGGCACAGGTTCTGTCACCCTAGACAGACGCTCCTGAATACTCTGCATATGATAAAACGGGTTCTGGCCGGTCAACATTTCATAGAGCACGATTCCAACCGCATAAATATCGGTTCCATCTCCATGTTGATCGACTTTACCCATCACTTGTTCTGGCGCCATGTAGCGAGGTGTTCCCACCAGCAGTCCTGAACAACTCAACAGGGTTGTATCGATATCCGTCAATCTGGCTAAGCCAAAATCCGCTAAACGGAGATTTGCTGACTCCAGTGACTCACCTGGTAATACATCGACCATCACGTTCTCAGGTTTAATATCTCGGTGTAGAACTTTCTGAGAATGTGCGTGAGCGATCGCGTCTGCTAAATCCCGTGCAAACCTCGCTGCTAACTTAAGCGAAATTGAGGAATGCTTAATGTGCTCCGATAAGGTTGTGCCTTCCACCCGTTCGCAAACTTGCCAAGCGGCAGACTGAGTATCACTCGCCTCCAGGATGCGGACAATACATGGATGATTCAAACGAGCAGCCGCCCTCGACTCTCGCATAAATCGCGCGCGAAGCTTACGGTTACCAAGTAATTCAGGTCTAAGGATTTTGATTGCTACTTCACGATGTAGCCAATGGTCATAAGCGCAATAGACTATTCCATACCCACCGCTACCCAGCTTACTTTTAATTTGGAATCGTTCTGGTAAACCAATTTCTCCAGCCGATATTAGCCGACATTCTTCAACTGAATCTTCGTTATCCAAGTCTTCAGTAAATGTTAACGCTTCTCGTAATGTCCGAACTGCTTTGGTAAGTAATGGGTCAAATGAGTCGATGGCCTGATCGGCTTGTTGATCATGCAGTTGTTGGCGAAGCCGTTCGTCGTACGCAGCTAGTTTTCCCATCAAGCTGAGGGTATCCAAATCCGAACTCACCGGCGGAAGCTCACGTTCCGAACTTGGAGCAGGTGGATCTGGTTCCGCATTTGGTAAATTCTCTTGATGCATCTTGAAGATTGCCTCAGGCTATTGAAGGCGAAACTTTAGTTTCTCAAGCGCATCTGCCCATCGCCGCCATACGGCAGAAAGCGAGATTCCAAGCCGCTCAGCGATCTCTTCAAATGTACGATCCTCAAGATACCGCATTCTCACAATTTGTTGTTGCTCTTCAGGCAGTTCTTGTAATGCCTGAGCCAATTGACGGGCCTGCTCGCTAACGGCAGCTTGTTCACAAGGGGATAAGCCAAAATCGATCAGATTGGCTTGGTCATGGGAAATTTCTTGGGATTGTCGTCGCCGCTCGGCGATACGATGACGTCTGAGACCATCGACTAGCCGAGAACGCAATATACCAAGCAACCAGCCGTGAAGCTCGTCTTTTGAGTTCCCACGAAAGGATGAGAATTGATTGCTCGCACTCAGCATCGTTTCTTGAACGAGATCAGAGGTCGACATCCGTCTCTGCATTTGCGAACTGACTAATTTTTCGGCGACCTTCAACAATCGCGGGCGAAACTGTTCAAGTAAATCACCAAGCTTGGATGCCGTTTCTTGGCGAGCCCGTCCAATCAGCAGGGTGATATCGGAGTCTGACTTTTGCATGGGGCTTTGTCCGCATTCTTGACATTCCTGACCGGGGAGTATGGCATCGCATCGAACTCTTGGTGTTCGTTGAGATCGCTATTGTCGCAGCATACTCTACCAATGCTCAGGCTGGTCTACCCAAAAAATTTAAACCACCGGAACTGCAATCTAGCAGAGTATCGCCAACGATGTTTCGAATTTGGCAAGATTTACCGAAAAATCGTCTCGCATCCTACGGCTACACACAACCAGACGTCACGTTCAATCGACGAGACCGATCTCGTACGGTGCGATTTACTGTGCCCCCCCTCGAAACTCGCCTTAGTATTGAACACGCTCCCGCCTTTGATGAAACCCACGAGCTATTTTATGAAGCGTAAATTTATATCGTTCCTGTTTGCTTTGGTTGTCGCATGGCTTAGTGTCCTCGACTCCACCGCCAACGCCGATTTGGTTTTCACTAATGAGTTACGAGCGAATTTCACATTCACCCCCGTAGAGGGAAATGTACTAGGGTTGCCCACCGACGCGTTAAATTTCACAGCCTTGGGAGCCTTAACGTTTAACCTAAGCGATCTCGACCCGACTACTATGGCGTTTACCAATGTAACCGGCGGGTTTACCGTGACGGGCCCGGCGGGTTTCGAAGGAGCTCAATTGGGGCCATTCCAATTCGATTCTGGTGAATTGCAAAATATCGTCCGAGATGGAGGCAACAACATCATTAGCGGAGACGTTGTTGACCTGCGAATGTTTTGGGAAATGGAATTCGCTGGGCTACGCCTCTACACCAAGGACTCGCTTCCATTCAACGGTTCCATCACCGGTACCCCCTTCGGACTCGGTGATGTTCTCTCAGGACCACTGGAATTTAATGTCTTTCTGGATATGGGAAATGCGGCAACCGACCCACTCGTTGTGATCGGTAAAAATCGATTCCTAACCGCCGTCCCCGAGCCCGGTAGTGTTATTTTGCTGTTGCTAGGAGGCTTTGGTGCCACCGGTTTTCGCCGGTATTGGGCCCGTTTGCATCAATGAAAAGCATCGTTGGAAGAATGAGGAAAGAGTGTGCGATGACTGCCACAGTAATGCAAGGTATCAGTCCACTGGGCGTGAAGATCCAGCCTAGGCGTGCGTTTACACTGGTCGAATTGCTAGTCGTTATCGCGATTATCGGCGTTTTGATTGGCTTGCTTTTACCGGCTGTACAAGCCGCACGCGAAGCCGCACGCAGAATGCAATGCAGCAACAACGTGAAGCAAGTCATGCTCGCCATGCTCAACTATGAGGCGGCTATGCGCAAGCTCCCGGCGGGTTTAGTCTGGTCGAAAGGGGGTGGTGACATCGACGCGGTGGGGTCAGCTTTTATTGCCATCCTGCCATTCCTGGAGCAGAGCAATGCATACGATCTCATCAATCCGGAATTGCCCTGGTATCTGCAATCACAAAACGCTGTTCGCGTCGTGGAGCCCATATACCTCTGCCCGTCCGATACGGTTGAGCCGCTCCACAAGTATCCATTTATCGGCGCTGCCGGCGCGCCATCGGGAGATACGTATGCTTCTTGTTCCTATGGACTGAGCGTAGGGTACGACGATGGAATCGGTTTTCAAACAGGCTTTCGGGGCCGCAGCATCGAAACATATGTTGGCGTGTTTTCTCCTCATTCCTGGATGAAGCTGGGATCCATCACCGACGGGACTAGTAATTCGTTCGCGATTGGAGAGGCTGCTTCAGGTTTCAAAATGTGCGAAGGGATCGGCTGCAACACACCCAGCGAACCACCTTTTGGAGAGTCCACCGCCGTCTTTGGTTGGTTGGTTGGCGGTGTCAATTTGCCCGCTTTCTACGATCCTGGCTTCCGTTATGCGGGAGCATTCGCGAGCACTGTCGAAAAGCTTAACAAGAAGCCCGTCACCGATTCGCTCTTTAACGTAACCGGCAACGGAAAATTTAATCGGACCCCAAGTTGGCAGGGTGGCCCACATCACACCTCGAACTTTCGCAGTTTTCACACCGGTGGCGCGAACTTTGGGTTTTGCGATGGCAGCATCCAATACCTGAGTGACTCCATCGACATGACGACTTTCCGTCATCTGTCTTCCGTCGCCGACGGCCAGGTCGTCGCGTGGCCGTAGTGGGTGGAAAGCGGGATATCAAGCTGATTCGATTTAATGTTGTGGTCCCTAATGAATGAACGAATATCAGTTCGGAATCAGATCACCGATTCGTACTTGTGCGTGCCGCTGTTCAAGATGGGCGAAATCTGTCGCGAATTTGCTGAATCCTGGACGACGGATTCTTCGCAGCGGATCAATGGTTTATTGGATGAAGTCCCGTTGGAGCATCACGAAACATTGCTGCGGAACTTGCTTTCGATTGACTTAGCCCGGCGCCAGTTACTCGGAGAGACGCCCGCGACTGAAAACTATTTTACAGCTCTGGGGGAACGAGCGTCATTAGTTCAGGACGATTTTTTTCTAGCCTCGACTTTTATCCAAAACACTCTTGCTTCGGATACCGTTTCGTTCTCGGCACAAGCCACCGCTCCGAAAAATCGTCCAACTTTGCCGCCAGGATTTCAGCTGGGTGACTACATCCTAGAATCCGAGCTTGGACGCGGAGGAATGGGGGTCGTCTTCGTGGCTAGGCACCTCAAACTAGGCACGCGAGTTGCCCTGAAAACCCTTCCGGGAACTTCGGCTGGAGAGTTGCATCGCTTCAAACTGGAGTTTCGAACTTTAGCGGATATCAATCATCCCAATCTGATAGGATTGCACAGCTTGCAATCGGACGGCGGTCAATGGTTCTTTACCATGGATCTGGTTGAGGGATGCAATCTGCTTGAGTACGTGCGTCCCAAAGATAGGCTAGATGAACAACGCCTAAGAGATGCGATGTGCCAGTTGGTTCAGGGAATCCAGGAGCTTCATCAGCACGGTATCATTCACCGCGATCTGAAGCCATCGAACGTAATGGTTACAAGCGATGGAAATGTGTTAGTTTTGGATTTTGGATTGGTCGCCGACTTAGACCGAGTCTCGAAATCGCAAGATGAAATCGTTATCGCTGGTACACCGCCCTACATGGCACCCGAACAGTTTGAATCGCAGGCTGCATCGCCAGCGGTGGATTGGTATGCGTTGGGTGTGATTCTGTACGAGGCAATCAGCGGTCGCCTACCGTTCTCAGGAGCCGTCCAAGATATCTATATCGCCAAGAAAAGCGACCAGTTTTCGAAATTGAGCAGTCGAGAGTGCCCTGATCTTGTCATGCTCTGCCAGAGGCTCATCTCAAAAGCACCGGACAATCGTCCGAGTTTCCTCGAGATTGCAACGGTAGTCGGACTGGCATCCAATGGGGTTGAGGCTGAATATGCGATTCGCGACAACGCTCGATTGACATCCGAAGGACTGGCTGGAAGAGATTCAGAAATAGATGAGATTGACCAAATCGTCACCAACTTCGTGGCCAACAGTCCGCCGCATGTGATCATGATCAGCGCCCGCTCTGGGGAAGGCAAAACCGTCCTGGTTGATCATTTTTTAAAACCCATGTGGACGGATCGGGACTACTGGGTGCTTTCCGGGCGTTGCTATGACCGAGAATCGGTACCCTTTAAGGCCGTTGATAATTTGATCGATGCCCTTTGCGGACGGCTTCTAACGCTCCAAAGCGACGTCGTCAAAAAGATGCTGACCCCCGATGTTGCAGTGCTTGCACAATTGTTCCCAGTTCTTCAGCGAGTCAGCTCCATTGCTGCACTGGGCAGCGTGAGTCTGGATAACTTTGAACCCGTCCAAGTGCGGAAGATCGCGGCTGGGGCTCTTCGCGAGTTGCTGGTTAAGCTTGCCCGAATGAAGAAGGTGGTTTGCTTTATCGACGATCTACAATGGGGAGATCAACTGAGTGCTGAACTGCTCTTGGACGTGCTCGAACACCCTGAGTCGCCATCTCTGTTAATGTTCGCAACGTTCCGAAGCGACGAGGCCGGGGAGAGTGCTTTTCTACAGGCTTGGAAGAATCGAGCTATCGCTGATGGTTCGAGGCTCCAACAAACCGACATTCCACTCAAGCAGCTTACTTTAGAGCAGTGCATCGAGCTGGTCGTGGCCATCATTGGAGCAGACACAGAGGAAGTGCGGAGTCGTGCCGCCGAGCTCGCCGAGGAGACGGAGAGGAATCCCTTCCTACTGTCTGAATTAGCCAGATGCTACGATCCCAGCCACCCGGACCATCAGGTCGTTCAGCTGAATGACGTGATCCAAAGGAAGCTAGAGAAATTGCCTCCGGATGCGCGTCAGCTACTGAACGTAGTCTCCGTCTCTGGAAAAGCCTTAATTGCCAGCGAGGCGGCGGGAAGTGCGGGACAAGACACCGTTCCGCTTGCCACAATCAATCGAATGCGTAGCGAGCGACTGCTGCGTCTGGTGGGCGACGAACAGTCGTTGACTTTAGACACGTATCACGATCGCGTGCGAGAAACCATCCTACGCGATTTGCCAGTGGAAACGCGGCGCGAACTCCATATCTCGATCGCGAGCAATATCGAAAAGACTCTTCCCGCCGATGGAAATCAAGCGGCTGGTCCACGCGTCTTCGATTTGGCTTACCACTACCACGAAGGTTGTGGGGGTGAAAAGTGGGACGACCAACCATTAGCGCAGCAGGCCATGCGCTATTGCACGGAAGCTGGCAAGCGAGCGTTTGAGACCTTCGCATTCGAAGACGCCGTTGGCTTTTTAGAAAAAGCAGACAAAATCCACCTGGATCAATCGCCAACCGAAACCTACGAACTGCAATACTCGCTTGCATCAGCCCATGCCCGCACTCGAGACGTCAGCAACGGCATAGCCTACTACGAGAAGGCATTTACATTGACCGACAATCCCACTCAACGTGCCGAGTGCAAAGCAGGATTGGGCGACATTTACCTTAAAGTAGGAAATATTCGAGCCGCCCAAAGCTCGCTGGCGTCTGCGCTTTCCGAACTCGGGGAAAGTCAACCCAAAACGCTTCTTGGAAAGTTGGTCGGCATCGCGATCAGCGACATACAATTTCTATTTCTTCCTAAGCTATTGCACTGGAGACGAAATTCGCGAAGTCTGGACGAGCAACGGCTAATCGCTAGGATCTACCACGTCTTCTGTACCACCATAGCCAACAACAGTGGAATGGGCGCTTTCTACACGGTGACCAGGAATGCAGTGGTGCAGAAATACACCCCCGACATCCCGACTCGTACTATGGCCTTCTCAACCTATGCTTATTTCAATTCCATGGGTGGTATGGCTTGGAAAGGTAGGCGATTCCGGAAATGGGCTGAGCAACAGATCGTAGCAACGCCAACAGAGTGGTGGCAAGCTGCTGTGGCACAGAATTTAGGCTCCTACCACCTGTTCACTGGCAACTTACCTCGGGCAGAAGAGTTGTTGACTGCATCGCTTGCACTTTTCCGAAAATCGAGGGACTGGCAATATTCGTTAGCACTGCATTGGTTACGGCACACACACTCAGCTATCGGTGATGTGAAGAAAATCATCGAAACGGCTTCGATGGAACGTGAGAATGCCAGCCAGACTCACGATACTGTGATTGATGCATGGGGCAAGTACGGCTTGGCTGATGGATTGGCTAGGAGTGGACAGTACAGCCAAGCGGTTCAATTGGCTCAAGAGGCGGAAGCGGTACTCGATGGGGCCTCGCACCATGTGTGTTTACAAGAACTCGCGAGAACACTGTTAAACGCCTCTCGGTACCGAGAGGCGGCCGAGGCGGCCAGGCGGTGTATCCGAGAGACACTGACCTGTGCCATTGTCGAAATCTCAGCCGACGGATTCCCGATAATGATAGAAGCCTTGCTGGGCGAGCATTGGGCTACCGACAGACGAGCGATCTCTAAGGCGAATCATCGAAGCGCGAGATTTTACTCGTTATTCGCCCTCTGTCTTGGCTTCCTGTTTTGTAGTCTGCGACCTCATTGCACGCGGGTCCGAGGTCGATTGGCTGTTGCCAGCGGTCGCAATCGAAAGGGGGCCAGACTCTTCACCAAAGCGATTCAGGTTGCAGAACAATCGGGCGCACGCTACGAACTCGCTCGCGCCCTGATCGATCGCTCGAGGTTGCGAGGCAAGGGTTTTCGAGTCGATTACGATCGCGGTTGCCAGCTATTGAACGAGCTTGGTGGTGTTTTGCCACCCAAAGAACGCCCCATCGATTTCTAACACGAAAACGCTGATTCCATCGAGGCAGTTCTCTCGAGTCAAAATCACTATTTTCACGGTTTTTCAACATTTCCCGAAAAATCACCCCGCAGCTTACGGCTAGTCCAGCGATTGGCGTAACGCAGTTTGACCAAAAGTTGCTCACCACTGCATCTTCACTCGCGAACGAATCATGTACTGAGGGTGGCATTAAAGAATGAACAGTTTCTGTATCGGCACTCGGGCTTGGATCGTTGTGCTAGTTATTCTTTTGGTGGCACCTGTGCAATTGGCTGTTTCTCAGCAACAATTCGGTCGAACATCGGCAACGGGCACGTGGGATGATGGCAATTGGGAGCGTAGCGATGGATCACTCGGTTCGCCAGGTGCCGTCGACGATGCCTACATTGGCTATCAAGAATATGGCTGGTTAGGGAACGTTTCTGTGAGCTTGAGCGGAAATGCAGAAGTGGCCAATCTCATTCTAGGCGGTGGCACGAATACGGGGGCTCTCACTATCAATACGGGGGCGAACATGACCACTGGCGGGCTGTTCAGTTACTCGGGGAGTTCGTTGATTGTTGATGGCAGTCTCTTCGTGGACTACGCATCCTTGTCTGGAACGAATTTCGAGATTAACGGATCGGTCAATGTTTCTTCATTCATCAACATTGATGGTGGAGTCGTGACCCAGGCGGGGGACGTGTCCTCGCAATCTCTGTCATTAGGAAGCAATGGAGAGGCAACAACATTCAACCGAACGTCGGGCACACTAACGCTGGATTCTCTCAGTGTGTACAGCGGATCGAGTCTGGCCTTAGGCTCTGGTGACTCCATCGGATATGCGGAAGTCGTTGGTAACGGTTCTAAGTTGATAGTGGACAGCCCATTTTCCTTGCCAGATGGTTTGAACGTAGTCGAGGGATCGCTCGTTTTGAACAGTAGCGTAGACGCTGCTTCCATTTGGCTCGACAATGCAGTGATTACGCGATTCAACGATGCGTCGCTGACCACGTCCAATTTGTCGGTGAGCAATATGACATTTAACCTGGATGGGACCGACAACGTTAGCGATTCAGTAAGTGTCTCCAATGCTACGCTCAACATCTTAACCCCAACCTCACTCGCAGGTTCTTTCGATTCGAGCGATTCGATCGTCAACATCGAAGCAGACACCAGCCTCTCTTATTTGTCTCTCTATGGCAGTACATTAAACCTCAATGCCAACCTCGATCTGAATTCAGGAACTCTGATCACAAACGGTGGCACTATCAATCAAAACGGAAACATTTCTGGGAACCTC
>JBKDKR010000071.1:0-3410 GCA_046344995.1 Pirellula sp.
GATTCGTCGACCGAGAGAATCAAGCAACGATTGTGGAGTTCTTCGTCGATCTCATGACGTGTTGAGGTCAGCATGAGCTGAATCGGACCACGAACCGTGTAAAGCTGCGTAGCGAGCCGACCGTCAGCCCCTTTGGCCACCGTGGCATGAGTTAGCTGCCCCTCACTCTGCAAAAGCTTTAAAGCGTAGGCCGCTTCGGCAAGCCCGTGGTCTTCACTGATGGCCAGCGTTTTATGTTGAAGGCTTTGGGAATCGAGATAGTACAACGATTGGGAAGAAAGATTGCTCAAGCGCAAACAGTCTTCTTCCGGCACCAAATTCAAAATCGCATCCACCAAGGTAGATTTACCAGCCGAACTAGAGCTTTGCACGAGAATCGCCAATGGGCTTTTTAGCTTGCGAGAAACAACTGCCAGGTACGCGGCCAGTTTATTAAACGGTTCTCCGACCATGCCGCATTGGTCCAGATCGCGAATGATGCGGGCGATGAGATCGGGATCTTGGAGCAGGAGCATCGCTTCGCGATGCTCCTCTGGGGTTAATTCCACCGGCTTGGTGATCCCCTTGGCTGCTTCGATCTGACGATTACGAAGCTCTTCGATATGACTCAGGACAAAGCCAATATCTCGCTTGACTGTTTCTTCGTCGCAGTAGAGTTCTAATGCCGTCACTCTTTGAAAGCTAGCTCGTGACGGAGCTTTGTAAAGATCGACCGTATCAACATGGATGAGTTCTTCCCGGGAGGCGGTGATATTGACCTTGAGGGAAAGGGACGACATGTTGCGTTCTAAACCTCGGATGCGATAGCGGCGATCGCCACGCGTGATGACGACGGCACTGGCTTCGACGACGATGTCCAGGGGAGCAGGGGCTGGGACGGTAACGGTTGGCGTTACAATCTCTTGCACAACTGGAGCCGTAATCTCTAGGAGTGGCTTCGGTACTTCGGCCGGTTGAGGGCTTACTTCTCGATCGGTAATCTTGCTCTTGCCAGAGCCTAAAACAATGGCTGGTTCCTTCTTGCTCTTCGGATCGACTCGGTAGCCTTCGATGCCAGTGATGGCTCCTGTTTCATCCACCAAAGGAATGGTCACGCAGCCACGCAGTGTCTCGCGACCGTTCTCTTTATAGATCCCTAATTCCGTGAGTCGCGAGCGAATCTCGCGACCGACTTTAATCTGCTTGGATGGTAACTCTCCGCCCAAGTTGCGATCCGCGAATCCAACGCCTAATGCATGAGCTTGTTCTATCGAGAGACCAAGTCTCTCTTCCAGAAACGCAGCCAAGCGCGTGACCTCTTTCAAGGACTGCAAATGCTCGGCGTAGACGTGCGCAGTCGTGTTCCATGGTGACGCATGAAAGGCTTCCAAGCGTGGGAAAGCGGCATCGAAAGTGCGAGATGGCTTCAACATGAAACGTGACTCCCAAGGAACAGCAAACAGAAGACTCCCTTTAAGAGAAGCGGCAACATGCTAGCAATCGCAAGGGCCATTTAATGAAAATCAAAAAAGAATTTTTAGCGAGGTACGTCTATGAGGTACCATCGTAGTGATAGTGTTGCTCTACAATGACGGTGTTATGGATGCATACACCCTCCCTATGGGAGGATGCATGACGCAGTCACAACTAACTTCACCCTCCCAGAAGGGGAGGGTCGAACGCAGTTCGGGGAGGGGTATTCAGGCATTTACGAATAACAGGCCTCTTATGAATTCAGATAACTATGCAAAACACAATCGTAAAAAAAGCACGGTGTCCGAAGGACTTCTCTGGAGCATCCTACGTGCACGTCAGGTATGCAACCTGAAGTTCCGGAGGGAGCATCCTATAGGCGGATACATTGTCGACCTCGCATGCGTAGAAAAGAAACTCGTGATCGAAGTCGATGGTGGGTATCACGATCTCATTGGAACGAAGGACCTTCAAAGACAAGAAGTCCTTACGAAATTGGGTTGGAATGTTATTCGTTTTAGTGACAAAGACATTGAAGACAATGCCGAAGCGGCCGCAAGACTCATTGCGAACTACTTGGGGCTAGAGTATTCGTTCGAATGCCGAAATGGAAATGGCTCCGGCATGAGAAAGCGTAAGCCCTCCCCTCGCTGCGCTCGACCCTCCCAGGGGGAGGATGAAGAATGAATAGTCCTACCACTCGACCCTCCCAAATTCTTTGGGAGGGTGAATGATAACACGTACTCTATCCGCATCGCTCGAACATCGCTTGCCACCGGAACCGCGTGGGAATGTACTCGCGACGTTACGGCATTATGGACAGCCCTTCCTTTACGACACCAGCATTCCACGTGTCGCTAGACGATCCCTTGATAAAATTCTAGGCTGCCGATCCGGTGAATACGGATCCAGTGTCTTTGATTGCAAGGCGTGTTCTGGTAAACGCATCTTGTACTCTCCCTGTACGGATCGCCATTGCCCTAACTGCGGGTGGCTGAAACGCAAGAAATGGCTTGATACCGTTCAATCCTGGGAACTGGATACCAAATACTACCACATCGTCTTTACCGCTCCCCATGAGCTAACAGACTTCTTTGAGAACAATGCCACCGAGAGCTACAACCTGTTCTTTCGAATCGCCTTGAAAGTTCTCATGGACGTGTGTGAGAAGCAATTCGGCTGCAAACCAGGCATTCTCATAACCTTGCACACTTGGGGGCAACGGATGCTCATGCATGTTCACGTTCATTGCATGATGACAGCCGGAGGAGTCGATCTTAAAACAGGCCAATGGGTGGATATCCCGCAAGATTCCCCAGCATTAAATCCACAAGAATTAGCAGCCCTCTTTAAAAAGAAATTCGTTCGGTCTTTAAAGTACCTCAAAAGGCATGGCAAGCTCGATGTTAGCCATCTTCCCGGAGACGAAAGCTTCGACGACTGGTTAGCACCCATCGCAGCTAAGAACTGGATCGCTGATGCGCAGATTACTCCTGACTGTTTAGCCACCAAAGAACAGTGCTCCGTGTATCTTTCGGAATATGTCCAAGGGACCGCTATTAGTGATGCCCGCATGGCAGAAGACGACGAAGAGCAGGTCACCATCAGCCAATGGGATTACCGAGAAGAAGTCTACAAAAAAGAAACCATGCCGGGAGCGGAGTTCGTCAGACGATTCCTCAAGCACATCGTCCCCCCAGAAGTTCAACGCATGCGGTATGCGGGTCTCTTTAGTGGCCGCGATCGAACGGCTATGGTGGAAAAGGCACGCACAGCCATCGACGAACACAAACGAGCCCAACGCGAGATCGATGATACAGACGCTGCCAGAAACACCAAAACCCTCCTTCTAGAAAGTATCTCGGATGCAGAGCATCAAATTAGAGAGAATCAAGCGCCGCGCATCGAAGCCTTAAAAGCACTCAGTAAACCGAAGTGCAAACAATGCGGCCAGCGGG
>JBKDKR010000072.1:0-24483 GCA_046344995.1 Pirellula sp.
AGAATAAGAGATAGACTCAGTCAGTAATGTCTCCGCCCAAGGCGGACGGGTAGCAGGTTGGTCTCTTGGGGCCGATTTGCCATTTTCTCAATCTTTTCCCTATAGGTTTTCCAACGGTGTTTTGGATTTCCTATTGTCCCGATCGTTGCCCAAGCGAGCAGTTAGATACCGTTTTCGAGCACTTTGTTGCACCGAATGCGATATTGGGCTCACCACTGAGTTTATCTCGGTGGAAGCGTGACTGAGTAGCTACCGACAACGCAAGTCGCACACACTCCACCTTCTCCGTCTGAGCCATTATGCATCGCCTGGCCTCTCACCCTCTCCTCGATGCGCTCGACTGTCGCTCAAGGGAGATGAAATGCCGTAACTTTCCCGAGCTTCGTTATGACTACACCGAACATTACGGCGATACGATTACTCGGATTCCTTTGGAATCGTAACAGGAAACAGTTCATTGTCGTCCATTTCTCGCGTTAATCGATCCGATAGAAGTTGAACCAGTTCAGGATACTTCCACGCAACATCGGTTTGTTCTGATTCATCTTGGCTTAAATCGTAGAGCTCCCAAGGTCCAGAACGTTTTGGTGAGTTGAGTTGTTTGCGAACGAGTTTCCATTGTTCGGATCTGATCGCTACTTGACCTCCATATTCAGGGAAAACCCAGACCATTGGATTCTTGCGTTTCCAGTTCGGATTTGCCCCCGTTAGCAATTTCCAGAAACTCTCACCATCCGATGAGAGGTTCGGATCGGCGGAGTTCGTCGCTTCCAGAATAGTGGGGAGCCAATCCGCAAAATAAGTTGGACTTTCACAAACCTTGGACGGTTCGATCGTCCCGGGCAAGCTTGCGATCATGGGGACGCGAATCCCACCCTCATGAACGCTTCCTTTGTGACCTCGAAGATAGGCAGTGCTTTGAAAGAAACTTATGTCGGCGCCACCAACATGAAGTTTAGGGTTTGCCGTGCTTGGGTGCGTGGCTCCATTATCACTCGTAAAAACGACTAGCGTGTTTTTCGTAAGTTGAAGTTCATCGAGAGTATCGAGAACTCTTCCTACGTAGGAATCAATATCTGTCACCAGAGCAGCGTAGGCTGCTCTAGGTCTTGCTGTGGGGAGATACCCATTTTCCCCTCGATAGACTTCTGTGTCCCATTCACGCGGAAAGTCATCAAGTCGTTTCAATGGTGGGTGTAAAGCAACATGTGGTTCGATTAGAGGCAGGTATAGAAAAAACGGACGATTGGAGGAGTCTTTTAGGAACTGGATGGCTTCATCCATCATGCGGTAAGGGGCGTAGCTTTCTCCGACCCAATCTTCACTGCGAACTTCACCTAGGGGTTGCTTGTTATGTCCAGGAATTGCTTTGGCGTTCAGAGGAACTCGCGATGTGTTTTTCCAAAGCGTCGCAGGGTAATAGCTATGTGCTACTGCTTGGCAGTTATATCCAAAGAATTCCTCAAAGCCCTTCTTGTCAGGAGAACCGGAACTACCCACTGGTCCTAATCCCCACTTACCGAAAGCCCCGGTTCGATAGCCATGCTTTTGGAGCATCGACGCTAAGGTTACAGCGTTATCCGATAAGGGCGCTTGGCCTTCATCGAAGCGAGGGTCGATTTGTTTGGCTTGTTTGTTTCCTCTGATCTCTGCGTGTCCCAAGTGTTTGCCGGTCATAAGTACGCAACGAGATGGTGCACAGACCGGCGCTCCGCTGTAGTGTTGCGTGAACCGCATTCCTCTCGATGCTAAGCGATCGATATTCGGGGTTTCGAATTGAAGTTGGCCATAGCATCCAACATCAGCCCAGCCCAAATCATCAGCGAGAATGAAAACAATGTTGAGCGGGCGTTTCTCGCTTGTCGTAGATGTCTCAAAAGCAATGGCATTGCCGGCTAAGCCAAAGCAAAACAGCAAAAGAAGCGAAAAGGTAAGTCGATCCATCCGATTTGTTTTCCTGTCTTGAGACGCATAAGTTCTACAAAGCAAAAAGCTTTACTTGTCGGGCAGGTACGTTGCTAGTTTAGCGTGTTTTAGTGGCTGTAACCTGAGAAAAGGATCGCATCAGGCAACCAACAGATTTTCCACACACATGGCGCGATGTTACTTCGGTGCAGGCAAATTTTTCGCCGGACCGGAACGATCGATCTTTACCTTATCTTCATCACTCCGTTCTAAACAAAATCTCCAAACCAGGCTCAGCTGAATTTGACTTGAATGCTAGCAGTCCTAGAATCACGCCCTGAAATGACAGCAAAGGGCGGTATTTTTTCGAGATTGTCTCAAGTCTCGGAGATTTGCCACTGGGGAACGAATCCTGCCCTTAAGTCAGTTCTCCGGCAGGATGGTTCCTGTTCGGATGGAATCCTTTCGGAACGCATGATGGCGTTTCGCTTGGCCTCGCACGGTACAGGAATAAGCGATGACGGCAGCTCAACAATTAGCAAGCAATGCCCAGGATACCCCCAAAATAGTGGCGGCCTTGGTTCGGCAAAAGTTGGGTTCCCATCGGATGGATCTTTGGTTTGGGGCAGATGCGGAGTGGAGTGTTTTAGATCATAATGTGGTGGTCGAAGTAGCCAGCCCTTTTGTCGCTGACTGTATCACTCGTATGTTCCGAGCGGAATTGCAGCAGGCGATCGAAGAGGTGGTGGGCAATGAATTCGGCTACCGCATCCTAGTCAGGAACGACCAGACGGCGTCAATGCCGGAGGTCGATGAATCCAGTATAAACATCGCCTTAACCCAGAGCCATTCGTCTGTGCCAACTACTGCTGGTCCCATAAACGATGATCAGTCGCTTGTTTCCACGCGACCTTCGCTTCGTTTGCATCGCAGCGAAAACGCGACGATTACGAGACAATCACCTACGCCGATGCTTGCCTCCGTTGCACCGAAATCTTCTGCTGTTATCAAGCCTGTTGCAGACCAGGAAGGCTCGTCCATGGAACGGTTGGCCCATCTTCGCCGTGAAAACGAGCGACGTTGGGAGGAGTTTATCCCTGGAGATCACAATCGCCTGGTATACACGGCCGCAAACATGGTGCTTGAAAAACCAGGGCAGATTAGTCCGCTGTTTATCTTTGGACCGCACGGGTGTGGAAAGTCGCATTTGGCGATCGGTTTAGCCCATCGGCTCAAAGTAGTGCATCGCATGCGACGGGTGCTTGTGCTGACGGGTGAGCAGTTTACGATCGAATTCACGGAAAGTGCTCGAGGGGGAGGTTTCGCGAGTTTCCGGAGGAAGTATCGCGATGTGGATGTGCTTGTTATTGATGATCTACAATTCTGCCTTGGTAAGAACGCGACGCTCGCAGAGTTGCGCAACACGATTGATATGCTTCTTAGGGACAAGAAGCAGGTGATACTTGTCGCCGACCGAAGCTTGAACGAATTGGCCGGTCTTTCTTCGGATCTTCATGCACGATTGGCGGGTGGCATGGCATGCGGTATGGAGCCGCTAGATGTGGAAACTCGAACGAAACTTCTTGTCAGGTTGTGCAACAAACAAAGTGTTTCGATAGATGAGTCGACCGCCAAGCAGCTTGCAACACAATCTTCTGGAGATGCACGCGTATTGCAGGGGGTCGTTCATCGATTGGTTGTGCAGCAACGTATCCAAGGCCAGCCATTGGAGCAGGACCAAGCTATTCGAGCGACCCTCGATTTGATACGAGCAAGCCAGCCTGTTGTTCGACTCAAAGATATTGAACGAGTTGTTTCGGACGTTTTTGGTTTGGAAGAAAATTTGCTCAAGGCCAAGACCAAATGTCAGAGCGTCAGTCAACCTAGAATGTTGGCTATGTTCCTCGCTAGAAAGTACACTCGCGCTGCCTTATCGGAAATTGGCGAATACTTTGGAAAACGTCAGCACTCAACGGTCATCTCAGCCCAGAAGAAAGTGGATTCTTGGTTGATTGAGGATGAGATTATCCAATGCGGTCGCGGAAAACTTACCGTAAAGGAAATTCTTAAAACGCTAGAATCATCTCTGCGCGTTAGCTGATCTTTTAGCGAAAGAGTCTATATCGAACGATACACCACAGAGTGTTGACCAAGTCTTTGACACCGATCTTTTTGCCCTCATCCCAGGATCTGGGCTTATACTGAATCGGCACTTCCAGAATGCGAATTTTTCTTCGTGCAAGCTTCGCCGTGATCTCTGGTTCGAATCCAAAACGCTTTTGTTCGATAGTAATGCTTTGGATCAGCTCTCGTCGAAAAGCCTTGTAGCATGTTTCCATGTCGGTCAGTTGCTGGCCGCTCGCAAAATTACTTAGCCCAGTAAGAACCTTATTGCCAAATCGATGAAATGCGGACCCATCTTGTTCTGGGTTGGCAAGATAGCGAGAGCCATACACAACATCCACGTCACCTTTTATTATCGGTTCGATAACTTGGAGTATATCCGAGGGTTCGTATTCGAGGTCGGCATCCTGAATTATTACGATTTCGCCAATGGATCGCTGTATACCACTTTGAATGGCGGCTCCCTTTCCGGAATTGCGTTCGTGTAGGCAAACATCGATCCCTGAGACGCCGGCGAGTTTCGCGATGTACTCTCTCGTTCCATCCGTACTGCCATCGTCAACCACCACAATCTGTTTATGAACAGGAAGGGAGCGTATAGCGTTGACAATTTTGTCAATTGTTCCAATTTCGTTGAACGCTGGGATGATGATTGATACCACCGGGGAGTTGTTCCCAAGAGCCTCTTCTACTAGGCTCCCGGCGTTATCGATAGTAACCAATGCATTTCTAGAAGCGATTTCGTTAACCGTGTTATCGCGAGGCTCAACGATTCGAGATTTATCCAAAGAAATTCTTTTCTCGATGAATGCGCGTGATGGCTTCGACACAGTTAGTTCCGAATGAAGAGTGGAAGATGATAACGAAATACCCCTTTCTTTCTTTCGCCCCTAAACCGACCAATATGCAACTTAAATTGATAGCAAACTTCAGGTTGCGAAGTTCTAGGTCCTCCTTTAACGAACCTGATGGTTGTTGGGGCGTTTATTTCTTCAGCTAAAGGGTACCCCCTCGCATGGGCGATAATGGTCCTAACGGAAGAGAAATTAACGCTAGTCCAAGCGAGTCTTACGTGTCCACGCAAACCAAAGTCGTCGGGCAATTGGAATAAAGACTGCTATGCAAGCCCGGACGGAGCACAACTCTTCTGAACTTCTTAAACTGCGGCTTCTACTTTAAGAGATTATTACCGACCAGCACATGTTCCACTATTGACGCGATTAGCTTTGAGAATTCAAGCCTGGCACTTGTTCTACTGCTTTGCTGTGGCCCCTCACATTATGGAGCGTAAAAACCCCTGTGACCTTCATCGAACCCGAAGTGCTGCCCCCAGCATTTTTGATTCGACTGCCCCGAAGGTATCACAGGGGTCTGCTTTTATTTATCGGAAGACAGATCTCAGTCGGTACAGTCACAAACCTACAAAATGTATTGCGGTTTTCCACAATACCCCCCCATGCGGGTGAGACTAAGTTTCACGAACCTAGAAGCTCGTTAGTCGAGGTTTCTTTAGCCTTTGTTCTTCGTCCGGCTTAGGAAATCAACAGAGCATTTCTCAGCCGAGCTTGATCCGTTTGCCCGTATTCGCCGACTTGTAGATTGAAGTAATCAACTCGACGCTTCGTCGCCCCTCATTTCCGTCGATGAGATTGGGGGTTCCGTTTTTGATCGATTTACGAAAGTCTTCAAACAATGATTGATGGGCTTTGTGACCGATCGCTGCGGGATCCGCTGCCCCACCGCCTGTCACGTTTCCTTGCATTTCAGATTTGATTTTCGCATCCGCTTTCATCTCTTTGAGAAAGTCCCATTTAATGAGAGCCTCTTCTTCCAGGATCGCGTAGCCGGTAGAACCGCAAATGTCGATTCTCTTGAGAGAGCCTGGATAGGCGGCAGTCGTGGCCTCTAGGCTTCCGAGTGCCCCTGACTCGAACTCTAACGTAGCGGTTGCGACATCCTCAACCTCGATGCGCTCGTGTGCACGCAATGCAGTAAAAGCCGAAAGAGACCGAACATTTCCCATCAGCCAAAGCAACAAATCCACACTGTGTATTGCTTGGTTCATTAATGCTCCGCCCCCATCGAGCTTCCACGTTCCCCTCCATGCACCACTGTCGTAGTATTGCTGCGTCCGGTACCACTTCACATACGCAGATGCCAAGGAAATGCAACCAAAGCGACCCGACTCGATCGCCTTCTTCATGAGCAATGCAGATCGGTGGTACCTGGATGGAAAGATCGTACCTAAACGAACCCCCTCTTTCTCACAGGCATCAATCAATTTATCGCACCTAGCCACCGTTACTTCGAGTGGTTTCTCTACAAGAACGTGTTTTCCAGCTCGAGCCGCTGCAATACCTGGTTCGAGATGAGCCCCGCTAGGAGTGCAAATGGTAACGATATCAACTTTAGGATTCGCTAACATCTTTGTTAAGTCGGAATAAGCCTCACCACCGTAGGTCGATGCGAACTCAAGGCCTTTCGCTTCATCTCGGCTGTAGCAGGCGACCAAGTGCTCGCCCTTCATTTCGCGAATGGCTCGCGCGTGAAATTTGGCAATCATTCCACAACCTACTATCGCCCACCCCGCCATACCATGTCTCCCATAATAAACTTCAAAAGGCGTCCTTCCGATTCTAGCCTTGCTATATCTAGCTGGCTACTTATACCCAACAATCCTGGCGACTAAGCTTGTTCCGGAAGCCCGGGTTCCAAACTATCGCTGCTTGGGTTATACTAGACGCGGTTATGCAGCACTCCCAAGACCGAGCATATACGTAATGAAAATAAAAAACTCGAACTTATCAGCGGTAATTATTATTACCCGAGCTTAGCAGCTTCGGGGCTTTCGCTACTTCGAGTGAAAAACCATCTCAGAACCCCTGGAGCTTCTCTCAGGGGTTTTTTGTTTTAGCCGCAATAAAATAGCATTATGACCAAACGATCCATCTGTATCTATGACACGACCTTGCGGGATGGCACTCAAGGCGAAGGAGTTAGCCTATCTCTTCAAGACAAACTAAATATCGCTGCCCGACTGGCGGAGATAGGTGTCGATATGATCGAAGGCGGCTACCCGCTATCCAACGAAAAAGATACCCAGTTTTTTCAGCGCGTTAAAAATATGTCGCTTGGAAATTCGCTAGTATCCGCTTTTGGTATGACGAGACGACGGGGGATTGCTGCCTGTGATGATCCTGGAATGAAGGCCTTGGTTGCAGCAGAAACACCTGCCATCACCGTTGTAGGGAAAACTTGGGACTTTCAAGCAACAAACGTGCTTGGTGTCTCTTTGCAAGAGAACATTGACATGATCGCAGAAAGTGTCGAGTTCCTTAATAAACATGCACTAGTCGTATACGACGCGGAACACTTTTTTGATGGATTCAAAGCCAATCAAGCCTATGCACTGGAAACCGTAACGGCGGCGGCCAAAGCAGGAGCGAAATGGATCGTGTTCTGCGATACGAACGGAGGTACGCTTCCAGAAGAGGTCTCGGAAATAGTGCGTATCGCAATGCAGGCTCTCAAGCCTTTGGGAGTTCAACTCGGAATTCATTGCCATAACGATGGGGATCTGGCTACAGCTAATTCGCTTGCAGCAATCGATGCAGGCTGCGATCAAGTTCAAGGAACGATCAATGGTATCGGCGAACGATGCGGTAATGCAGACTTGGTCGCCATCATGGCCAACCTACAGTTTAAGAAACAGGGGTATCACGTGCTTGGTGGTCGGCCGCTTGATCACCTGACTGAATTGTCTCGCTACGTATATGAAACCGCCAACCTTCAGCTCAGAAGTGGGCAACCCTTTGTTGGCAAGAGTGCGTTTGCACACAAAGGTGGCATGCATGTCCATGCTATCAATAAATACACTCATACATACGAACACATGGACCCTGCGTTAGTCGGAAACGAGCGACGGATCCTCGTGAGTGAACTTTCGGGCCGATCCAATATTGCTGCTCTTACACAAAATACTGGGCTATCTGCCGATCGCGAGACTTTGGACCGAATCCTTTCCGAAGTCGTCATTAAAGAGAATCAAGGGTACCAGTTCGAAGCTGCCGAAGGTTCCTTTGATCTTCTAGTTAGACGATGTTCGGGCTCCTATACCAAACACTTTGAAACGATAAAGTACCAAGTGCTCGCCGGAGATCTGAATCCACAAAACTCTGAACCATACGCGGAAGCGATTCTGAAAA
The DNA here is from genome assembly GCA_046344995.1 of Pirellula sp. Lineage (GTDB taxonomy): Bacteria > Planctomycetota > Planctomycetia > Pirellulales > Pirellulaceae > JBKCUI01. The sequence continues at coordinate 8,235 of JBKDKR010000072.1, forward strand.
TACAGGTTCAAGATCAAATTCAAGTTGAAGCAGCCGAGGGGCATGGTCCAGTCAATGCCATGGACGCCGCACTTAGAAAAGTACTAATTCCGTTTTATCCAGAACTTGATACGATGCGTCTTGTTGACTTTAAGGTTCGGGTCGTCAACGCGCAAGCGGGCACGGCCGCTCACATCCGTGTGAACATCGAAAGTTCTGACGACAAGACCACCTGGCGAACAATCGGCGTAAGTTCGAATATCATCGAAGCAAGCTGGTTAGCGCTGGTCGACGCATTCGAGTACAAATTGCACCGATAGAATGCGTTTCTATAAGTATTCGTCGGTCGATTAGGATCGGCTCTTATGGAGTGAGAAACGTCTGACCGATTTATTTCTTCTCCGTTGAAGCAATGGTTTCTAGTAAGTTGGAACAGAAGGATCGATCGAGTGGCTCCACTCATCGATTCCACCCGCCATGCTCAATGCTTCGGGATGGCCGTTGCTACGAAACCAGTTTGCCACGCGCAGAGACCTGCCTCCATGATGGCAGTGGATGACAACTGTCTTGCCAGACAAGTTCTGCATTTGCTCTTCCGAAGGAGGCCAGCTCGACATAGGCAACAAGATCGCGCCTGCGATCCGTGCTATATCCCACTCCGACTGTTCGCGACAGTCTACTAGGGCGAATTTATTCCCGGATGAATCGGCTCCCGATTGCAACCACTCCGATACGGTCTTAACGTCAATCTCCATGGAAACCTCTTCGTGTACAGGGACGTCTCGCTAATCTCAATGCTAAACAACGAATCGCAAAGACGCGAGTCGAAAAACACTATATCGAACTCACATAAAGGTAGATATAGAGTAGACCTGCCCCTAAACCCATCGTCGCACTCAGCAAAACTTGGATGCCTAAATCGAACCTTCGCTCTCTCATTAACAACGTAGATGCAATCAAATTCAATAGGAAAAACAACGCTGGTACGATTGCCGTGAATACCCCTCTGCTAAAAACCCCCGATTGAATCGCACACCCGCTCATAACAGCCACAATTGTAAGCACCCCAAATACGACGAAAGGAACTTGGAGACGGCCTCGGAACAACCAGAAAGCAACCCAAATCAGGAACAACACAAGAGCCCCGAACCACCACAGCGCGAGAAAGATTGTGAGATTGGGAATCTTTAGCCAAGATTCCCAGGTCATTCGTCCAGCAAAAGACCACCAAACGAAAAACTCGTTCAAGAAGGAACTTAGCAACATTAACACCAGTGAATCCAATCCCCTCCGCTCTTTAGGGGCGACTAAGTCGATTGGGGTGTTTTCGGTGCGTGACTGACTCATCTTGTCCTACCATGAGCCTATAGCTCGATCTGGAAAAATGTCGGTCTAGTAGCTATCATCGTTAGATGGGTGAAAAGCATTTCTGACTACCCCCACGTTACTCTAGCATGAAAGCAAAGCGATGCCGATATACGAATACGATTGTAAGAGTTGCCAGGCTCACGTGGAAATTTTCCTGCACAACTCGAGCCAGCAACCAGACTGTCCAAAATGTGGCTCGAAGAAACTAGAAAAGACCCTGAGCGTGATCAGTACTCCTGTGATGGCTGGGCAATCCTCGAGCGTTTCTGTAAATCCAGGAACCTGTGGGCGTTCAGCATGTGCCAGCGGGTGTATGTTTGGTAACGACTAGTTTCGGAATCAATTGGGTTCAATGATGTCGTGATACTGATTAATGGATAAATCTTTAACGACTGTTGGTTCTTTGTTGCCAGGCCAATAAACGATGACCTCGTCGATTTGGCCGACTGTTTGCGACGCGTCCGTTCGGGCTGTGGTGCCTAGCCCAATGTGTAATCGTTCTCCATAAAAGCTCTGGTAGCCTCGCCCGTTAAGTTTCCAAAGAGTTTTTTCATTCCCTCCCGTCCTTATAACAACCTTTGCCCCTACGGCTGAGCGATTGGACTTTGTGCCGACCAATCGAATTCCAATCCAATCATTCGAACTTGTTTGCCGATTCTCGAGTACCTGATTCATCGAGTCGCAATTCAGTATCACCGCATCGATGTCACCGTCGTTATCTAGATCGTCAAACGCAGCACCGCGAGAGCTCTCCGCCAAATCTAACGCCTCTCCGGCTTGATCGCTTACAGATCGAAAAAGTCGTCCGTCGAGATTTTCCAATACGACGTTAGCCACTCCGTAAGAAGTATTTGGTTCGATCTCTTTCGCATTTTCGAGTAAGTGACCGTTGCAAACAAACGCATCGAAATCACCGTCTAGATCGAAATCCATTAATCCAATGCCCCAGTTAACATGCTGGTAAACCTCTAAGCCCACCTGGAGGCGTCTCGCTACATCCTCGAATACACCAGCTGGCTTCCCATTTATAAAAAGTTCGGGAAACTGGTCGGAGTAATCCGTTACAAAAAGATCAATGAGTCCATCACCGTTGATATCGGCGGCGTCGACTCCCATACCTCCATTCGCATTTCCTCTCATATCAAAGGCGACACCGACAAAGAGTGCCTCTTCGGTAAATCGTCCTGTACCGTCATTCTGATAGAGTAGATTGGCCGCACCGTCGCATGCAACAAAAACATCAATGTCACCATCATCATCGAAATCAGCCGCGACAACTCCCATGCTGGGGCCAGCTGAATCTGCAATGCCAGACTCCTTGCTTACATCTTGGAATGTTCCGTCTCCATTGCTAATAAACAATCGGTCTTTACATGGAGGATAATCCTTGGGGCCGGGCGAATAGGGGAACGCTTTTGGCGCAAGTTCAAAATGTCGGTCAAAATCGAACTCCACATAGTTTCCAACAAATAGATCGAGGTTTCCATCGTTGTTCGCATCAAGGAATGTAACGCCTGCTCCAAACTCTCCTTGGCCTTGAACCCCAGCTTCTTCGGATACATCAACAAAAGTGCCATCTCCATTGTTCACAAGTAGGACGTTGGCACCATAATTTGAGATATAGAGGTCGTTAAAGCCGTCATGGTTGAAATCTCCGGCTGTGGCTCCTAATGCATAACCATTCACGAAGACGCCGCTCTGTTGCGTGCAATCAAGAAACGCTAATGAACCTCGATTCTTGAAAAGCGTGCATGAGGATTTGTCCTCTGGGTTTCGCTGACCACCGTGCGTTAGCTCGTACCCATTGAGCATGAAGACATCAACCAAACCATCTCCGTCGGCATCGAAAGAACAGATGCCTGCACCCATGAGTTCAATGAGATAGCGATTGCCGTCGCTGCCATCTTGATGCTTGAACAAAAGACCGCTTGAGTCGGTAATGTCGGCAAAGCGGATTTTTGATTCAATAACTTGGCAGCGTGCATCCTGGCTGAGAATAAAAAATACTCCAAGCAAAGACAATCTGATTACGCAGCTTAGAAACGAACGCATAGAATTACTCTCCGGTTCGTATTCTTCTAGCGGGATGAACTATCGGCTTTATACCGATCGGCATTTTGTTTTGCAGTCTGAGCACCGATTTTATCTCCTGCAGCTTCCAAAATTGCGGCCTGGAGAATAAAGACAGACGCGTCAGGTTTCGAATCCGCAACCTCCCTAATCAAATCTACCGCTTTGTTGGCTTGGTTGGCCCCCAAATACAGTTTGCACAGTGCGATTTTGCCCAAGTCAAAGGTTGGGGCATTCTTTACTAGATCTACTAAGGTCTTTTCTGCCGACTCCATATCGCCAACTTGTACTAGCGCACTCGCCAAATTGATTTTGTGAATAAACTGATCCGGTTCTCCTTCGATCAGTCTGTTAAGCACCAATATCAAGTCTTCCCATCTCTTTTCTTCTAGGAAAACGCTAGAGAGCCCTTTGATCGAAGACAATAAGTTAGGATCAATGGTGAGAGACTGCATGTAAAGCTTCTCGGCACCTGGCAAGTCTCGTTGCTGCAAACAGACCGATGCTGCCGATTCGTATACCTGGCTCATAGATTCTGAAAGAGCCTTTTCATATCCCTCTTGGAATGATGATTTGGTCTGCTCGGTTTTTTTTTCGGAAGAGGTTAAGTTGCGAAGCTTTTCGCGAACGATTGTAATTTCATCTCGTTTGTTAAGTCGCGCAAGAACACCATTTAGTACAAGTAGGTTCTGTTGATTTTCGCCTTCGCGTTTGATTGCCTCACGGATGTTCGTTTCCGCCAATTCCAGTTCTCCTGACTGTGCTTGAGTTCTGCCTAGACGCAATAGCAGGCCTGGTTCATCAGGAAACAAATCAAAACCTTTTGCAAACATGGCTTTCGCTTCTGGGATTTGCCCCAAATTCTCAAGAGCTTCTCCTAACTTGGTGTAAACCTCGGGAGATGAGCCCCCCTGCGCAAATACTCGATTCAGAACTTCGACCGCATCTTGAAACCTACCTTTCTCCGTAAGAACTTCGGCTAACCCGAGGTAAGGACCGAAGTGTTGAGGTTTGAGCTCCAGGCATTTTTTCCAGTATTCCTCTGCCTTTTCAGATTGATTGAGCTCGGCGTACGTTTGCGCGGCGATATGCCAACTTCCCGGATCTGACGGGAACTTTACAACTAGGCCCTCGACCATTTCTCGTACTTGATCATGGACCACTTGCGTTTCTGAAATCTTGGGCTGGATGGGAAGCGATATCGTTGGGGATTGTCTTTTAGGTTGTTCCTTTGAGGGGGAAGGAGGGGGGGCTGTGGGAGACGATTCGGTTGTCATCTGCGAAAGCTTGAGACGTTGCTCGGCGAGATATGCCTCTTTCTCTTCCTCCGTTAGCTCTTCAAGAGGCGTTAGCAAGACAACTACGCCTATAACCAAGCCCGACATCAGAAGTCCGACTGTTAAAAGAACCACAAGCTTTTGCCAGCCCATAAAATGCTCACATCAAGAAATGTTTTATGTTTGGACAAGAAATCTGAACTCAAGCATACGTATCGAAAGCCCCATTCAAGTTAGAAAGCCAACCGGATTCGCACTCACTTCATAAGCACGATTCTAGGTTGGCTATCTTATTTTAATAGTTTACGCGAACTTTTGACTTGGGCTAGGATTACTCGATCTTGAAATCGAGAACTTGACTACCAACATCTTGGACCATCGCTTTAAGTTTTCCTCTTTGATACTCGTCGGGCAATGAGTCTTTGTCCTTCACCTGCTTATACTGGTCGTTTGGGCGTGCTCCTCCCGACATTGCTTTTTTGTAAGCTGCTTCGTACTCAGGAGTGCCCTGAGCTAAACCGGCCATCGGGTTGGAGGAATCGCCAGCTACAGTTTTTGTAGGAGGCTTGAGATTAATGGAATACGATCCTGGAGGAACCCCCCATCCCAATGAGCAGCCAATGTCGTATTTCCCAGTTGCATCAGTCGTTGCCGCTCCCACGACACCACCGCCATCTGGTGCGAATTGAACAGTCAGGTTTTCTATCGGCTTCCCCTTGTAGGTAACAACGCCTGATACTTTAGTTAGCTTAGGTCCCCCGCACGATGCAAGCAAAACAATTGCGAGGACTGGTAAAAATCGGAACATGATAAAACTCCACAATCGAAAATCGGAACGGGTATGTCAGGGCAAAAAAAATGCGTGCAGGTATGAGACCCGCACGCATGATACTTAAACTATCGCATGTCGACTAGTTGTTTACGCTCGCGTTGGTTTCGCCACCGTTGCGGGTTCCGAGTGCTCCCCAAACGCCGTAGTTAGATGGTCCACCGAACAGCTCTTGACCGCCAGCATTGCTTTGCTGAACAATCGTTTGATTTCCAGTGTCAATGCTTTGAGATATGAATTGCACGGACCCGTCTGCCATTGCAGCTTGTGCGCCACCTGTGTGGAAGCTGCTTGCAGGAACCATAGACTCGTTCCAGTCACCACCACCCCAGTTGCAGTGTGGACCGTTTGGAGCGGACATTGTGGTAACGCCGCAGAAGTATGGGCGGCCGTCCCATGCTCTACCAGAAACTGGTCGCCAAATTTCACGAACAGCACCTGTCAATTGACGACGACCGTTAACCATACCAACCCGAGCTTGGCAGCTCGCAGGGTCCCATGCGCTCATGTTTTGAGCGACGCCACCTAGAAGGTCACGAGGTGCACCACCGCCAGCAACTTCAGCAAGAAGAACTGTATTCGAGGTTCCGTCACTGATGCCTGCCATCGGCAAGAATCGGTTGATGTGGAACACACCACGGTTATCTCGAGTACCCCAAGCGGATACTGGGAAGTGGTTTTGGAAGTAAGTGTCCCCCATCGAGACCTTGTAGTTCAACAAGCTCGGGCTTTCACCTCGATCTGGTGGTGGTGGATCCGATGGACAGATAAAGGATGGAATGTCAACTGTCCAATTGCGTTGGGTACGTCCCCAAGCTTGCTCCTCAGCATCGACATATCCGCCGATACCAGCCCATGGGCGAGGAAGCCCAATGCCGTTGGGACGAGCTCGACCCATCATGTTGTTGTAAAGAGGTGTCTGCTCGATGAACGGCAAGACTGCAATCGTCCACGCATAGGTGTTTCCTTCACGTCCCAATCCTGGGCTCGTGTCGTTCATGATACCCATGGCAGGGAATCGCTTGTACGCAGACTCGTAGTTCATCATTGCCAATCCCAATTGCTTGAGATTGTTGCTGCATTGCATTCGTCGTGCAGCTTCGCGTGCTGCCTGTACCGCAGGCAACAACAATCCAACCAAAATACCGATGATGGCAATTACCACCAGCAGCTCTACGAGGGTAAACCCTCGACGGAAAGAACGCTTCATAAAATACTCCGAACAAAAATGAAGAGAAATTCAACCAAAATGGTGAGTACTTAACCCGTAAATTTTACAAGAAGTCACGGGGTAAGTAAACCACGTTTGTGCAGCAAAAGAGGAAAATAAGCCGCCGCTAAGCTCGAAAACCAAATTAGCTAACCCCACTATGGGGCATTATTCAAAACTGCCTCGCTGGTCTCACCCTTCATCGACTCCGCTGCTTTGCCGGTCTTGAGTGATATCATAAGAAATGATAATGCTCCGACGGCGGTCATTAGCAGTGCCGAGTTTGACTTAAAGCCAGGGAAAATGTACTGCGACTGCTCGATGGGAGTCAAAAAGCCCATGGAAAAAACATAAACGCATATCGCTAGTACCGCACCGACTCCAACTCGAACAATGTTCTCGACGGCGTTCTTTGCATTCCATGAGAAAATTGTCGAGGAAATTCCCAGTGATGCGATCAACGGCAATAGTACGACAATCCAGCGAGTTAACCAATAAGTGCTAAAGTCGAGTGGTGGCTCTGAAAGGCGAGCGTAACGATTGGAGATATATGCAGCTGCCAAACCGCCAACAACTCCAAGAACAACTCCCAGTATTGCTCGCAAGGGGAGCTTTGTTTTGTTCAGTGGACTAGCGAGTCCAAATGCTAAGCCGACAATGCCTCCCCAAATCGCAAAGGTTACCAACGCGCTCTTGAAGTCCTCGAGGTCGACGGCTGCAGACATCTCTTCGGTCAAGACTCCTGCCTTCCGAGATGCATCGAGAGCTTCAGTTGCTACAAAGACCGGGTGAGTCTTCATGATTAAACCCCAGGCTGCCAAGGATGCTGCCACAACGATACACGTTCCCAATAACAACTTGACCATAATAAATTGCTTCTGTTCTCGTAATTGAAAAAGAATGAAAAGATAAAAAGATTGTCTGGATGATTGATGGATTCTTCGCTCAATGCTTCAAGGGCAATTCATAAGCTTGACCGCCGCGAGGAATAACATTGATACGGTTGGGCACAACCTGAAAAGTCTCGGATTCTCCGTCAGCCCAATTTACCGTGATTCGTAGCTCTGTATCTTCGAGTTGATTTAGGCCAATGTGCAATCGATCGCCGTAATGACTTTGATAGCCTCTGCCGCTAACAACAACGAAGTTTTTTGTAAGAATCTGACGCTCTACATGTACCCTCGCCCCAATTGCATCGCGATTGCCTTTTGTGTCAACAAGCTTTAATGCAACAAAACTATGCTTGGACTCAGAGTCGTTTCGATACACTGTGGGTTTTGCATTAGCGTTTAACACGACGATATCAATGTCTCCATCGTTATCGAAGTCTTCAAACACAGCACCTCTCGAGGATTCGACCGCTGTTAAACCAACTTGCGCAGAAACATCAATGTACTTCCCGTTGCGATTCACCATTAAAAAGTCTCGCACCTTCTTTGCCGTTCGATCGTCACTAATTTCGGCATCATCAAAATGACCCGCGGCAATGAATAAATCGAGTTGTCCATCATTGTCGAAGTCCATAAAAGATGTTCCCCATGTCACATGCGGGATGATTGATTCGGCGACTCGTGCAGATGTCGAGGCGTCCTCAAAAACTCCTTCTCCCAAATTGTGATACAAAACAGGTAGTTCATTTTGATAGTTGGTCGTAATCAAATCAAATAAACCATCGCCATCGTAATCTCCAATGTCGACACCCATGGATGCGTTTGCGGTTCCCCTAAAGTCAAATGCTAACCCGGCAATTAACGCTTCCTCAGTGAAGTTACCTTTGCCGTCGTTCACGAACAGAAAGTTGGCTTTTCCGTCATTGCATGTGTAAACGTCGGGATGCCCATCTCCTGTTAGATCGGCTGCAATTAGCCCCATCGTTGGTCCAGCATGTTTGCCGATTCCAGAGGACATGCTTACATCAGAAAAAGTACCATCACCATTACCGAAAAAAAGTGTGTCGGGAACGGACTTGTAGTAAACGGGCCCGGAATGAAATATCTTGCCGTTTCGTTCTATAAAAACGGCATTCTCTAACGTAAAGTCAACGTAGTTTCCGGCGTAAAGATCCAGAATTCCGTCCGCATTAAAATCGCAAAAAGCGCAACCTCCTCCGAACTTATCACCATTGCCTGTGCCACTGACGCTCGTTACGTCCTCGAACGTCCCATCGCCTGCGTTCATTAGTAGGCGATTTGGTCCGTAGTTGCTGATATACAAATCGGGAAAACCGTCTTGGTTGTAATCGGCTACTACGGCTCCGAGACCGAATGACTTGTCGCTCGTCAAGCTCGGGCCTGTTACATCCAAAAATTGGAACCCACCCCGATTCCTTACCAGTGCATTGTCTCGGCCGACATCCTTAGCGGGCTCTCTTAAGCTTCTGCCTGTCAAAAAGTATATATCCACAAATCCGTCTAAATCATAGTCAAAGCTAGCTAGCCCCGTTGTTACCCCTTCTACCAAGTAACCCATGCCACTTTGCCCGGTTGAGTGCTCCCAAACAATCCCCGTGTCAGGGGATATGTCCTTCATTCGGAAGCTCGCAATGTTGTTTAACTGCTGCGCAAATAATCCAGATACCGAACTCGATACAAACAATCCAAAGATCGTTACAACTCTGAGAGTGAGTAACCATCCGTTTTCCAAGAATCTGAGTTTTGAGCCGCAAGTAGCTTTCGAAATAAGAAAACTCATGGATTTGCCCTCACGCGAGGAACTTCTGAAGCCTTGTTTAGGATCTCTTCTTGAGCTTTCGCTCCCTCCAAGTCACCAGATTCTCGTAACGAGCGAATGTATAACGACCTGCCTTCGCGGCTCGGGTCTAACTGAACAGCATGTCTCAAATACCAGGCGGCCTCTTTGGCCCGTCTTTGCTCTAGCAAGAACTCTCCCATCGTGGCGAAGCAAGATGGATCCAGTGGTGCTAGTGCAACAGCGTACTTTAACAAGCCTTCCGCTTTGGCAATATGTCCTGCGTCTGCAGATGCTCTAGCATGAAACAAGTGATTTAACACATCGGTTGGTTGCAAACTGGAAAGTCTCTCGTAAACGACCATCGCGTTTTGTGGTTCTTGACGGTCCCTATAAACATCAGCCATCAGCCGGTAAACATCAACATTCTTCGGGTCTAGAAAAATCGCCCTTAAGCCAACTGCTTCAGCCCAATCGAGATCTCCCGCCCGTCTTAAAACCTCAATGGATTCGCCTATGATTCCAAGCCCAAACCTTCGCATCTCAACTTCGGATCTTTTGTCAAACTGCTTTTGACCAAACTCTTGCTGCTCGCTCGCGAACGATTCTAATTCCTTGCGATATTTTTCCGCCGCTTCCTTATCCTTTTGTCTAACACTGCATGTCAGCAGACCGTTTACCAATGCCTTGTTGTAGACACCTCCCGTTTTGGCCGATTCAAAACTGGCCCGTGCTTCTGTGATTTTCCCAAGCTTCACTTGTGACTGTCCTAGCAACAAAAGGAGTGAGGGATTGTCACTTCCATTGTTGGGTTCCTTGGAAACAAGTTCTTCCACTTCGGTGTCGCGAGATAGATTGGCAAGCGAAATCGCAATTTGATAGGTGAAAATGCTGCGATCCAAACCGTTGGAAATGGCTTTCTCCATTACTTGCAAAGCCAATTCACTTTCACTCCGATTGAGGTAGTTCGTCGCCCAATTGAAGTAATAAATGGGGTCATTGGGTGCTAACTGGACGCATCTCTTCCAGAGTTCATCTGCTTTGGTGGTTTGCTGCATTTGCGAGTAGTACATCGCCACCACATTAAGAGCTAGCGGGTTGTCCGGCTGTCGAGTTGCGAGTTCTTCGACGAAACGCTCACATTCCGTCTCAAATTCGCTCGGGTCCAGTGGAACAGCGAAATCGGGCAATACAACAGATGGTTCCTTTGGGCCAGTAACGGCAGCGTTTTTCTTTAAATCGATGGAGGGTTCGCTGGTAGTCCCAGCTGGCTGGATAAGATTCGCTTGGTCGTTAGCCCCAGTTTTCGAAATCGCCGCGTTAGTTGAAAGATTCGATGTGGATACATCGCCATTAACTCGCTCCTGCTCACCCGTCGAGGCATCGGCTTCCATCGCCTGGTCCTCGATCGTACTTGCGTAGCGATACAATCCATAGGATCCAGCCCCGGCAATTGCTGCAACCATGACCAGGAGCAATCCTGTCTGAAAGAAGTTTGGATTCGGGTTAATGGCTTGGTTCATTGTGTAAAATCGATCTAAAGACAATCCGCTACACCTTGCTGACTCTCGGTTGTTAATGTAAACGGCATGTCAGGGATCCTCAAGCTTGAATCGTCCGTCGCCCCTTATTTTCCGGTTGGACATCGATAAACCACAAATTTATCTTTGGCTTGACTGACCTAATCGTCTCAATTCGGTAGCAATTCAGGGGTTTTCGGTCTGTCCAACCTTGGGCAAAGCTCGTTCAACGGTGTACGATTGTTATTATTCGTTTCTTTTCACCAGTCGCGATTCTTTAGGCGATGAGCATCTATCTTCTCCTTGTTTATTTCGCTTTCATTGCCCTGATGAACTCGTTTGGGATTTGCCTGCCCCAGGACGATGTCCAAAGTGTTCCGCTTTCTCCAAATAAGAATTGGGATGCTCAGTTCGTAGAAATGCTTGCTGGATCGGGTATTGATTTTGTCCATGAAAATGGCGCTCGTGGCGAACGTTATGTCGTCGAACCGATGTCTTCAGGTATCGCACTCTTTGACTTCGACGGAGATGGACTGATTGATATCTACTTCGTAAACGGGTCTATCTTGAATCCGTCGCCGAACCAAATTGATGCGTCGGAGGTAAAACCAAAGAACAGGCTTTATCGAAATCAAGGAAACTGGAGGTTTGCAGATGTGACCGATTCGGCAGGTGTAGGGGACGTGAGCTATGGTCTTGGTGCTGTGGCAGGGGACTACGATAACGACGGTGATATGGATCTATATGTGAGTAATTTCGGACCAAACGTATTCTACGAAAACAATGGTGACGGTAGCTTCTCTGCTTGGCCAAGCAACTCATTGATCTCCAACGGTTCGAAGTTCAGTGCTGGAGTTTGTTTCGTCGATATCGATCGCGACGGAAACTTGGACCTCTATGTGGCAAACTATCAGAAGTTCACGTTTGATAAACATTTCCAGCAGAGGATCGGTGATTATCTATTCCATCCAGGTCCTAAGGACTTTCCTGCAGAGGATCATTTCTTGTACCGGAATCTTGGAGATGGCTCCTTTGATGATATCTCAAATGACGCAGGGATCCGAGTCTCGCCAAATCCAGGGATGGGAGTGATTGCGGGGGACTTTAATGGAGACGACGCTCCCGACATCTTTGTCGCCAATGATAGTTTTTCAAACTTTCTGTTTATCAATGATGGTACTGGTAAGTTCACAGAAGACGCAGCCATAAGTGGTGTTGCAATTGATCGTGCTGGCCGAGCGAATGGAAATATGGGGGTTGAAGTCGCTGATCTAAATGGCGATCTTCTCGTCGATTTCTTCACAACGACCTACCAAGACGAGATGCCGGTTCTCTATCGACAAATTGTCGATGGCGTATTCGAGGATGCTACACATATTTCGAAAATCGAGCCGACGCTGTATCCACATGTCAGTTGGGGAGTTGGGCTTGAGGATTTCGACAATGATGCGGATAAGGATGTCTACATCGCATGTGGACATTTTCTCGACAACATACGGTTCATAGACGATCGCACTAAAGTGAAAGTGAAGAATTATCTTTTACAAAACGATGGATCTGGTCGCTTTTTCGATGTGACGAATCTAGGTGGCGATGCACTTCAGCTTGAAGAGAGTAGTCGCGGAGCAGGCTTTGATGACCTAGATAATGACGGACGAATCGACATTGTCGTTCTTAATTCTGGGGCTAAACCACAGCTTCTTAGAAACCAAGCAACATCGAAATATTCGTCGGTTGCTCAGAATAAGTGGCTCCAAATTCAGTTGATAGGATCTCAATCCAACCGTGACGCGGCTGGAGCAAAGGTTATGGTACAAACCGATCGTGGTAAGCAAATCGCTATGGTCCACTTAGGTCGCGGTTACCAGAGTCACTATGGCACGAGGCTTCATTTTGGACTCGGCGAAGCAAACACGGCAACGATTCATATAACATGGCCCAGCGGTAAAAGTTCCACTCACTCCGCAGGAAGTCTAAATTCGATACAACAAATTGTTGAGCCGAAGTAGATGTGGTAGGCTTATTCGACGTAGGCCGTAACAAGGCTCGGCGAAGTTACGGCAGGAGTTTACTGCAATTCAGCCCTATACTGACTAGTCAATTTAGTCTCGGCGCGCTGTGCCGTAACTGCGTCGCGTTGCGACTTGTTACGGCCTACAGATGATGTAAATCGAAGGGCTCGGCGAAGTGATGGCAGAGATGAGCCAAACCGAGTTAACAGGGCACGGCCCGGGCAGACATGTGCCGCCCTGCCGGGCTGAAAACCAAGAATGGCAAGCGCACCGCGATGCCGCAGGCGGTCTCCCGTGCAAATGGCCTCCTAGCGTCGTCCACTACAAGTGTCCTGCCCTTGTGGGTCGGACCGTGGGGTCGGTTTTGAGCGGTGCCGTTGCTGGTAACGCAGGTCCAGTCTCCGACCTTGGGCAGATTCCAGGACTGAGTCAAGGTTCCACTAGCGCGAGCATAGCCCGTGAGACGATCTTCTTGAGGCTTTCGAAAGCAAACCGGCGTGCTGAACAATTGAGGACAATTAATCTACTTTGTTCAGCTTGCCACGAATAACGGTACGGCCAGCCAGAATTGGCGAAACAGAGACTCGTTCGACGAAATCATTGCGGAAACGGTTCGGATTGACCTTCCGTAGCTGGCTGCCAAAACCAATCGTCGATTATGCTGAAGATTCTGACTTCAAACGAGCCAAATCGATGTATGAGTTATAGACTTTTTCATCAAGGAGTATATGCATGAAGATCCTCGCTTCTAAACGTCGACTTTATCTGCTTATCGCATGTGCTGTCTTGGCGATTGCGGTGTCTCTTTTTTATGTCAATTTTTTCCTAGCGCGACCAATAGGTTCTGGTCCTGCAGGGCCGGAAGTAAATTCGGAACCTTTTCGAGCTATCTGGACTGAGCGTAAGGTCCATGTGGTTGGAATTGGCGATAGTATCACCGCCGGACTAGGAGCTAGCTCGCAACGTCTTACGTTCTTTAATCGATTACTTCAAAACCCGTCTGACGAGTTTGATGATATGGCTGGTAAATCACTATTACCCGTTTTGCCAAGTCTAACGTCGAAAAACTTAGCTATGTCTGGTTCAGAATCCAGGCAGCACTTGGAGACTATTGAAGAGAAGCTCCAAGCTCAACCTGCCGATGTGTTTGGTATCGTGGTGATGACGTCCGGAGGGAACGATCTTATACACAGCTACGGCAGATCAGCACCGCGAGAATGCGCTATGTATGGTGCAAGCTTGGAGCAAGCCAGGCCGTGGATCGAATCGTTTCGTCAGCGACTATCGACCATGCTAGATCTTATCAACGAACGATTTCCGGGCGGCTGCGAAATCTATTTGGCGAACATTTACGATCCTACCGACGGTGTTGGTGATGCCCCGAGTATTTATCTGCCACATTGGCCAGATGGGTTGGCCATCCATGCTGCTTACAATGCAGTTATTGCTGAGGCTGCTGAATCACGGGACAATGTGCATTTGGTTCCTCTGTATGAGGCGTTCCTTGGACATGGTTCACATTGTCGTCAGTTCTGGAGGAAAACCTACGACTGGGAAGATCCCAACTATTGGTACTTCACCAATATTGAGGATCCTAACGATAGAGGCTATGACGCCATTCGTCGTACATTCTTAAATGTGATTGTTGATAAATCCAAGCTGATGCAGAGAAGCGGCAAATAGCATCTTGATTGCAAAGTTAAAGCAAATTGCTTCACCGTTGTGAAACACTGCGCCACTGGGTGAGTTTTAGAAAACAAAAAAGGCCCGGTATACACCAGGCCCTTTCTAAATTTGCTATCAACGTTTGGACGTACTACGCGTTACGTGCTGCCAACTGCTTCTTGCGTTCCGAGATGATATCGTCTTGGAGATTTCGTGGAACGACCGAGTACTTGGCGAGTTCCATCGAGAACGTTCCTTGGCCTTTGGTCATGCTGCGCAAGTCAGTTGCGTAACCGAACGTGTTCGCCAAGGGAACTTCTGCCGTGATGTAGGAAATCTTGTCACGAGTGTCGGTTTGAGTGATCAGTCCCCGACGGGAAATGATGTCACCAACCACTGAACCTTGGTCGAGTTCAGGGCATTCAACGTCGCATCGCATGATCGGCTCGAGCAAGACTGGCTGAGATGCTCTCATGGTCTCGCGGAAGCAGTCACAAGCGGCGATGTAGAACGCTCGTTCGCTTGAGTCAACGTCGTGGTAGCTACCGTCATTCAAGTCAATCTTCACGCCCACAACAGGGAAGTCTGCCAAAGGACCCTTGAACATCGAATCGCGGAAGCCCTTTTCCACAGGTGGGATAAACTGCTTTGGAATCCGACCACCGGTTACGTGATCTTCGAATACGAACGTCTTTTCGCCTTCTGGGTCGATCGGGGTCAACGAACCTACGATGTGAGCGAACTGACCGGATCCACCAGTTTGCTTCTTGTGCTTATAGTTGAAGTCTTGAGCCATACCCGGTGATTCGCGGTAGCTAACCTTCGGTGCACCCACTTGAACTTCGACTTTGTATTCACGTCGCATACGTTCGACGTAGATATCAAGGTGCAACTCACCCATTCCGCAGATGATCGTTTCGCTTGTCTCTTCATCGTTGTAGAGTTGGAACGTAGGATCTTCTTTACGGAAACGGTTCAAAGCCTTGCTCATCTTGTCGGCGTCTGCACGGCTAGCTGGAGTTACAGCAACCTTGATAACAGGTTCCGGAATGAACATACTTTCGAGTGTGCAATAGTCGCGGTCGTTTGAGTAGGTTTCACCGCTCGCGCAATCGATACCCATAATCGCGACGATGTCACCGGCCTCAGCCGAGTCGATTTCTTCTCGTTTGTCAGCGTGCATGCGGACGATTCGGCTGAATCGCTCTTTCTTGCCGGTACGCTGGTTGATGTACATTTCACCTTTGCTGATCTTACCTTGGTAGATTCGCATAAAGGTTAATTGACCGAACGGATCTTCGACGATCTTGAACGCCATGCCGACGAACTTGCCGTTCGGGTCAGGAGAGAGCGGGAATTCGTTATGTGGGGCTGCGTGTTCCTTTGCCTTGATCTGGCGATCGAGCGGCGATGGGAGGTAGCGAACGATGGCATCGAGCAGAGTCTGGACGCCCTTGTTCTTGAATGCGGTGCCGAGGAAAACCGGGGTCAAACCTTGCGTTTGGCACGCATTGCGAGTGACTTCGTGAATCAGATCTTCCGGTACAGGTTCTTCGCTGAGCAGCATTTCCATCATCTGGTCATTGAACATGGCCAATGATTCGAGCATTTCTTGGCGAGCTTGCTTGGCT
>JBKDKR010000073.1:0-2269 GCA_046344995.1 Pirellula sp.
CCATGGAGTAGATCTTTTCAATGCTTGTTGAAGGGGTGTGGTTGTTGGGCGTGGTTACTGCCGCGACTCTCGGAGTAGAATCAGCTGGTTGCGGATGTCAAAGAGGATTATCAGACCTTCGCATGCTAGGCGGAAAAGCAAAAGCGATCCAACTTTGTAGATAAGGAATACTGGAGCCAAAATCATCAAAGAGGGAATCATCGCTACCAAGCGATCAGAGTCTCCGCTAAACGCCTCCTTAATTGAAACAAGAAACGATGAAAACACTGTCAGAAGCAAGAGAACATCGATAACTAGCCATAGAACTAAAAACAGGACCCACAATATCCTAACGACCCAGGGAGTTGCAAATCGTTTAAAGGACAGATCAAACAGATCCATGAATTTACCTGAAGTATCGCTCTTCGATGCAACTCGAGACTGAACCTGAGATAGGTCGATCTGTTGTTGTGGAGGAGTTGCTACGCGAAAGAACTGCGATAGGAATGATACCTTGGAGGCGAACTCCCAGACGCCACCAGTATGTTTAGGATGCTGAACTCTGGTTTCCGCCGTGATCCGTCCCTGTTTGATGTAGTCCGTTATCTGGTTGATCTCGAATGGTCCGTAGGTGACACCATCCGTACCCATCACATACCACTCCGGCTTCTGGGTAATCTGAATCTTTGGTTTTTCAGGCATGAGCTTTTTAGAATCTTAAGGTGTTGAGAAGTGTCGGAAGGTGGCTCCGATTGTCGTATCCGTCGGAATGTCAGAGCTGGAATGCATGTTGAAATTCATCGATCGAAACTATGTGGAAACTACCGTCTTCTTTTGTGGTTGGGAAACCTGTGTATTTGAATCCGAACTTGGATTTACATCGTGCAAGGGTTTGAACCAGTTGTTGATCATCAACGCACTTACAAATGGAAGCTCCTCGCAATCCAAACCTGGCTGCGAATTTCTCGGCTTCGAGATCATCGTGAAACATGGCAACGCATACTTTGTCGCCTACATTAGCGTTCGCAAACGCTTTGCCATCTAAGCCGGTTTCGCACCGAATCGGTGAGTTTATTAAGAAGTAGACCGGGAAGGAAACCAGCAGGTTGATTGGATTGGAGGGCATATTTCGGGCTTCGATGAAAATTATGGTGGGACTGCTATTAACTAGACTTAGGTTTCTTTCTGTTTGCCGTGGTTTTCTTTATGGCAGTATCGAGCATTGACTCCGCAGATTTCTTCTTCCTGGTCTTGGTGCTATCCGGCCCTTGTGTGCTACCCCTGGCGTGCGCGAGCATCGCTTTCCTCATTTCGGGAACAAATGCCTCGAGTCGTCGAATGCCTTCATCCAAACTAGCGACTCGAAAACACCAGAGCTGTTGTTGATCGGGATTCGCGGCAAACCAGTCCACTAGTTCTGGCAATGCGGAGATTATGTACTCAAGTCTGCGCAAGGCGACCTGTGCCTCTGCCGCAGTAATCGGTGATATCGCTTCTTTTCCCATATCGACAAGCGTCTACATGTGTCGACGGATGTCAACACTAAAAAATTTATTTCCTTGCGGCGCAATCACTTACGACTGTAATTGAAGTAATGTGCAAACACAAGCCTTGCAAATATCGATATGTGTAGATATTATTCCTGCATGAGTACTGCAAAGAAACAATTCGTTACCGCAAGAGAGTTGGCGAAAGCCTGGTGTGTGAACTACGAAACGATTCTTCGACGCATTGAACGTGGAGACATTGAGGCAATCAACATTGCACCTAAAGGATCTCCCGTGAAACGGTGGAGAATTCCATCTTCGGAGCTCAATCGACCAGGGATGATCGAGTCTCAAAGCAGGGTAAGACGCAAGTCTGCAAGTTAGTACACAGCCCTTGTGGGGCGTGTAGCTCGATCGGGTGGGCGTGACCGGTCGGGCGTTATTGGGGGAAGTTGTGATGGATCAACCATCGGTCTCATAAGCCGATCTACGCGGGTTCGATTCCCGCTCCCCCGGTTTCCCGTGGCAGGGAGTTTTTGGTCCTCACCCGTCATGGTGGCGGGTGGGGAAATTTTCAAATCATCTACGGAGGTAGAAATGTTAATTCTTAGTCGAAAGGAAAACGAAACGGTTCGCATCAACGATGAGGTGGTCGTTTCGGGTGTCGCGATCAGAGGGGACAAAGTTCGTATCGGGTTCGATGCTCCCAAATCTGTTGTGATCCATCGCGGTGAGATCTATGACGCGATTCAGCGAACAACTCAAGTAGAGGACGCTTCTGTTAAGTTTCCAAATCTTGATGT
>JBKDKR010000074.1:0-213974 GCA_046344995.1 Pirellula sp.
AGGCCCGACTGTCTGGCACGAATATGGCACGAATCTTATTAGCAATGTAACAGGCGGTCTCCCGTGCAAATGGCCTCCTAGCGTCGTCCACTACAAGAGTCCTACCCTCGTGCGGTCGGACCGTGGGTTCTATTTTGAGCGGTACCGTTGGTGGTAACGCTCGTCCAATCTCCGACCTTGGTCAGATTCCAAGACTGAGTCAAGGTTCCGTTTGTGCGAGCGAAGCCCGTGAGACGATCTTCGTCGTCGTAGCTGGTGCCTGCTGAAGTGAACCCGTAACCGCTCATCGTTCCGCCAATAGTCTCGGAAGTTTTGTTCTTGTTTGTATCCCAAATATAACTCAGGTTGCCGACGGAAGTACCAGTTCCTCCATACCATAGTAGATCAATTGCCCTCAATTGTTCGTGGAACGTCGAGAGCCTTTTCAACTGCGGGGCCAAGAGTCGGCCGGTACTAATCTCTTTGCCGTTCTTCACTTTAGATAGCTAACCGGCGTGCGGAACAATTGAGGGCAATTGTTCTACTATAGGCAATTGTTCTACTGTATTGGAACATCGAGAATCGAAACCAATTCGGCTTCACATTGCTAACTAAGAGAACTCGCCCGGAGTCGGCAGCGTATGCGGACTTTTTGGAACGCCTTGCGTTGTTCGAGATTTAGCAAGGTTCGGGTTCCTTGGCAGGGCGGTAAGCTTTACTGTTGGTAGTAAGAGCGACCAAAAATGCGAAATCAATAGAGTCATATGAAAGAACATTATCTTTCCGGAAAATTGTACAAACAGACGCAGGCTTGCACATGTTCCAAAGTCTGGCGACTTCGGCTACGAGAGAGTCCACCCAAGCCTGCGATAGGAGGTAGCTGTGCCGCCTCTCTTTTACAGTTGATTGTGGTTAACGCTTGTTATCGTTCGTTGGTTTAGAGGACCCGCACTAAGAATTCGTTTTCTGCATCTCTAACAACCATTCTCAACGATCCTGCTTCCATTGCTTCTTCGATTGCGGAATAGAATTTTTCAGGTGAGCTGATTGTCGCACCGTTTACGGATTTGATAAGTAGGCCTGCGGGAAGCCTTCGAAACGGTCCTTGTTGATGCACCGAAACAACCTCAACTCCCTCCGGCTTATTCATATCTAGTTCTCGCATGAGTTGCGGAGATACTTCTTCTACTTCGATGCCGTATTTCTCGAGCAATTCGAGTCTGCGGCTGACTTGAGTCTCATCGAACTCGGAAATTTTGACCGACGATTCCATCGACTGTCCGTTGCGTAGATAAGTAACCTTAACAGCGTCACCAGGCTTGGTTTCGCCAATGATTCTCATCACTGAAGTACTGGTTGTTATCGCTGTATCTCCAATTTTTATAATGATGTCACCGGGGATCAATCCAGCAGCCTCAGCAGGAGACCGGCGAGAAACGCTGGCAATGCGGACACCTTTGGTTTGAGAGGGCAGACCAAGTTGTTCGGCAATCTCGGAGGAAAGTGTTTCGGGTGCGATGCCAATGTAACCGCGTGAGACACGCCCCTTGGAAATGATGTCGGAAACGATTCGGCGCGCCGTGTTTGTTGGAACGGCAAATCCAATACCGTTGTAACCACCGCTTCTCGACGCGATTGCGGTGTTAATTCCAATCACTTCGCCTCGCAGATTCACAAGTGGTCCACCACTGTTACCTGGGTTTATAGCGGCATCGGTTTGGATGAAGTTATCGTAATCCGTGATACCTTGGTCGGTTCTTTCTGTAGCACTAACAATGCCAGATGTAACCGTTTGAGCTAGTCCAAAAGGGCTGCCAATTGCGAGCACCCAGTCACCCACCTCCATAAGTCCAGAGTCCCCGAGAGGTGCGTGGGCTAGGTTGTCGGCTTCGATTTTTAGAACAGCCAAATCCGTTTTAGGGTCGGTTCCTACAACGGTAGCATCGAACTGCCGGTTATCACTTAAATAGACTTCGAGGACTGTCGCGTTTTTTACGACGTGAAAGTTAGTGAGAATATATCCGTCAGGTCGGAAGATAACACCAGACCCCAGACCGTTTTCCATTCTTCGCTTCTCAACTTCTCCCATCTCCGATTCGGCACCGTAGCCATTGATCAGATCCTCAATCGTTCGGGGCGCTCCGCGTCGAACAATGTTAGCTTCGACCACATTTTTAATGCTTACAACGGCGGGCTTCACCGATTTACTTACCTCGCGAAACAATTTCGACAGTTGATCGGCGCGCGCCAAATCGACTGTATCCAGATTTTCGCGTGAGGCTTTGGAGTCTGCTAATTGCTGTGCATAGGTTTGACTGTGTTTATAAGTGCTACCAAAGAACCAATAGGCAGTCGTAACCGCCATCATGCTTAAAACACCGAACCATTTCCAATTATGCCATTTCCAATTTGGAGAGAAGCTACTCATGATTTTCTCTTTTGTGATATGGACTGATTTTTCCGAGCGACCTAACCAACCTATACGTCGAAAATTTGAATCGGTTGGTTGCCACTTTGGAGCACGAAAGCTTTAGGAATCCTCTACGGCATTTTTCGTGCCAAAAGCCCTCGCTTTTCACACACCCGGTTCTTCAATTTTGACATGGTCGCTCGAAACCTTTGTTCCCCTGAAAATGTGCAAGACAGATTGCCCCAATAAGTCGAAAAACTTTAATTAAGCAGTTCGGCAATGTGCTTTTCCAAAAGATCCCGTTCGTCGATATCCATCCAGAGATAGGAACCGACAACATCTCCCTTCGCATTGACCAAGCAGAATCGGTCTGGGTGGCCCCGTTTTTCGACGCCGTCGAGAAAGAATTTTTCCGTTCCAACCCGTTGGGTGTAAGCCATCTCACCTCGAACGAAATGCCATTTGTCCGGGTTGGCGCTGAATCGCTCCGAGTACTCTTTGAGTATTTCTTGCGTGTCTGTCTCAGGGTCGACGGTGATGCTCAAAAATTGAATCGGTTGGTCTTTGTACTTCTTTGTCAGCAATTGCATTTGGGAGGTTTGTCGCGGGCACGACCCGGTGCAAGTCGTAAAGAAAAAGCACGCAACATAGGGTTGGCCCAACAAAGACTTCGTTGAAACCTCCTGGCCGCGCTGGTCGGTAAACGCGAATTCCTTAAGCCATTTTTCTTCAGCGGCAGCCGACTCGACCAGTTGGGAAAGAATCTTTCGTTTCCCAGGATCGGGGGGGGCGGTCGGACGAGGGTTCTCCCAAGGGTCGTCTTCTGATTCTGCAGAATCTGTTTTTTGAGTAGTCGTTGTCGATTCTTTCGACGGGCCACGAAGGATTTTTGTGGATACGGCGGCCACCGTCCCTAGAACAATCCCTAGCCCAACACCAAGAATTCGAAACCAGATGCGATTCACTTTAATACCTCAGCTTAAAAATACGATCCAACGACACTAGCACATCCCATAATACCCGAAGACTGGCCGAATCGGCCACGGGTTGGATTTCGGGATGTGCCTCTCCGGGTTAGCTGCGCAGAGTTTTTTGCCAACAAAAGCAGTCCAGGGTGATTCATTGTCGGGCTTAGGCAAACTCTCTGCGGGCGACCGTTTTGTGGCAATGGAGGGAGCTCGGAGAATATCGATTGTTCTGTTTAAATGGCTCTTTGCCCCCTATGTTGGAGGAATTCGGCGGGACAATCCTTGAAAACCCCCTCTTTGCACGTAGGAAAACGTAGATTTTCTTGTAACAGAAATTTTTCGACCCCGCGGTACCATGAGACGATATCTAGCAAAAATAAGAAATTGGCGACTGGTCGCGGACCAAAGCGGAGCGACTTCAATCGAGTACGCTCTAATGGCGTCGCTAATAGCCGTTGCGGTTATATCCAGCGTGGGGGTCCTTGCCGCCAAAACGAAGGAATCGTTTGATAAGTCTGGAGACGTAATCAATCCTGTTTTAGGTAACTAGTCTTCGGGAAGCGGACTGATGGACTCGGCTGTGCATGAAAGAAGTGTCTCGCTATAATCTGCGGCATAAGGCAATGGCGTAGGGATTACGATCCCGGTTGGTAGACTATTACGCATGACGGATGTTTTAGAAAACCAGGGAACGGTGATCTTATTCGATTATTGGTTCTCTTTAATGCCATGTCGATTTGAGGATGCAACGTAGATTCGACGCGAAACAGGGAGGCGGATTCGGTGAAGAGTTCTTTTTTTCATTCTGCAACGGCTATTTTTTTCTTATGCATTGCCTGCATTTCAAGTGTGGATTCCATTGCACAGCAAGCCCCTCCACCTGGTAGAGGCACTCCAGCAACTCCTGCTATCGCTGCGTCGTCAGCGACTGATGCAGCTAAGGCTAATGGCGTTCAACTGGAATTGAATGCCGCTAATTCTCATGCAGCTCTTATGAGACTCGTTGATTCTTTCGAGTTGTATCACCCCGCAAGGAACTTGAAGGGGTCGATCGTTTTGGACGGTTCCACAACGATGATGCAGCTTGGAAAGGCTTGGGCAGATCGCTTCCGCCAATTTCATAAAGATGTCGTTTTGACCCGGGGTGTCGATGGCACTAACGCTGGCTTGAGTGAGCTCGCTAAGGACCCAACGCGAATCGTTGGTGTTAGTCGGCCACTAACCAATGCGGAAATTGAGACTTTGAAAAAGGGCAAATGCGTTGATCCCGTAAGTGTTATTGTGGCCTTGGATCCAATTGCACTTTATGTACATGATTCCAATCCTCTCAAAGGTGTGACCCCCGAACAATTTGAAGCCATGTTGCGTGCTCCCGGTCAGAATGGGGCTCACGTTGCTAAATGGTCAGAGCTCGGCCTCGGTGGAGAGTTCGAAGGAAAGCAAATTCAGTTTCACTGCCGAAGCGAGATAAGCGGTACAAAGTCTTTTATCAAAAATGTAATCCTTCGCGGAGAAGAGTTAACCAAAGAGGCGGGCAGCCACGAATCCAACGGAGCCGTGTGCGACGCGATTGCGAAAGACCCATACGGGATGGGATTGGCTGGATTCGGTAGCATTAAACCCGGCATACGACCTGTCCCCTTAGTTTTGAACGGCGTCACCGTTCCAGCAAATGAAGAGAGTTTTCTCATGGGACAGTATCCACTGGTTCGTCCTCTCGTCATTGTTTTTGACCGAGCTGAAATGAAGAAGGATGGTGGCCTGCGAGAAGAAATCTTGCGTTACATTTTGAGCCGCGAAGGTCAACTCGAAGCAATTCGCGAGGGCTTTTTCCCCCTCGACCCTTCCTTTGTCCATCAAGAATTGGACATGATCTGTGGACCCCGTATCCGCTAACAACTAGCCTTATCAATTTTAAGGATTATTCATCATGATGCACAGGACGTGGATTCTTTTTGCAGGCTGGTTCATTTCGGTATGCACACTAAACGATGCATTTGCTCAAAGCAGCTGGTTAGGTGATTTGTCATCGGCGTTGCCTAGAGTCAATCCTAGCTTTCCAAGCACTACGATGGGAAGCAACACGATGGGCGGAAGTGGGGCTTGGGGCTCATCTACGATGCCCAGCAACGGATTTTCGTTCGGGTCGACGGGCACTCGTCAAGATTGGCGAATCGGTGTTGGAATTGATAACCGTGACATCGGTGCAATAGTGACTCAAGTTCAACCAGGAAGCGCGGCCCAACAGGCGGGCATTGTCCCAGGCGATATCATTGTTGGTGCAGGTCCCAATCGAATTGGGCTCGTTGATGGACGAATTATTGAATTGGCTGAGGTCGCTAGAAATTTTGCGGATAACTCTGGACGCATCTCGCTTTTGGTTCTCGACAGCAGATCGCGACAACTTCGGAACGTTCCGATCAATATGATGTCGACTGCGACATCGCTGTCTGGTTCATTGATACTGGCCGACAATGGTTTCTTGCCAACGGACTCCATTGCGGTCGTGGAACTTAGAAATGTCTCCCGTCCGTTTTTCCTGGTTCAAGGTGGCCGAACCATGGTTAATGTCAGTCGGCAGGGCCCCTATGCTTTTTCCCTGAACGTGGACCCTCGTTTCTTGGATCCTATTGATCAATACGAATTGCAAGCGATGATAACTTCTCGAAATCAAGTTATGTATTCCTCGCAACCAATGTTGTTGCGATCCACTGACATTACGCGACGATGGGACTTGGTTCTGCAGCCTGCTAACTTTTCTGCTGCATCCTCAGGTGGAATCGTGAATGCTGGCTACCCTAGCTTTGGTTTTGCGACACCGTCCGTAGATTTGTTCAGAGAGCTCCAGTCTTTGCTTGGTCGTCCACCGATGTCGAACGAGATCGCGGCCTGGGACACATTTTTGCGTAGCGGAAATACATTAGCGAGCTTGCGTCAAAGAATTTTAGCCAATCCACAATTGCGATCGAACTTTGGCAATGACTCTTTTTATATTCAGCACATTTTCACTAATCTACTACAAAGAACTCCTAGTCAAGCTGAGTTAAGCTATTGGACATCTAGGCTTGCTGCGACTAATTCACCAGAAACCGTCATCTCAGAGATGATGCGTCAATAACTTTGGAAAGTAAGCAATCTGTGACCGACAGTCGATTTCCGTTCGAATTAATCAAGAAGGATTCGAACACCAGTGCGCGGAGAGGTCGATTGACGCTTACTCATGGCATCGTCGAAACACCTGCGTTTATGCCGGTCGGGACGCAGGGTACCGTCAAAGGGATGACGATTGGGCAAGTTCGCGATACTGGTGCCGACATCATGCTTGGCAACACCTATCATTTAGCGCTGCGCCCGACGAGTGAGCTCGTTGCCGAAATGGGAGGATTACACCGATTCATCGGTTGGGACAAGCCGATCTTAACCGACAGTGGCGGTTTTCAAATCTTTTCACTCGGGGATTTGAATAAGGTTACGGAAAAAGAAGCCACGTTCAAGTCCCATTTAAACGGCTCTATTATTCACTTGAGACCTGAGGATTCCATTCGAATCCAGCAAGAGCTCGGTAGCGACATCGCTATGGTCCTGGATCATGTGATTGCGTTGCCGGCTTCTCGCGAAAACGTTCTTGACGCCATGCACCGAAGCATTCGTTGGGCAGAGCGTTGCAAAGTAGTTGCGACTAGACCAGACCAAGCTCTTTTCGCAATTGTTCAAGGTGGCCTTGATGTCGAATTGCGTACTCAATGCGCCGAAAAACTGATCGAGATTGGCTTTGATGGCTACGCTATTGGCGGGCTTAGCGTCGGAGAGCCACCTGTGGAAATGTATCGAGTGCTGGATGGAACGTGTCCCGTATTACCGGAAAGCAGGCCACGATATCTCATGGGAGTAGGGACTCCGATCGATTTGGTCGAGGGGGTTGCGAGAGGTGTCGACATGTTCGACTGTGTTATGCCCACCAGAAACGGACGTAATGCACTCGCGTTTACTCCGGACGGACACATCAAGATGCGGAATAGCAAACATCTCAAAGACCCTGCCCCGATCGATGAGACTTGCCCCTGCGTCGCGTGCAAACATTCGCGATCGTATATTCGGCATTTGTTTATGTCCAAAGAGATGCTTGGCCCTATTTTACTTTCGATTCACAACGTCACGTTTTACCAACGCCTAATGGCGGAAGCTAGGCAAGCTATCGAAGCAGATCGATACGGCGAATTTTTAGAGGAAAAGCGGTTGCGTTTCCGGGCAAAAAATTCTGAAGAGCCGATTTGATATACCAATTGACTTAGGCGTCCCCTCTCGTGGTTCGCGATTTTGGCGGAGCCGCGAACAATCGCTTGCAAATGTGCACAGCAGCAATTGAAATTCCCTCGCCTGACAGGTTTGCAATTCGTAGAAAAAGTGCGAACAATAATGCAATCGGTTGCGTAAGGACGGGGGCTAATAACCAAGCGACGACTAAATCTCGAGCAACGGCTCCTCCAGGCAGCATGGATGCGAAACCAGCAACTGCACCTAAGCAGACAGCGGATACAGCAGTCCCCCAGATTTGCAAAGAAACCATTTCAGGCGAATCGTTTAAGCAAAGAATGATTAACCAACCAACGGTTCCTTGCAGGAGCCATCCTATCGACATTCCCAAACATGTTTTAAGCATGAATTTCCAAGTGAACGCCGAGGAAAGCGATTTGGGGATCTTACCGATTTTGCTTTTCGCTAAAGCGAAGAGCATGAGCCGGAAAAAATAAGGCGAGAGCACTATGGCAGCCAAAGGCGCCGCTGCGACCAAACTCCATTTGAGCCAAGATGGAACATCGATCAGAAACAAAAACAATACTCCGAGAATGGCTGCGGTTCCCACGCCTGTCAGAGTTTCCACAAACACGCTTAAAATCGCCGGTTTGATCGATACTCCGTAAGGCTGAAGCTTGCCTACCCTCAACACCAGCACCATCGCTTTACCGGGAACATATTTTCCCGCATGACCGAGATAGTACGCATCGAGAGCAGGAAGAATAGGAAAATTTTGTCCAAAGGCCTTAAGGACTCCCAGCCATGCAATCGCAGCGGGTACCAGCGCGATGATCGTTACTGCAATACTGGCTACCAGATATCCAAACCGAATTCGACTTGCCGAGATCAGCTGTTCCTTATCACGCAGCTCCCCATAAACTCGATAAATGGTTATCGAAAGAAAAAGCAAAACCACACAGACCACGCCGACTTTAAAAATGTTCTGAAAGCTCTTGTTCTGCAGTAAAGCCATCAGTCCCCCATTGGTCGCAGCCCCTTTGTTTGTAGAGTTGTCGAGGGAAGTATCATTCGCTTGTGTTTCAGGTGGATTGTTTGCAGGGTCGGGATTCACGGGAAACGAGTCCGTTGGGGAAGAGGTTTAAAATATTCGTGCCATGATTCGAACTATCTAAAGTCCACGGCGTATGTTATTCGGATGCTTGCCATAGAGTTTCGGACGGAGATCCTATAGAATCTTAGACGTTCTAACCATACCTGCTTGTGTAACGTGCGGGAATGGAAAACGCTATAACTCTTCGCAATTGCCGGTTTCGCAATCCTTACTTTTTCGCTGAGTATCCCGTCCCAACATGACGCGTTATATCTCGTTTGCAGTCCTGCTA
Organism: Pirellula sp.; assembly: GCA_046344995.1. GTDB lineage: Bacteria > Planctomycetota > Planctomycetia > Pirellulales > Pirellulaceae > JBKCUI01. The sequence goes on from JBKDKR010000074.1 coordinate 8,997, forward strand.
GCCATCATCGTTGTCATTGGGGCACTATTTTACCGAGTGATGATTGGCTTCTTCGTGCCAGTTTTTTTGGCCGCCGTTCTGGTCGTGGTTTTTAGGCCGCTACACCGATGGGTCCTCTCACGCGTTGGTGAGCGAGATCATTTGGCCTCGGGAATAACGACGAGCTTAATCGTTTTGATTGTGCTCTTGCCCGCAGGGGTTGTTCTTTCTCTGGCGGCTGTCCAAGGTGTGCGCTTTGTAAGCAACGTCAATTGGAACAATATTGAGTATGGCTTAAACAAATTGCGTGGAAACGATTGGATCAATTTAGACTATCCTCACGCTGACGAAGTGCGTGCGATCCAGAATAAGATCAACGAAATACAAAATCTTGCAACAAGCCAAACGAGCATAAGCTCGATCATCAGTGACAAAGAGACCTTTCAAAGCGATTTGAAAGAAATACAAAGGTTGATCAGAGAAGATCTTACTCCGCAGCTAGAGGACATGCCATCCGTTGAAGCGACCAGGAAGATACTCAAGTCTACGACGACCAAATTAAAGGCTGAAAATCGCTCCGATCTTTCGAAAGAAGGAAGCCCATCTTTCACAAAGATGCGATCGGAACTAAAAGAGTACTTTGAAAATGTTACCAAGCAGATACGCACAAAGCTCGCCGAAAGAGATTCGGCCGTCACGTCGAGTGCGGAAAGCGATTCCGACGTGGAACAGGTTTCATCCTCGTACGCTGGAACGATTGCCGAGTTGCAATCGCAATCCTATGAGCCGATTAACGGCTTGTCAGCTAGCGAAACAGAAGTTCTCAATGATGTTCGCAAAGCTTATATCCAGCAAAGCGTTGCGTGGCATCAAGCCAAAACGGAACTTGATTCATCTCTCGATGCTTTGGATGCGAAACAAATACAAGAATACGATATTGTTCAAATCCAAAAAGCCGTTTTGTCCGCAACTAACGCATGGAATCGAACCAAAGAGGCAGTTCTTGGCGGCCCTATTGTTGCAGTATTGAAGGAGCTAGCGAACCCGTCCCCTGATCAACTCAAAACACTGACCAGTTCTTTTGTAGAGTACATCAGCCCTAAAATCGTAAGCATTACCGGCGACTCCGTTGCTTTTTTGATTCGATTGGTAATCGGTGCTTCAATTCTATTAGTTGCTTTGTATTTCTTCTTTTGCGATGGCCCTGCCATGATGCGGACCATTATGGACCTCAGCCCGCTGGATGACAAATATGAATTGGAATTACTGGCTGAGTTCGATCGTGTGTCGCGTGCGATTGTATTGGCGACACTGCTCTCCGCGCTAGCCCAAGGCCTTGTGGCGGGACTTGCGTATTACTTTGTTGGACTTGATTCGCTCGTTCTACTTATTGCTGTCACCTCGACCTGTGCATTGATACCTTTCGTGGGAACTGCAATAGTATGGGTTCCTGTTTGCATCTTTTTAGCTGCCTATCAAGAGAACTATTACGCTGCTATCGGAGTCGCCGTTTGGGGATTTCTTGTTGTTGGCAGCGTTGATAATCTTATTAAGATCCTGATCTTGCACGGTAGGAGCCAGTTGCATCCGCTGTTGGCTTTGTTAAGCGTACTCGGTGGCATCCAAACATTGGGCCCAGTGGGAATTTTGGTTGGACCGATGGTTGTTGTACTGCTTCAAACTTTACTAGGTATTCTGCGACACGAGCTAGCTAGGTTTAACAAATGGGATTCAGAAACTGGCGGCGGTGGTGGAGCAAGCCCCCTAAGTGAGAAATTCCGTAAGTTGAAACTACGCGGCAGCGAAGAGTTGGCGATTGAGGGCGTTGATGCAGGTGGGCCGGCAGATAGCCCTTTAAAATGATCAGACCAACTTTGACTAGAACCTCCGAGTTGTTGCAAAATGAAAACAACATGGACTAGAGTGATCTACTTAAAGCTGGTCTTCGGGATTTCTAGAGTCCGGTTTTGTAGTGGACGAGGCAACGAGGCCTGAATTGGTAGTGGACGAGGCAACGAGGCCTGAATTGGTAGTGGACGAGGCAACGAGGCCTGAATTGGTAGTCGACGAGGCAACGAGGCCTGACTGCCTGGCACGAACATGGCACGAATCATTTCATCAATATAACAGGCGGTCTCCCATGCAAATGGCCTCCTAGCGTCGTCCACTACAAGAGCAGGGGTTACTATGGAGAAGCTTCGACGCGTCACCGCAATGGAAACCATTTGTGGGCGCTACCTTACCAATGCCTCGGCAATCATGCTGCGCCAATCTAAGCAGCAGTTAGCTCAGTGGCAACGCATTTCTTGGGGATTCTCATTGGATCATGTCAGTAAGATTCTATTTTTTTCTAATTGACTGCTTAACCAAGCTTGCGACTTGATCAACAACTTTCTCCAATCGCCCCTTTTGGAACTGATCGTAGTAAGCTCTAACTAACGCAACTGCTTGTCCTTGGCTAACCTCAGAGGTAATCAATTCCAAAAGCTCTTCAATGGCCGATCCCTGAGTTGATTTACTAGCCAGTAGACACAATGGTACATAATCTTGAATGGAGTCTCCGAACAACTCTTTGCAATACTCGACTGTCTCATGAATTGATCGTTCTTTAATAGTCTTTGGCGATCGCCAATCGTATGGTGGTTGCCATTCTTGAATTGGTCGCAACAGATCTATATGGGTAACTACTCCAATAACTCGGGGAGGCTTTAGCTCGGGATGCTCTCGATAGTAGTTTCTCAATTGACCGAGCATCAAAACATCGGGTTGTTTAGCGGGACTATTTGCCGCTATTACCAGGAGAACAATATCCGCAGCTAAGACACCTTTGAGAATTTCCTCAGACGATTCTTGAGAAATCATAGAGTCGCTATAACCTGGCGTGTCGAGCAACGAGATTTGAATCGATGAATCACCCAAATTGAAACGATGCCGATGCACTTGTTTGGTCTCGGGCAGGATGCTGGTTATCGCATGTTGTTCTCGTAGTAAATGATTTACTAAACTGGATTTGCCCGCGTTGACTTGGCCCACAATCGCGATACTAAGATTCTGTGGCTTTATCTGATCAAGCTTGCTGCGATCCCCTTTGGCATGTCGAACCGCGCCGACCAAATGACCGAATTGTTCCTTATAGATGCGAGACCCAGCTTTAAGTCGCCCGCTATACATTTCAATCAAGTAGAAGCCCGCCATCTGAACAAACTTTTGGTATACGGTCGTCACGATTTCACCACGTATCTCTGTGGCAACCACTCCGGATTTTCTATAAATCGGGTAAGCGAGCAATTTGATGGGCTGGAATATCATCGAAGCAAAATAGGCCAAGTTTGACAGATTTCCAACCTGTTTGGTGATTCCCGGAATCTTGGAGAGGTGCCCAATCGTAGCAATTTCACTTGCTGGAAAATTCTCTTGAGTCCAGGCCTCTAAATCCTCAACGGCCAAGTGAACGACAGCCAAGATTTCGACCACCGTTACCGGATGCAGAGCTTCGCCGTCTTTTTTATTGTAATAATGGGACGCAAGCCTTCGGGAAAGGTTTTGGATGTCATGAAAGTATCGTTGTGGATCGGTCAGAACATTCTCATCAACCTCCGCAATTGTAGTTCGAAAATCCTCAACGATCTGCATGGCGGCGTGGTCCCGTTGCCCCCAAAATTCAGGCAAAATCGGTGCAGCGATTTGTTTTGATCTTTGCGACAAAGTTGGCTTCCAATAAGTCGCAATCAGCCACGCTGCCAACCAGTTGAGAGGGAGAACCCAAACCAGCATGAGCAACCAACCCGTCTGAAATAGCGCTATGATTCCAAGGACTACGTATAGAATGCAAGGCAATGTCCAAACGAAAAATAGAACAACAATTCTAGGATTATTGAGCAGTTGTTTTAACAACAATTTCATTTAGGGGTTGTCCCCCATAGTTGGCGTCCTCTCGCAAGTTGTTCTGCAAACATCGTTCTAAGCTCTTCGTCGGTCGGTGTTTTTCCTTGGGCGTGTACTGAAAAATACCAGTCCGCGACCTTGCCCAGAGCAAAGGTAAAGGCAAACGATGACGCGATGCTGGCTGCGATTCCTACAAAAGGAATGAATTTTAACAACTCACGTGATGCCAAACGCAAAGCGACTTGAGTTCCCGCAACGTTAGACAGAGCGAACCAGTGTTTGCTAGTCATCTTTTGTTCGTAGATCCACGCAATTTTTCCGACCATTCGAGTTTGAATCGCCAGGACAACAGGCAGATTCACCCAGGGCAATGGAACAGCGCTGGCCGTAGCTGCTAAAGCACTCGAAGCCAAAATTTGCCAATGTGACCGACGCTGCAATTCCGACTTTCCCTCCAATTTGGTTGCCATCGCGGCGGACCATGTTTGTCGGTAAGCCGCGGGTAGCATCTCAAGTATCAATTGCTTTAATCGGTGCTCTCCGAAACCATCGTTTGCAAAGCCATCGTCTTCATGGGTGAAATCAATCAAAGCGATGCTGTCAACAAGTCCCGCAAATTGCTTGCGCTTTAGATCGACCAATTGATTCAGTTGTTCGCTCATCTCTGCTTGGCTGGATTGATCAGTTTTTGACTCCACAACAAGCTCAGGGCCGTCGGAAAGGTCCCGTTCCGGTGACGCTTCGTGCAAGCACGTAAGAACGAGAAGCACTGGTCGATCGGGAGATGCTTTGCGAATTTGTTGAAGCGGCTTCACCAACGAATCGAGAGCATGGTCAACAATCCGAACCGTGACCAACACCAAGTGACTCGAAGAATGGAATGACTCAATATCCTCCGATGGATCGTAGTATGCTTCCCCTAGCCCCCGAGTGTCCAGGAACCGTAGCAACGTCTCTTCGCCGTTAGGAAAATCGTATCTGCGGGAAAATTTTGTCTCAGGCCGAAACCCTTGACCGATTTTTGCATCGGTCGATCCAGTAAGTCGCCGGACTATGGAGGATTTGCCACTACCTGTTTTTCCGAAGAGCCAGAGCGTAGGAATGGATGCTCTATTTCTTACCGTTTCGAGTTCCTTCTTCAGATCTTCAGTTGATTCGGATCCCAGAACATCTTCCTGGGTCTTTTCTCGTTGTTTAAACAATCCGAACATTCAATTTTGCCTATCCTTCCTGTTTTAACCGACTCGTTTTTCTATCTGTCATTCTAATGAAAATCGCCAAACTTTACCTAATCTCTACCAGACTCATTTAAGAAACGTTCGTACAGCTAACATAACAGAACAATCGATCCTTCCGTTGTGTCAGTCATTATCCTCACGATTGCACAACGCCCGCGGACCGATTCGATTGGGAAAATGGAAACCGTAAGCAGTTTGTTACCTAGCCAAAAAGCGACAGGACAACAGCGCAATGCTCGTTGGCTTTTTCTTTTTTGCTGGGCATTACTCGCCGGCAGCCATTCCCTTTCCAATTCAGGATATCCGGATGACTCCTTCTCGATCCAAGTGATAGAACCATATCCTGCCGCAACGGATTCCAGTAAAGGCGAGTTATCTCTAGACGAGAGCCAAATTCTTCAGTTAGCATGCCGATGCACCCCCCAGTCTGAGTTAGTTCTGTTTCTAGCACGTTCTCAAGAGAAGACAGGGAATTGGTCGGAAGCAGAACAGAAGCGAGAGACAGTCGTCTGCTTGCTTGCCAATGTTGCAGCACAAAAGATAAGATCAGAACGAGCCGCAGTCGCGATGAAAGCCCATTATGGACTCGCTGCCACGGAGCTCGGAACGGAACTCGTCGGGAGAACCGAAGCAGAGCTAACCAAGCAGATGGAAATACAAAAAAAGCTAATCGAAGCAGGGGTATCGGTTCCAGACGATTCCTTGTTGACAAGATTGCAGAATGAAACCAACGATTCAAAATTGGAAATCGAGTCCAAGGAGCGGGTCCTGAGGATCCAGCTTTCAGGTCTCATCTCTAGCTCGCACGCGTGCTCATACGTTCCTGTCGTCAAGACGGAAATGATGCCATGCGACATTGATGTTTGCGGCTATGTCGAACGGGCATTGGAATGCCATTATGAATTGGCTGCGCTAGGCAAGATTCGTGGGCTTTTGGGCCCAGATTCGATAGAGCTTGGCAATGAACTGCTGGCTCTTGTTGCCAAAGTTCCTTACTTGCCAGTCAAGAAGTTTGGTTTGCTGTCGAGATTGAAAGCCAGTTTGAACGGCTCCGATCTAACCTCAGAATCCAACAAGCAGAAGAATTGGCTGAACTCTCTGATGATGGAGCGCCGTCAGGAGATCGCCCGCGAAATCGAAATTGCTTACGAAAACAAACGGACAGCAGCTTTGAGGTGGAGCGTCACAAAAGAACAGCTGAACGTATGGTCTCGAAGGGTCGAACAACTGGAAAAACTCGGAACAGAAAACCGAGGTACCATTGCCGAATTGGGAGCGGCAAAACTGTCGAAGTTAAAGGAAGAGGCCCAGTTGATAGAACGTTGGATGGAATGGCAAACGGCCAATGTTGATCTCAAGTTAGCTTTGGGCGAATGCATATGCCACGAGTAGCAACAGAATTTGACTGGTTCCGCTTTCCCCTTTTTGGCCGACCCACGAATCCAATGCTTGCATTCCATCAAGACTGACCTGGGTAAAGTTGTCAAAATTTTCGGATTGTAACGGTTGTATCGACCGATACACCTCTCGTCGATTTTAATTCACGGGGGAGTATATGAAGTCGTTCGTTTGTTTATTGGTCGGATTTACAGCCCTGCTTAGCACGGTTGGATGCACGGGCATTCGCGTCGTTCACAATGGTGGCTACGGTCCTTATGATTCAGCCATGCCGGGTTGCGATACTTGCGGATGTGAAGTCGTGGCCCCCGTTGGTTGTGACGAGGGACATTGTGGTCCAGGAATTCTTCACCGAGTTGGAAGTCGTTTAAGATCGGTTAACTGCAGCTCTGGTTGTGGAGAAGTTTACTGGGACGAGCAAATCAATGAACCCCGAGTCTGTGACCCCTGTTGCTATAACGGTGACTTTATCGGGGGAGAAAACTGCGGACGATGCCCCGGAGGATTGGCTAGACTTCGCGAGCTATGGGGGTTCAGGTACACCCCTTCTGATTGTGTAACTTGTGCATCGACTCAAAGCGATCACTGCCAAACTTGTTCGTCATCGGGAGTAATTCACGAGCAAAGCAGTACACTGAATCATCATACACCAACACCTTCAGCGAAACCACAACCGACCCCAGCTGCACCACCATCCGCACCAAAAGCGGACTCTGACTCCAGTGAAGAAATTCGATCAGCGGTTGAAGCTGTGCCAGGTTCTTCTGCAAAAGTGAGAGGGACAGGACCTGCAACCAGAGTCGTTTCGCAACCTAGACTTACAACCAAACAAGCTGTTCCGCGTCTCGCAACACTATAGCAAAAGCGGTAAAGCTCGCTTCCTAGTTTGTAAATTCTAGTTCGATTTCTGAAGGCTGAGCAGATACCGGCCGGCCTTGAAGCTCAGTTACATTAGGCTCTCTGTTTGTCTGAGAGCCAATGCTTGCGATCAAAGCCAAGGAAAAGACGGCACCAATTAAAAGTACAAACGGGCCTACAACGATGACCCCTAGTAGTAACGCGATAATAGCAACCCAATTTTTACTCTTGGGCGGCGCATCAGTCGAAGCAAAGGGATCAGCGACTTGGTTTTGGTTTCGGTCAGTCGATATTGGTGTATTTGTGTTCAGTTGAAAATGCTTTTACGGTAATCTGAGGAGACAAGGCGACCATGGCAGGCGAAGCCTAGGTCTCGACAGACGATTGTCAAAAAAAGAAGCCCCCTATTAGGCTCCTGACTAGGCTCCATTATCACTTCTGAAGTCGGCTTCCGGACTAAAAGAAAGCTCACATCGAAACCATTATGAATCTGTCCTTCTCAGCGTTTGAGTGAAAAAATCAAACTCAGCACGACCGCAAATCAAAGGGTTTTCAGCCTAATACACTAGTCGCGGGAAACACATCATGTTCATTCCAGCGAATCCTCTGCTACTCAATCCACTGAATTCACCTATGGCCAACGAAACCTTTCGCGTTTTGCTTCAAAAGGAACAACTTGTTTTTTCATCCGCGCACTTCATAACGTTCGCAGGTGATATCTGCGAGTGTTTGCACGGACACAACTACGGTGTACGAGGTGAAGTTCAAGGCTCCTTGGATGAAAATCGCTATGTGATCGACTTTATCGCATTTCGCGATAATATGGCCAAGATCGTGAAGCGTTTGGACCACCATATGCTGTTGCCGCTTAAGCACAGCATGATTTCGGTCGAGCCGGACGGTGACGAAATTACAGTACGCTTCAAGAACAAACGGTGGGTCTTTCCTGCAGAGGACTGCATGTTGCTCCCTATTGTAAACACAACGGCTGAGGAGATCGCAAGCTGGATTGGCAAGGAGCTAATTCGAGAGCTCTTTCCTACTACCGGCTGTCGCATCGAATGGCTTGAAATCGGCATTGATGAAAACAACGGACAGTGGGGATATTGCCGATTGCCGTGGACAGACGCATTGTAACGGCAAATCCACAACTTCGAAAATGTCTCTCCTGAAGATATTGATTTAGCCGACCGGTATTTCGAGATAGATTTCTCCCGTTAGACATCGGTGTTGTGACGGGTCGGTCTAAGTTCCGAAGACGAGGCGCAATATGTCAATGAGCATGATAGAAGAGGGGATTCACAAATCCGCCATTCTGCTCATGGCACTAGAAGAAGATGATGCGGCAGCATTGCTAGCTCGATTGCCATCCAAGTATGTCGAGGCGGTATCTCTAGCCATCGCCCAAATTGATGACATTCCTGGACAAGTTCAAGAAGAAGTCATTCAAGAGTTTTTTGGGGGCCAGCCCAGCTCGTTAATACATGCCTGCGGTGGATTAGAAAAGGCTAAGGCCCTAGTCAAGAAGGCTCTTGGCAAAGATGCAGCTGACATGCTCGCTATATTGCAGCAGACTATTGAGTCTCTTCCATTTGGCTTCTTGCAAAAAACCGATGCGCAGGACATTCTCTCGTTCATTATGGAAGAGCATCCACAAACGATCGCCGTTGTGATATGTCACGTACCACCGGCTACAGGTGCTGGAATACTGAATGGGTTGCCGCAGCAGAAGCAGTTAGCTGTGATTCAGCGGATTGCCAAGATGGGACAAACGAGTCCTGAAGCCATTGCTGACATCGAGAGAGCCCTTGAGTTCCGCATGTCGATTGTTATGCATCAATCGTTCCAGAAATCGGGTGGTGTGCCGGCCGTTGCCGAAATCCTCAACGTCACAGACAGAGCAACCGAACGCATGGTCTTGGAAAATCTTTCCAAGGACAGTCCTGAATTGGTCGAAGAAATTCGTCGACTCATGTTCGTGTTCGAGGATATCCAGAAGCTTGCAGACAAAGATATTCAGACTTTGCTCAAAAATGTCGAAACCAGCCAATGGGCCATGGCACTCAAGGGGGCGAGCCAGGCGTTGCAGGACAAGGTGATGAGGAATATGTCCCAAAGAGCTTCGGAAATTCTCAAAGAAGAAATCGGATTCCTCGGTCGGGTAAAACTCAGCGATGTCGAAAGCGTGCAGCAAAAGATTGTCGATATCGTGAGGTCATTGGAAGAATCTGGTCAATTAGCAAGACCTGGGAACGACGGTGAAGAAGAATTTGTGGCATAATGGAGCTCGTATTCCCATCGACTCCCTCCACTCGCCGACCGATGTTTAGCCGTTAGGCTAGCTTCGGTTCGCCTCCTGCCATTTATGACCGATCGATCGCTTTCCCTATTCCGAGATCAACGTTTCTTTGGATCCCTTTTCTTTTTATTAGCACTCGCTGGATGGAGCATTGGCTCACGGACCTATGCTGATAATCAAAAGATTGAATTCTTTGAATCCAAGATCCGCCCAACTCTCGCGGAGCATTGTTATTCTTGCCATAACTCGTTGGGTCAATCCGATGGTGGTCTAGTATTAGACTGGCGAGATGGGCTTATCGCTGGCAGCGATAATGGGGCGATCGTTACGCCAGGCAGTCCTGAATCGAGCAAGTTGATTGCTGTCTTGAAACATGAAATCGAAGGCATGGAAATGCCTCAAGGTGGTGCGAAACTTTCGGAATCGACTATAGCCGACTTTGAAAAATGGATCCGCGATGGAATGGCCGATCCTCGCAATAAGCCTCCGACAAAAGAACAATTTGACGCTGAAACGTCTTGGTCGGCCACCTTTAATCGTAGACTGAATTGGTGGAGCTTACAAGAAATTGCACCAGTGCATACGACAGTGGCAAAGCATGCTGAATTAGGCTCGTCTGATTCCGTCACCGGCATTTATGGTTTATCGTTGACCCCGAAACTAATCGATCAACTCATTGACCAGGACCTCAGAGTTGCGGGATTAACTCGTCAAAAAGCTGCGACGTCCGTTCAGCTCGTGCGACGCCTTTACCACAACCTGATAGGACTACCTCCAACGGAATTAGAGTTGGCGAACGGTATACGGCTGATCCAGGAGCATCAGGGAGTAGAACCCTTGGTTGATGAACTAATCTCACGTCCTGAGTTTGGAGAGAAATGGGCGCGACACTGGATGGATTGGACACGGTACGCGGACTCGCATGGATCGGAAGGTGATCCCGGGATTGATAATGCGTGGCAGTATCGTGACTATTTGATTAGGGCGATCAATCAAGACGTTCCGTACGACCAAATGCTTCGGGAGCACATTGCAGGCGACCTTCTCGAAGATCCTAGAATTCATCAGGAGTTAGGAATCAACGAATCCGTTGTTGCGACAGCACATTGGCGAATGGTGTTTCACGGGTTCTTCCCCACTGACGCGTTAGATGAAAAAGTTCGATTCATCGATGATCAAATCAATGTTTTCTCGAAGGCATTCCTGGGCCTAACCGTTTCGTGTTCCCGATGTCACGATCACAAATTTGATCCCATCAGTCAAGAAGACTATTTCTCGCTATACGCTCTGCTAAACAATAGCCGGCCCGCACGAGCAGTAATCGATACTCCGCAACAGCAGCAATTGCATTCCAAAAGGCTTCAAAGTCTAAAGCAAGAAATTCAAAAGGAAGTTGGCAACCAGTGGATCGAGGATCGCAACAAATTATTGCAAGATCTTCTGGCTCGAAATGAGTTTCCCGACGGCCCCTCACCTTTTCATAGAGCTTTGCCAATCTGGTTGAGTATTAAACAATCGCTCCCTAAGGTAGAAAATTTCGAAACGATTCATCAATCGATTAAAAGAAAAAGCAACGACGGGCAGGTCGCTTCCAAAAGCTGGTCCTTCCGGAATGGCAAAAGTAGCGACGATTGGACCGTCAGCGGATTTGGGTTGACAACAGATAATGACCGCATTCCCCAGGTATCACAACCCGGTGAATTTCGGTTGGCGACCGACGGCGATGCCATCATTACAGAACTCTTGCCGAGTGGGGTTTACTCTGGACTATTAAGTTCAAAGCATTCTGCCCGATTGAGTTCGATCGACGTACAAGTCGAAACAGGTCTACAACTCTGGGGCTTGGTCCGTGGTGGTGGCGAATCAACTTTTCGAGGAGTCGTTCAGGACTATCCTCGAATGGGAGGCATCTACCCTTTTGTAAAGCCTGGTAGCGAATGGCGATGGGAGAGAATCGATATGACCTATTGGGAGGGTGATTCGATGCACATCGAATTGGCTCATGCCCTAGACACCGCTATGCCTACTTCCGATCGTCAACGTTCTTGGTTTGGAGTTAGAGACATCGTTCTGACAAAAGAGGGAACACCGCCTCAGTCAGAAATCAATGCTTCGGATGTTTTTGATTCTATTTTTACCTCTGGAGCTGAACCCCATTTAGAGACTATCGCGAATCTATTCGTCGATGAAATCAACAAGGGTGCTGTGGCATGGCGAGACAGCACTACAACCGATACGCAAGCCATCTTGCTGGACGAACTTTTGCGTGCAGGATTATTGGCGAATCGACTTGATCAATTTGCATCAGAAAGATCGGGGCGACTAGAAAAGCTGCTGACCGAATATCGAAATCTCGAGAACGAAATCAGAACACCGACGAGAGTACCGTCACTTGAAGAAACTCGAGGCCGAACTCAGCGGTTGTACGTTCGAGGTGATCACAAGAATCCATCGCAAGTTGTAGAGCCAGATTTCTTGTCGGCACTAGCAAACAACGAAAAACCCGCAACCGATGAAAGTCCATCTGGTTTTGATCGGCGAAAATTAGCCAATGAGTTATTGCGACAAGACAATCCGCTCGTTCATCGCGTGATCACCAATCGAATATGGCATCATCTTTTCGGCAGAGGGCTCGTCCCGACCCCAGACAACTTCGGCAGGTTGGGAGATGTTCCCACCAATCGCGAACTCCTAGACACACTTGTTCATGTCTTTCGCGCAAAGGGTACATCGCTCAAATCATTTATCAAATTTCTTGTCATGTCGGAAACGTGGCAAACTGATTCGAAGCCATCTGAGGATGCAATCAGCCTGGATCCCGACAATCGGTTGTGGTCACACACAATGGTGAGGCGATTAGAGGCGGAAGGAATTCGCGATAGTTTACTCAGAGTTTCTGGAGAATTGAATGAAACAAAGTATGGGCCGACTGTTTCAGGCGATAGTAATCGTCGAGGAATCTACATTAGGGTTCAACGAAACAGTCTAGATCCATTCTTGCGAGCTTTCGATTTTCCCGAACCGTTTGCCACAACAGGGCGTCGAGATGCTACCAATGTGCCGGCTCAATCATTGGCATTGATGAATGATCCACAAATCTCCCGGCTTGTAAATTCATGGGCTAAGAAATTACTCACGGGTGAGAATGCGAAACTAAGCAATCGAATTCGGCTTGAGAAGATGTTTGTCGCTGCATTGGGACGAGAACCCTCTAACCATGAAGCTGATTTACTCGAAAGCTATTTGGAGCAATCCCGTTCATTGATTAATACTAAAAGGGAAGCTGCGATAAAGGTAAAGGCCTCAAAAGACAACGCAAACGAGCGAATGGAGTCGTTGATTAGCGTCGCCAGTGAACGCTACGCTCTAAAGCGAGGAGAAAATCCCCCATCGAAATTGCCGGTGCAGCCATTGGTTCGATTTGATTTTGAGCAAGGCCTACAAGATGAAAGCGGTACGATTGCTTTGGAGTTGTTTAACGGGGCCAAAATCTCGGGGGGGGCTCTGGTCGTAGATGGGAAGGGATATGCAGTATCAGCTTCGATAACCAAATTGATTGAGCCTCGCCCGCTGCAATCCAAAACGTTGGAGGCGTGGGTTCAAGTAGATGGTTTGGAGCAACGAGGGGGAGGTGTTATAAGCGTGCAGTCTGCTGATGGCTCTCGATTTGACTCCATCGTACTTGGAGAGCAGACCCCAAGACGATGGATGGCGGGAAGTGAGTTCTACTCAAGAACTAAGCCCTTTAATGGCCCAGAAGAAATCGCAGCCGTTGATCGCGTTGTTCACACCGCAATAGTATATCAAGGGGACGGCACGATTGTAGGATACCGCGATGGTAAGTCCTATGGCACGGCTTACCAAGCAGGGGGCGTACAGAGGTTAGAATCGAGTGACGCAATCTTGAGCTTTGGTGTTAGACACCTACCGGCATCCAACGGCAAAATGTTCGTCGGCAAAATACTAGAAGCCCGACTGTATGATCGAGCTTTGAGCCAAGCTGAGATAGAATCTTCGTTCCAGTCATTTCAGTATGGATTTCAGCTTTCTTCTGTGCCAGAACTTTTAGATGCAGTGGAACTCGAAGAATGGCAGCAGACTGGCTTAAGGTTAAAACAATTGACCAAGGATTGGGAATCTGTATCGCGAGACATGGATGTGGATCCTGAGTTGCAAGCATTGAGCGATGTTGGTCGCTCCATTTTTATGATGAAGGAGTTCCTGTTTATCAGGTAAGTGAGCATCATGCGTAATCGAATTCACGGGAAAATGACAGAACATTTATCGAATCGGGCTGGTTTTAAGCAAAGCGGAATTCTTAGCCGTCGACTTGCATTAGAAAAAGCATCCATGGGATTTGGTGCGGCGGCGTTAGCCACCATGCTTTCGGGCGAGGGACGCACGGAGGATGGAAAGCTTCCAAGAGACGCCGCGTTACCCAAGACACATACCCCGGCTAAAGCAAAACACGTAATATTCTGTTTTATGTCAGGGGGAGTATCGTCGATCGATTCGTTCGATCCAAAGCCGAGACTGACGAGGGATCATGGCAAGCCAATGCCAGTCAAGATTGAACGAACCATGTTCAATAACAACGGAAATATAATGGGAAGCCCCTTCCCTTTTACTCAAGCTGGTGAATGTGGGATGCCCATCAGTAGCATGTTTCCCCATATTTCGAAAGTGGCGGACGAGTTGGCACTGATTCGCTCAATGACGGCACCGTTTAACGAACATGCACAAGCCAATTTCTTTATGCACACCGGCTTTCCTGTCATGGGATACCCCAGCGCAGGTGCTTGGGCTGCATATGGTCTTGGGACTGAAAACGAAGACCTACCTGCATACGTCGTTTTGCAAAGTGGTTCAGCCGTAGCACCTCATGGAGGTGTAAGTTTGTTTAGTTCTGGATTTCTTCCCGCACACCGACAAGGTTCCATCGTAAAAGCCGACCAAGAGGACGCGGTGCGAAACATCAAACCATCGAAACCGTTCGATTCGCAGCGCCATCAATTGGATCTAGTCAGGCGTTTCGATGAACAGTTGCTTGCGAATCAATTTGATCCACAAATTGAAGCCGCTGTTCAAAACTATGAAACAGCTTTTCGAATGCAAACATCCGTTCCCGATCTATGCGATCTATCCGGAGAGACAGCCGATACGCTCAGTATGTATGGAGTTGATTCGCCAGATGTTGAAAAGGCTGCCTATGCCAAACAGTGTTTGATGGCCAGGAGATTAGTCGAGCGTGGCGTCCGCTTTATTGAGCTGAGTTGCTTAACCAGAGGAATCGGTGCGGGAAATGGCCCTAACCCGTGGGACCAACATAGCGATTTGGAACAAGGGCATGGAGCGATGGCGGCCCAAGTTGACCAGCCCATAGGTGCGCTCATACAAGATCTAAAACAGCGTGGCTTGCTTGACGAAACGCTTATTGTTTGGGCCGGCGAGTTTGGACGCACCCCCTTTTCACAAGGTACGCATGGACGGGACCACAACCCATACGGTTTTTCCGTGTGGCTAGCTGGTGGAGGTGTAAAGGGAGGTACGATTTATGGTCAGACCGATGATTTAGGGTACTATGCGATCGAGAACAAATGCTCCGTGTACGATATGTGGGCAACCGTACTTCATCAGCTAGGCATTGATCACGAGCGACTTACCTATCGATATGGTGGCCGGGATTTTCGACTCACGGACGTCCACGGCAAAGTTCTTCACGGGGTCGTTTAATTGGCGGTCGTTTAATCAGGTGTCGTTTCATTGTTCACCTAACACGGAGCTAGTAAAAACCTGCGGTCAGATAGATTCGCCCAAGGGAAACGAACGCTCGCAGAAAACATCTGAGTGCGTCAAACAACTGAATAACGATCGGTTGCGTGCCAGCACTCACAGGACTAGCACAGTAGAAGACGCATCAGATGCACGAAGCTAGGGCGATTTTCAAAGACGAAGACGCCACGTTCAGAAAATAAAAAAACCCCACCCAACCTAGATCGGTCACGCCCGAAATCCGATCACAGCTGAGTGGGGAAGTTCAATGGTTTTGATTTATCAACCTTGTGGAAGAATCCAACTGGTTGACATGTTCAGTTTTTCGCATCGCGTGTTACTGATGTATGAAATATGCCATTATTCCGAATCAAAGGCAAGGCCCACGGCTAAATTTTCTCAAATTTTCTCTATACAAAAATCGTACGATTTACCCAGAGCGTCTAGCTTGGCAAGGAACGCAATGGTTCCGTTTCTTGTTGCCCGAATCTAGGGATTAAACGGTACAATCGCACCTAACCAAAGCAAGCGTAAGTTCAATGGGCATGATTTCCTTTGGTTAACAAACTGTCTGATTACCATAAGGGTATGAACCGCATTACTTCCGACAAACAATTCCGACTTAAACCCGTTGTCAGACGACTACAGTTTGTTGTCTTGAGTATTACACTTGGCCTCTCTCTCGTTGAGGGCAACAAGGGCTTGCAAGCGCAAGAAAAACCTAAAGCCGAGTCCGTTCAGGCGCAAACGGTCAAACCCATACGGCGGAGCACAGTCCCCTACAACAAGGTTAGCAACAAAAGGGCAGTCACACCAACACAGCGCGTCGATTGGACCACGCTCCCCTCAACCTACACTCACTCGCCCGACGGCCAAAGAGTGGATCAATTCATGTCCGTTACGCCTGAGCCCATCTTTGAGATCCCCTCCAACGCCAAATCTGGGTATCGACATACCCGCAGTACTTTGCAGGCAGGCTTTAGCTCGGACAACTATCATTCCGTTGAACAGTGGGGTGCACCGATTCGTCCTTACGGAGAATGGAGATATCCAAATCGTCCGTTCGCGGTACCCTATGGAGTCTGGGGGCCGCAATTACCGCAAGTCGTCGGCGGTGGGGTTGGCATTTTTCCAGGAGCATTTCCAGGAGCATTTCCAGCGGGACCTCAACCGTTTCCGCCGATGAACGGTAACGCCATGGGACCTGATGGCCAGATGCCTCCGGGTCTTCCATGGATGCAACCACCACAGGGGGGCCAATTTTTTGGAGTTGGGCCGCAAAATGTTTTGACACCCACACAGGATGATTACTACCAACAGGCCCCTATGCTACAAGGGCCAAACTATCATCCACTCCGAAATGGCCTAGAGTAGTCTCAGTCGTTGGGCTTCTTCTATCCAACGGCCGAGAGATTCTCGCGTCGATAATCTTTGCCATCCGAGTTGATTCACAGCCTTGCTCGAATCGACTCGCCAGCTCTCTGCTGATGCTTCCCGTATTTTGTCGCGGGTGAGGGTTATTGGCTGTTTGAATAGAGAACTGAACAATTCGCCTGCATAACCAAGGCAGTATCCGATTGGCTTTGGAAATGGAACAGAGATTATGGACCTTTTAGATGTCTCGGAAAAGAGCCTCCCAAGTTCCTTTAGGGTTAGGAAATCATCCGATGCCGCATTGTAAATTCCGACACCTTGATACGCGTCCCCATTCTGAGTGAGTACCCTAGCCCGTTCCCCACTTTCGGCGACGAGTATCATAAGCTCCACCAAATCGCTTACTTCAATAAAAGAGAGGGGAGAGTCTCCTTTCCCAATCATTGGATTCAAGTGCAAACGTTTCATCGTTTGGAGCAATCGGAGAAATTCTTTGTCTCCGGGTCCGTACACAATTCCAGGTCTGATCACGGAGACGGAGAAACGTTTTGCAAAAGAGAGTGCCATGCGTTCACCGGCTAATTTGCTACGACCGTAATCGGAAATCGGGAGCGGAACATCAGACTCTTGTCGATTCCCGATTTTTTTCCCCGGCCCGGCGGCTGCAATAGAGCTGAGAGTAACAAAAGTAGTATTTTGATTGTCCTCAGCCAGTGACTTCAGCAGCAGTTCAGTCCCGCGTTCGTTAACCCTTAACATGTTATCGAGCGTTCCAGAAAGCTTTCCTGCTAAATGAAAGACAACATCGACATTTTCTGGTAGCTTATCTTCATGCCCCTTTTCTAGGTCGTAGCGAATCGGGACGACCCCCAGATCAATAAGTTTTTTGTTCCCTTGTTCTGAACGTGAGAGCCCGTAGATCGTCGCTGCGAACGAATTCGATTTAAGCCGTCGGACTAGATTGGAACCGATGAATCCGGTAGCGCCGGTAACAATCGCTTTTTGAAGCTGCATGACTCTAGGATTCAGAAAATCGCAAAAACAAAAAAGACTCGTCAGAAACAACTCCTGCGAGCCGGCTTCTTTCCTTATAGACGTACGAAGACAGTTAAACCTAGCTTTTGTTTCGGTCTCTCGTCAAGCATGATTGAACAGAAACGCTGGAATTCGTTTCGTTCTGAGACGCAGAATGGCTCCCTCTCAACAGAATCGGATGTCGGCTTCAGGGACTCATCGGATTCGATGCTATGCGAATGGCCTGCGAAGTGCTGATGACAGGCTTTAAAACAAGTTGCATCGTACCAGTTTAGAGGCTACAACCAGAACCCCGAGGTTTGAAACAAGCTGAAAAATAACTGATCGCTTGAGTGGAAGGTTCGCAACCAAGAAATGCCAATCCCAAAAGTTTCCTTAACTGCCAAGATCTTCATTGGTCTCATTCTCGGGATTTTTATTGGCTGGCTGCTTCCATCTGTGGGATTGGAGGCGAGACCTTTATCGAACCTATTCCTGAACCTTATAAAATGTATCATCGCTCCCCTTGTCTTTGCGACCTTGGTTATAGGGATTTCGGGCACAGGCGACATGAAGCAGGTGGGCCGGATCGGAGCAAAGTCCCTTATTTACTTTGAAATCGTAACCACATTGGCGCTTGCGATCGGCTTAATCGCAGTCAATATCGCCCAGCCCGGGAAAGGCCTCAGCCTGAGTAGTGTTGAAAAAACGGAAAACAAGAAAGATCTCGCTGATCGCGCGGGAGTTCTTGCGAGTCAAGCCAAAGAGGCAGCCAACCAAGCAAATACCAGTCTACAAAACGACAATTCCACCGAAGCAATAGAACAAACCAGCAAAGCAGCGAGACTTTCTAGCGAAGCGACCGAGGTTCTAGGGCGTGCACTTGTTGCAGCCGAACCACCTGCTAAGCCTCAATCTCTCGGGGACATCATTGAGCACTTAGCACCTTCATCAATCATCAAGGCCATGGCTGCAGGAGATGTTTTACAGATCGTCGTTTTCTCCGTGTTGTTTGCTCTCGCAGTGACGAGCATTGGTAAGCAGAAAAGCGAGCCGATTGTAAAATGGTGTGAATCCCTCGCGGATGTCATGTTTAGGTTTACGGAATTCGTGATGAAGTTCGCTCCGATCGGAGTTGGCGCTGCTATGGCCTACACCGTCAGCCATAGTGGCTTGGAAGTGCTTAAGAATCTTGCAATGCTGGTTGGGACACTTTATGTAGCGTTGCTGGTTCTGTGCCTGTTGGTGTTGCTCCCGATTGCTTTGTTCTTCAGGGTACCGCTAAGAGATTTCTATAATGCAGTAAAGACTCCGGCCGTCATTGCTTTCGCAACAACTTCGAGCGAATCAGCATTGCCTAAAGCAATGGAGAACCTAGTCAAATTAGGATGCCCAAAACGTATTGTCGGATTTGTCCTCCCAACAGGCTATTCTTTTAATCTAGATGGAACAACTTTGTACTTGGCCGTTGCATCCATTTTCGTTGCGCAGGCAGCTGGAATTGAGCTCAGTTGGATGCAGCAAATCATAATGATGCTCACACTCATGCTGACATCAAAAGGAGTGGCGGGGGTTCCTCGCGCATCGCTTGTAATTCTTCTCGGTACGTTAGCCTCCTTTAATCTTCCTGTTGAGGGAGTGATTTTGATCCTAGGCGTTGACGAACTGATGGATATGGCTCGTACAGCCGTCAACGTTATCGGAAATTGCTTGGCCACCGTGGTTATCACGAAATGGGAAGGTGCGTTCCGAAGTGAAGAGTGGCAAAAAGAAATGGAAGCTGAGTCCTGATCCACGAAAAACGGGGATCATGTATTTTGAAAACGGTCCAGACTTGACACGGTTAGGATGGGTGAAATTGTGAAAGAGGCTTGAAAGATTTTCGAGCTCACTTGCACAATGTTGTATCGGTGGCGTAGACTGGCCTGACCGGGGTTGCGAAAGTAAATTTCGCAGCCCTTTGAGGCTGTGTCGTCAAACGGCGCGAACTGTGCTCGCTATGCAATTTCGAGTCGTTTTCGCCCAATGGGACAAAAAACACAAAAATGTGTCATTCTTGCTTTGCTTGATATGTGAGTTTTCTCAAGCAAAAAGTCTGGGCGAAGTATGCGTCAAGCCTTTGTAATTCCCACAGATTCCACCACGAAAATGCTGCGGCAACATTCTAGGGTGTTTCCCTCGTCCTTTTTTTTCGGTTGGTGTCGACGCGGCAACGAGGTTGCTCCATAATCGGAAAAGATTGCGTTCGAGCGAAATAACTCGACTTGAATGAGAATCGAGACAGCCAGATTTGCCCAGAAGATAGACAGACAATTAACGCCAAACCGCTTCGGTCAGGACAACAACTAGATGAGTACAAGCGATCTTGTAGACGTAAGCAATGCCGATTCCATCATCGAGGGAAGCGATGCCGAACAGCTGGGTCGCGTCGATGTCCCCAAAACCGCACAACCTCTTCGAGTGTATTGGCTGTACTTGATCCCGCTCGTGATTTTGCACCTTATGGCATTATTGGCGTTTGTGCCATGGTTTTTTTCATGGTCGGGGCTCGTTGTAGCCATTTTGGGACACTTCGTTTTTGGAATGCTTGGCATTACAGTTGGCTACCATCGATTGCTCACCCACCGCGGATTCACTTGCCCTAAATGGCTGGAACACACGTTTGCTCTCTTCGGAATCTGCAATTTGCAAGATAGTCCAGCACGATGGGTCGCTATACATCGCATGCATCACCAACATAGTGACCACCAGCCAGATCCGCATACTCCTATGGCCAGTCTTTTATGGTCGCACATGGGATGGGTTTTGTACCACAATAGGGACCATGATTCCCTTACCAGCTTTGAACGATACGCTCGCGACCTTCTAAAAGATCCGTTTTATCTGAAGCTTGAGCGACGCGGACTTTGGGTCAAGATATTTTGGCTGCATGCAGCAATTATCACTGGATTGGGAGGGCTGTTTGGGTTGGCAACAGTGGGGCCATCCGGTGCAATACAGATGGCAGCCAGCTGGCTGGTATGGGGCGTCTTCGTTCGCACGATTGTCGTCCTACATGGCACATGGAGCGTTAACTCTATTGGACACGTTTTTGGTTACAAGAATTACAAAACACGTGATGACAGTCGCAACAATTGGTTTGTGGCCCTGATCTCTCATGGAGAAGGGTGGCACAATAACCACCATGCTCAGCCCCGAGCGGCTCACCATGGTCACAGATGGTTCGAGTTCGATATGTCTTGGTGGGTCATCCGTGTCCTGGAGACAGTCGGCTTGGCAAAAGACGTGGTCAGAGCCAAAAAGCTCCCAATGATCCACGATTAGGTACGATTTCCATCTGATTGATATCATTCATCGCTCGAGTTTCCCTGATCTCTATTGAAAATGCGATCATTCTTTTTGTGAGTCCGCACTTGCCGAACGGATAGCAATTGCGAGAATCAGTAGATATCTCGTATTGTGCACTTCCAGCAATCGTCTGCCCCTTTCCATGCGAAAGGGTAATGGACTATTTACAGATATACAGTTCGTCTGTCTGCACGTCTCGCAATTTGAAATCAAAGGGGTTGGCCAATGTGTCATAAACGCCTAGTAGCTTTGGTAGCTCTTCTGTTTTGGACATCGTCCCCTGCCTTGTTTGCGCAAGACTTCCTCAAGCAACTCGAAGAAAAGTTGCTACAAAAGCAGTCTGCTCAAAAGAAGGAGGAACCGGCAAAAGAAGCTTCGCCCGTCCAGGAACCAACTCAAGACTCGAGTCGTTCCAACACAGGTAGTTTCAAAGCCGGTAGCGCCGAACAAGGCGACGAACCACCCAAGGTTCCTCCATCGCTGGTGATTGGTGATCCGAATGAAACCGAAGAAATGCTACCTCCGCCCAAGCCGACACCAAGGCCCAGGAGAAAGCCCCCCACGCCTTTACTGGAAAAGGGACTAGTTGACAAGCAGGCCTCTGATCTTGATGCTGCCGAGCCCACAAAGAAGGCTCCCGCTGCAAATCCTGGATACCTAGGTATGACCGTAGAGTCCATCACCGGTGGCGGATTCGGTCTGAGTGTTATTGCTGTCACTCAGAACTCTCCTGCGTGGAAAGCTGGTTTCCAACCAGGAGACAAGGTTGTTGGAGTAAACGGGACTGCTGTGACCTCAGTTGACTCGTTTGCCGAGTCATTGGCGGTGTTTCCCGCTAGTAGTGCCGTGAAATTCTTGGTGGATCGAAAAGGTAGAAACTTGACGTTAACCGCGGTTCTAATGGATCGTGATTTGGCAACAAAAATCAATGGCCCCCAAACGCTACCCATCCCCTATCAACCGACAATGTTAGACGGGCAGGCCTTTTTTGGCGTGAACGTCAGCGATATGTCTCCGGCCTTTCGAACCCAGTTTGCCATTCCGGCTTATCGTGGTGCTTCAGTCACTGACGTAACGCGAGATTCTCCGGCTGACGCGGCCGGCCTCAGACCAGGGGACTGTATCATCGGATTCAATGGCAAAGAGGTTCAGAATGCCAATGAAATCCTGGAAGCGGTCATGAATTCAGCACCTGGCGAAGTTGTAACCATTTCATTCTACAGAGGCATGAACCTCCGACAGGCTTCTGCTGTGTTGTCTAGGGCCGACGGACTAGAAATGCCAAATTTATCACGGGAGATTACACAGGATATGCTTTCAGCTGAGTATGTTGCCGAACTTCATGCCGAGCTGGATCGACTCAACAATGAACTTAGAGATGCTCAGCAACGCATGCAGCAAATGGAGGCTCGTTTGCGTCAACTGGAACGTCAACGGTAAATCAGGCCCCGCAAACCCATTCGTCGTTTCGATGAGCCAACGCTCCTAGTCGTCTCTACCACACGTCGTCTCTATCACACTAGGAGGAATACATACCTTATTGTTTCTCGGAGCCTGCAGGAGAGGCTTCACCGGTAATTGTAGGTTCGTCCTTTGCCTCTTCTTGCTTTTTCTCGACGTTTTGCGGCACCACCATCATGTAGTGTGACCTTGCTTTGACGTCTTTAACATCGAAGTCATCTCTGGCATCCAATCGTTCCGTCGAGACAACGGTCACACGAGCAAGCCCATTTCGAGTTAGGATACGAGATACGGTCCCGAGTCCGTAGTCACTATGAAACTTGCCACAGAGATGCACGACCAAGACATGCCGGTGAGCATGGCTGGCCAAAAAGTCAGTGATCGATTCGGCCATCGTGTCATCTTTTAAACACTGAGCTTCAAAAAAGAGCCGCCCAGCGTCGGAATCTTCCATGCCTCCATGCCCCTTCATTGCGTTTACAAAGTTCTCCCAATACAGATCTTTGTCGGACGTTGTTTTCCGAGCATGAAATGGTGCGAGTGTGCTCTCGATGGATTCCCCTTTGGAAACCTTGGATGCAATGTCACGAGGTGTATTACCAGCGATGACTGGAAGCCGATGCTGCTTGGCCAATTCAATGATGGATCGGTAATGAGCGCCATAGTTCTTCCATGGACGGCTCATACTTAGAAAAGTGGGCTCGTCGATCCGGTCGGCTAGGTATTCGTTCAACACTCCCTGGCAATCGCGTTCGAACATCTCCATACTGATTGCAACATTCTGCCCGCTGGTAATGAGTTCCTTAATAATATCCAGCTGCATCTGGTGGGCCCCATCGCTGTCGTGTTCTTCTCCCAGAACCAAAACATCAACAGCCGGGGCTAGTTTTGCGAACTCGGCGAGTGAAACCTCAGCTCCGTCTTGTAAGCGAACTAGCGTAGCCGGAAAAGCAGGATCTTGAGAATGGACATCTGCGGAGAATGATACGGAAAGAGCCAAAAGTACGAACAACGATTTGAATTTCATAGAAGCTGGTCCAGATGTGCGATCAATAAAACTTAGCCGGGATTGTATTCTAGCTAATGAGAAAGCCCATCGATTGGTAATTTCTGAAAGGATATGGAGCTGTTGAAAAAATAAATTGATTCCTTTCTCTGCGGCTGACTTCTTCCAAGAGTCCGATTTTAACGATTATCTGGGGGTAGAATTGGTTGCTCCTTCTCTCTCAGGATAACCACCATCGGCAAAGGTCGGGCGACGCTAAAACCTCCAAGCACGCGGTCGGAGGGGCGATTAGTGGTCACAAGTGCCTTTTTGGGGTCTTGATCTAAAGCCAGAATACTGCTTCCACCACCATCAAGATTGGATGCATCCCAGCAATCTAGATCAAAAAACAAATCAGCTAGTTCAACAGTAGTCATCCCCTCGCTGTACCCAGGTTGTCTGCCATCGACCACAACGAACCACATAAACCTTCGTTCCTTATCAAAACCGACGCCGGTTCGAGGGTGGAGAGAGGTGTCGCTATTCGCCACTCGGTTACCATTACTGATAATCTGCTGAAAGCCGCCAAACCCCTCCACCACATTGTCTAAACTGTCTTTGAAATCTCCCATTTCATGCTTTCCGCTCTTATCTCGCCAAACCGATACGTATCCTGGTTGCGGCGTGCTGCGGACAACTCCATCACTCGCCGCTAGTCCAGAGATATCAACAGGTCGGCCCGGATACCAAACTGGTTTCACAGCTGGCGTGCCATTCTCCTCGGGTAACGCATTCCAAGGATTCGTGTTTACCACCGCGATGACGTTTTTGTTCTGGTTCGCTAGCTGAAACGGACTTGTTAGTTCCGATTCAGCGGGGCCATCCCCATCAGGATCCTTGGCAACGACGACCTTCCATTCAATACCGCTGTTCGTCAAATCCATTTTAAGCAGATGAATATGCATGGGCCTCGGCGTTTGGCGTTCCATGTGCACGTAGGAAACCTTTCCATCAGCAAGTTCTCGCTTCTCTTTGACCTCATCTTCTGCGTGTGCCAAATTGCACAATAGTGTACAGCTCACACCGAATGAGTATTGGAATCCACGCTTACCTAGTGACAATCGCATGATAGACAGTTCCTGCTTTACTTCCGCGGAATGGTTACGGCCCGGTCCTCACCAAGCAACAATAAAGTGATATCGATATCCTCAGGTTGCAAGCCATATTGCTTTTGCAGCGCTAACCCATAAGCCCGAAGCTGAGGGCCGTGGTACTCAATTCTCTCTTGAATCCATTCGCCTAATTCATGTTTGCTGGAACGCATGTCGGTTTTAAAGTCGATCAATTCCGCCCGTACGACTTTATCTCCATCGAATCCCAATACGCACCGATCAATAACCCCTGACAATAATTGATCATCAATAATCTGCAACAGTTTTCGTTCCGTGGAAACCTCGATCTTGAGAACTCGAGGTTTATGCCACGAATCATATCTTGAAGAACTTAGGCAACTGACGATCGAATTCATTTTACAATAACGCAGAAATCGCTCTAGCCAATCATCGATGCGGATGTAATTCAATTCTTCTGCAGTTAAGTGAGCGGAGGCGATCTCGTGGAGGTGTTTCTTATTGGGTTTGTAGTCTTCAATCCAACCATCAACTTCTTCAAACCAACGGTGCACCAACTTGCCAATTGCCGATCCGGCATAATCTTGGGTCTTCCATTTATTTCCTAGATTGATGTGATCGGTTCGTTTGGACAACGAACTAGGTCGAAGCCATGGAATGGTTCTCTTCGCATGGGAATCGGTTTTGATTTTCATTCGACGTTCCGCAATCTTCGGCTTCGGCGAATCAGGCTTTGTCTCCTCCTCCACGACGATTTCCTTATGCCAATCAGGATCTCCCCAATGCTGGATAACGGCTCCTTTTTTCGATTGTTGTTCCGCGGTGGCGAATATCGAATGTAGCACAGATCCCCATCTCTTTTTACTAGACGAGGAGGGTGCCGTGTAAAGATACAATGCACGTTTGGCTCTCGTTAGTGCGACGTAGAAGACGCAAAGCGCCTCGGCAAGTTGCTGATTGCCAAACTCTCTAAAAGCGATTTGCCATGTTTCACTAAGAAACTTTTGCAAACCGCGATTCATGTAACGAGTGACGCCGATCGGTGGTTTAGTTCGATCACCATACATGGCAACATAAAGGGGCGGACGCGCCGATATGGTTTGGTCTAGAGTAGGCAAAAACACAGCATCAAACTCTAACCCTTTGGACTGGTGGATGGTCATTACTCGAACCTTGCTCGCCCCGGGCAAAGCAACCTTGTGTTGCTCTATGTACTCGACAAATCCAAATATATCATCGGCCCCCATAGCATCGTAACGATACCCGAGCTGTATGAGTTGCCTTAGTCGCTCCTGATCTCGCTCGTGACACTCCGGAGCCAATAGGCTTGAAAACACTCCTAGGGAATAGCCAAATCCCCTTGCGATGAGCATCGCTCTTACCGCCTTAGACAGTTGATACGGATCTGTCCATACTTCTCGTCGCTGCAAAAGTTCAGTTGCATCGGGAAAATCCACTTTAGGAACGAGTGGTGAATTGACGACGTGAAAGTGGGCCAGCGAGTCGCTTGGATGGTTAGTCAATCTCATCAAGCTCAGTAGCAGCAACACAGAGGCGGAATCGGTTAAGGGATTCCCCCCTTCTTGACTGGCTTCTACTCCCCGCTCCCGAAGCAGCAAAATCATTTTGCCGACGTCGTGGTTGGTTCGAGAAAGAACCCCAATCTCGACCGATGGGTTCGTTTTATGCAACTCTGCAATTCGATCTGCCACCTCTTCGAACAATCCTTCGGCGCTCGATTCTCCATCATCGCGACGTTGTTTAGGATCGATGTCTGCATTTCTGAATTCAACGAATCCTGCCAAATCAGTCTTAGCGGTTTCGTGTACTTGATAGTTTCGTGAAACCCAATCCACTATCGCTCGCGTATCTCCATTCTTCGCATCTTCTCCGTCTTCGTCATTGTAATTATCGTGACGATGTAGCTGCGTAAAGACTTGATTCACAAAGTCGATGATGATTGGTGACGATCGACGGCTCAGACTTAGTTTCTCTTGATATACATTACGAATCTGCTGACCTACCGATTCGAAAATCTCAGCTACGCCTCCTCGCCACCCATAGATGGCTTGCTTGGTATCTCCTACGCAAAAGAATGACGTTCTTCCGGACTCATTTTGTACGATGGCTTCCGCAAATGGCTTTACAATCTCCCATTGAACTGGCGAGGTATCTTGAAACTCATCGAGTAGTAGATGGCTCACCGGGCAATCCAATCTATGGGCCACCGTATCCAAACTGACTTTCCTTTCTTTCCCCCCAATCAACTCGCCGGTTGATTCCTCCATAGAATCGTCGAGCAAATCCCCTTCAGAAATCATCCTGACGTTATCATCAGTGACATCCATTTCAGCGTCGCGTTTGCGAAGTGCAATACTGGTCGACATCCAGCTCGCCAAACGTTCCGATATGTCATCAAACGTAACAACTCGACGTTTGGCTTTTACTATGCTGAGCTGCTCATGAAAACACTTGATCACACTAAAAGATGCTTCATTTTGTGCTCGTCGGCTGGCTAGTTCAGCTGATGCCGCTTTGCGAGACAGAATTCGGATCGCATTTATGAGATCGGGATCGAAACTCTTCTTGTAGTATGTGACGCTATCCCCTTGGCACGCTTGAACAAATGTAACCGTCAAAAAATCGAGCCAGTTTTCTGTCTCAAAGTTCCCAACAGCTTTGTCTCTTGTTGTTTCGTATCTTTTATCACCAATTTTCGAAACACGGAAAAAGTTCAACGCGTTTTCGAGCTCTTGAGGTTCAGGGCTTGTAGGAACGGTCAGTTGGTGCCATGCCTCTTCCTTTGTCCGTCTAAAAAGCTCGTACCCGAACGAAACCGCTTGATCGATTTCGTTTCGGATGCTCCGCGTGGCTTCGCTCTTGGATAACTGCGACACCAAGGATTTCAGTGCCGTTCGATCGATGTGATCGAACATTCGATTTATTGCTTCGTGTTTAAGCTCTTCGAATTGAAACGGATCGCACAAACTCCAACCCGGCGGAAGCTTGAGTTCTAAAGCGAAAGATCGAGCGAGTTGAGAATAAAAACTGTCCAGTGTGCTGACCCGAAATCGATGCAGATGCTGACACAGCCTTGCCAACTGATACTTTGCCGTCTCACGAGTAATGACCAGCGGCATCAACAAAGACTGAATTTGCTTTAATGCCGATTCGTCTTCAACCGCACTAGCCAGCCACGATAGAACGCGATGCAATATCTCGCCTGCGGCTTTTCTTGTAAATGTCGTCGCTAATATGGAATCAATGGGTTCTTCGGAAAACAGTAATCGAACCGCTCGTGCTGCTAAACTAAACGTCTTGCCTGTTCCCGCAGAAGCAAGAATCATTTCAGGACGAAACCAATTTTGATCCGGCGTCCCTACTGCGAGATGCTTTTCTACAGATAGTTTGTTTGGAATCCAATTCTTACCCGGAGGGACGATCTCCCGATGGCTCTTTTGCGACTCGCTTTCTCCGAATCGCTCTGTACTATCACTAGCCTCTGATGAGCCTGCTTCATAATCGGACTCATCATGAGACGAAGACGCAGAGCTTCGATCGGCTTCCGGTTCCCAACGCCGCGCAACGGTATGCTGAGTTATGGCTCCATATTCATCAAACGAAGATATGCCCGAATAAGCGGGAGGCCAAAACACCCCTTGATAAACTTGCCTGGCGAGCTCTTTTGCAGACTCGATGGCTTCGCAATGCTCCTCCGGAGTAAATTCGGCTTTCACAAACTCGGTGTACTTGGGATCTCGAGGCAAAAGAATGTAACCAAACGAGACCTTCGATAAATCTGTGATGCCGAGCTTTTCAATCAACATTCCATACAGTGGCAATTGCCAATCGATCCACTCGCCGTCTCGACGCAAATGATTTTCACGAGGTTTGCTGGTTCGGTCACCGGTTTTGTAGTCCCAAACGGCATACCTCTGTGTTCCTGGATTGAAGTCGATTCGATCGATACGGCCGTGTATCGACATAAATTGTTCATTACCCAGTGGTAGCAATACACCGTTATCTCGCGATACGCTGAATTCGATTTCTTGAATTTGCCAACCTTCAAGGGCGTGTTTAGCCTGATGCTCCGCAAAAGAAACCAATCTCCTTTCCGCTTGCTCGATCTGAATGATGATGGCAGGGGGCGGTTGCACGCCAAAATTCTCGCGAGCTTTTTTCCTTAACACGTCAATTAAAAAATCAGATATGAAGCGAGCCTCGGTCGAACGCTCTGCTGGCGATCCCTTTAAAGATTCCAAGACGACGTGCACCAAGTCTCCAAAGCCACCTCCGTCTAGCTCCAACCGCTCGTGTTCATACGCTTTGGCTTTCTCAATGCGTCTGAGATAAAACCGATACGGACATTGCGAGTATTTTTTAAAATCCGTAACGGCCATATCCCGAATCTTGGCCTCCGGAGATGGCATCGGAATCGGAATATTGGATTGAACCAATCTCGGCTTCCAAATACTCGCAACCTCGGCGTGAGAGTCGATCGGCTTGGGATCGATTAGCCATTTCACTCGTTTCGCTAATTCGTCACCAGGAACCGACAAAAGCAATCGACTAGGTGGTTGAGGATCTCCCTCTACACTAAGCTGGTTCAGAATGAGTTGCAACGCTTGGCGAGTATGCAAAAGAGTGAGCATGACGTAGCAATCACGTGCGTATCGACGTGAGTTATCCATTAACCCAAGTGCTGTTCTTAGTTTATTGGGCAAAAACGCATCGCCGTTTACCGATTCTGGAATAACTCCGTCGTGCATTCCCGTCAACATTAACACAGGCGCGTCATCTAGTGCCAATTCGAGCCAACCGAGCATCTCGATTGCATCATCATTCTGCACCGGAGGAATCTGCATAGCATCCAATTGACCAAGAATCCATGTGTAAGCTTCGTTGAGTGACACAGCGACGTCGAGATGGGACGGGACGGTTGATAAAGTCTCAAAAACTTCGTTTAGGCCATCGCTCGAACGAGCAAAGATGTTGCCAGTTTCTTCCGCTATCGAGATTTCTTGATTCGCATATACCGACTGGACAACATTTCGGAGTGGCTCTGCCCAATCGGAAATCTTCTGATTGGTGACGCGGAGAGGTTCTAGCCAACGATCGATAAGAGACAAGGTGGCTTGCAAAGTCGCGAGCCCATCTTTTTGTGGCCATTCAGGTTGATTTACGCTATTGATCAATGTTGTTTCTAAATACTTATCTATCTCGCTGAGAAAACGCTTGTATTTTAAATCGCTTCCCTC
Source organism: Pirellula sp. (assembly GCA_046344995.1). Lineage (GTDB taxonomy): Bacteria > Planctomycetota > Planctomycetia > Pirellulales > Pirellulaceae > JBKCUI01. The sequence continues at coordinate 38,996 of JBKDKR010000074.1, forward strand.
GCTTGCTGCTTGTTCAGCTAGCTTCTCCGTAAGCCAATCTTGGACGCTCGGTATTCGAATGAGCCTATTAAACGCTTCAATGCTACTCTCTGTTACATACTCTACCAACGCATCGATGAGGCGGATCGGTGGAGATTGCAAGATCGACGTTCCAGGACCATACCTAAGCTTTACGCCGTATCCACTCAAAGACTCTTGCAAAATAGGTACTAGCGATGCATCGGGAATCCCAATCGTTATGTTTTGATTTGAGTAGTCCGACCCCACATTCGCCAGTTGAATTGCTAATTCACGAGCAACATCCGTCGGAGTGGATCGAACGTGAATCAATTCCGGAGAGATACCGATTTCGAGATCTTGCCAGTATTCAGGAAGCAACGTGCCTTCTTCACTGAAACCACCCTCATAAGACTTGGGTGCACCAATTAGTAATGTTACGTTACTTGATATTGCCTTCAAGAAAGATCGTTGAGCCCGATTTAGATCGACTGATCCTAAAACGATGACCTCTTTGTCCGTATTCACCTCATTGTGTTCAATTGCAAACTTTCTTGCTGTCTGGACGTCCCAAAGCCCAGCTTCATGCAGTTGATCCAGATACATCCGTTGCAAGCTCCCAAGAACCTGCCATCGGACCAGCTCCTGGTCGTCACTTATCTGACTGGCAACACTAGCAAAGTCGGTGAGATCTGACGCTAACTCGCGATGGAGTTTCCCGAGCATCTTGCCAAGCTCCATCCATGCTCGCAATTCGTTTGAATCTGGAAGCTCCAAAAGAAGAGGCCTAATAAAGTCAGGATCCGCCGAACGCAGCACGTTCGTCCATGCTAGGGTTTGTTCCAATTCGTTCGCAAACGGAAGCTTCGCACGATATAGTTTCTCGGGGAGAGATCCGATAGTTAACATCTCGGGCGGACGAAAAACTAGCCTCTGCTCATGCGCTTTGACCGCCATCAATTGAGCAAGCCGACGACCAGCGTATGAACCTGGCAGCACTAAGATACAACCATCGAGATTCCAATTCGTTCCTCGACTGTAACGGTTGAATAAGTAATCCATTGCGGAATGCAATAGAGGACGTTCCCAGCCCAAATACTCGGCTTTCATCGACCGATCGGCGTCAAACAAATTCCGCACGGCTACGGGCGTCGGTTTCTTTTTTACCATTTAGAACGTCCTTGCTGTCACTGTGAGCGTTTTCAAAAATACCAAGCCCTAGAATAGGATGCACGATTGACACGTGTGGTCACGAACACTCCTCCCTGAGGAATTTTCAAGCTTTAGTTGAGAAATTCCAAGCTCAAAATAGGACGGCGAACGAATCCAACAGCAGCCCCCCCCGGTTGCAACCCATGTTCCAACGCCGCATTTCTAGGTTACAATCTCCGTGGCCTCTCTTTTTTAGAACAATCGGTTTTTATTGGTAGGAGATTTTTATGGCAACTTGGCATCGCGCTTTGGGCTTTGCCACCATCATTGGTGGTTTGAATGTAGCTGCTGCGGCAGACGATCTGACACAGAAGTTTGTTGACTCGGGAATAACTCGCCGCGTCGGAGGTTATCGGCCTATCGAAAGCAAGATGGAAGAAACGGAAGAGATTGTTAAAAAGATGCCAGAGGGGCTAACAAATCCTAAATTCGGAAAACTGAAAATCGAAGATACAGACTGGGCTTACGTTCTCGAAGAACCAGAAGAGGGAGAGCCTAGATTATTCGTCGATACAAATCGCGATGGCGATTTGACCAACGACCCTGCCACGAAATGGGAGGTTCAGAAGGCTGGTGAATTCAGGCAATCGAGTGGTTCATGCCAAGTGGAATTGCCTAGTGGTGATGTGGGTGTTGTTAATCTATATCGATTCGATCCAAACGATAAACGTCGGGAGAAGCTAGCCAACTCGGTCATGTACTACGCAGACTTTGGCTACGAGTACAAATTCAAACTTGATAGTTCCGAGTTTAGTACGTTCGTGTCTGGTGCTCCAACAGATCGAGCGCCTCTTTCCATCGATCGCGATGGGAATGGAAACATCAGTCGTCGTTTCGAAGTTGCTTCGATCGGAAAGCCGTTTAACTTTACCGGCACCACCTATGAATTTGTGATCGAGGATCAAAAACTCGCAATCAAGGTCTCGGAAGAGAAAGTGGATCAGCTGCCACTCCCTCCAAACCTAACCATGGGCCAAAAGGTTATCGAATTCTCCGCCACATCAATGGATAAAGCAGAAATCAAATTTCCATCGACCTATGCGGGTAAGATTGTCATGCTCGACTTCTGGGCAACTTGGTGCGGGCCTTGTATCGCCGAAATCCCGAACATGAAGCAAGCATACAAGGACTGGAATGATAAAGGATTTGAGATTCTCGGAATCAGCTTGGACAACGAAGGCATGGACGAAAAAGTTCGTGAATTCTTGACGGAAAAAGAATTGCCATGGGCTCAAGTCTATCAAGGCAAAGGCTGGGACATTGATCTTGCCACCACCTACGATGTTTCCGGGATTCCATTTGTACTTTTAGTTGATGGCGACACGGGTGAGATCATCGGAACGTCTCGCCAGCTACGCGGCCCAGGGCTGACAGAGTACATTGGAAAGCAATTGGAAAAGCGAAGCTCTGCCGCAAAGAGCAACGAATAACCTCCACTCCGGTGCTACAACTGAATCATCAATTGCTTTCCGTTGGCAGCAAACAGATGTCTTTCTGATTCGCCTTGCAGAATGACTAATCATTGCGAGTTAATCCTGAACGGCATGATAGCAAAATCTATCGTGCCGTTTTCCTTTCTATCACACTGCAACAAGAGAGCAACGCATGAGAATGTCCGCACTGAGCCGTTTCATCTTCCCCCTTGCTGGATTTCTTATTGCTTCTGTTGCCCTTGCACAAGATAAACCCGTTCACTTAAACCCTCTGCCGATGGTTTCGTATCCATTGCAGGAGGATTCAAAGATAAAGGGTGAGCTTCGCGGTCGATTGGAAGGCCCATTTCTGTTTGAGAGCAAGATAATCGAAGACACGGTGCGAAAGTATTGGCTCTACATCCCGGCTGAGTACAAAGAAAGTGATCCGGCTGCGGTTCTAGTATTTCAAGATGGCGCACGAGCGACGAATCCGAACGGTGTGCTTCGTGTCCAAAACGTTCTCGATAACTTGATCGCTAAGAAACAGATCCCTGTAACGATTGGAATCTTTATTACTCCGGGACAGAGAGGTGATACCTTTCCAGATAGCATTGGAACCGGTAATCCCAACAATCGTGATCGTGAATATGATGTCTTGGAAGATAGATATGCTCGATTCATCATTGAGGAAATGCTTCCGGAGGTAGGTAAGAAGTACAACCTCTCGGATGATCCTGCAAAACGTGCTATTGGAGGCTCCAGCAGTGGAGCGATCTGCGCATTTACAGTCGCATGGCACCGACCAGACCAATTCCGCAACGTAATTAGCTTGATCGGTAGCTACACGAACATCCATGGTGGCCATGTCTATCCCGATTTGATTCGAAAGGAAGCAAAGAAGCCGATTCGAATTTTCTTGCAGGACGGCATTAACGATCTTCGCAGTCCAGAAAATCTCGAACGCGACTGGTATGTTCAAAATCAAAAGATGAAGGCATCCTTCGCGGAAAAGGACTACGACTTTGCATTTGTCCTCGGAGAAGGGGCCCATTCTGATGATCACGGTGGCGCCATACTGCCTCTAATGCTTCGATGGATTTGGCGAGATGATCCAAGCGTAGTAAAGTCCGACGAGGATTTTATCGCGAAAGCGGTTGCGATTGCTCCCAAAATTGAAGACCCATTTCCAGGCTTTGATCCCAAGGGAGTTGCTGATCCGGCGGGGACCTGGAGCTGGGAACGAACAAATCGTGAGGTTTCAACTCGCTACAAGCTATCGATTCATCGATATGGTAACGAATGGAAATCAGAATTATCTGTAAAGCGAGCGGATAACGACGCTGAGATTCAACCCGTCACCGATTTCGTTTTGATTGGAAATAAGCTTACTTTTAACATCCAAACTAAGTTCAGGGACGTGCAGATGCAAACCACATACTCGGCTGTCATTAAAGACAAGCAAATGACTGGCTGGTCTATGAGTCTGATTAACAGCACTCAACGCGACGCCCGCTGGAGTTGCACGAAAGAATAGCGATTCTACAAGGGGTGATCGTATGCCCCCCCTGGTGGCTTTGGTAGTGAACGACGGTAGGAGACCCTACCGTCTTGAGCACACCCTAATGAGTACGATTCATGATTGCCGATTGATACATTTTCGATGCCGATCTCGCTGTGAGATTATCAATCCCAATTCAAGCTGCCAAACGACCCAGCTGACTCGCTACGAGTAAAAATCCGATGCCATCGTTTCTAAAGGCGGGAGTCGCTGCGTCCCAACAAGTGACAAACCGCTGGAACAGAACTGGGAGTGTACGTGATACCGCTACCGAATATCACTGAAGCGTTCGCGGGCGTACAGATGCGGTTCACTTCAAATCAATTAAGCGATTGCACCGTTTTTCCGAGCCGTAAGATTCTGCTTACGCTTGTATCGTCGCCAGCAAACGGATCCGACACCGGCGATTCCGAGCAATACGAGACTAGACGGTTCTGGCACGGCAGCAAAAGCTGCTCGCGGCCCCTCCACAATGTTATTGAAATGCCATCCATCCCAAGACAGATCTGTCAATTGACGACCGGTGACCCCAGTCATGGAAGATGCCCAGGTTGTTGGGTAATTGAAACCTGTTGCCTCGTAGTATCTCCAGCTTTGTGTAAATGTGAAATTGGTTTCGCGATAGGAATCCGCTAGATCCACGGCTAATGCATCGTCATAAGAACCGCTCACCAACAAACCGGTTGCACCAAAATTGTCTCCGGAATCTACGGCGAAACCATCGCCATCCCGATCGTACCCCATTCCGTGTACAAACATTGAAGGTCCTCCACCAAAGTTAAAAAACTGAACTTTGGCATAGAGACGAGCGTCTGCTACGACTATCGCTTTCAACATATCTTCGCCAGTCGCCGTACCGTTGAATCGAAATCCCCAGACAAGCGGTGCGCTGGAGTCGCCCCAATCAATTGCGAGGGCTGCACGGTTACTTCCACTGCCAGTCCAATGAACGATGTCGTCGAAGTTGTTGACTAAGATATCAGCTCTTAAGTACTGAACTGGAATTAGTGTCAGTGCAATGATCACCATCAGGCTGAAGTGATGTCGAAAAAATGTCATGGAATGCTCCAGGTTCTCAGGTGTTGAATCGAGTAAGGAAATGTAGAAACGCAGCAAAGGAGAACGGCCCGAGTCATGGGCCCAAAACGATTTCGCTTCCTGCTCGCGTTAGCAGGGCATTGAGTACAACTTGGTCGATGTTTTCGCTTATGAACTGGCCATGGCCATCAGCGAAAGCCATGTTGATACCTTGAGGGTGATCACTAAACAACTCGTTGTCTTGTGATCGATTTATGGGGTTGTTAAACCTTTGATCAAACAAGTTGAATCCATTGGCCCACTCTCCGTCAGCGGCATGGTCGCGACCTGTGCATTCACCAACAACTGCAGTATTGGTCGTCCCATCCAGAATGTCACGAGTACTAATCCGACGGTCGTAAAGCATGGCTCCCTCGTGCTCGCGCAAAAACGGCCCGTTATGCGAGACTCCATAGAGTCCGCCGTAATCTGTCCACGCTAATCCATCACCACGATTCCAACGCCCATTGCCATTGATGTCACCGGTGGTTGGCCCCTTACGCTTCGTAGTACTCATGCTGGGACAGAGAAAGACCGGCATAACAGTCCCGGCCGCTTCGAGATTACGAAGCTCATAGTGACCGGTCGAAAAGTCAAACTTGCTGTGCAAATTTTCTTGCTCCAAATAGGGCAGTACCAAACAATTCCAGGAGAACATTCGATACTGAAAAGCACTTGGTTGCACGTTGGACGGCGGACGACAGCCAACGCACCCACTCGGGAAAGATCTAAGGCTCGCTTCGTAGTTATGAATCGCCAATCCGATCTGCCTTAGGTTGTTCAAGCAACCGACTCGGCGCGCAGCCTCCCGTGCAACTTGTACGGCTGGCAAAATCAAGGCAACCAAGACACCAATAATGGCGAGGACGACCAGTAGCTCTACTATCGTAAACCCAGTCGAAGCCCCCGTCCTTTTCGATCGACGATTTGAAGCAAGCGTCGAAATCTGGCGTTGGGTTTCATCGCTCACGTGACGCCAGGAGGCTAACTCTAAGCGAGTTCGCCAATATCCCAGGCATTGATCTTCTGAATCCAGCCTACAAATGCCGTTGCATGGCGAAGCGATGCCAATTGTTCCACAATGGACCATAGTGGTCTTTCCAAACCAAATCTTTGCTGCAGCAGGAGAACCAATTATGGACGGCCCGCTTAACAAGCGAGGAAAACATATGGTGCAAAGCATCAGGCTGCTGCACCATACGAACTTCGAGTTCAAAAATCGAAAACCTCAGTCGATATCCGAAGTGGTGCCTTCAGTAGACCAACGAATTCGCAATGACTGCCCCAATCCAAGAGGGCACTACATCATCTAGCTCAAGGTAGGTCTTCTGACTCACTGCCGTATCGTTTGCTCACAGCCTTCTCATCCTGTTTTCCCGTCAATCGGGAGGACAATGGCTCAATCCTAAGAAAGGAGCAACGATTACGATCAAAAAAGATCGTTGGCAGCACACAGCGGCCGGACCGTCCCGGAGTTGTTTTCTATCTGAAAACGCACCGGAGTTCCCTGTTCACCTCGCATTGGTAACACCAAGCTCAGTCACCTCGAACAGATGTAGTTTACCGTTATATCCGTTGCTGTCAATCTTTATGGCCACTTTTCAATCGCCTGCACCATTTCCCAAATTAATGGACTTCGGTACCTTCTATGGTCTCGCGATCAAGACGCCGTTTTCTTGACGCTCGCCGTTTCATTGGCTTTCTCTAAGGGTGATTGACCTCATGAGTTTTTCGACGTTAGCTACAAAGCTATTTCCATTTAAATTTCCACTCCTTGTTTGTTTGGTATCAACCATGTCGCTTAACAACGCGCCAGGCCAAGACACACCGATCCTTGACCGGAACCTTTTCTTTGGAAACCCACAAATATCAAGCGGACAGCTTAGTCCCGATGGAAAAACGATTTCGTTTATGAAGGCCTACAACGGCATCATGAACATTTGGGTCAAGGACTTCAACGAACCTTTCGAAGATGCAGTGCCAGTAACGGACAGCCAACGCCCCCTTATGGGTTATGCATGGACTGATGATGGCAAGTACATTCTTTACGTCAAAGACAAAGATGGCGATGAAAACATCAACGTCTTCGCAATTGATCCGAAACAAGCGAACAAGGATAAAATTCCTGAGTCGCGTAATCTGACTCCACTCAAAGATGTTTCGGCGCAGATGATTCACGTAAGTCAAAAAGATCCTGATCTTTTGTGGGTTGGGTTGAATGATCGGGACAAAGCTTGGCACGATCTCTACCAACTCCGAATATCAACTGGCGAATTGAAACTACTTTACCAAAACGACGATCGAATTACCGGTTACGACTTTGACTGGGACGACAATCTTCGTTTGCTCAGTCGCACAGACGAAAAAGGGACAACAACTCTTCTTCGCAAAGATAAAGATGGATTGGTTCCTATATACGACACACTCGTTACCGAAGGTGCCGGTGTCATTGGCTGGACTCCCGATAACAAAAAATGTTATCTAGAAACCAATAAAGGAGATCTTGATCTATCTTCTGTCTACATCATGGATCCGGAAACAAAGGAGTTAACTTTCTTCGAGAGCGATCCCGAAAAGCGAGTTGACTTTGGATCCCTCCAACTGGATCAAAACACTAGAAAAGTGATTTCAACTTCCTACGCTGAAGACAAAGTTCGATACTACTGGAAAGATGCTACCTGGGAAGCAAACTACAAATTCCTCGTCAACAAATTTCCAGGACGAGAGATCTCGTTTCAGAGTTCCACAAAGGACTATTCCAAGTTTTTGGTGGCTGTGTCCGGCGATCGATACGCAACCGAAGCTTGGTTCTTTGATGCCAAGTCAAATGATTTGATTTTCCAATATACTCCGCGACCCGAGCTCAAAGAAGTTGAACAACATCTTGCACCGATGCTTCCCATTCGTTACCCAAGCAGTGACGGATTAGAAATCCCAGCTTACCTAACACTTCCTGTCGGAAAGAAACCGGAGAATCTTCCCATGGTAGTGGTTGTACACGGTGGACCTAAGGGACCTCGTGATATGTGGGGATATAATCCAGAAGCTCAGTTTCTTGCAAACCGTGGCTACGCAGTTCTCCAACCCAATTTCCGTGCTAGTGGTGGCTATGGCAAAGCCTTCTTGAACGCGGGTGATGGACAGTGGGGCAAACTGATGCAAGACGACATCACTTGGGGCGTTAAACATTTGATCGAACAGGGAACGGTGGATAAATCTCGCATCGCAATCATGGGTGGAAGCTACGGCGGATACGCCACACTGGCCGGCCTTACGTTCACCCCTGACCTATACGCATGCGGTGTCGATATCGTTGGCCCGAGCAACATCTTTACTCTTCTAGACTCTATTCCTGCTTATTGGGAATCGGGACGAGCGTTTCTATACGGAATGGTTGGGGATCCAAACACAGAAGAAGGAAAGAAAAGAATCCAAGAAGCAAGTCCCCTCTTCAGTGCTAGCCTAATCCAAAAGCCGCTCCTCATCATTCAAGGAGCCAACGATCCTCGCGTTAAGCAAGCCGAAGCGGATCAAATCGTGATCGCGCTCCGCGACCGAGGACACGACGTTAGTTACATTCTAGCCGAAGACGAAGGACACGGCTTCGCGAAGCCAGTCAATCGAATGGCCATGTATTCGGAAATCGAACGCTTCTTGGCAGGCAAAATTGGTGGACGCTACCAAGAATCTATGCCAGAAGATGTGGCAAAGCGTTTGAGTGAACTCAAGGTGGATATTTCCAAGGTGACGTACGTCAATCCTAAGGATGTTTCCCTAGTCAACGAGCTTCCCAAAATTGCACCTACTCTTAAAGAAGGAACTGAGAATTGGAATGTAAAAATTTCCGTCCAAGGCCAAGTGCTGGCGATGAAAACCAAGCGAACCATTACCAAAAAGGGTGATGCGTGGACCATCGTCGATGCCACCGTCGGACCTCTCGGCAATATGACCGATAGCGCGTCCTACACATCAACCTTGACCCCGATCGCCAGAACCCTTTCAGAGGGTGAACAAGTTCTGTCTGCAAAGTACTCTGTCAACAAGATCACTCTTACCAAGGGAGAAGCTGCACAGGACCTAGAATACTCGGGAGCATTGCTCTGCGACGGTCCTGGACGAGATTACATCATTTCCGGTATGGAACTGACCGAAGACACGAACTTCGTTGCCAATGTTGCAGATTTGCAAACAGGAAAAGTTCAGGCGACCCGAGTCCAAGTGATCGGCACAGAAGAGTCAGAAGGAGTAACAATGTCCAAGGTTGTGTTGACCAACCTAGAGTTGCCAGCTCAAAAAACGACCCTTTGGATTGACACTAAAGCCAAATCGGTACGAAAGGCGGAACAAGTACTACCGCAACTTGGTAATGCGGTCCTTGAATACGTGAGAGCGAACTAGTGTCGCGATTCGGAGATGACATTGATCATAACCCGACGCGTAAGGGTTTGTTGCTTTAATCACATTTCGAAAAACAAGCATTAGCCGCAGGGCGCTAGCCCACGGTTTACGGCCGACAACCGGACGCTAGCGCGCCCCCGGCTAATTAAAGCAACACGCCCTATCGCTGCGGGTTGGGATTTGGAGAATTCTCCAATCAAGGGTATCTCCACGTTGTAGCACTAGGTCCTAGTTCTTTTACTAAGCTTTATTCTTCTGTCATTTGGAGGCTGAGCGTTACTTGAGCGCCAGCCTCAACGGAATCACAAAACAGCTTGGCCGAAAACTGTTTGGCCAAGCTTTCGCTTAATGCCAGTCCCAAACCAATGCCCGGGGCCGATTCTGCTGCTTGCTCTGCGGATTTGGAAAACGGCTTCCACCAACGGGATGAGCTGGTGAAACCAGGTCCGAAATCTCTTACGCTTACGTGAAGGTTTTTGTTAACTACGGAGCTCGCTATGACAATTCGGCGATCTGCTGCAGTGGCTGCGTACTTACAAGAATTATCAACCAGATTGAGCAGGATTTGCTCCATAAGTTCAACGTTGCAAAACACAGTTTTGTTGGCATGAGTGTAGTATTCCCAGACAATATTCATATTGCCCCGGTATGCGGCGGATTCCATCCTACTCTTAATGCGATCCAAAATCTCCCCGAGCCGGACCGCTGATTTCTCTGGAATAGCACGTCCACGTTCGATTCTAGAAAACGCAAGTATGTTTTCAACGAGATGCTGTAATCGAAAAGCTTCAGCCTTGAGTGTCTCTAAATATAATCTGCGCTGCGATTCTTCGGTGATTATGCCTTGAGTTAACAAGTCAGTGTAGAGTTGAAACGTAGTCAGAGGAGTGCGAAGTTCATGGGTAACCGAAGATACAAACAACGATCTACGATGGTTAATTCTCTGGAATGCCGCTAACGAAAAGCCGCCAGCCATAATCGCGAACGTAGCGGCTCCCCATGCCACCAGCAACGTGTAGATTGTAGATGGTCGAATCGAATGGGAAGATAAAGCGTTTTCAGGGACGATCGGTTCCAATCTTAATGGTAGAGAGGCAAGTCTCGCATAATCATCGACGATGGCCTCCGAATCAAAGATCGAAGATGAAAGCGGAACGATGTCGATTTCGGGAAACAAGTCAGATACCAAACTCCTCATGTCACGCTTGAGTTGCTCAAGATCGATTTGACACCCTTGAATGTGTAACAGATTCGACTCATCAAAACTGCGAATGAGCATCAACCGTTCCTGATGCCAAACGGCGATCATCGGCTGCAATGACGTGGCTTGATCGATTGCTTTAAATGTGTTTTCCAGAGCCAGGTAGTTTCCGACAGCGGAGTTTTGTTGTCTTTGTTGATAGTCTCTGCTATTTCTAGAATCGCGATTGAACGCATTCAACGCCTCATTTGATGACTGGACCGCTTTGGGCTCGTAACTCAATTGACTTGAGCCGGGAGCAGCCTGTTTCATTTCTACATTGCTTGGGACTTTGCCGCTCGTTCTCCGTTGCTGAGCTATTGCAATCAAATCATCATCCAACGTTTCCATTCGGGACTGAATCGATCTAACAACTCTGGTCTCAGTGTCCCACTCAAATCGGTCCAGTACACGTAGTTCCGTGATAGGAAACGGTGAGGAAGATGTCGAGGAAGAGACGATTTCCTTTTCGTTCGAAATGGCCCCCGCGACTTGTGAAGTCAGAAATGCGCTAGGAGCAATTAGATTCTCTTGCGCGATGAGCGGTGACAAGGCTGTATCGAGTCGCCAGAGAGCGATGCGTAGATTTTCAGAGAGTGCCGCAACTCGTCGCGCTTCCGCTTCCGCAGCCTCGGATTTTAAAACTAATTTCGTAATGATGAATAGACCAACCAATGCCACCAAGACGATCGCAGCGAACCCTATCCACCACCTAAAAATGCTATTAGGGACACGCATGGCTACTCTGATGCCGACGATATGGGTGTGCAAAACATGTAACCGCGTCCACGAACCGTCAATAGAATCTTAGGATCAGCAGAGGTATCGCCAAGCTTCTCTCGCAATCTAGCGATGGTCATATCAATGGTTCTAGTGTGCAGACCGCGAGGCGAGATTTTCCAAACGTGGCTTAAGATCTCATCGCGACTAACCACTCTGGAGTGATGCTTGGCTAGGTAGGCTATGAGTTCCCATTCCCGCTCGGACAGCGAATGTAAAGCATGATTGTCGAGTCGGATTTCACGCCTTTGAAAATCGATCGAGCCACCAGCAAACGCTAACTTACTATTCGCATGAGGACGTTCCGGAGTTCGCCGCAAGACCGCTTCGATTCTCGCCTGAAGCTCTTGAAAACCAAAGGGTTTGACAACGTAATCGTCAGCTCCGCCTCGCAATCCCGCAACTCGATCCATCTCTTCACCACGGGCCGTAAGCAAAATCACAGGAAGGGTAGGTTCGGACTCGCGAATGCGTCTAAGCACCTCTAAGCCGTTGCAACCTGGCAATACGATATCGAGGACGACCAAATCGATAGGGTTGGATAACGCAGCTTGAATTCCATCATCGCCCCGAGACGATTCGTATACTTGGTAGCCCACAAATCGCAGAGCATCCGCCACCCCACGACGAATGGCATGGTCATCTTCTACGATCAAGATGCGTTGTGAATTGTTGGTAAGGCTCATGAAGATGACGTATCGAATGAAATTGTGTTAGAGCCGAGAATCGCACGTCGTAGTTTTCTTTTCAACCGCCCGATTGCCATACAACGAGTATAGCAATGCCACAGACAGTCGCATTTAGCCACGAGTAGGATTAACAGCTTTTAGGATCAGTACGAGGGAACATAACGTTCGTAGCTATAAACGAGCTTAACTTCTTCGCCTGGATTCAACTTGACACTCCAGTTTATCATTCCTTCCCGTTCTACGAGTCTCAGTTTAGAGGCATCGGACCGCAGGATTCCATCATGACTGCAGGAAATCGGTTTACCAGCTACAGGCTTGGAAATCACTAAATCGAGAGGCTGGGAGATGGTTGCAAAACTGAACAGGGAGAGGCAAACCGAATTGAGTAGAATTTGTCGACGTTTCATGGATCACATCTCCGGATATCGAGAATTGGCAAGACTCTATAGGAACGATGAGAAATCCTACGAAATGAAGGGCTCGGAGTGTGTCACGGGAATGTAACATGCCTGCGGGGAGAGCTAACCTCCCAGGAAAGCTAGGTCGTGCGCTTCGCACCAGGAGCTTGGCGTAAGCAGAGTTAGTTGACCCAGAGGGGGTAGCTGACTATAAAGGATGCAAGCTTTTTATTGGCAATTCTCGGATTTCGCGTCAAACGAATCCTACCTTTATCCCCAAAATCCTATGCGTCGCATCCAGGCTCAAATGTTCCGAATCGCTCTTCTGTCCTCAATCTTGGGTGGTTTGAATCCGAGCCTTTCATCGTGGGCTAGCGAGAACGACGCAGTGAATTCTACTACTGCTGGTGTAAAGGCCTCGAACAATTTTGTTAACACGACTGAGTCTGAAGTGCTGTCTGACTTTAGTGCTGAGGAGGGGAGCGAAAAGAACCTTCTTTGGAAAGCAAAACTAGGTCGAACCTCTTACGGCGGCCCAGTGATTGCTGGTGGCAAAATTTTTGTTGGTACCAATAACGCTTCTCCACGCGACCCGTCGCTCGAGGGTGATCGTGGTGTTGTAATGTGTTTTGATCAAAAGACCGGTGAGTTTCTTTGGCAACATACCCACGAGAAACTCGATGGAGCGGAAATGGATTACCCAGAGCAAGGAGTCGTATCGAACTTGGCGGTCGAAGGGGACTATGCTTGGTACGTTAGCAATCGGTGCGAACTCGTCTGCTTGGACGTTCGCGGGGATTCTGCGAACAAAGGGAAAGGGAAAGTACTTTGGACTTACGACATGGTTAAGGAACTAAAAGTCTTCCCATGCCAATTAGCTGTTAGCTCTCCTCTAGTGGTTGGTGATCTGGTTTTTGCCGTCACTGGGAACGGTTGGAACATTGCAACCAACCCATGGACCTTTCCCGCTCCCGAGGCACCTAGCTTTGTAGCCTTTAACAAGAAAACTGGGGAGTTGGTTTGGAAAGATAGTTCACCAGGGAAAGAAGTCATGGAAGGGCAATGGACCAGCCCTGTCTACGCAGATAACAACGGAAAGCCGTTGGTCATTTTCCCGGGTGGCGATGGGTGGCTCTATGCGTTTGACGCGGTGAAACCTGGCAAGCCTGTTTGGAAGTTCTTTTGCAACCCAAAGAGTTCCGTTTATGACCACTATAACAAACGCAAATCAGATCGCTGTTACTTCATAGCTGCTCCAGTTGTGCATGATAACAAAGTCTATATCGGTGTTGGGACCAACCCAGAAGACGGGTCTGGGGTTGGCCATGTGTGGTGCATTGATGTGACCAAACAGGGTGATGTATCACCCGTTGGCGATAACTTTGACCCTAAGGCACCCGAGAACAAGAATTCCGCGATGGTCTGGCATTACGGTGGAAAGCTTCCAAAGAAAGGTCAGCGGGAGTATCAAGTCGGTCGACTGTTAAGCAACGTGACGGTGGCAGATGGCTTGGCGTACATCGCCGAACAAGAGGGCTATTTCCATTGCTTAGATGCGAAAACGGGCGAAATGCTGTGGATGCACGATATGCTGACCAGCACCTGGGCGACCCCCTATGTGATTGCTGGCAAGGTGTTCGTGGGTACTGAAGATGGCGATCTACTCGTATTTGATCATGGACGAGAAGCATCGGAACCAGAGCCGCTTTACATGGGCTCTGCAGTCAAAAAGGGAATTAACGTCACAGACGGGATTGTTTACGTTTTAACCGATTCGTTCTTGTACGCTTTTGGCAAAAAATAATCGAACGCACAATTAGGACTAGTTAAAGCTCTACTTTGGTAGAGCTATTGGTCGCACTCGAAGCTTGTTCTCCGTTCAAGCTTCCTTGCGGATGCGATCTACGGAACAAAGGGCGGCGGTTTTAAGGTTGCCATGGAAACCTATTTGGTCTCTTCCATTTCGCGAATGTAGGCACGCAAACGCTCTAACTCATCCTCGGTCCCTTTAAGCTTGAGCATGTTCTGAACTCGCTTCTGTAATTCTAACGAGTTGACAGGCTTCGATAGAAAATCGTCAGTCCCCGCTTCGACCGCACGTTCGATATCTCCCAACTCGCTGAGTGCGGTTACCATGAGGATCATGATTTTCGAAGTGGTTCGATCGGACTTTAGTTTGCGACATACCTCAAATCCGTTCAATTTGGGCATCATGACGTCCAGCAATATTAGATCTGGCTGAAACGCTTGGACTTTGTCGAGAGTGTCCTGTCCGTCAACGGAAAACTCGGTATCGCAATCAAACTTGGCAAGCAATGCCTCGAGCAACTCGCGGTTTTGCGCGTTGTCATCAGCAATCAAGATCTTTGGAGTGGCCACGGAAAGTCCTTTAAACATCTACCCAAATTGCGTCACTATTACACACAGCACAACCATTACACGGCGACACAGTGTGACGATGGAGACTCGGAAAGAACAGAGGCTGGTACGGGAAATTGCATAGCCAATTGCTTTACATCGGCCCGAATCTTGTGTAGTGCTGCTTCATCTTCATGCGACTTCAGAGCGGCAACAATCCAGTTACCGATCGCCTTAAACTCATCCGTACCCATGCCTCGCGTCGTTAAGGCGGGAGTACCGATCCGAATCCCGCTTGGATCCATGGGTTTGCGAGTATCAAAGGGAATCATATTCATGTTCACCGTAATTCCGCACTCGTCGAGGGCCTTTTCAGCAATTTTGCCACCAATACCAAAGCTTGTTACATCGACGAGCACCAAGTGGTTATCGGATCCGCCACTAATCAAACGAAGTCCACTCGCCAGGAGCGTTTCAGCAAGCGTTTTGCAGTTCGCAACTACGTGCTTGCCATAATCTTGGAATGCACTCGACATCGCTTCGCCAAAGCAGACTGCTTTGCCAGCGACGACATGCATCAATGGCCCTCCCTGAATCCCAGGAAAGACGGCGCTATTAATTGGTTTGGCATATTCTGATTTGCAGAGGATCAAACCACTTCGTGGGCCACGTAGCGTCTTGTGCGTTGTTGTCGTGACATAGTCGGCGTAAGGAACGGGAGAGTTGTGAACACCGGCGGCGACCAACCCAGCATAGTGGGCCATATCGACCATCAATTTCGCTCCCACTTCTTTTGCAATCTCCGCAAACTTATCATGGAAGATTTCACGTGGGTACGCGCTTGCCCCAGCAACGATCATCTTTGGTTTATGCTCGCGAGCCAATTTGGCAACTTGGTCGAAATCAATCCGATGGTTTACCGGATCCACGCCGTATGCGAAAAACTTGTAGAGCTTTCCGCTTATGTTTAAGTGCATACCATGCGTCAAATGCCCCCCTTGAGCGAGGTCTAACCCCAAGACAACGTCACCAGGGTTGAGGGCGGACAAATAAACGGCGGTATTGGCTTGTGAGCCTGAGTGGGGCTGAACATTGGCATGCTCGGCACCAAAAAGGGTTTTGGCTCGGTCGATAGCGATGGTTTCTACGGTGTCAACGTGTTCGCACCCACCATAATAGCGGCGGCCAGGATACCCCTCAGCATATTTGTTGGTCAGCACGCTACCCACTGCTTGCATCACCGCAGCACTGGTGTAGTTTTCGCTGGCGATCATTTCCAGCCCTTCCTTTTGACGTACGGCTTCGCTTTCAACCGCTGCCCAAACGGCGGGATCTTGGGTCTGAAGAATATTCATATGCTGGGAATTAAGGTTGGGAAAAGAGCTCGCAAGGAAACCACGATGTAGCTTCATAAGTAAACATGTTGCAGAAAGCGAATCGTCTCGCGTTTCATGGTTGTTTCCTTAAAACCGTATTCTCTTCTCGATTGTTCACCCCGTCAACCGCGACCGGTTAACCTCCATCGCGATTGGAACAACCAAACATTTATCCCTAGCAAA
The DNA here is from genome assembly GCA_046344995.1 of Pirellula sp. GTDB lineage: Bacteria > Planctomycetota > Planctomycetia > Pirellulales > Pirellulaceae > JBKCUI01. The sequence continues at coordinate 55,677 of JBKDKR010000074.1, forward strand.
ATGGCGGTCGCAACAATTGTGATGCCAGCATAACCGGCAATAAGCGGCCACGAACCGATCTTGGGATCCCCCTCCCCGTAAACCGAAGGCATCGAGTTGAGAGGTGCACTCTCAACTGCCATGAGTGGGCTGGTGATTCCAACAAAACGGAAGTTCGGATTTTCCACTAACCCTGGCTGAAAAACCCAGAACAAAAAGTAGATGGCGACCGGTAAACAGTACAAACCCAGTAATATCACATAAGTCAGCATCATGGCCGTACTGGTCTTGCGAACCAACGTCGAGAGAAACAATGCCAGTACCGTATTGAAGAGCGACGCCACAAAACAGATGCCAAAATACGCCAGCATCGACGGCCAGTTTTCATATAAGGGGGTTATCGGGACCAGTGCTAAAATCAGCGGAAACATTATAAACAAGGTCAAAACAGCCGATACGCGATATCCTGCCAACAATTTCCCCCACAAGATCTGCCATGACGTTACCGTGGTGGTCAAAAGGAGATCTATGGTTTGCCTTTCTCGTTCGCTAGTAATGCTGCCTGCAACAAAGACTGGAGCAACTAGTAGATTAAAGGTCAGTACAAAGCCGGCATAGTAGGCCGCCTTGCTCGGATCGAAAAACAAAAACGCCGCCATCAACGGAATTGCCAATGCCATGCTGATCTGAATCACCAATCGCAGCATCAAGCTCCCTTGGCTGAACAGTTCGGCATGCATTTCTTTGTCATAGACAGGATTGGCATGGTCTGCCATCAAAGATTTTCGTCTCGGTGGAGCAAATAAGTTATCGGGAAACTGATCTCGCTGGATCACTAGCCCCACCGCATTCTTCTGTTCGTTCTCCAGATCGATCACGTCGCTCCCCTGACTACCGATGTCAGGCGGGTAAAGCAATCTATGTCCCGTAATAGACAATAACAAAGCCCCCAATACGAGACAGACGCTAGGCACCAAAGTCACAGTTAAAAGCAGTCTCAAATCGGCTTGTTGAGACAATGTCAACCAAGCCACAACACCTGCAATCAAAATGGGTAGGATCAGGACATAGCTGACCACCAAAGAAGAACTCGTTCGCTTAAAGTAACTGGAGCAGAACATACTGATTGCTCCGAACAGAAAAATGGCGAACAGCAAGCCAATGTACGCAGCCAGCAGTTCGTAAATGGATACCCCGCCCAGCGGCAAACATAACATTATGATAGGAAGAGATCCGCAGACTAAAACGACCAAATGGGTCAACGCAGCGATTAACTTACCAGAGACGATAACCGACGGACGCAGAGGGCTAGCCAAAAGCATCTCGTAGGTCTTCCGTTCTTTTTCCCCAGTAATGGACCCTGCAGTAAAGCTGGGAGCCATTAAAGAAGCGATCGCAAATTGACCGACGAAGAAAAAATCAACCAGCCGCTGCGCCGAAGCAGATTCGCGGCTCAAATCGATTTTTTCATCCCGAGGATAAGCGATTAAAACGACCACAGCCAATGCGACCTGGTACACCATCATAAGCAAAAAAGCGCGAGGTGTACGTAGGTTGACGATCAACTCTCGTTGTAAAACTGGATTATTCTTAAAGAGCATGATTGGCGTTGTTAACTAATTCCCATTTCTTCGAGCATACGAATCTCTTGTTCCATTTTCTCCCGATCTTGATCGGAGATATTAGGATCAGGCAACAAAGAACGTCTCGTGCAATTCACCAACGCTTGAAGTGTTTGGTATCGTCTGGTTTGCTTAATGGCTGGTTGAATAAAGTCTCGAATCATTTCTTTGAGCTCGGCCTCGTCCTTAGGAGGTATAGCTCGAAACTGGCTACGAAGCGCCGCATAGCCTGCAGATGAGTAGTCTTGTTCCAGTCCCTCTGCATCTAGCCAATCTACCAATGCATCATTGCTCATGCTTGTCGGTTTTAACATCCAGCGAATAAACTCTTTGCGATCTTCGCCTATTGGATCAAGCACCGGAATGATGAGGTCCCCAACACGACCTGGACGTCTAATATCAGGAGACAACAGATGGATTCTAGCCGTCATCAACAACCAAATCACTTTACCTCGCAATTTCGGATCGCTCATCATGCCTTGTATTTTGCCAGTTAGCCGACGCTCGGTCTCGTGGGCTCCTGCGCCAACGCCGCCAAACTGCGTGTCTGCCTCGTCAACGAAAATAAGAACCTTTTCCAAGGCTTCTAGTACACGTTTAAGCCTCTCAAAGATAACGTCGGTTTGTCCGAACCACTGGCTTCGAATGTTTTTAAGTACCAAGACGGGCATGTCGAGTTCCGCAGCAACTGCCTCAAAGATAAACGTCTTGCCTCCGCCGATGGGGCCTGCGATAGCAGCGCCCGGCAAGGCGCGGTCATCAGGAAGTTTCATCCGCGGAATCAAGTAAGAGGCGAGAAAATCTTTCAACTTGGAAAAGCCTACGCAATCGGTCAAGCGGTGCGAGGGCTTTTTGAACTCAATAACATCTTCACCAAGCTGGCTTTGAATAAAGGCCTCCACTTGCAATGTCGTGTCTTGTCGATCCACCTCTTTTTGAGTGTAGTCGGCTGACAGCATCAGCTGTCTAAGAGCGTGCAAACTAAGTCCTGCGGTAGCATCCGCCACCATGTCGATGTTATGTTTCTTAGAGGCGGGATTCGACATGATATGGGTTGTCACAAAATGCTTGCGCGATTCCAGGTTGGGGCTTGGAATTTCGACCGAAAGAACTTGTGGCAATCGAGAAACTCTTGGGTGAATCATGCTGCGAGACTCGGCGATAAGCACAACGGCGTCTTTACCGGCGAAAAACTCAGGGTTACCAAACCAATCCGTTACAATAGCGATTCGCCGCAGTTGTGCATCATTCAATTTGGCTACATCGCCATCTCCCGCGGGCAGCAACATATCCGCCCCCTCAATTAGCACGATCAAACTTTCACGCATCGTTTCGCGTGAGCAAATCGTCAACTGTCGGAGAAACTCTAGAGCCTGTGTCGCGTTGCCGATAGCGTCTCGAAGGTATTGGTCGAATTCCCGTCGGCGCAAGTCGAATTTGCTACCGTCGTTCAAGACTTCACGCATAGGAATGGCATCCATCGAAACGCCATTCTTCCATGCCGTCCATGCTTCACGAATTTTTACCTTGTCTTCATCGCTGATTCGAATGGGCCCGTTGAGCTCATAAATCACCTGAATAAGGCCGGGAATTTTTGTCTTGGACCTTAGAAACGGAATCAATGGCACATACTGCCGACCGTCAAAATACAGATCGTAAATGTTCCCCGACAGCACGATCGACTTGGATTGGCCTGAATTAATGATTCGAGCAAGCTGCGAGAAGAACGGATAGGTTGCAGCAGGCAGATCGGTCGTCGGAAGCTGGGGTGTCTGGATTGTTGTCATTGCGAATGGGGCACGAATAAGTGAAAAATGGTAGCGATTGGGAAGTTACGCCGTGGTGTTCGTACTAGTCGAGAGGTGGTCATTCTAGCAGACTCTTGCCTTTGTTCGGAACGACGCTTGTGGTATTCTTTGGCAATCATGGAATTTCAATCACTAGACGATGTCGTTGCACAGCTTTCATCCAAGCAAATATCAAGCCTGGAATTGACCCGTTTTTACCTCGATCGAATCCGTCGGATTGATCCTCAGCTGAATTCTTTTGTATACGTCGATGAGTCAGGCGCCATAGAAGAGGCGGAAAAATCGGACCTTCGGCGACAACGAAATGAGTGCCTTAGCAATTTGGACGGGGTTCCCATATCGCTGAAGGATAATATTTGCACTCGAGGGACTCCGACCAGTTGCGGGTCTCGAATATTGAGCGACTATCGCTCTCCGTTTGACGCAGAGGTGGTCGCCAAGCTTCGTCAATCAGGTATCGTCATCCTAGGAAAAACGAATTTGGATGAATTCGCAATGGGTGGTTCGACGGAAACGAGCTGCTTTGGAGCGAGCCATAACCCCTGGGATACGTCGCGAACTTGCGGGGGCAGCAGCGGGGGCTCCGCTGCAGCCGTAGCAGCGTCTTTGTCTCCAATCGCGCTCGGAAGCGACACCGGCGGGTCTATTCGGCAACCTGCTGCATTCTGCGGTGTATGCGGATTGAAACCAACTTATGGGCGAGTCAGTCGTTATGGTCTCGTCGCTTACGCCAGTAGCTTGGACCAAATCGGGCCATTTGGACGTACCGTCAAGGACTTGGCAACTGTCCTTAACGTTATTGCTGGGCATGATTCACGCGACTCAACCAGTCTCAACACTCCGCGCGAGGATTTCGTTGCTCAGCTCCAAGGCTCCAAAACGAACTATCGAATCGGAATCGTTCGCGAACACCTAGATCATCCGTCTCTCGATGACGAAGTACGTGGCGCAGTCTTGCATGCGATAAGACTGTTTCAAGACATTGGGTACAAGATCGTCGACCTTTCTATGCCGCATCATAAGTACGCAGTCCCAACCTACTATATTGTTGCACCGAGCGAAGCCAGCAGCAATCTATCACGTTACGATGGTGCTCACTTTGGCTATCGAGCAGATCTACCCCAATCGACCGTCGAATCCCCCCTCGTTTCCATGTACAAATCGACTCGGTCTCTCGGGTTCGGCACCGAAGTGAAACGCCGTATCATGTTGGGAACCTTTGCACTTAGCGCGGGCTACAGTGACAAGTACTACGTTAAGGCCCTACAAGTTCGACGCTTGATTCGCAACGACTACGATAACGCATTTCAGACGGTTGACGCAATTCTTGGACCGACCACTCCAACCACCCCTTTTACACTCGGGGAAAAAATCAACGATCCTGTTCAGATGTATTTAGAGGATTTGTATACCGTCAGCGCGAACTTGGCTGGCGTTCCAGCTATATCTATTCCTGTTAATCCTCACTCCTCAGGGTTACCAATCGGTGTGCAATTACAAGCAGCCCCTCTTCAGGAATCTAAGCTCTTGAGGATTGCTCACGAACTCCATCAGGAGATTGGTTATGTTCCGAGAGTCGCCATGCGATAAGAAAGCCCCGAGTCATTGATGGAAATCGTTTACGAAGACAACCATCTTCTCGTTGTGAACAAACCAGTCGGCTGGATAGTCCAAGGTGCACAGGTTGGGCAAGATAGCTTGTTGGAGCGAGCCAGGTCTTATATCAAACACAAATACAACAAACCCGGAAGCGTCTATTTAGGAGTCGTCAGCCGACTTGATGGGCCCGTATCGGGGCTGGTGCCACTAGCCAGAACGAGTAAGGCCGCCGGCCGATTGAGCGAACAGATCCGCGAACGAAAGGTCAGAAAAATCTATTGGGCTGTCGTATCGGGCGAACCTCCGAAGCCAAGCGATCGCATCGAACATTGGCTCGCTCGCAAAGAGTCTGACACCGTGACTCGGGTCGTCGCTCACAATACCCTTCATGCACAGCAAGCGATACTCGAATACCGAACGTTGGTAACATCTCCACAAACGTCATCGCTAAACACTACGTCGCAACAAACTTGCCTAGAGATCGAATTAATCACCGGACGCAAACACCAGATACGCGCCCAGTTGGGGGCGATAGGCTGCCCCATTCTCGGTGATGAGAAGTATGGTTCTCGGGTTCGCTTTCCTGACGGCATCGCATTGCATTGCCGTCGTTTGATATTTCAGCATCCAACCAAAAACGAATCGCTCGATCTAACTGCAGCACTTCCGACTTCATGGCCAAAATGGATCACTGAATCATGATGCATTACCGAGGTACGGAAACGGGCAAACGCTATGCTCCAGAATCGCTCGTGTGGCATGGTGACGGTGACGAGCTTTTGGACTTAGAGCCGTACGATGTTGATTTCCCAATCGACAAGATTCGATCTAGGCCTGCATCCTTATGGCGTTATCTAGAAGCACTTCCATTTAATGTTTCCGATAACTGCTGGCAATCTGTCACAATGGGAGAGGGCTTTACCCCATTAGTGCAGCTTGATCCCAAACAACCGGATTTGTTCGCCAAAGTTGATTACCTGATGCCAACCTTGTCCTTTAAAGATCGAGGAGCGGCGGTCTTGGTGGCCAAAGCGAAATCGTTAGGGGCTCAACATTTAGTCCAGGATTCGAGTGGAAACGCAGGGACCAGCATTGCGGCTTACGCAGCCCGTGCAGGACTTAGGTGCACCATTTTTGTTCCGGACTCTACCTCTCCAAAAAAGATTAAACAAATCTCTGGGTTTGGTGCTGAGCTACGCGTGATTCCTGGATCGCGAGAAGCGACGGCTGCGGCTGCCAAAGAGTTCGCTCGGCGAGACGAGGTCTTTTACGCCAGCCATGTTTACAATCCATTTTTCTATCAAGGAACCAAAACGTATGCCTTCGAGCTTTGGGAACAGTTAGGAAAAGCTCCCGATAGGCTCATTCTGCCTGTGGGAAACGGCACGCTTGTTCTAGGGTGCTTCTACGGTTTCCGCGAGTTGCTTGCTGCAAAACAAATCGATCGAATGCCCAAGTTTATTGCCGTCCAGTCGGCCCAATGCGATCCCTTGACGCGTGCCTTTACGAGCAATAGTCGCTGCGTTGATGCGGTTGCTAACCGTGGAACTACCGCAGAGGGGATTGCAATTGCGGCACCTGCGCGGGGCCAGCAAATACTGGAAGCGATTCGTGCAACTGGCGGGCGAATCGTATCGGTACCTGAAGAATCGATTGAGCCATCGAGGCGTTATCTAGCGAGTCAAGGCTACGATGTCGAACCTACTTCGGCTGTCAACATGGCCGCTTTTTCCGCTTACCCAGAATTGTTTCCTGCTGGCGAAACAGTGGTGTTGCCTCTTTGCGGAGCAGGATTAAAAGCAGGCTAAATTGAACCGTAGTGGGAATACGGTTAGGCTTTGATTGCAAGGTTACTTCATGTCGACATTTGGCACCATTGCCAAAGCGCGGCGGTAGGATTTCGGATCGTGTGTTTTCATCTTCTCAAGCTCTGCAACAGCTTGCGGTAGCGGGCAATGTCGCATGTAATTGATGATAAGATATCGCGAGAGACCTTGTTCAGATTCGGGAGCATGGAAGAGCTTTGCCAATTGAGGCATAGCCTCCCAGTATTCCCAACGAGCTAAATCTGGGATCACCAAATCGGCTGCGAATGGATCATCAAGAACATGAGCGAGGGCGCGAGCGGATCTGGCCATTTGACTAGGATCGAGATCGCTGCCCAAGACACGAATGGCACTGATCGCAGCAGACTTAAGTCCGACTGGGCATTGACGGTTACTTAGCACCTTTGTCTCTAAAGCTTGCACAGCTGGCTCTCCTCCCAGTCGTGCATAACATGCCATGGAGGCGGCGAGCCAAGGGTAGCTTGCCAGTGTAGAGGATTGAATCGTTTCTATCTCAGGGTTCTTGAGTTCATCGGTGATAAGTGGCATGGCTAATTCCAAGAAAATCGGCGCATCGTTTTGTTCACCTAGCTCCGCAAGCACCATCCATAAAAAGCTTTTGTACTTGGCGGGAAAGTCTGGTTTTCGCAAAGCTTCGATCAATTTTTGCTTTTCGAAAGTCTTGCGAAATGAATCTTTGCGAATTGTGTCTAGAGATATGCGAGCGCATTCCGAGTAAGCATCATCGGATACCTGTTGTTCTGTGGCGTAGAGATGCCTGTAGAAGTATTCGAGACGTTCGGATTCAGAACGATCTGCTAGAGGAAGATTTTGAACATAGTCAGCGGATGCGTCGGAGAGTTCGAGTGGAGTGTTCCACAACCATGTGATTTCTTCAAGATTGGTCGTGGAGGTGGCGGCGACATCTGGTGTACCGATTAATAGAATCTTCTTCCCTTTGGGGACTTCGCTGAAAGAGAACACCCCCTCGAATTTAGGCAACTTTCTTTGTTCACCTACCGAGCCAACAAAATCGACCATCAGATCGAATCCGGCACCGTCATCGCGCGATTTGCAATCTGTTACTTTCACGATGACGCCGATGGCTGGCGATTGTAAATCGTCGGAGATAGTGCTACCGATAGCCTCACAAAGAGGGCAGGCGGTAAGTTGGCGGATCAGAAACGTTGCCGCGATAAGGATAGACAATCCCAGTCCAAAGGCCATTTTTGTAAGTCGCTTGCTCTGACGACCAGCCGAAGGATTGAACATAGATGAGGCGATCCGATTCATGGGTTGGCTAGGCGGCATAGGAAGTCTGGGGGGAAGTCTTTTGGAGGGAATACCAAAAACCCGTCGTTCATGGCAATAGCTGGGAGGGGGAATCTTCGATTTGCTGGAAATCGTAGTGATTGGACCGATTTTTAGGGTGACTTGAGGGGGCTAAGAAGGCTTTTTCTCAGTTCGGCTTTTCAGAGAAACAAGAGCGTGTAGAATTCCCGGAGTTGAATGGATCGCCTCGGCGATGAGTCCGTTGTCCAGACGTAGGAGAGAGCGTCTTGGCGTCCAATTCGGCAAAAAATGGCGATGTAGCTCAGTCGGTTAGAGCAACGGCTTCATAAGCCGTGTGTCGGTGGTTCGAGTCCACTCATCGCTACTTTACAGGAATCCCTTGTAAAATTGCGGTAAACACGCGGTCAATTTGAAAGCGGGATTCAAAAAATCTAAACCTTCGAAACGGGAAAGTTCCCGGTTTCACTCTTACGGAGGTTTAGCGGTATGGGAGAGAGAGTACCGTCTTACCGGAAGCACCATAGCGGACAAGCTAGGGTGACAATCAACGGTAAAGACTATCTTTTGGGGCCATTTGGGAGCCCCCATTCAAAACGGGAATACGCCCGTTTAATTGCGGAATGGTCAGCACAGGACTATTCCAAGTCTTTTGGAATCCCAGTTTCTCAGTACACAATCGTGGAACTGATTGCGGATTACGTCAGGTACGCGAAGGAATACTACGGAACTGGACCGAGGAGCGAATATCATCGGGTCAAGCCGGCATTGTCGGCATTGAAGCGGTTGTATGGTCCAACTCCTGCAATGGATTTTGGGGTACTGCAGTACAAAGCGGTCAGGGACGTAATCGCTAGCGAGGGGGATAGGTCGAGAACTTACGTCAATCGATTGTGTGAACGCATTGTCCGAATGCTGAAATGGGCCGTAACGGAGGGAAAGCTACCAGCGGCGGCGGTCGATGCGATCAACATGGTTCCCGGGCTTAAGAAGGATCGGACTAACCTAAGGGAAACCGAGGAGGTTCAGCCGGTGGCAATGGAGATCGTCAATAAGACGCTTCCCGAATTGTCGCGGGTCGTGGCGGATATGGTCCGGTTCCAGTTGGCTACCGGATGCCGGCCGGGGGAGGTATGTGCGATTCAGCCGGGCATGGTGGATCGTACCAATCCGGACGTCTGGGAGATCAATCTCCATCATCACAAGAATGCTTGGCGCGGTAAGAAGCGGACCATCTATGTCGGCAAAGATGCACAAGCGATCCTTTCCAGGTATCTGCTAAGGCCAGCGGATGCGTTTTGCTTTTCGCCCAAGGATGCGAACAAGGAGGTCTTACAGGATAGATCGGCCAATCGGGTTACTCCTCTCTCTTGCGGCAATAGGCCGGGATCCAACAAGCGATCTAAGCCGAAACGGATACCAGGGGAGAGCTATACAACTGGCAGCTACGGCAGGGCGATAGCTCGGGCATGTGAACGGGTATGGCCAATTCCCAAGGGTATGCGGAAGAAGGAGGATCAAGCCCAATGGCGGGCCGATCACTCATGGAGCCCCAATCAGTTGCGGCATACGTTCGCAACTCGCATCCGGAAGGAAGCGGGCATAGAAGCGGCCAGCGTTTTGCTTGGTCATAGCGACATAGGAGTAACACAAGTCTATGCGCAGCGTGATAAGGAATCGGCAATTGAAGCAATCAAGAGGTTGGCAAAATGAGCATACAAGTAATGACGGAACTGGATTTGGCTGTCGAAGATTATGTTGGTTACATGATTGCGGAGGGCAAGAAACAAAGGTCCGCGCGGGATCGTCGATACGCGATCAAGCGACTAATACGGGAGCTAAAGTACGAGAAGTTTTCGGACATAGACCAACGGGAGGTAACTCAGTGGTTTGTCAATTTCGGCAAGATAGAACCCGGACAAGATAGGCCGAAGGCAGCTCCTCAAACGCGGCACAATCAATTGCGGTATTGCACGTTGTTCTTCCGGTGGGCGATGGCGATGGAGCTAATTGACTTCGATCCAACGGCCAAATCGCCGAAGCCGAAGAATAAGACGCGGGATCGGCGGAAGAATCGTCGAGCCATGACAGCGGAAGAGTTGGAGTTGCTGGTTAAGGTCGCGAAGTTGAGGCCTTTAGCTGAGTATGTCAAAACTCGGATGATCGGCAGCCGGCATAAAGACTATTGGTCCAAAAACCCAATCACAATGGAGAATCTAGAGGCGTTGGCGGAGTCTGCAACTAACTTTCGGAACTCGAAACGGTCAACGGACAAGAAGAAACTTGAGGGTGAGAAGTGGGCTCTAACGTATCGGTGCTTAGCATTGCTCGGTCTACGGTGGAATGAACTGAGAACTCTCACTGTCGGTCGGCTAGATTTGGACGATGAGACTGTAACGCTAGAGAGTTTCCATACGAAGAACTCCAAGAGCGATCGTCTACCAGTCCCACGAGAGCTATGTAACGATCTGAAGGCATGGATCGAGTCGCACAAGCTCAGCAACTCGGATTGTCTGTTTCACTTACCGCATAGCGGTGTTAAACGGTTCTATGCTGATTTGGCGGTAGCGGGAATTCCGCGAGTCGATAAGTATGGTCTAGAGTTGGACATTCACGCATTGCGGTACAGTTTTGGCACAATGTTGGCTCGGGCCGGGGTGCACGTTTCGCTATGCAAAAAGCTGATGCGACACAGCAAAGTCGAGCTAACGCTAGGACTGTACACGGTTCACGATGCGGAAGAGGCAAAGGGAGCATCGGGGGCGTTACCGGCAATTGGTGCTGACAAGGAAGTTGTTCCGATCAAGGAAGAACCCAAGCAGGTCGCGCCGGCAATCCCGTCTGGAAACGATGCGTTGCTCAAAGCATTCTTGGAAACAGCGGACGCGGAAACGCTACGGAAAGCAATGCTGAAATCTCTCGGTCAATAGGCGATCTAGCGCCTGAATCTCGGGCGCTAATCGGGCGCTTTAGCGCCTATTTGTTTCAACAACTATCTAATAAAAACACAGGAAATATCATGTTAGTTTGGGAAAACGTGAAGCCTAGCCATCGGCTAAAAGTATGGGCGGCGATAGCGATACGGGCGGCTAGCAACGAGGTCGATAACGTCAGACCGGGGGGCATGGCAGCGACAATAGCGGCGGTTCACGAAGACATGCTTGAAGGCACGACTATCGACTTGGGCTACTTTCGGGATGAGCCGGTAGCAGTCGTGAGCTATGACTGCAGCTTGGTAACGGTCCACGTGTTGGAGCATGTTAGAAAACATCAACTAGAGCAAGTCGCGTTGAATTACGCAGTCAATCAAGCTCGGGCGAATGGTTACTACACTTTTGGGCTCTTTTGCGAGAATGAAGAACTGTACAAGTTTGCTCTGCAAATGGGATTTCAACGCCCAGGTGATGAGGACGACTACCGCGATGAACTTCTATGGTTCGAATCGGAGAAAGATGAGGTGAGGATATGAGAGGCAGAGACTCACTAACGCGGGACAACTATCAGCGGGTGGTTAAACGAGCTATCCGGCGGATACCGGAGGATTTGAGGGGCTTGGTTGGCTATCGGCCGGCATTGGATCGAATCGTTGTTACTGTGGCGATTCCGGACTCGGACAAAGAATTCCGTTTGGAAGAGATCAGCGTCCTGTACTTCTCGGATTTACATGAGTTGCGGAAGCATCACCAAGAGCGGATGCCGGGTTTTGGCGCATCAGGGCGGAGTCAGTTGCTCGGTATTCACCCGGAGGAGGTTATGCGGCAGCAAGTGTTCTTCATCAAGCGGCCGATGCTGCTTGGCGGGTGGGTCATATCGCTATTCGGTGAGACTCAATACCGCGCAAACATGAGGGAAGCAGTATCAACGGCGATACTCGACCTATTAACGGCGGGCGGAATCATACGGCAGGACAATCGTTGTCGGTATTTCCGGTGCGATGGGTCGAGGATATACGTCTAGACGGTAGGTCAGTCCGGAAACAGGCGCTAAAGCGCCCAAACTTAGAACCCTGAGATGTAAAAATCCCAGGGTTTTTTCGTGTTTTTCGCCAATTTGAAATTCGTTTTCGTTTTCGCCATGATGCTCAAGCTAGTAGCAGTTGGTGTTACTACCTGTTAGAGAGAGACAGACCAGAAAAAGAGGTAAGAGCATGATTAAGTCGGATTTCGGAACGGTGAAAGACATTCACGAACAGCTATACGGGCATCGGCCATGCACCGGAACGGTTTGCAGGTGGACAAGAGTAGGCCGAAAAGTTCGGGGGCAAGTTCGCAAGCTACGAGTTGCGAAGGTCAACGGCATACCGCATACGCGGGCTGAATGGCTGAGAGAGTTCATCGAGGAACACAACGAACCCGCGCCGGCATCGGAACGAGGGCCAACGGCCAAGCAGCTTGAGCGATCTCAGGCGGCGGCAGAAGCGTTTCTAAAGGCAGAGAAGATCTAAGTTAAAAGCAAAAGGCTAGTGGTTAGCGCCACTAGCCTTTTGATGTTTTGTGACGTGGCAGGTGAAGCAACCGGGCCACGTCGAATTCTTACACAATCTATCCCCGTCAAAGGATGAGTAGATGCATCATATAGAACAGCCAAAGTCTGGTCAAACAAAATGGGAAGACAGGCGTTTCGAAGGTACGCCGATGGAGTGGCTTGCCGGCGCAATCGATAAGGACAGATCCAAGGAATTTCCTTTCTTGCGTTTGTATCTAGATGAGATCAAGAAAGTTAAGCAAGCGGCGGTTACGCTAGCTGCAATGCGTTTCATACTGCGAGGTGGCGAAAGGTATTTTGCAAAAGCCGAACGTATTTCGGAAGTCACCAAAGTATCGGTGTCAACCGTATCGAATCACTGGAAGACTCTTTGCAAGCACAAGCTGATTACTCAAGTCGATTCGCCGAGACAGTCTAACGAGTATCGACTCAAACCAAAGCCCGAAACCGATTGGATAATGCTGCCGATCGGGACAATTACTCCTGAAGACAAGTTTCGAGAGCAAGTCCTAATGGGGATCGTGCTAAGCCAAACAGCCAAAATGCTGTCTTGCGAGCTGAGTCTAGGTGATGCAGTCGTGAACTTTAACCTAGGTCGGTATCTGGATGTTCCGCGCGGAAAGTGGATGGAGTTGACCGGACTTGCGGCAAGTCAATTATTCGCCGCGAAATCGTCTCTTATCAAGGCCGGAAAGATTACATCGCATGGAGACCCAAATAGCATCATGTTGCCTGTTGGCAAGCATGAGGATGTTGAAGATCTACGGAAGACCTTAGCTGAAGAAGATGAAGCGAGGGAGAGAAAGAAAGAGTTGCGGAGGGCAAAACCCCCTATCCGGATTCTGGAATGCCCTATCCCGATTTTGGAATACACCCTATCCGGATTCTGTAATGCCCTATCCTGATTCTGGAACCATATAAAGAAGATCTAAAAAGAGTACAGAAGAAAAGAGAACTTACAAAAGTAACGCTTTCGCGTTTACGCCTTTTAGATTCTTTCGAATCAAGAGAAGAGAAAACCAAGAACAGAGAACAGCCAACAGCCTCAATGAGAGCTAGTGACGCAGTGAGGAACAGCCTCAAAGAGATGGAACGAGAACCAAGATTGAGAGTCTTATTCGTCGCGCGCGATATCAGGATCTTCAGCAGAGCGAAAACCTATATTTCTCGCGCGAGGCAGCATAACCAAAAGGGAGGTAGACCATGAGTCAGAAAACCAAAGGTAAGGGGGCAGGATTGCGCCAGATGGAGTTCAACTACGAAAGGCCGTGTTATCGGACTAAGGGCCAAGCGAAGCGGTTAAACGAGCTTCTAGCGATCAAAGGCATTTATCGGGGTAGTGATGCCCGATTTGTAGTCCTACGCGATAGCAGAAAAAATAAGTGAATGAGTGCAATACATACCGATTTAACCGACGAAGAACGCGCACGCTACCAAGCGTTGGTGAACTTCGTTCGCGCGAAGCAAGATGATTTCCGGCGGGTTTTGGAAGCAATCACTGAGATCCAAGAGAAAAGGTTGTACAGGGAATCGTACTCCTCATTCACAGATTTTCTTGTTTCCGAACTCGGTATCCATCGCAACCAGCTTGACCGATTGCAACGTAGTCACGTCAACATGGAGCGGGTCAAGAAGCACGCGCCAGAGATGAAAGCGAAGCTACAAACCATTCAGGCAATAAATGCCCTGGAATCTGTACCAAACAAGGATATCGCTAGGGTCATCCAGGAAGCGGATCAAGGTAGACCTACAGGACCATCAGCACGGGAGATCCGTAACGCAGCTATCCGGCTAGCAGTCGATTACAAGCCTTGTGTACGTCAAGAAACGGTGTTGAAGCCGAGAACATCGGAAGCGCCGGCAACAGTTCCGAATGGTGATGAAGTCGAAATCGCGTTGGTAGCAGATGCGAAGAGATCAATATCCAAGTTCTTCGCAAAGGTTACAGGGGTAACCGAGCAAGCAGCCTTCATTGTCCGGTACTACCCGCAGCTTGCAGCAGAGATTGCCAAGCAGGTGCAACATGCCGAGTGAAACGAAGCTCAGTGATGACACGCCAATCGAGTCGTTACCCGTTTGGAAGTCGTTTATCACAGCGATGCAGAAGGCCGGAATCAAGACGGTTGGAGAGATCCGTCAGATCGAAGATGAGCGGGGCTTACTGTCGATCGATTACCTATCGGTGAATGGTCGGCGAAAGATTTTACAAGCAATCGGGGACGATCCAGGCAGTAGTTTTTGTGATGACAAATAGGCGCTAAAGCGCCTGAAACCAGGACCATTTTTTTGAAAGGTGAAGCAGATGAGTACGAAAAACAACGATCGAGCAATTGAAACCATGTGGGCCATTATGACCACAATTGCTAATGAACTTAACCGAAAGGTCGATAAGAACGCATTGTCTACAGAGATCGGGGAGGTAGCTGACATCGTCGGAGAATTGCAGCTAGCTTTCGAAGAGTCTTACATGCAGACCGAGACGTTCGCGCAGAACCCTACTCTTGACATTCGGCCGAATTTGAAGATCGAGATTCGCCGATTCTTCAGCTTCATCTCAGAATCAAACGAAGAGGCGGGAAATCCAATCGAATACGCGGCCAATACCGCCAAAGCACTTCGGAACTATCTTGCCAGCGGGCCAGCAGACGGACCATTCAGCAATCAGGTTGACAAACAACTTAACAAGGTCAGCGTAATGGTGGATAAACTCTGTAAAGCAGCCAAAGGCTACCGAGCTTCCGATAGTGTTTCGCCGGAAGTTTATGCCGAGATCCGGGCATCGGTTGAATCCGAGGTCCAAAAAGCATTCGAATCTCGGTTGTCTCGGTCAATGGATCGGGCTCAACGTGTGGCATCGCAGGCGATGACCAAGCTACGCAATGCTTAATTCGGGGTACATCGATGGCAACCGCCAATCCAATCACAGCGAATCGGTACAAGTTCCTTTGGCAATGTTCGACAGTCATTGCCAATGACCTCTTGAGAGATATGAACGAGGCCGAAGGCGATGCCAAAGCCCGTTTGCTGGAGCAGTTCAACGATATGGCGGACGTCTACACGATCCTTGAGCGTTTAGCCTTAGACGATTCGTCAGTCGAGATACCGGACAGACCGGAAGTCTTTGACGGGTTCATGCCAATCAATGACGAAACGGACGCGAGAATCCGTGAAATTCTTGCGTTGACCGAGTTGGAATAGGCGCTTTAGCGCCTAAACGGGATAAGCCAGACACTTAGTTCCTGTTCATTTTTTGAAAGAGTTACCATGATTAAAAACCAAAAGTACGCGGGCGCGGTCCTTCAATTTATCTGGGGGATGCTTGCCGTAATCCAAAACGAACTCAAGGCCGAGATCGGGACCGGTGATGCGAGGATACACGCGAAAGCGTCAAAGGCGATGGACAGGTTCAAGGTCGCTCATGCGGCAATTGACGAGCTTTATCGAGCTAATCCCTACAACCATGGGGAGATCGAAAAGCCGGCAGGATTCGAGGGGGAGGTATTCGTTCCTGCCGACATCGAGTCGCGAATCAAAACCATTCTCGATTCGATCACACAGACTGAGCAACCAATTGTTCCGGCAGGAGCGGGGCTACTTTCAGCCAATAGGGACGTTACAGCATTCGAACCTGTTGAGTTGGTAGGACTTCCGCTTTCCGAGCTAGAGCGGATTCGCGAGTCGTTGCGGCATCAATTGTTCGATCTATCTGAGATCATCGCCAGAGAAAAAGCGCTTGCCAAATAGGCGCTAAAGCGCCTGTTTCGGACGTTTAGTTATTCAATTTTTGGGCGTAATTACGCCCAATTTCATTTAGACATGGGGGCCAAACGATGGCAGTATTTCTCCAGTTAGAGTTCGATGCTTACTACATTCCGCCCATTGCTGGCAACAGTGAGTTTTCCGAGAGAATCGCAGCAAACAATGCGGAGGTTGAGATTTTGAAAAAGCTATGGAAGGACTTCCAGCATTACCAGGACCAAGCGTTACCGCTATTGAGGCAGAATGGATTGAAGGGCATCACTTACTACTCAATGCAGGAAATGCTTGCCGCAGCGATCGATACCGCCATTGAGATCATCGAGCGTGAGCGGGTGCTGTTCGATCCGATCATTAGATTGTTAGAAGAGCTTGCAGCCAATCGACAAATGCCGCATGAGACAGCGTACGCCAAGCGATCAGCGATCTATGGGCAGCATAACCGATGTAGTGAGTTCACGAGCCGCATTAAGCGACATCTACAGACTACGTTGCTGATTAACTTGCAGACCGGCTAATCAAAAAAGGCGACTGGGGTATCTCAGCCCAGCCGCCCAGTGAAACCCGCCACCTACGCCGGTGAGGATAGTTTGATTCTGTACTCTCCATCCCGTAGTTTCAAATTGTCCGATTTAACGGTGGAAAAACGGAGAGAAACGGTGATTATGGAACGTGACAACAAAGGCAGATTCTTGCCGGGCAATAAAGTCCGTGAGGGAAAGTCGGGCAAGTCCTACGGTCAGATTCTGCGCGAGTGCTTGGATGAAACCGCATCGCGGAAGATCATAAAAAAAGCGATCGAGCAGGCCGGCGATGGGGATGCAGAGGCAAGGAGATGGCTGTTCTCCCATGTGCTGCCGAAACTTCATGTTGTTGAGTACCAAGAGACCAAAGAGTCTCCAGAAGTCGGACCATATGGAAATCCATTCGATCAAGTGCCTTGTCCGCCTGAAATTGCCATGCTTTTAGAGGCATGTAACACGATCGAGGAGCTAGATTTTATCAGTAAGATAATGGACCGAGCACAGGAAACTCTACCGGCAAGTACATTGAGCCGTCTTGCGCATCAATCATCTTCATCAGTCGATTGAGCAAGCTGTTCCTTGTATCGTCGTCTTGCTTCAAAGATGGCTTGCTGGCCGCGTTTCGAATCGATGAACGCGTAGTATTTCCAAAGGTTCCGCCTGACTTGGTTCGCGAATGGCAGAGACTTTGTATCGAGCCAAGTAGCTATGCGTTTATTGCATTGGTCAATCAGTTCTTGGGGGAGCCAATTATCGATATCACTTTCGTCAACCTCTTCATTGTCGAAAAAAGATCCAAAAATAGACTCGGATTCTTCGTCAGATTGACCAACCGTGTCACCGAGTTCGGGAAACGGTTCTCCTGCAGCTGTTCGGCGCACAAGTTCGGCAATGTCGGTAGAGCAATCCAGCTTTCGAAGCCAATAAGTAAAGGCCGATTGTTTCTCTTGCTGCTTTTTCCGGAGGGCTTCCGCTTCACGATCGTAGTTGACGTTCGCTAAGTCGCTCGGCCGATCCGGCAACCATTGGAGTGCCCATATACGTTGAGCATCAGCGATGGGTACGCCGGCAATCTCAGATTCTGTTATCTCCTCATGTTGTCGTTGGGACATTTCGGAGCCGACATAATCGAAGAGTTCTGAGCTGTACTTCGCTATCAGGTCCAGGCGTTCCAATACTCGCTTGTACCAGTGGTAATCAGTAGTCAGAGCTAGTTCAGTCCTCTTCATCGGCAGACGATGCCGGAGGGCCGTTTGAGAGGCCGTATAACCTAGTGCCTTCTCTTTCCAGATGAGTTCGATTTCCGCTCGAGTTAGTTCCCGGTCGCGGTCAGGATCGTAGTCAGCCTGTTCAGACTTTACCTTGGCTTTCTTGCCACGTTTCTTAGGTAGCCCAATGGTAGTTGGATCGTCGAATAGATCGTTCATTTGTTTACTCCCTCAGTAGTTGCGAACATGGGGCTAGTTAGTTCGTTTCGATCACCGACAAAAGGATCATTCAAAATGTCGCAAACTGCGATTTGCTTAGACTATGTACCAGATAGTTCAGACTTCACAGAGACTCGATACATCGCTCCTAGAGAGCGATTGCACAGTGGGGTTTTTGTTACCTTTCGGCCATGCGACATAATGCAAAGGGCCACTTTGCTCGAGGTCCGAAACCGGACCGGAAACGAAATCAAATTCCTAGAGATTCTGATTCGCGAGTTGACCAAGCGTGTCACGCAGTGGTCGTTGACCATGCCTTCAGTTCCGACAGATCTAAAATCGGAGCCTATCCCGATGCCGATTGAAGAGAAGTATGTCCGATCACTCAGGCCAGTGCTGCTTAACAGGATGTTAGACATTGTTGTTTGGTCGGCAGACGGGGGGGATGTTCCACCCGATGGAGAGCAATCAGTTGCTACTACCGATGAATTCGAGAGCCGCATACAGGCGATGCTTTCTCAGTCAGCAGCTAGCTAGTTCATCGATCAATTCTTAATCAACCGGCAGTGTAAGGAGCTTGGAAAATGGCAGATGATACCGACGTAATGTTCCGCATCGGCGTGATGGATCACCCGGCTTCCAAGGCAGCGTTAGAGGCGTTGGCAAAGAACGTCGATGCCGCCCAAGCTCGTATGACAGCCGGCGTTGATGGCATCGGAAAGACAGCAGGGAGAGCGTCCAGCCTAGTCGAGTCGTTGACGGCAAAGCTTGATGAAATGGCCAAGCATTCGGCCAACACGATGCGTGGAGCAGTACCGCCTAGCGTGGTTGCTCAGTCGCAGGGTTACCGAGGATCGGTATCAATGTCGACGCAGCCGCAGCCTTATCAGCAACAGCAGCGGGGAACGGTGCCTAGTGGTGTTATGCCAAGTATTCCCGCGACTAGTGTTGTTCCTGATTCGGTGGTCAGAGAAACCAAGCGTCACACAGACGAAATCAATTCGTACTTAGATGACGTCCAAGCTAAGCTAGACAAGATGATCGATGATTCGATTCATACTGTTCCGATAGCAAGCAAAGTGGCGCCCCGTAGTCCATCGAGCGACAGCGTTCCCGACGAAGTCAGGAGAACATCGAAATCACACTCTGATGACGTAAGTGCTTTCTTAGATGGAGTCCAAGCTAAGCTAGACAATTGGGAACTATCGCATGCTGAGACCTACGCAGCTATGGCGAAAGATCTTGATGGTTATCTGGCAAAAAACGGTTCGACAACAGATCAAATCGGTGCGAATCTCCGCATTGGCGAGTCTTACTTGAATCGATATCGCGATTCAGCCGGCAAGATGGCTATCGAAGCCAGGACAAGCTTTATTGAGGGTGCTACCTACGTTGCTGGAATGATAAAAGGAATGGCAACACTCGGGCTCGTTAGCGAAGAGAACGCCCAGAAGTTCATGCAGAGCTACGCCGCTATTCAAGGGGTATTCGAGATCGTTGCCAATGGGGCGCGGGCATACAACAGCGTCACGCGGGGAATGATCCAAGCACGCGAAGCCCAACAAATGATGACTAAAGCGATGACCGTTTCTGCTGCGATCGAGACAGCGCAAATCGGTTACGTCAGAACATATCATGCTGCGCTTGTCCAGGAAGCCGCAGCGGCAAACACCGCAGCGGCCGCCAATGGCCGACTCGCTGCATCGAGAACAGCGGCAGGAGCAGCTAGCGCAGCGAGTTCAGCTGGATCGGGCATTGTCGAGGGACTTGGTGGACTCGGTGGCCTCGGTCGGATGGCACGATTTGGGGGCATGGCTGGACGCGTCGCATCAATAGGATTGAGAGCTACACCAATTGCCGCAGCAATCGGTGCGGGAGCAACCATCGGCTATCAGAACGCTACTGGCAGTTCGAGCAGAGACGACAGTTCGGTGATGGGATCGACCATGAAAACCTACGCATGGCTTCTCAGATTGACCGGGCTGTTTGAGAAGTTGGACAGTCCAGCGAACAAGTTGATCGACTCAGTTTCCGAGTTCATGGGCAGCATTACAAACATGACTGGATTATTTGATTCAGCCCAGATTCCCGGTATGGCCAATGGTTCATTGATACTCGATGCCAGAGGGCTTGCCGCATCACAAGCCGGCGTTGAACGCGGTCAAAAGTCTTTGGACAAGAACCGAATCGACAATGCAGCCAAGCTAGCGACTCAGGATGCGGAGCGCGAGGCGGAGCGAGAAAAAGAGCGGATGAGGTTCCGAAACTCGGTGGACATGAACCGCAGCCGCTATGAGTCGCAGACTTCGCGATTTGGTTTCCAAGATAACGTCGGGGACCGTAACTTCGAGCGTCAGCAGTTCATGAACCGTTTACGTATGCGTCCTATTCAGAACGAAGGAGTCCAGGCGATGGCGCAGGTAGCGGAACTGACTGCTAGGTCTACGCATATGCGATCTAGGCCGAGCGAAGCAGACGCCCAGTTGAAGGGCGAAACAAAGGTCTACGCCGATGCGGTTTCCGGGTACGCCAAAGCGAAGGCCGAGCTTGATAAGACATTGTCCTTTGCCGGTTCAACAGAAAAGGACCGGGAAAACGCGATGAAGAACGCGGTCGTCTACCAAGAGGAGATGATCAGATCAATGACTAAGCAGGCTCAGCTTGCCAGAGCATCGGGGGCGGAACGATTGCAGATTGAACGCGAGATCCAATCAGCCGCAATGCAAGCGATCGATCAGCAGCAAGCGAAGTTGGAAGCCCTGAATGACCGTCGCAAGTCGGCAATGAGTGCCTTCGTGAATATGGATGCTATCGAGCGAAGTATGGCAACCAAGGCTTTAGACAAAGCTCGGGCCGGCGGTGGCGGTGCTCTTTCCAAGATGGAAGCAGAACTATTAGGACGCATTGGAACGGAGGAAACTAACCGATTCGTCGATCAATCTACCGAGGCCAAAGCCAAGCAATTGGGATTCGACAACTCTTTCGGTCAGTCCATCGATATGACGCGCCGACAAATCGAAGGTACCAAGCAGCAGCTAGAAGCGCAGCTTCAGGCGTCCTTCGATGTATCGATGAAAGTCGAAGCCGATACCGATATGGTAGTTGATGCGATCCTACCGCAGGTCGAACAGGCCATGCGCGAAATGTCGCAAGCGATCGAACGCAGCGTTGATGAAAAGCTGCGAGATCAGTTGCTTGAGATCCAGACGCAGCGGACGCGAGACAACAACATGTTGCGCCGGAACTGATTTTTCATCGTTTTCCTTACTTGCAGGACAACATCTCTAAAGATACTTGAATTACAATGTTGGTTGGCAATTGCCGGCATTGTAATCACGTTCGGAGAGTAGAGAGATGGATTGGTATGTTCAGATTGGAATACAGCAGCGCGGGCCAATTAATTCAGAAGAACTTCGTAAGCTTGCGTCAGAAGGAATTGTTACTCCTACAACACCTATTAGACAAGGGTATGACGGTAAGTGGAGTGTAGCTGGGAGAGTGTCTGGGTTATCCTTTGAGAAGAAAGTGGCCGTTCAGCCTCCACCTATTTTGCCTTCGTCAGATCCGGCTACTAAATGCTGCCCTTTCTGCGCAGAAGAAATTCAGTACAGCGCGATCAAGTGTAAGCACTGCGGCGAATTTCTTACGAAGGACATTGATGAAGTCAAAATTAAGCGGCAATCGTTGGAGTGGAACAGAGAAGATCTTCGCAAGGTTATTATTCGAGAACAAAATCTAATAATTGCGGTCGCAATTTCTGCTGTTTGTCACTTTTTCCCGATAAGTTTTGTAGCTGCGGAAGGTGAATTCCTAATTGCGGCCTTGCTTCTGTTACCGTTAAGAATTTTAGAAGCAGTACTAACCTATAGGCTTGCAAAGATAACTGATGGAGATCAGGTATACGCAACTTGGTTAGCTGTGTTTATTTTCTTACCGATACCGCTGGTTAACTTCGTGGCAATATTCATCGCTACTTCTCGGGCCAGCACGATCTTAAGGCAACACGGATTGAAGGTTTCGATTCTTGGTGCAAGCATACAGCAGCTTGATTCAATGCGAACTATTGAGCGTATTTCATGAATTCACGAATGCTTCCAAGCAGTCTTTGCTTGGTTGCGGTTGGCAGCCGGCTACCTAGTTTTGACGTTATCCGAGTCAAGTTCAGGCGCTAAAGCGCCTTTCTCAGGTGCGATCTTCGGGCCGGATGCGTCTAGATAGGCGGCATGTAGACCGGCATCTTAGCGTAAAACCGGTATTTGTGGTTCAAACCGGAAGGTCGGCAAAGTCGATTCAAAATGAAAGGTCGCGAAGGAAAATGATAATCAGGTCCGATAGATACCCCCTAAGGCGGTATGGGAAATATGCTGCCGGCGGGATTTCGGTGAATTACAATCGAAGGAGCCCGGCATCACAGCGACCTTTCGAAGTAGACCCAATGGAACTTAGCGACTTAACCGAAGAGCAATTGGGAAAGATCCTGTTCCGGGTGAACCATCAAAGCCGGAAGGCAGCAAAGAGTTATTTGCATACTCTTGGATGCCCTGCGGACTCGGAAGCGTTAGACGCAGCGGTTGCGATGGCTCAGGCGTCCGAGGTTGCAAAGCAGGCCGCAGCGGAGATCAAGGAGAGTCGGGAAGAAATTGGTAGCGGCCTTGACGCAGCGGCGGTTACAGAAAGCAATCGCGTTTTAGACATCCTAAAAGAGCAAGTTGAATCGCTGGAAGTCGGAAAAGTGGAGTTTGCAAACCTTATCGAGTGGCCCCCAAGCCTGCTGACGAACATGCTTAGCGGTCGCAAGACTATGACTCTCTTGGACCTTTGCCGGCTACTCGTTGCGATGGACTTAGAATTCCAGGTCAAAAAGAAAAAGTAGAAATTCCGGTACGAAATTCGATTTCGACCGTCTAGTTTGTACAGGCGTTCAGCCATAGTTTATATCCGAGCGATGGAATTCCGTCGCTGATCACAAGTTTAAGAGTCGACTAAGTCGACCAGAAAGTGACAAATGAGTATATCTTCTGACGTATTGGCATTAGCCAAATCTGGTGACGTTTCTTCCGTAAATTCTGTTCTAGAGTTTGCGATCCAAGTATCTAAGTCGCAATGCGGTCGGTACCTTTCCAACAGAGCCGATATCGATGATGTTGCGCAGTCTGTCGCGATCAAGGTCTACAAGCACTTAGCCAACTGCAAAGCCGAAAATGAAGGCCAGTTTCTAGGATTCGTGGCCAAGATCACCCGCAATGCCTGTTATGACTTCTACAAGAGTGCCCAATGCCGGGTTGAGCTTATCGGTGATTTCGACGTTCCGAGCTTTATCAATGAGTTCGAAGCGATCGATGCCGGCGAGCTTCTAGACCAAGCGGCCAGAGCATGTGGAGCGGTCGAGGTCGTTGAGCTATCGATGGCAGGTCACAGCCAATCCGAGATCGGCAAGAAGTTGGGAGTCACCAAGCGGGTTGTCCAATCGCGGTTAGAGCGTCACCGAAAGACTGTTCAGGCGATGGTGGCGTAGGCGCTAAAGCGCCTGAAATCGGAGTTCACAACGGGCGCTAAAGCGCCTGTTTTTCGGTGCGATCATCAAGTCCGAACCGTCCTGTTAGGTGTCCAGTGGCAACTTTGCAACGGACGCAACTAACGAGTGGAGGTAGAGCAAATGCACCCAGATGATTTTGCACGTAAACTGCGAGAAAAGGCCGAACGAATTCGGCCCGATGAACCACAATCGATCGATGTTACCGCTTCCGAATTACTGAACGATATCTTCGTTAGTGAGCATACGGATTTCGGAACCGTCAGCGACATGCTCAGAGAGAGCGGACATGAGAGCATCAACCAGTTCGCTTCGAAACCGCCGGACGATGCCTTTTTCATCGCCAACACTAGCTTCGATTCCTACGGCAGCTTCATCTTCGCCGCCAAAAGCGAGTTCGTTAAGAAGCGGACGCTTCGAGAACTCATCGACTAATCGAGCCGCAAAGCGATAAACCTCTCGGTTATCACCTTCCGTAATCCGGAAAAATACGTTGCTGTCTGCTGTTTCAGTAGCCATGCGTTCCTCTTTGTGAAGACTGGGGATTGAACAACATCCACGATACCCAAGAGAATGGGTATGTTCACATTCGACTAGGCGCTAAAGCGCCAACCAAACGGGCCAGAATTGACCAATGCGGCATAATTCATTCCCCTTAGATCATCGCGATTTAAGGGGAAAACGGTATGCACAATGGCAGGATGGGGCGGAAGGTAGATCGGATAATTGTGGAACGAGCCCAAGAGCTATTCCGTAAAGGGCTCAGGCCGGGTGTTGTAGCGTCGAGGTTGGGAATCTCTGAATCTCTTGCCCGTAACATCCAGCGGGAAATGCCAAAGCAGGTCGAGCCGGAATCAGGATGGACCGCGCCGGAATCGAGCCAATAGTCCCTTGTACCTTATCGGTAGTCGATCTAACTTGAAATTGCCGGGGAGTTCCCGGCCGAATTAACGTGGAACCCTTGGTAGCGATGCCAGGGGTTCTTTCGTTTGGTAAGTGTACCAATTGGCACTGTTTCTGAATGGAGGTCAGTTTGCTTCGATCCCGCCATAGCAGTACATTCGCGATCGTACTTCCTGTGAGGGGGAGAAACCTGTCCTGAGTGCTTCTAACACTTTGGGCAAAACGAGAGCCCCACGAATCAAGACGTGGGGCTCTTTTCGTATCTACGCTAGACGAATGCCGGCATAGGGTCGCACCGGAATGTTTCCGGGAAAATATCCGATCGGAAATAGAAGCAAAATCACTGCCGGGAAAGTTCCCGGAATCGGAAGGTGCTATCCGGGAACTCTATTGAAATCCTTGAGAATAGTTGTACATTTATGAACACGTGAAAAGCAGGTTGGAAAGTGGTTTTAACCTGCAAATTCATTGGGAAAAGCTCGGTTCGTAGGGCGTTTTCATAAGCCGTGTGTCGGTGGTTCGAGTCCACTCATCGCTACTGCTAAAAAACCAACGTTTTTCCACGTCGGACGCTAGTTGGCGTACTCGCATCGTGACGCCTGTTTACGTATCCGTAGCATGTAGTGTACCCTCCAAATCGGGCCGGTCTCACGTCGCGCAAGGCCCCAGCCATTGGCTTCATCAATAGTGGGAGATATTAATCCTCCCTGCCCCTCGTCAAACTGGCTATTCGCAACATCAACTCTCTGCGTTGGCGGTTTTACGACGGGATTTTTCAAAATGAAGAATGGTTTCTTGGATGACTTTCTAGCCCATTGCTTATCTGCGATTATCAGATCGAATCAATTAGATTCGCGATCTTGCCTGACGCGGAACTGAATCGGTTTTCTGGATTGTTTGTTTTTGCTCTTACCATAGGAACGTACCGACCACCAAATCGCACCGACTGTCATAAGGCCTGCGATCCAGCTAATCGTAGTGACTGTTCCTGGGCTCGACGGATTGGTGTTGCCTTTGGTGATTTGAAAATCCGACATTACGACAAGGGGGGTGATCTGCCTGTGTTTAACTCCCAATCGCTGAGTCATTTCCTGAGTGCGATAGCTCCAGAACCGATAGAACCATCCGGAAATCTTTCCGTTCAACATCGGATAATATACGTCTTCATTCGATTCGGTTTCTCCATCGGACGTGCCCGATGATACATTTGCCTCCTCGCTGAGCCCTGCTGTTGGTTGTTGCACATGTAACCACTCGGGAACTTCAGCTGCTAAACAGGTAATAGGGTATTCTCCTGCATAGGTAATCGGATCCGCTTCTGTAGGAATCTCGAATGTAACATTTCCAATGTCGGCGAAACAATCCAACTGATAGTAATGGTCCCGTCCTAAAACACGTTGTTGCGCCGAAGAATCAATCGTGATGCGGGTGACTCGAACAATTCTAGCCTCGCATTCGGTCCATAGTAGCGAGGGGCGTTCTTTCGATTTAGATGATGCACCAAGTGAGCTCTTTACGATTTGAACAATCGGTGTCGGCGCGAAGGATGCGTTTTCCCTAAGTTTTGTTCGGTCTTCGTTCGCAATCCGAATCAGAGAAAAGAGCCCATCTTCTTCTTGGCGACTAAGAGCCTGTGCGGGTGATTGGAGTTGCTGGATTGCATCCCTTTGTGACAGATCCCACCCCTTTTCGAGAAGATATTTTTCGATGTCGCTAACCTTGGGTACTAGTTTAGAGAGGTCTTCCGATGATTCAGATTGGATCTTCCAAGCGATCTGGCTTCCGATAACATAGGGCTGGGTTTCAATGGATTGTTTATGCAGGAAACCAATAATCTCAATCGGTTGCCAGAGTTCGAGCGCATCTCCGGTTAGCATGGAGCGCCAGGCTTCGGGGATCGAGCTGACGAAAACAATCTGCTGTTTATCACCAGCATTCGGCAACGATTGAACCGACAGTTCAAAAATGTTTGTGAACCCCTCGCGTTTCAACGTTGATAGGATCTCCCTGTTTTCTTCTGCAGCCTTTATTGCCTCGAGATTCCATACTTTAATCTTGCTACACCATCCGCTTACTTTCCCGATTTTCAATTCATCGGAAAGATCCCATGCCTGATTGGTAGCGGTCAGAATTTGCAGTTCTGGTCTATGCTTTTGAGCCACCAAAAGGAGTGATAACGCGAGCGGTGACAGCGAAGATTCAGCTGGCTTGCCTTCTGGAAAGATTGGAATGGATTCGAAAGTGGATTTGATCAATCGCAGTGGAGTGGCGAAGTCTGTTGGCGGTGCCCATGTTAGCGACCTGGGATTAGATGAAAGCCAGTTGGAATAAGGCCCAAGCTTTTTAGCAGGAGTGCCACTGCTCTTTCGTACTGCCGCGGCGAATAGTACCGGGGCAACCTCGGGCCCTCGCTGAGAAGCATAGGCTTTTCTCTTGGCAAAGAAACCTAGTATTTCTAGTTCCGATTTCGGATCCTCTTCATATTGAGAAGGCTCTAACTCTATAGGCACATAAACCGCAACGGGCTGAGAACTAACTTCTTTAGGTTTCATCCACCAAACGCGATAAGCAACTCCATTCCATTCTTCGGATTGCAATCGACCTGTCCGTTCGTCGGCGCTGGCAATACTTCCCAAAAAACGAATCGGAACCCCGCGATGACTCGCGTTGTCTCCACTCATGAGTTGCGACATTTCAACGATGGGTATTTGCTCAGCAGTAAGCCAGCTTTCTTCGAGAGCTTGCCGAAGTTCTCGAATTCGAGCCCAGCTTCTGAGAGCCACAACTTGCTCCCTCGACATCCAATTTTGATTGTCCAAAAATCGTTTCAGTAGAACGCGATCAAGGGCGATGCGAAAGGAAGAACCAACCTCGCGAGTTACTTCCCCGGTTGACCGCCATTGCTCAATTCGTTCTCGCATGCGGCTTAGAAGCTCTATGTCACTTGCAAGGGCATTCGAAGATTGTTGTGCGATGTTTTCGTGGTATCGATCCGACCATGACTTTAAAGTCATCGAGCACTCTTCCATCAATGGCGCAATCTCAGCTGTGGTCATATTCGATTTCGGAGCTAAGAAAAAACGAAACAGCAAATCTTGCTGTTCCGTTGTAAGCCGTGAGAAAAAGTAAGTCCAAATTGATTGTTCGAGAGACGCAACGTCTCCGTCGGCTTGCAATTGCAAGGCTTCAAAAACCCTGCGAGATTCAACCGTGATATCAGTTTTCTCATCGGGAGACGCCGTACGATTGGTATCGTTCGATTCGGCGACCTCGGACTTTTCAAATAGACCAATTGCTTGTCCGATTTGAGCAACCTTTTTCGTGTCGGAAAATTGTTGAAGCAACAGCAGAACCAAGCCTAGTAGCAGGACTAAAGATATTAGGGTTCTAGCCGGACTCGATTGCTGAAAAACAACACGACGAGCGCTGCGTTGTCCCGCAGAATCGTACCATTTTTGTTTACGTTTTGGCTGCATGGCAATGAAACCCAGGAGGGAAACGATTATTTCTGGGGGAGCAAAAAATATGCTCGAGACGCATCATGGTATGGTAAATCCTGCCAGGACGCAGCCTTGCGCTGCGGGATGATATCCTTTGGAAGCGACTGCGATTCGTAAATCGACTTGAGCGTTTCTGTCACCAAACGCGACGATGCATCCTTTCTGGCTACGAGCAAGGCTGTTGTTGCCAAGGTTTCGATTCCTTGTGGGCCTAGCGAGACGTAGTGTTTGTCGGAGATCTCGAACGGCAAAAAGCTGTGTTCCTCTCGAGCAACATCGTTTGCACGAGGCACCTCCAGAAGCTTGAACCCTTCGTTACTGATGATCTCCGAGATTCCCAATAAGCCTGGCCGTACGACCACAATCATGGCGTCTGTTTTTTCTCGGGCTTCTTTGGAGAACCAATCACCATCGATTATATCTAAATCATCCTGTGTTATGTCAAAGTGCTGAAGCAATCTCAAGGCGGCTTGGCGGGTCCCGGAGTTGGTCGCCCCTAGAATTACTTTCCGGTTACGCAATTCGGACAATTCGGAAATCATCGAATTCGACCTAACCAATATGTGCATCGCTTCATAAAAAAGCGGTGCGACAACGACGACCTCGTTGGACCGAAGAGCGGATTGCTGGACGATCGCAAGGTGGACTTTCCTTTCTTCCAGCTTGGTTAGATTCTCTAGCGAACCGCCAGTTGGTATGACATTGGGATGCATGCCGGTGCGTTCTTTTAGTTTATTAGAGAGTTCTCCTCCCGTTTCAAAGTACATTCCTCCAGGTGCACCCGACGCAATAATGATAGAATCGGGCAGTGAGTTCTCTTTGAAGTAATTCCAGCCCATGGGGCCAAGCATCCATACTACCAAGAGCAGGAACCAAAAGATAATCAGGCCGTTTTGTGTCCAACGCTGAGATGGGGTCGGCTCAAGGTTTCGGACACCGGTTAACGCTGCGAATATAGGGATGTTTTGGACCCAATGTTGGGTCCGCCTCAGGATTGAGGGAGGACGCGCTGAGATGGGGGCTCCTCGGTAAAATCGCTCCAAATCATCAGCTAGTGATCGTGCAGATTCATATCGCCTGCTCGGCGACTTCTCTAAACATTTAGTAACAATCGTATCCAAATCTGGGTGAACGTCAGCACGTGCATTTCGAACACTCGGAGCGGGTTTATGAAGAACTTGCATCAAAGTCTGCATAACCGAATCGGCCTGAAACGGAGGCTTGCCAACAAGCAGCGCATAGAGAATGGCTCCAATGGCGTAGACGTCCGTAAGAGGACTCTGCTCGTCTTGATTGCCGCTCGCTTGTTCGGGTGACATATAGCTGGGGGTGCCGAGCGCGGCACCCGTCGCTGTCAAACCTTCGTCAGATCCGATCCTCTTGGCCAATCCGAAGTCGGTCAAAACCACTTTACCTTGTTCATTGATTAGCACATTGGCGGGCTTGAGGTCTCGATGCACTACACCTCGCGAATGGGCATACTCGATGGCTCGGGTGACATCTAGAACATAACGTACCGCTTCGCGAACTGGCATCGGGCCTGGAGCCATCAGTTTGGCCAAGTCAGTGCCGGGGACATAATCCATAGAAAAAAAGTGATGCCCATCGTGCTCACCACAGTGATACACCGTGATGATAGAGGGGTGGTCTAAGCTCCCTGCACTTCGGGCTTCAGCGTAAAATCGATTTACCTCATCCTTTGTTGCGAGGGCACCAGAGCGGATCATCTTAACCGCTACCTGGCGATCGAGATTGCATTGGGTTGCCAAATAGACAACCCCCATCCCGCCACGCCCTAAAATCTTGTTTAAAATGTACTCGCCAAATCGACAGGGCAAAGCCGATTGAGTGTTGTCCATCGACGGAAGATTACCTAGACCGAAACTCATATCGAGCGAGCGATTAGCTCGCGATGGGGGAAGGGTCGATTCGTCTGGAGATATTGTTCGTTCCGATTTTCGCGAAGATGGTGGCAATGTTTCCCCGGTGGGATCGTAGGGAATTTCATCGTCCCTCTCGTCGTTCTGTTCTCTGAGCTTTTTCTCAGCATCCATAGCTAGCTTTGGGCCTGCCATGGATTCAATCCAGTCAGCTGTTGCCAGTAGCTCGGAAAGTTTTCCAGCGAGTTCTGGGTAGTTTTTTAGAAACGCTTCACGATCCTCTATGTGCCCGGAATCGTAGCGACGCATGAACTCCAACAACGCATTGTCAAGTTCAATCTCGGGATCATCATCCTGGTCGCCGTTCATGAGTACCTAAAAAGTGAGGAAATTGTGCTAGGATCGGTGAATCAAAATGGACCGCACGCCTTAAGAATACACAACTTTCTCGTCTGACTCTAGTTTAGCCTCATCCCATCAGGCTAAGATCCTTATTTTAATGTTCTTAAATCGAGGCGTCCTGGATTTGGGATCGACGCTCCTAGGGACTAGCACATTGGCCTCTGGGTAGTACATCATCGCACAGCCGGTTCGAATATCCTCGAATCCGCGAACAAGTAGATTTTTCATGATCCCTGATTCGCTTTCCACGGAAACCAGTTGGTCGTGCGTTAGCCCCATTCGTGACAAATCGGCTGGATTGACCAGAACAACGTCACGCCGATCCTGATGTCGATACAAATCGTAGTCTTCGTAAACGACTGTGTTGAATTGTCCTTCGCTTCGAACGGTCATCATCCTCAGCTCATTCGGGGCAAGCTCTTGGAGTTCAGGAATGGAGTGAACGTGCATCATGGCGCGACCTGACGGGGTTTTGAACTTGGCCACGTGAAAGGTTCTCTCGCCAACTTGAAATTCTTGCTTGGTCGACGCTATCGTTTCTAACTTTTCGTAACCAGGAACGACCTTTGAAATCCAAGTTCTGATCGTCTGGGATTTTTGCATTTCAGTCCAATCGACTGGAGTCGAGTTATTTAGAACTCGTTGCCCGAGTTCCGCTATGATCTGAATTTCGCTCCTGGGACCTGGGAGGCGTTTGGGGCCACCGTCGCTTAATCGCACATAGTTGAACATGGATTCTTGTGTCGTAGGTTCTGGCTCTTCATCACGCGCGAGAACAGGCAGCACGATCGTAGTCTTAGCCAGTCCGTTTGCATGCCCTGTGTTCAAAGTGGTGTTGAGCATAACCAGCATATCAAGGTTCGCCATGGCTTTATCCGCAAACTGTGAATCTGGATTCGATCCGTAGAGATTTCCACCTAGGCAGAAACCGAACTTAAGCTCACCTCGCATTGCACCTTCCATGCAAGCCAACGTATCGAGACCGGGCTGGGTTGGTAGGTCTACGCGAAACTTCGTTTTCAAATTTTGAAAGATCTCGTCTTTGAGTTTGGGAGTTACTCCAACCGAACCAATCCCCTGGACGTTAGAGTGTCCTCGAATCGGCATTAAGCCTGCACCGGGACGTCCGACCATGCCTCGGAGCAAGGCCAGGTTCGCGATTGCCTGGACGTTCTCGACACCATTCGTGTGGTGAGTGATACCCATAGTCCACGAGAACACGGTTCCTTTGCTTTCCCCATACACTACAGCGATCTCGCGAATAGTCGCTTCGTCTACTCCGCTATTACGAACAATCTCAGCCCAAGTCGTATTTTTAATGCTATCCAAGTAAGCGTCTGAGTTATCGCAATGTGTCGCAAGGAAAGAGGCATCGTGCTGGTTATTTTCAAGCACGACTTTTGCAATTCCTGTTAGCAGAGCCAAGTCGCCTCCAATGTGAGGCTGAACATAATGTGTCGCGATGCTAGTACCAAAAAGCATGCTTATAGGATCACTCGGAACTTTGAAACGGACCAGCCCCAGCTCCCGAATGGGATTGATCACGACAACTTTGCCACCTCTCCTACGTAAATGCATGAGAGTGGTCATCAATCGAGGGTGGTTACTAGGGGGATTGCCACCAATAATGAAAATTGTGTCGCAGACATCGAGGTCGTCGAGCACAAGTGTGGCCGTACTAGATCCAACGGTCGATTGCAGGCCTACTCCTGACGCCTGGTGGCAATAATAGCTGCAATTATTCACGTTGTTCGTGCCGTACAATCGTGCGAAAAGCTGCAACAAAAAGCCAGCTTCATTGCTGCTCCGACCGCTAAAGTACCAAAACGTCTGGTCAGCCACGAGCGACTTAAGTTTAGCTTCGATCCGTTCGAAAGCCTCTCGCCAAGTAATAGTGCGGTAGGATGCATCACCCTGTTCATAGAGAATTGGCTGAATGAGTCTTCCGCTCATTTCCATTTGACGAGGGGAGTAGTCTTTCATCAGTCGAATAGGGTGCTTTGCCCAGAAGTCAGCGGTAATCGCTGGCTGCATATCGGCGGCCATCGCCTGGATGGATTTTTTGCAAACTTCTGGAAACGATCCGTGTTCGTTTACCATTCCACCATGCTGCCCACCCATGCCGAGTGCGCAAGTCTTGCATGCGTTGCGAGATCTAAGCGCTCGATAGAATTTCCAGAGCCCTCCCGCCTCGATACCTTTACGGAAGGTGTATCTCACTGCTTGCCAGCCGCCGCCAGCGGAGAGCTTTCTCATAACTAAAACTCGTTAAAGGTGGGAGGAACGTGTTACGGGTGGGGAAGTACTAAGATCCATCTTACCATAAAGCGACAAAGCTTTCGAACTCCGATGACGCATCGCTTTCGAATCGTTCGTCCCCTTTAACGTTTCCGGTCATGGATTGGCTGACGGCGTCAAGGAAGCGGTGAATTTCATCTTTTTCACCCTCTGCGACAACTTTAACGCGTCCATCGTCCAGATTTTGTACCGTTCCCTGGACCGAGAATTTTTTTGCGACTTCTTTGGTATGAAAGCGAAACCCAACTCCTTGAACTCTTCCTGAAAAAAAGCACGTCACACGCCGCATGGTCACACGAAAATCAATGTTTTGGGTAGGAAATCTAAGCCTCAGGAACGGAGTATACCGTTGCGCGATCTCCAAACGCCAGACTCAAAAGGCAGCGGCAAAAAGAATCTTCACTGTCCGAGGTCATCTCAAATTCGAATTAGAATCGCTTTTCGTTCAAGTCGCTCTGAAACCAACCGCGATGCTGCGTTTTAGTGCGGCGGCAAATATCTATTCTTTGACAAGCGACTACACCGAGGCGATCGGTTATTCTGTCGATAACTTGATCAACACTCTCATCACAATCTTCGATAATGATTGGATCTTGGTCTCGAATCCGGACTTCTATCCTGCAGGCTTTGTCGACTCCGCCTAAAAATGGCCCGTTGGTGTCGACAATCGTCACGCTAATGTCACAGATCTGTCCCTCCAACCGATCCAAAGCCAATTCTAATTTCTGGTAGGTTTGCTTTTTGATCGCATCCGTCAGGTCAATTCCGTGGGTGTGAATACAAAGCTGCATGATCTGAATCCTGGTGGAGGGTCTGGACTACCAACAGGTAATAATACGGCTCTCAGATCGTTTGGGTGCATTCATTTGTGCACAGCGAAAGCATGAATAAATCAAACAATGCAAATGTTATCAACTTTTGACTTCGATTTTCGAATTGATAGCTGGGGCGATCGCGCAGCCGCAACCGCTACAGCATTTCGATTTTTTCAAATTTAGTTCTTGTTCGATCTTTAAAGATGTTGGCGTGATCGCGAGTCCACCGAGAGAAGTGCATCGATGTTCGCGTGGCATTTTCGAGGCCACATCTTTCGCTGCCCAGATAACTTCGTCGAGTGGAATCAGAGGATCAAAATCGGCGATCGCCATATTGGCACAACACAATGCGTTGCTAGCCGCCATGACGTTTTTCCCTAGACAGGGGGCTTCGACTCGATTCGCGATCGGATCACAGATAAGTCCAAGCATGGATTGAAATGCAAGTGATGAGGCAGCTAGTGATTGTTTCAGGCTGCCATTAGCTAGGGTAACCAAAGCGGCTCCAGCCATGCACGCGGCAGCCCCTCCTTCCGCCTGGCAACCGCCGACCTCGGCTGCGAAAGTCCATTGGCCGGTGATAAAGACTCCGATCAATCCGGCGGCGAGTAGAGCGTGAGCCATTTGCTCTTCCGATAAATTCAGTTCCTCTGCTACCGCGATAACGGCACCGGGAAGAGCAGCACAAGCACCAGCAGTTGGGGCAGCAACGATGACCCCCATTGAGCTTTTAACTTCCATAAGGGAGGTCACATAGAGAACAATTCGGTTGAGCATACTGCCACCTAGCAGCTTCCCTTGTTGCCATTGCTCTTGAAATCGTCCGGATTGATGCCCGAGTACTCTATCGTCATACGTGCTTCCTGCGATTCCACTGGCGATGGAGCGTCTAAGAATTCGAACGATTTCGATCATTTGATCGACAACTTTTTCGTGGGAGAGATTACCACGAGCACATTCATATTGAACCGCGAGCTCCCATAGTTTTACATCTTTATTTTCGGCAAATCGAACCAATTCATTGCAGGTACGAAACGGCACTTGCATGCCATAATAGGACATGACTGGTAACACAGAATCCAGTCGTTTGATCCACACCATCGATCCCCAAAGGCATAGCTCTTGAAAATCGCTTGGTTCCCAGAATTGGCGTGCTTTGATTTGAACCAGAATAAAATCGTTTAATGAATGTACTACGATTTCATCGCACTTTAAGCTCTTCTTAGCCCAGGTCTTTAGTTCACTTTCATTGCACGAACTATTTGGTTTCAGCAAAACAAGGGTCTCGCGATAATCCCCCAGCATTGAA
This sequence comes from Pirellula sp., assembly GCA_046344995.1. Classification (GTDB taxonomy): domain Bacteria; phylum Planctomycetota; class Planctomycetia; order Pirellulales; family Pirellulaceae; genus JBKCUI01. The sequence continues at coordinate 90,633 of JBKDKR010000074.1, forward strand.
AGCTTGAAACCGTCGATTTCAATGATTTCAATCATCCCTCCCCCGGTGGAGATAGCGATGATCGAATGCTCCTCTTTGTCGTTTTTTAGGCGAAGTCTGTAGGTATTGGGATGAGGATCGCCAACATCGACGGTTTCAAAGCGAATTTCTATGCCCGCATCAGACAGAAAGGAACCGGATTGAGGAAGTCGCTCGTCATCGGCATTCCAGCCGAGCAAGCCGCCAAATAGCCCCATATCTGAGCCTTGGCTGTCATGGGTAGTGGGGAGCGAGCCATTTCGATCGAATTCGACGAGCACTGAATGAATGCTGCTATTCATCAAATCTCGCGCTATCCTACCAATCCTTAATGCAGCGGCACAGTGGGAGCTAGATGGTCCTCGCATAACCGGGCCGATTACGTCGTTGAAAATGCTTACTGGGGTGGTCATGTTTGGATTCATAGTTTTCGAATATTTCCTCGTCGAACCGAGGTTTGTATAGTTATTAAACCTAACTATCAGCGCATCTAAACCTAATTGCCAGGGCACCCAAGGTATTCCGTACTGACTGGGGTAACAGAGAACAGAACCAAGTTGTACGTGATTTAGTTTAGGTTCGCTATGAAATCGCCTGCATAATCGCGAGGGAATGCGCAGGTAGAGAGGCTGTTTGGCGGGGACTTTTTAGGTATGCGCATAAATTCGAATTTTTCTTTGCGATTCTTGTCGCCAATCGGTCCAAAAATTCCATTGCTTAAGTATGGGTCATTAGTCCAAAGGGTGCTTGGAGCAGCCTGTGGTTTTTGTATGAACTGGACTAGAGGTGAGAAATGAAACAAAGTGTTCGATGAGGCCGGAAGATTCAGAGAAATTGCAGCACTTGCTTCGATCCGCGTCGAATGGCGACCCCGTCGCATTCGATGAGCTTTGGGGGATGTTTTACCCCAAGTTAAAGGCTGCGGTGCGACAAAAGGTTGCATCGATGCCGCGACTTGCGAACGACGCGAGTGATTTGACGAGTGAGGCGTTGCAGAGTTTTTTTCGACGAGCGTTCGTCGATCAAGAATTTGATCTCAACTGTTCTAACAGCGTTTGGCAGCTTTTGAAGCTAATCACAATGCGGCATGTAAATGACGTATTGAAAGGGCTCAAGGCAGAGAAACGAGGTGGTGGCATAACACCATTGAGTCTCGAGTCGCTGGGTAAGGCAGGGAGGTCGGGTGATGCTGGATCGGATTCCAACAATGATTTGGGGGCTATGGTCCAGGATGTTAAGCAGTCGGAACCTAGTGACGAGATCGAGTGGTCCGACTTGTTAGACAATTTACTTACCGCAATTGAGGACACAACCGGCAGGCAGATATTGCTGCTCAGGTTGGAGCATCATTCCAATTCCGAGATTGCCGATATTTTGCAGATTAGTATTAGAACCGTGCAGAGGCACCTTAAGGTGATCGCCGAATTGTGGCAATTGGAATCGGATGAACCGTTATGACCGCAGCAGATACAACCGATGAGACAGTGATTGAGATTTTGGAGAGAGTCGATCGAGGATGGCAGTGTCGAAGCCCCGTTCCCCTAGCAGACTTGCTCACGTCGCTGCACGGTGACGAGGATGTAGATTCCGTTTCAGAGGTTTTGGCAGCTGATTCAGAATGGAGATGGCGAATAGCTGGTTTCAATGCAGAGGCGAGCACCGACTCTGTTTTGACCAGCGCATCAGATCGAAAGCCTCATTCGGTCGAGCATTACCTAGAAGAGATTCCGAGACTTCGTAACGAGAAGGATTGCATTTTAAAGCTTATCGAATCGGAGTTCCTGGCAAGAAGTCGCTGGGGGAATCCACCCACCATTGCCGAGTTTGTTGACCGATTCCCGCAGATAGAGGGAGTGGATCAACTTTTGGCAAAGGTGCTGGATAAGCATTCGCCCATCTGGGTTGCAAGAGAAGGCCGAGTTGTATCGAGTTCACACGTCTTTAGGGTCACGGTTCAAACGCCTTTGGTTGTAGGCCGATGTACGAAAGAAGAACGAAATGGAAAGTGGTTAACCAATGGCAACAGAAGGTTAATCGTTGCCGACAACAATGAACCTGGTGTTTCTCGCGAACACGTTCGGATCACACGTGTCGCGATAGATAGAGTGCTAATCGTCAATGTTAGCTCACAAAGCGTGCTAGGGATCAATGGCGTTGATTGTTTGCCTGGTTCCGCTCAGCAACTATTGTTACCCGTGACATTGGATGTCGGCGTCAGTCGATTGCGATTGGCCGTTTGGTAACCAACGAAAAAGAATGCCCCTCGCGCCCGACCCCGCTCCGCGTATACGCACGGCGATGTCATCGTACAGCGAGAGGGGAGGGGCAGGATTAGACGAACGGCGTGCATGGGTTTACCCACGCACGCCGTTCGTGTTTTTGTTATGAATTACTCAGGCTTCGTGTTCAACGGCTTCGTGTTCAACGGCTTCGTATTCAACTCAGACTATCGAGCTGTTTCCGTAAAGCGAGATTCACGCACCACAGTCACCTTAATTTCACCTGGGTAGGTCAGCTGATCTTCAAAGGCCTTGGCAATGTCGCGGCAAATCTTGGCTGCGACGGCATCGTCGGTATTCTTCGCGCCGACGATCACACGCAGTTCTCTGCCCGCCTGGATCGCAAACGCTTGCTCGACTCCATGGAATCCCTTAGCAATCGTCTCGAGCTCTTCCATTCGTTTGATGTAGCGTTCGAGTGACTCACGGCGTGCTCCGGGTCTAGCAGCGCTGCAAGCGTCTGAAGTTGCTACGAGCAACGTATATGGGTACTCAGTGGTTAGCTGGTCATGATGCCCTAGGGCGGCATGCACCACAACATCGTTCTCACCATTTCGTTTGAGGAGATCTGCACCGATTTTCGGGTGGCCTCCCTCCAATTCGTGATCGGCGGCCTTTCCAATATCGTGAAGCAAACCAGCGCGCCGGGCCAAGGTTGGATCTAGTCCAATCATTTCGGCCATCATGCCGGATAGAAAAGCTACTTCGACGCTGTGACGAAGAACATTTTGCGAATAGCTCGTTCGGAAATGCAACCGACCGAGCATGTTAATGGTCTTTTCGTGTAGCCCTTGGATGTTGACCTCTTGCGCTGCTTCTTCACCTTTACGCTTGATAAAGGCTTCGATTTGAGCTTCGGTGGCGGCAACAATTTCTTCTATTCTCGATGGGTGAATACGTCCATCGGTAACCAGTTTTTCCATGGAGGCGCGAGCGATCTCTCGACGAACCGGGTCAAATCCGCTGACGATGACGACTCCAGGGGTGTCATCAATGATCAAATCGCAACCGGATATCTTTTCGAAAGCGCGGATATTGCGACCTTCGCGACCGATAATCCTCCCTTTCATTTCATCGTTGGGAATATCTACTGTGCTCGTAGTGCTCTCTGCGGTTTGTGAAGACGCATAACGCTGCATCGAAGTTAGCAGAATGTCTTGGGTTTTCTGCTGTAATGTTTCGTTTACTCTTTTCTCATGCTTCAAGATCACAGAGCCCATCTCCGACTGCAGATCCCGTTCCAGAACAGAAAGTAACTGCTTTTGGGCTTCCTCTTTCGACATGCCAGTTACGCGTTGCAAGTCGGATTGCTGTTGTTGGATCAGCTTGCTGTATTGATCCGACTTTCGCTGGGAGTCTTCGATTTTTTCAGACAGCTTACGTTGGTTGTTTTCTACAAAGCGCTCTTGTTTTTTGAGATCGTCGGAGGCTTGCTTGAGGGCAGACTCACGTTTATCGAGTTCCGATTCTTTCTTTCGGATTTCGTCACGCTGTTTTTGGTTCTCCTTATCGAATTTGCTTTGCAGTTGTAGCAATGCTTCCTTCTTTTCGATCTCAGCCGACTTGACTAGATTTTCGCAGTCAAGCTTTGTCTGGTCCAAAAGCCGTTTCGATTGAGATTTTGCATCTTTTCCCATCAGAAAATTGACGAGAAAGGCAACGCCAGCACCGACAGCTAGACCGACAACCAAAACGAGCAAGCTAGAGGTGGAACTCGATTCCGAGTCAGCCGCGATCAGCCATGGAGTTTGGACGAGCCAATAAAATTCCAGCATGGAAGTAACAGCTGGGGCGAAAAAACAGAAGGGAGAGATCGCATAGGTCACGGTATTGCTTTCTTTTGGGGAGTCTTTTAATGGTTCGGAAGTGAGTTCGGGCCATGATTGACGATTGCAACATGCGTCTTCGCCGGCTGCAAGAAATCGTATCAGACATAGGAGAGTCACCAACAGCAGCAAGGTGTTTGCAAGCCAGGGTTGCCGATTCTTCGAAGGGATTTTGCACCCATGCCAGCCGGATTAGCGGTGCGAATACTGACAACAATGCCAACATTAGCAAGGCGCCGACAGGGAATAGAAGAAAAGACACGACCATGATTTTTTTGCGATTTATCCACCAGTTAGATGTACAGAAGGCAATTTCTCCAATGTTCGGTATCGTACCACAGGACGGGATTGATGAAAACAACGAACTATCGCTTACGCAAAGAGGTTGCAACAGCCGTTGACATTCTGGACTGATGCGAGCACCTTTTAGGCTATTAAGTAGTTCTATTTCCGGCAGGTTCCAAAATCTTTTTTCGACGGTGGCTCCCTTGAACGTACTTGTTGATGCTCCAGATACAGAATTGCTAGACGTTCCGTGTGGTGTTCAGTTCGATTCTGAACTGACCGACGAGTGCGAACCGACCGATGGGGAACTGTCTGTAATCCTCTGTCCTTTGGCTGTGGAGGGTGGAATTACCCAGCGAACTATCGGTATAACGCCCGATCATGTGGATTGGTTCGAATTGGCTTTGCAGACCGAAGCCCCCAAGCCTGTTCGCAACGCTTGGGATGATGACGACGATGACGTTGAGGATGAGCCTGTCGAAGATGACGAAGAAGTCGCTCCCGATTCCGAGGAGGAACCGGACCCTTTTGACGATTTCGACGAGGATGACTTCGACGACGACTTTGACGACGACTTTGAAGAAGAATTGGACGACGAATACGAAATTGAGCCAAAGGATGATGGCTTCCCGATTGAAGCTGACGATGACGAAGATGTCGATCCCGATCTACTAGAAGATACGGGCACGTTAGACGACGTTTAATGTTCGACGTGTAAGATTCGACAACGTTCAGCCAACGTTGAAATTGGGACGCTCCAGCGGGGCGTCCTTTCGCATATAGGTTTCTTCTGAATGACGCCGGTTGGTCTTATACCAAGAAAGCTGGCTAGTAAACTCTCGAGTCTATCTATGTTTCGTGCCGTTAAGCAAGACACCAAGTTTCCACAGCAAGAAGAACGGATCTTGCAATTCTGGAAAGATCATCAGACCTACCAAAAGAGTCTTGAACTGAGGAAGAATGGCGAGAGCTTTGTTTTCTTCGAAGGGCCACCGACTGCGAACGGACTTCCGCACCCTGGGCACTGCCTAACACGAGCAATCAAGGACTTGTTCCCTCGTTATCGAACAATGAGGGGCTTTCATTGCGAGCGAAAAGGTGGCTGGGACACGCATGGTCTCCCAGTCGAGGTCGAAGTATGCAAAGAGCTCGGTATTCATGGTAAAGACGAGATCGAATCCTTTGGAATAGAAGGATTCATCCAGAAGTGCCAACAGAGCGTCTGGAAGTACATGCAAGAGTGGGAACGTGTTACCGAGAGGTTGGGTTTTTGGATCGATTTGTCGGAGGCTTATGTCACTTATCACCAGAGCTTTGTCGAAAGCGTTTGGTGGTCTTTAAAGACACTTTTCGATCGGGATTTGCTTTACCGTGGGCACAAGATCGTGTGGTGGTGGGCACAAGGTGGAACGGCATTGAGTTCGGGTGAGGTTGGCCAAGGGTACCGTCAAGTCGCCGACCCGAGTGTTTATGTTAAATTCCCGATTGTGGGTCATGACAACACGTCTCTGGTTATCTGGACGACAACTCCGTGGACATTGCCTAGCAATCAACTAGTCGCTGTCAACGAAACACTCGACTATGCGTTTTGCCAAGAGGAAGGAGTAGAGGAAACGATCGTCGTTGCCAAAGACTTGGTCCAATCATTATCGGAAAAGACCAAGCGAAACCTAACCGTTTCCAAGGTGGTAAAGGGGGCTGAACTCGTTGGTCTATGTTATGAACCTCCATTCGATTATTACGTTGCCAAGCTAGGCCGGGAGCCAGCAGGCCTAAAAGAGGGTGGAGCTCAAAAACCTTATTGGAGAGTTGTTTCTGCCAGTTTTGTTACCATTGATTCTGGTACAGGATTGGTGCACTTAGCGCCAGCATTCGGAGAAGTTGACTATGAAGTTCTCGTGGCTGAACGTGAACGTTTTGCGGAGCCGGGTGTGCCTGAAATGTTGTGCGCCGTTGGGTCGAATGGATTGTTCACCAGTGACTTTCCTGAGCAGCAAGGGGTCTGGGTCAAAGAAGCCGACAAACCTATTCAACGCACGCTGAAAGAGCGAGGTAAACTCTGGCACCAAGAACAATACTTGCACGACTATCCTTTTTGCTGGCGTGCGAGTGATGATCCGCTGATTCAATACCCTCGTGAGAGCTGGTTTATTAGAACGACCAAATTCCGCAACTCGATGCTGGCCAACAACAAAACGATTGGTTGGTTACCCGAGCATATTGGACCTGGGCGATTCGGTAATTTCCTCGAATCAAATGTCGATTGGGCACTATCTCGAGAGCGTTATTGGGGTACTCCGTTGCCTATTTGGGTGTGCAACCAAACGGGCGAAATGGAAGCGATTGGCTCGTATGACGAGTTGCTCGCTAAGCCCGGCCTATCTGGAACCGAAGTTTGGCTTGAAGCGAAGAAGGCTAATCCAACTCTGGTGGAGGACCTCAAGGTTCATAAGCCCTACATCGATGCTGTGACCTATGATTCTCCGTTTGCCACCGGTGGACGCATGCAAAGAGTCTCGGAAGTTATCGATTGTTGGTACGACAGCGGCGCCATGCCATTTGCTCAGTGGGGCTATCCTCATCAGAATCGTGACCGCTTTCAATCGCAATTCCCAGCCGACTTTATCAGCGAAGCAATTGATCAAACTCGAGGCTGGTTCTACAGTCAGCTCGCTATTAGCACGATGCTGTTCGGCAGAGAAGATGACGCAGAAGACACGAAGAAGCCAGAGCGAGAGTATCCCCATCCGTTTAAGAATTGTATCGTGCTCGGGCTAATGCTAACAGAATGGTACGAAAGCAAAGACGGCAAGCAAAGATTTTTGACGGAAGAAGAAGCCAAGTCAGTTTGTGGCAGCGAATACGTTGTCAAAACCGGTAAGATGTCCAAACAGCTTCGCAACTATCCGAGTCCGCAACAGATTTTTGACAAGTATGGCGCCGATGCATTGCGATGGTATCTATTTGCCAATCAAGCACCGTGGAACTCAATTCTTTACAGCGAGCGAGCGATTCGAGACAGCATCTCCGAGTTCATTCTGAGGTTGTGGAATTCTTTTAGCTTCTTCTCGATCTACGCTGAGATCGATGGGTTCCGTGGGCCATCGGAAATTGAAAATGGCTTAGATCAATTGGTCAGCAGCGAGTTTGTGTCTGCACCTAGCTATCGTCCAATCTCAGAGCGAGGTGAGTTAGACAGATGGATGATGAGCGAGCTCTCTGCGGCTTGCCGATCTGTAGTCGAAAAGATGGATCGCTACGACAGCTATGGTGCATGCCAATCACTGCATGCACTGGTTGACGCAATGAGCAATTGGTTTATTCGTCGCAGCAGATCGAGATACTGGGCGGCTGACAAACAATCGCCGGATAAGCTCGATGCTTATTGGACTTTGTACGAAACGTTTGTTGTGATCACGAAACTGATTGCTCCCTTTACACCGTTTTTGGCAGAGACACTGTGGCAACACCTCAAGGGGGATATAGCTGGGGTCCGAGAAAGTGTTCATTTGTGTGACCTGCCGACTGGCCAATCAAGCGAGGGTTTTGTCGAACCAGATGCGGAGTTAAGTGAACGCATGAGCTTGCTACGCGAAATCGCATCGTTAGGGCGTTCGGCGCGTATGGAATCCAAGCTTAAGGTTAGGCAGCCTTTGCAACGAGTAGAAGTCACCTTGGCGAGCGATGTACACGTCGGATGGCTCAAGCAACATGATGACATTGTCCGAGAAGAACTGAACGTTGACGAGATTCATTACGCGAGCGGAACAAGCCCGTTTGTTGATTATCAAGTTCAACCAAACTTTCGACGTCTCGGGCCGAAAGTGGGCAAACTCCTGCCACGGTTGAAGCAGGTCCTGGGGGGCGCTTCCGGTGCTGATCTATTGGCCGAACTGACCGAGAATAACAAGATTTCCCTGGACATCGATGGCACTAGTATCGACTTGGATAGTGAGGATATTCAAGTTCGGTTGACCGCTAAAACAGGCTGGGCAGCGGCCCAAGGCAAATTGGCTGTAGTCGCTTTGAACACAGAACTCAACGAAGGTTTGCTTCGACGAGGTATTGCAAAGGATGCGGTTCGTTTGATTCAGGATCTAAGGAAAAAACGCAACTGCAACTTTACCGATCGCATTCAGATCTGGATCGATGGAGCTAGCGAAAGCATAAGAGATGCGATCGCTGAGAACGAGCAATTCATTTGCCAAGAGACTTTGACGGTTCAACTTAATTGGGGAGTGAACTCAGCCGATGTATTGATGGAGGCGGTTGAGTTAGATGACCTCACCATCCAGCTTGGGTTGAAGATTGACGCGTAGAGAAACCTGTTTCATCAGAGTTGCTGAACGATGCGTCATCGTCAGATTGGGCAAAAAGATTTAGCAGTCTTCGCTCCAGAGATTCGTGCTCCATAATTTCGTCGTAGAGAGATCTTATTTCCTTCCATATTTCGAAGGTCTCATTGAACAGTTTGCCAGAGTATTCATAGTCATCGCATTTTTCGCTGAGTGCGATGCAATGCAGAAGAATTTGCAAGTGCTGATTCAAAGCCGTAGTGACTGATTGAGATTGCATGATGCCTTCTACTGGAATGTAGGCTAGCGTCTCCTCCATTCGAAATTGACCGGCGAGTCTATCTCGCAATCGCCTTAGAAGGGCGCCTGCGTTTTGCTCAATCCAATCGCTTGAAAACGGTTCTTGACCATAGGCTCCCAGCAATAACACATCTTCCCAGAGGGGCGTGTTCTCTTCCTTAAGCTCTTGAAGAAAAGCGTAGTTCACAATCTTCGCAATCTGATAAGTCATTTTTCCACCTCGCAAAATGTGGTTGATTAATGGATGGTTGCAGTTTCCTCCAACGATCAAATGAATTCTGGATGATTGTGGCACACGCACCGACACAAGATGTACGTATCAGGGTAGAGGAGGCCGAAGCGAAATGCAAATTTTTTAGATTTTCTGACTCGAGTTCCCCCGGTGGAGGGGCAGAAAAACTCAAGTGTTTTGTGGTGCTTTTACGAGAAGCGAGACAGGGTCGAATCGACCCAGACACCGTTGTCAAATCTAGAAAAAAATGGAAAAGGGGCTACACTTCTGCACTTCTATGACCCAGCACGGCCCAAATTTGAAGGCGATTTCATGAATGCTCCTTTGGCAGTAACTCCATTGCACTCTTGGCACCAAAATAACGGTGGAAAGCTGGTTGAGTTCGCCGGCTTTGATATGCCTGTCCAATACGAGGGTATCGTTGCTGAGCACAATGCGACGCGGAATGCTGCCGGGCTCTTCGACATCTCCCATATGGGACGGCTTCGATTTGACGGACCTAGGGCAGATCAATTGCTGGACCATTTACTAACTCGCCGAGTGATGGATATGGAGGTTGGGCAAGTTCGTTATTCATTGATGTGCAATGAGGAAGGTGGAATACTTGATGACGTGCTCGTTAGTTGCCTCGAGAGCCCTAGCGGCAAGGTATACTTTCTGTTGGTAGTTAATGCAGGGAATCACGCCAAGATTCGAAATTGGATCCAGCCTCACCTCGCGGATTTTCCCGACGTAGAGTTCTCTGATTCGACCAGCTCCACGGCCATGATCGCTGTACAAGGTCCCAAGGCAGTGGAAATTACTAAGGGGCTGTTTCCCGGGTCGATCGATTCCCTCGGGTATTACCGAGCGAAGGTTACGAATCAGATGGGCAAACCGTGTATCGTGTCGCGTACTGGATACACGGGAGAGGATGGCTTTGAGTTAATTGTTCGAGCAGAGGATTCTGAGCGAGTTTGGGAGAACTTGCTTCTGGCAGGAAGAGAGCATGGAATCAAGGCTGCGGGGTTAGGAGCCCGAGACACTTTGAGGTTAGAAGCAGGCATGCCTCTTTATGGACACGAACTCGACGAATCGATTGATCCTTACAAAGCCGGACTAAAGTTTGCCTGCAACCTAAAGGATCGTAACTTTATTGGCTCTGAACAGCTTTCCACGGTAGCAAAGAGTCCGAACGAGCAAGTTCGAGTGGGACTAAGGTTGACAGGGCGTCGGGCTGCGAGACAGGGAGCCATTGTTCTGGATAGCAATGGTCGCGAGATTGGTTGCGTGACAAGTGGTAGTTTTTCACCTACGCTAGATATACCAATCGCAATGGCGTACGTTAGAGCGGAATGTGCAGCAATAGGCACAACTGTTGACATTGATATTCGAGGCAGCAAGGTTGCTGCGACTATTTCCAATTTGCCTTTTTACAAACGAGCGTAGCAAAAATGACTATTACCCCTGAGCAATTACTGTACTGCGATTCGCATGAGTGGGCTCATGTGTCCGGCGGCGTGGCAACGGTCGGCATATCTGCCTTTGCGGTTGCTGAACTGACTGATTTGGTTTTTATGGCATTGCCAAAGGTCGGCCAAAAGGTCACGGCCGGAGAAGAGTTTGGCGAGGTGGAAAGCGTCAAAGCCGTTAGCCCGATGTACAGCCCAGTGTCAGGCGAAGTCGTAGAAGTAAATGAAGACTTGGTAAACAAACTCGAGGTGCTCAGCCACGATCCATACAACGAGGGGTGGATCATGAAAGTGAAAGTAGCAGACGAAGCAGAGTTGGGCCGATTGTTGAACTATGAAAAGTACAAGGCTCAAGTTGGTTCCTAACGAAAAGTGCTGTCTGCTGGTGTGCATATGAAAGCCATACTTCGAGTCGATAAGCCAGCGACAGGATTGCGAAACATGGAGGTGGATGAAGCAATGCTCCGAGATGCGGAGCATTGTGGATCGCTGTCTCTTCGCGTTTATCGCTGGGAGAATCCGACATTGTCTCTAGGCCACTTCCAGCGTGACAGCGAGGTGCCGACGAACGCAGCTTGGGGAGATATCGATCGGGTCATCAGGAAAACAGGGGGCGGCGCGATAGTTCACGACCGCGAGCTTACCTACAGTTTGGTGATCCCTCACCTCCCTCACAACAAGAGGCAACAGGCTACTGAGATCCCACCGTCTTTCGATAATCCACCAACTTTCGGTACAAAGGGCCCAAGCGAAATGGTGTACCGTGCCGTTCATTTAGGCTTGGTTAGTGGCCTGCGAGAGCTTGGGCTAAATGCCAACCTGGCAGCAGAATGCACGTGCAAAATTGACGGCAAGTCGACTAACCAGAGTTTTCTATGTTTTGAACGAAGATCACCGGTCGATATCGTTATTGACGGAAGCAAAGTGGTTGGAAGTGCTCAGCGGCGTACACAATTTGGGCTGCTCCAACATGGTAGCATCTTGTTGCGTAGCTCGAGACATGCACCTCATTTAGCCGGGATATTGGATTTTTTAGATGCGCAACCCAGCACGGAGCTAAGTTGTGCCGGATCGTATAAGGATTGTTCAGAATCCGTTGGGATTGATAGCCGAAAAGAGTTGGCAGTCACTTTGGATTGGGAAAAATGGACGGGCTGGCTTGTAAAGAATCTGCAGATGTCGCTGGAGAAAGCGTTCGCTGGCTATTGGCTCTTTGGTTAATCTGACTACAATTAATGTGTTCTTCGCGTCCGACAAAAGTTAATCGAATCTTAACCTAGTCTTTAACGTGTTTCTAAAGCAGGACGGCTATGCAAGTCATTCTTAAGGTACTTTCTGGCACACACGAGGGGAAAGAAATCAAGGTTAAGGACGAAAAGTTCTTGATCGGTCGTAGTGAGTCCTGCCAGTTGAGACCAAAGAGTGACTCAATTAGCCGCAAGCATTGCGCAATAGTACAAAAGGACGGAATGGTATTGGCCATCGATTTAAAGAGTCGAAACGGCACATTCGTCAACGAGAAACAACTTTCGACAGAGAAAGCCAAGATCCTTAAATCCGGCGATAAGCTTCGATGTGGTCAGTTAGAGTTCGAAGTGCTGATAGAGATCGGTATTGCCAGTGCTAAAAAGCCCGAGGTTTCAACAGTCAAAGAAGCGGCCGTTCGAATGACCGAGCAAACTAGCTTGGATACCAAAGAGTCCTTCGACATTTCTTCTTGGTTACTAGAAGCAGATCAAGTCGACAGATCGAGACCAAATACAGGTGCTCCGGAGGGTGATACGGACACCAAACAGTTCGCCATGGAGGATACCACTCGCGTAGATGCTACAAGTCTGGTTGTCCCGACGGACGATTCACAATCCGCTGGATCAGAAGAGGAAGAGGGGAAGAAGAAATTCGAAAAAAAGGCCCCTATCAAACTACCTAAATCGACCACCGGACCTACCACGAAGAACACTAAGGACGCCGCAAGCGAAACCCTCAAGAAGTACTTTGGCGGTAGGTAGAAGTACTTTGGCGGTAGGTTAGCGTGTAGGCCGCCTCTTAGAACTGCTTAGATTTCTTGGTGGTAAGGATTGGCCGTTAGTTTTATCGCAATCGAATGATGGGACGCGATCTGTTGGTAGACTAAGCGTTCCGACTGAACTTATGTCAGTCTTTTAGTTGTTGCGATATCCACTCGTCAGCCCATCGATAATGTTTCTTGGCTGAGTTATTGTTCGGCTGATTTCGGTCCTTTTCGATTCTCGCCAAATAGCCCACATGCCCCCCTTTCTTCGTAGTAATCACGGTCGTGGAGGGGGAGTAACGAGTATCCTGAAAGATGGAAATCGGAACGATCGGATCATCTTCATCTAAAAGTATCAATGTATCTGTGGTGATTCTTTCCAGATCATTCTTCGATGAGCCCGATTGGTAATAATGGTCGGCGTTCGAAAAGCCCGCGAGTCTAGACGTGACCGTATTGTCAAATTCTCGAATAGTTCTGAACGATGCGGTGGGCAAGATATCTCGCCACTGAGGCCATAGTTTCGCGCGGCTAATCGTTTGCCGCTTGAGCGACCTCAGAAAGTACTTCGCGTATATGGCATTGAACCCATTTTCCATGTTCTGGCAGCACGCGTTCAAATCGATCGGAGGGGCGATTGCAACAGATCGATCAATTCGAAACGGAGGGTTGTTTGAGCGGGCTAGTTCTTGAGAATGGGTCGCGGTCAACTTTAGTAATATGTTTCCGCCCAGTGACACTCCAGCACCTCGCCAGCGACGAATATCGCATTTATCCGACAGAAACAATAACGATTGCCAAACCAAGTCATAACATGCTCCATGGGGAGGAAGGGGCGTATGGAGGTAGGAATCACCTGCACCAGGCAAATCAAATCGAAAGACCCTAACGCCACATGCTAGAAGGTTAGCAGTGATTCGGCTCATATAGGTCCCACGATGGCATGAACCCAACCCATGAAGGAGAAAAACCGCCTTTTGGTTGGCAACATGATCCGCTGGAGAGTTTTCGTGAACCAGCATTTCCCCGAGGTTTCCGATCGGAATCCTATGTGTCACGTCTGGAGCAATCGGAACTTTCGGTTTATAGAACCCTGTAAGCAGAGTCTGAATATGGCCGCTTTTTAGGTACCAAGGCGGAGTAAAGTCGTTGTTCTCGGTCCAGTTAGAATTCACTTAGCGAATGTTGACGAAACGAGGTTGGAATATGCGGTGGCGGATGCACCTTGGATCGCTATAATCTCGCGTTTTCTTCGGGATAAAGATAGCCTGACTCTGCGTCGATAAAGAAAGTTTTCCTTTTCTTTTTTACGCCGTAGTTTTGCATCTTGGAAGATTGCGTCGCAATGAACAATACAGCACCAGATCTGATTAGTGAACGTGTTCTAGTCCTAGACTTTGGATCCCAGTATGCCCAGTTGATCGCTCGGCGTGTCAGGGAGCAGAATGTTTACTGCGAAATCGTTCGACACGATATCTCAGCAGAAACAGTCAAGGCTCGTTCGCCATCGGCCATTATTTTTTCGGGTGGCCCCTCAAGTGTTTACGAGGCAAACGCACCGAAATGCGACCCAAAGATTTTCGATCTTGGGATTCCCATTTTAGGGATATGCTACGGCATGCAGCTATTGTCTCAAAGCATGGGTGGCAAAGTCACCAGTTGCTCGCAGCGAGAGTTTGGTCGCTCTCGGCTCCAAGTGAAATCGATGGAGAGATTGTTTGCTGGCTTTCCACACGAGATCGATGTATGGATGAGCCACGGCGATCAAGTCAACGATTTATCAGAGTCGTTCGACATACTAGCATCAACACCAACGTGCCCATTTGCCGCTGTTCGACACAAGACAAAACCTATCTATGGGCTTCAGTTCCACCCTGAGGTTTCCCACACATCGCTCGGGAGTTCCTTGATACATAACTTCCTTTACAACATCGCAAGCTGTGAAGGCAAATGGCATCTAAGCGATTTCGCTAATCGCGCTACCGAACATATTCGAGGGATCGTTGGCGACGACCGTGTGATCTGCGGACTATCGGGAGGAGTGGATTCTTCTGTGACCGCAGCATTGTTATATAAGGCGATTGGCCCGCAACTTACGTGCATATTGATTGATAACGGACTACTCCGCAAAGACGAACAGTCGGCTGTAATCTCCGAATTCACGAATCACTTCAAAGCGGACTTGCGAGTCGTCGATGCTAGCGATCGATTTCTAAACGAGCTGGCAGGCATCAAAGAGCCGCAAGAAAAGAGACGACGCATAGGTTACTCATTTATCGATTGCTTCAAATTAGAAGCCGAAAAGATTAACGGGGCTAAATTCCTTGCCCAAGGCACCTTGTATCCTGACGTAATCGAGAGTGGAGCTGCCCCCGATGGCCCTGCAGCCACCATCAAGCTACACCATAACGTTGGAGGACTGCCTGAGCAGTTAGGCTTTGAGCTTATCGAGCCATTGCGAG
The DNA here is from genome assembly GCA_046344995.1 of Pirellula sp. GTDB lineage: Bacteria > Planctomycetota > Planctomycetia > Pirellulales > Pirellulaceae > JBKCUI01. Next base: position 105,792 of record JBKDKR010000074.1, read on the forward strand.
ATCTTTTCAAAGACGAAGTACGTAAACTGGGACTAGAGCTGGGGCTACCGGAGCATTTGGTTTGGCGTCATCCTTTCCCAGGCCCAGGGTTAGCGGTTCGCTGCTTGGGAGAAATCACTCGCGAAAAATTGACCATTCTTAGAGAAGCAGACGATATTGTTGTGAGCGAAATAAAGAACGCTGGTCTTTATCGTCAAACATCCCAGGCGTTCGCCGTATTGCTCGAGTCGCAGAGCGTTGGTGTGATGGGAGACGCTAGAACCTATGAGCGAGCCGTCGCAGTACGGTGTGTGAACACCGATGACTTTATGACGGCAGATTGGAGCCATCTACCTTATGATCTGCTCGCCCGTATCTCCACCAGAATTATTAACGAAGTTCGAGGCGTAAACCGCGTTTGCTATGACATAAGCAGCAAGCCGCCCGCCACCATTGAATGGGAATAGGAATAAAGATGAATCGTCAGTACATATTTCAAATTGAGGACTTAACCAAGCGACACGGCCAAAAAGAAGTGTTGAAAAACATTTGGCTATCGTTTTATCCCGGAGCCAAGATCGGTGTTCTCGGTTCGAACGGTGCCGGTAAAAGTACGCTCCTACGAATCATGGCCGGTGTCGATAAAACATTTGATGGAGTCGCCAGGCTCACCAATGGCTTTACCGCAGGGTATCTCTCACAAGAACCCCAATTGAATCCAGACAAAGATGTTCAGGGTAACGTGGAAGAGGCCGTTGCTCCTCGCCGCAAGGTGCTCGATCGCTTCAATGAGATCAGTTGCATGCTCGGCGATGTCACCGATGATAAGCAGATGGAAAAGCTTTGCGATGAAATGGCAAAGCTACAAGATATCATCGATACGCAGAATCTCTGGGAACTGGATCGCCAAGTAGAGCATTCCATGGCGGTTATGAATCTACCTCCCGGAGATGCAGATGTTACAAAGCTTTCCGGTGGCGAACGCCGGCGAGTCGCGATGTGCAAGCTACTCATTGAGCAACCTGATTTACTATTGTTGGACGAACCCACTAACCACCTTGATGCAGAAGCAGTCAACTGGCTCGAGCAGCACTTGGCCAAGTATCCAGGAACCGTCGTAGCTGTAACGCACGATCGTTACTTTCTGGACAATGTAGCGCAGTGGATTTTGGAACTAGACCGAGGATCAGGATTTCCATTCGAAGGAAATTACACCTCGTGGTTGGAGCAAAAGCAAAAGCGTCTTGCGATCGAACAAAAGTCCGCTGCCGCTCGCCAAAAGACTTTGGAGAAAGAGCTCGAATGGATCCGAATGTCTCCGCGTGCTCGCCAAGCCAAGAATAAAGCACGGATTAATGCCTACGAAAGTTTGGCAGCTCAGCAGTTCGAAGAGCGACCAGACGAATTGGAAATCCAAATTCCGCCAGGAAAACACCTTGGAGAAGTTGTCGTTCACGCCGATGGGATGAGTAAAGCCTACAACGATAAAGTTCTGATCGACAACCTCACCTTCCGATTGCCAGCCGGTGGTATCGTCGGTGTGATTGGACCCAACGGTGCCGGTAAGACCACTCTGTTCCGGATGATTACTGGACAAGACAAACCCGATTCCGGGACATTGCGAGTGGGAGAGACTGTGGAACTCGGATATGTAGACCAGTCTCGTGATTCCCTCGATGCAAACAATACGTTGTATCAAGAGATTTCAGGTGGACACGATTGGTTGGAAATGGGGGGGAAGCGAATCAATTCTCGCGCTTATGTATCCAAGTTCAACTTTAAGGGTACCGACCAAGAGAAAAAGGTTGGCGTCCTCTCCGGTGGAGAACGAAACCGAGTTCACTTGGCAAAACTGTTAAGACGTGGGTGCAACGTTTTGTTATTGGACGAACCAACCAACGACCTCGATGTCGATACGCTTCGGGCTTTGGAAGAAGCGATATTAAGCTTTGCAGGTTGCGTGGTTGTTATCTCCCACGATAGGTGGTTCCTGGACCGAATCGCAACTCATATTCTTGCATTTGAGGGAGACGGGTATGTTCACTGGTGTGAAGGAAACTTCGAAACCTATGAGCAACAACGCAAAGAACGATTGGGAATCAACGACGATGAACCTCGGCGTTTCAAGTACAAGAAATTAGCGACTTAATCCTCAACCGCGGCGGAGACTGCGTTTCTGGTCGCCCCCAAGGTGCGCTACACATAGCGAGCGACTTTGGGGGGGATAAAACAGGCGTTCAAGTTCTCCGATAATACTCGGTATAAACCAACCAGCAGGAGCAATCGCAACAGCGATTGCTAAAAATTGTGCTCGACGATGAGACAAAAGCGACATGCGAATCGCAATTGTTGCTTGGGCGATTGCTATGCGGAATGTTGTCCGTCATATCAGTTCCCATGTGGGGCTTCGTTTTGCTTCAAACCTTGGAAAATCGTTATGGACAAATCGAGGGTTTCCCAATTCTGATTGCTGGTATAGCTTTCTTAATCCCCGCTCTCCTCTTAACTTTGGTAAGTGTTTTTCTCTTAAGATTTTCGACAAGAACGTTGTCCATATCGGGTTTGATTTTATCGATGTCGATGGCAGTTTTCTTTCTCGAATACCCTCGAACTATACTCCTCATTGACGATGCATCCATCGCTCCTATTGTTCGATTGTCATTTTTAGTTGGAATCCCAATATTGTTTGTACATAGCATATTTTCCCTCATGCTTTCGATGTCGCGGAAGAAAGGCGATAGCTCCTAATAAAAACCCTTGGCCTAGGGCCTGTTGCTTCAATGAGCAGTGACGATCTAGCGTCCGACTATACGCCATAAAGTAAACAGGCCCTCAGACAACAGGCCCTGGAAGGAACGGTGAATTCGCGGATCGAATTGTGCTATAATCTAGCGAACGCTGAATTCAAAAAAAGCAAAGGGCCTCTCCATGTCTTCCCTTTCTGTAACTCCTTCGTCGGCTGGATCAATGTCGATGCGGCCCACATTTCAATTGGTGGTGCCCGTTCGCAAGCAGGAACTACAACGACGTATTCATGAGCAACTTTCGAATGGCTCGTGGAATTGGGAAAGCTACTCTTTTGACGGATATTTCGAAATGCACGTGCCTGCCAAGGAGGTTCGCTGCTGGTCACCTCATTTATCAATTAGCATGGATGAGCATGTTGGCGAAACGAAGATCCACGGGCGTTTTGCGCCGCGTCAACAAGTCTGGACGTTGGTGTGGGTATTGTATTTGGCGTTCGTCTTCAGTGCGTTGTTCTCGCTGCTCTTTGCTTTATCCTCGATGCATGCAAAGGATAGCGAATGGCGTTGGATATGGATGCTATGTCCAGCATCGGTGCTAGGCATTGTTTTGCTTTACGCCGTTAGCTATGTTGGGCAGAGTTGGAGCCGCGATCAGATTCATTCATTGAAATCGCAATGGGACGAATTAATTGCTTCCGTATCTAATCCCTAGTTTACTGGGATAATTGCTTTAATTAGAAGCTGGCTACTCATGGACCAACTACGCATCGTCAACGGGCAGCAGGGCCCAACAATTTACGTCCGTTAAACAACGGAAACCGGTTAAGCAATCAGCCAATGCCGTGACTTTAGATTACCCCATTTTGCTTCGCGAGCCAAACAAGCAAGCCTTTCTGCAGGTGCATACGATTGCCCGCTTGAGGAAAGATTATGCTTGCGGAGGAGTCCATGGCGCAATCGGTGATTTCCATGCCACGACGCGCAGGCAGGCAATGCAGGATTTTGCAATGAGCCGGCGCAAGCTTCATCAGTTGTTCGTTGACTTGGTAGGGGCGAAGATCGGTGTTTCGTTTTTCGGCTTCTGATTCTTGTCCCATACTGGTCCAAACGTCGGTGTAGACAAAGTCCGCATCGCGAAGCATGGCGGCTGTGTTAGAGCTCTGTTCGAAATCGACCCAGCCCGCATGATTTTTGACTCGCTCGATCAATTCTGGTTTGAATTGATAGCCTTCCGGGGCTGCTAATCGAAACTTAACCCTTCCCATAGAGCAAGCAGCAAGCAACGAGCGGGCGACATTATTACCATCCCCGACAAACGTGAGTTGTTTACCCTGTACATTTCCGGTGACCTCTTTCATCGTCATGAAATCGGCGAGAGCTTGACATGGGTGCGACTCGTCGGTCAAACCGTTAATGATGGGGACAACGTCATGAGCTGCCAATTCATTGATTGTGTTTTGCGAGATAGCGCGACAGACGACGAAATCGCAATACTCAGCTAGAACGCGGATAAAATCGCCGATCGACTCACGTTGGCGCCAACCGACATCACCTGTTAGAAACAGTGCCGAGCCACCGAGTTGAGCCATGCCAGCTTCGAAGCTTACACGCGTTCGAAGGCTAGCCTTTTCGAAGATCAGCGCAGTGTTGCGGTTTTTCAGCAGGTCTGGGCGATCACCTGCGAGCAGTCGCTGTTTAAGAGACGCGGCCAGATCCAGGATACCGTGAAAATCGTCAATCGAAAGGTCGAGTAGAGATCTTAAGTGTTTCATTTCTCATTCAGTTCTGTGTGATTCTGGTTGAGGGAGCATTTCGACTCGGAACGATCTCTGTTCCGACTCCTGCCGTTGTGTAAATTTCGAGAAGAAGCGAATGCCGTAACTGGCCATCAATGATGTGGACCTTGCCAACTCCACGATTCAACGTTGCCAAGCAAGCTTCGACTTTGGGGATCATGCCACCTGCAATGACTCCCTCCTCAATAAGTTGGCGTGCCTCTTGAGCGGTGAGAGAGTGCAGTACGCTATCTGGATCGTCTTTGTCGCGACGCACACCATTGACATCACTAATGAAGATAAGCTTTTCGGCGCCGAGTGCTTCAGCAACGGCCATGGCCGCAGTGTCGGCGTTGACGTTGTATTTCTGTCCGGTCTCGTCGATACACATCGAGGGTATTACCGGAATTTGTTCCGTGTAAGTTAGTGATTCAATCGTTTGTCGATCAACTCTGGTAACGTGCCCGACGAAGCCAAGATCGAGAGGAGTTCCGTCATCATCGAGGGACAGTTTCTCGCCGAACAAAACATTGGTGGTACGAAAATTGAGATTCATGGCTCTTCCGCCGAGTCGTTCAATTTCGTTAGCAATGTACTCATTGGTCTCGTAGCCGAGTACACGCTCCACGATCTCGAGGGTTTTGGGGTCGGTAAAGCGACGACCTTTAATCCACACCGGTTCAATGGCAGCGGCTTCCATTGCTTTGTTGATGGAGGGGCCACCACCGTGAACCACTACGGGGCGCATCCCGACGGTTTCCATAAAAATGATGTCGAGCAGTGTATGACGCATGGCGTCTGGGTTGTTCATCAGCGATCCACCCAGCTTGATAACAGTGGTTTTTCCACGAAAACGACGGATCCACCCCATGGCTTCAATCAACGTATCTGCCTTGGCAATCGCTTCGAGTGGAGCCTTCATTTTGAGTCCTACAAATCTCGGGGAAATCGTGTTAGCTAAACTAATAACGCCGGCGCAGCGACTGGGCTCTGCGACGGCGAGAAATGGGTTGGTTCGGGCGGCTATCGGAGGATTTTTGAGTTTGGTCGAAAAAAATGCGGGAAAAACCCAGCCAGAATAGCATATTTGCCTTTTAAGTCAACTTAACCGCCTACTGAAGGGGAGAAACAACAGGGGATTGCGGTATCGATGTCTCATTCATTTATGGGGATGAGTCAGAATTCGGTCACCTGAGCTCGTACACCATGGGACCTTCAAGGCAGTTTTCAGCTTGGTCGGTGGGGGCAATTTAATGCGTTGAAATGCTCAACGCTCAGAGGTCACGCAAAAAAACAGAACGTCGGAGTCTGATAATGATAGACTGTGTCAGGGGTTTCGTACGGCAGAATTTTGTCGGCAAATCAACTGTAGTTTTTGGTGCATTATTCTGGTTTCTCATAAGTTGGGCCTTCGGCACATGTCTGCGAAAATAGTTTTAGGTATGAATCAAGCAAAGGCTATTGTAGAACAGTTTGCCAGCTTCCCGGTTTCTTTACTCTCGCGGGTGTATGGGTTCGGAGAGCGACTTGTATTGCCATGCTTTGTCTCGTTGTTAAGTTCGAGTTTGATCGCCCAGGATCAAGCAGAAATCTCCACTGCTTCCGAAAGCACGGTAATCCGAAGCGATACGGCGGCTCTTGGGAAAAGTGGAGCAATCGTTACGGGTAGTCCCCAATCTCGGGATGCTGGACTGCTTATCTTACAAGAGGGAGGCAATGCGATTGATGCCTCTATTGCCAGCATGTTAGTGCAATCAGTTGTAGAGAATCATTTGTTCTGTTTCGGCAGTGAAGTGCCGATTATGGTGTATAGCGCAGAACGTAAAGTTGTCGAGGTCATCGTAGGCTTAGGCGCATCTCCTCGTTTAGCGACACCAGAATGGTTTAATGAAAATCGCAAAGGATTGATTCAAGGTCGAGGTGACGTTGCCAATGCGGTTGTCCCGGGTTTTCTGGATGCTTGTTTAACTGCACTCGATAGATTTGGAACCAAGTCATTTACGCAATGCGCACAGCCGATGCTCAGTGTTCTCCGTGAACGAGCCAGCGAAGACCCCTTGCAGATGGCTAAAAAAGATCGTCAATACAGCGAAAAGCCCGACGAGTCATTGGAAAAAGCGAAAGCTTCTGTACGACATCACAAGAACTTTTTGAATCTAATGGAAAGTCTCGTTGCGGCTGAAAGTGGCGGGCTAGACAGAAAGCATGGTTTGCGTCGAGTTTCCGACTACTTTTACCGAGGTCCGGTTGCTCGCGAATTAGATAAATGGTCGCGAGAAAACGGTGGGTTGCTTCGATTCGTTGATATGGCGCAGCATGTGACGAGAATCGATGATCCGCTGTCTATAGACTTCAGAGGCTATACGATATTCAAGTGTGGCGTCTGGACTCAAGGACCGTACATGCTGCAGACGTTGCGTATGTTAGACACTCAGGACTTTAAGAAGCTGGGGCACAATACAGCCGATTACGTGCATATGGTTGTGGAGACGATGAAGCTTTCGTTAGCGGATCGGGATGCCTATTTTGGGGACCCCGACTTTGTCGAGGTACCAATCCAGCAGCTCCTTTCGGATTATTACGTTTCCATGCGCCGAAACTTGATCGATCCTAACAAAGCATCACTTGAGCAGCAACCTGGAGACCCGTGGAACAACAAGCCACTTTTGGGAATCGCGCCTCAGGACTACAAGGTTCACAGTGGTTATAGCAGTGACACGACGAGCTGTTTGGTAGCAGACTCATTTGGGAACGTTGTCTCAGCGACACCGAGCGGTTGGGGAGGAGTAATCGCTGGAGAGACAGGCATTGAGCTTGGGAGCCGCATGATTGGCCTGAATGTTTGGAATGGGCATCCAAGTATCGTTGCGCCAGGCAAACGTCCCAGGATTACATTAACTCCGACATTGGTGATGCGAGGGGATCAACCAGTTCTAGCAATAAGTGTGGCGGGTGGAGATCAGCAGGATCAAACGTCACTTCAAGTGCTTCTAAACAGACTTGTTTTCGGAATGGATCCACTCACGGCGGCCAGGAGCCCGCGATTTGGGACTGATCACCATATAAACTGGTTTGGACACGAGCCCGCGAAATTGGGGAGTTTGACGGCACCAGCCAATTTATCTCCAGATTTGGACAAACTGAGGGAGAAGGGGCATCTGCTTGAGTTGAAGAAGCCGGCAGCGTCGGCCGTGATTCTTACGCTTGATCCAGAGACTGGGGTCAAGGAGGCGGCCGGAGATCGAGGCCGTTTTTCCGGTGCCTATTAAGGAGCGGGGCCGACGTAAGACCAAGCATTTTTCAACGACAGTACTTGGGGCGGATGCTCGCCCCTTAAAAAAGGACTAAAAATCTTGAGCTTTTTTCCAGATTTTTGAACGAAAACTCCACCCAGAAGTCACTAACTAGAGGTTCACCGGGAGCCCTGATTTGTGATGAAAGCAGTAGTTTTATGCGACTTACTTTGAGAACGTTGTTAGCGTATCGCGACGGCGTGTTAGACAACAAAGATACGATATTGCTGGAATCAAAGCTGCGAGATAGCGTCACTGCTCAGCAGATTTCGCAGCGAATTGACGAGGGCATGTCAAATCCTAGGTTGGCACCGATTCCTGTAGATGCAAAGGAATTCGGGTTTGATCCTAATCATATTGCAGAGTATTTGGACGACACCATTCCTTTGGATCAAATCCCATCTATGGAGCGTTGTTGTCTCGAAAACAACGCTTTGCTCAGCGAGGTCGGAAGTTGTCATAGGATTCTGACCAAAGCTCTCGCGGTTCCGGTAGAAGTTTCACATGAGCTTAGGGAGCGTATCTTGGCGATGCCAATGACACCCAACGCAAAGCCTAGTCGACTTAAGATTTTGAGGTTGGGGAAAGATGGTAGCACCGTTAGGTTCGATGCTCCTACCATTGGTAAATTTGAAGCTCGATATGAAGATGAATCTTCCTCTTCCCCAGGCGACAGTGCAACACTTACCGCCGTTCGGCTATCATCGACCGAGCCTAGAGGTTCTGGAATTGAGTTGAACGAAGGGCTAGGGCATCAGGTTCCTGAGTACTTGATTGGTTACGATCGCAGCTGGTTACGCACCGCCATCGGCGGTTCCCTTTTGGTGATCGCTTTGATCGTTGTTGGGGTTTTTGCTATAGGGCCAATGGATCAATTGCGTTCCATGCTAGCGATTGAAAATCGATTGGTTGAGGGGAATGCAAACAAGACGCAGTCCGGTGATATTGAAGAACCCAAGGGGACATCGAAAACGGAAACTTCCGTTGGGGAAACGAAAGCCCCAGGTGAAGACGGGAAGAGAGATTCAGAATCAGCTCCGAACAATTCTAGGCGAACCGAAGACAGCCTAGGTTCAGGAACAGAAACGGATAGCGATCTCCCTGAAGTGTTGAACGGTTCGAACCAAAGCGAAGCTTCTGAAGGTAAAAAGGGGGACGTTACAGCAGTAGACAAGGCTGCGATCATTGCAAACGTTACGGATTCAAATCTTGACTCGGACCGTGGAACACCCACCAATGAGGTTGAAGTAAAGGCGAATCAGTCGGCAGAAATGGTGAAGCCCAATGATGCCCCCACTTTAAGATGGTTGCCCGAATCGAAAGAGTCGACTGAGAGTCTTGTTATCTATAGGAATCCTGTTGACCCTGAATCAACATGGCGAAAAGCGAGCCCTGGTTCGGGATTGACGATAGGCGATGTCATTGTGCCCCCTTACCAACGCACAGAATTTGTGAATGGGGATGGAATTAGAATGATCGCATGCGATGCATCGCAATTAGAGTGTAATGGTGCAGCTCCGATTTTCATTAACTACGGAAAGTTTATTCTGTTTCCGACCCCTAGAGGAAACAACATCTCCGTGACCACGCCTGACGGTTCCTTCAGGATCTTGTTCATGGAAATGTCTTCTAGCTGTGCTATAGAGGTTCGTCATGTTTGGGACGAAACCACAAATGAAGAGATTGCGAGCTCGAAGCTAAATACGCGAAGCGAAACGAAGATTTATGGCATCCAGGGCATAGTCAAAGTCGATTGGAAACAGAAAGATATTTCACAGTCTATAGATTTGGATGTTGGTGAGATCGCTGGCACAGACAACACAGAATCGATTGCCAAGACCGAGATGTTGTCCGCTCCCGAATGGTTTCGCTCGATTGTTGGTCGATCGATCGATCAATTCGCTTGGCAGGATGCTACCAAATACTTCAAGCAAGAGGAGAGCAAAGCACTTTTAGATTCTCTAAAGGATCTTTCCCAAAGCAAACGGGCTGAGACGGCTTCGTTTGCTGTTCGAGTACTTTGTCAATTAGGTCAATTTGATAGCTTGTTTGGCGCCGGAGGATTCTTGGCAAGAAAGGGGGCATACACCCATCTCCAAGTATGGTTGCCTGAATTACCGAATTTGATTGGTAGTGGAGAAAGTATGGGAACGTTTGTTCAATCCGTTTCTAGGAATCTCGCGAACCGTACCAGTGATGTATTGCGACTTGTCGTTACGCACTCTCCCACACAACTAAAGGACGGAGGCGAGCGATTGCTGATCGAGTCCTTATCTAGCAGTCAACAAGATGAGCGGTTACTTGCAATCGTTCAACTGAGTAGTTTGACAGGTAAAACACTAGGTTTTCATCCCGAGAAGAATTCGACTGAAGCAGTGTCGCAATGGCGGAAGCTTTTGGTCAAAGAAGAGTCTCGCCCATCTCAATCCAACTAGCCCGAGGAAGAAACATGTTCCAATATATCTTGCGTTGCCATTTACTCACCTTGCCGAAGCGTTTCCTATTAGTGTTGCGATTGTCCGCCCTTTTATGGTCCATGAATTTTCTGGGTCATCAGATGTCGTTCGCTCAGGACGATCCATTTGGTGGAGGGGGCGTTACGATTGTCCAGACGTCTGAGGGTGGTCATCAGGTTGTTGTCACACCGGACGGAGTTGTCCAGGCAGCGCCAGGGATGCAGCCTCCAGCTGGAGTAGTGGTTCCCCCAGGGGGTCCTACACCGGGTGGTCCGACTCCGCCGGGCATGCCACCCAACGGCGCACCTGGGGCGCCAGATCAGCCAGGTGATGCAGGGAAGCCAGCTCCGGATGGGCCAATCAAAAGAGAGAGCGTTAAGTCGGAGCCACCAGACAAGCGTGAGTTTGACGTGAAGCCTGACGAAGAGGGGATGATTCAGTTTCAGTTTCGAAATCAAGAATGGCCAGATCTGTTGACTTGGTTGGCAGACGTTTCCAACATGACTCTCGATTGGCAAGAGTTACCTAATAGCAGAGTCAATCTTTCTACAAAGCGAAAGTTCACTGTTGAAGAAGCACGCGATTTGTTCAATCGACATCTTTTATTGCGCGGCTACACCATGCTGGAGCTCGATAGCACGCTTCAAGTCGTGAAAACCGAGGGAATTAATGTAACGCTCGTGCCGAAGATACCAGCTGAAATGCTAGAGAGCTTGCCTCCTAATCGATTCGTTAGGACATCCTTTCCATTGCGATCTTTGGTAGCAGCAACGGTCGTTGATAGCTTTAAATCGCTGATTAGCAGGAACGGAACGTTGACCGCTCTTGAGTCAACCAATCGACTTGAAGCCATGGATTGCGCGGGCAATCTCACGGAGATTTACCGCATGTTGGAGCAAGAGCAATCGGATGACGCACTTGATCAACTTGTGCAGGAGTTCGAGCTTGAATTCGTACGGGCGGAAATGGTTAAAGAACAGTTGTCTACTTTCCTGGGGATGAGTCAATCCAAGGGTGATGCACGACCAATGTCGCCTGAAGAGCAGATGATGATGCAACAGCAGCAACAAATGATGATGCAGCAAATGCAACAGCAGCAGCAACAGCGAGGTGGAGGAGCTAAACCGCCGAACGCTGCGGAAAAGGAGATTCACATCACTGCCAACGCGAGACGCAATAGCGTCATCGTACATGCACCCCCCAACAAGATGGCCATAATCGCCGCATTTGTGAAAAGAGTCGATGTACCGAACGATGATGCTGCGACACTCCAGCGATTGGAAACACGCATGAAAGTCCATAGACTTGCATCGCTCGATCCCAAACAATTAGTCGCAAGTGTCGTGGCGATGGATGTACTTGAGCCTACGACAAAATTGGAAGTAGATGAAAAGAACAAGTCCATTATCGTTTACGGTTCGCTCAGCGACCAACTGGTCATCCAGCAAGTTATCGATCGGTTGGATGGTTCAGCGAGAGAGATGGAAGTTATTCAATTGCGTCGATTACGAGCTGAAGATGTTTCTAATACCATCAAATTCCTTTTCGGAGATGAAGAGAAGGAAGAGTCTCAAAATAATAGGTTTTTTTACGATCCGTGGGGCTCGAGAAAAACAGATGAGAAGAAAAATGATGCGTTTCGAGTGGCCGCCAACACACAGGACAATCAAGTTCTTCTTTGGGCAAATGAAATTGAAATCAAAGAAGTCTACAAGCTATTGGAAAAGCTCGGCGAGATTCCTGCGAAAGGGGCAAAGAGAAGCAACGTTCGAGTGATTGATGCCAGTCGTACTCAAGAGACCAAGGAGTATCTTGAAAAACTAAAAGAGGCATGGTCGCGAATGTCGGGTACTCCACTAACGATACCGGATGAGAGCGAGTTTCCGGAAGATAACGGAATTAAAGCGGACACGAGTTCCGATGCGGTCCCAGAAAAGAAACCAACTCAAGAAGACCAAAAAAGCAAAGAGGGGGGAGGCAATCCTCCACCGCAGGTCAATGCAGGAGATGTGACAAGTTCAGCGCCAAGCGATGAGACTATTCGCGGCAAACTGTCGGCTTTTGTGGTACCTCCAGAAGACGTTGAAAACGTTAGCACTCGCGAGAGCGTACCTGAGGAAGAGGCAAAGAAACAAGGAGTACAAATTCGATTCGATGAGAAGGGGAATTTGGTTCTAACCGGCGATGATCTCGACGCGCTGGATCAACTCGAGCAGTTGATGGTGGCGAATGCTCCCCCTCAACCGGGCTATGAAGTTTTCTACTTGAAAGACGCCAGGCCTATTTGGGTAGAGTTGAACTTGAAGGACTACTTCAAAGAAGATGACAAAAAGGACAGTGGGGATGCGTTTCGTTTTATCTTCGGATTTGATGCCCCCAATACGAAGAAAGAAGATCCACGAATAGGCAAGAAGCGCGCGCTCCGATTTATCTCAGATCCAGATACTAGTTCGATTGTCGTAATTGGTGCCGATGAGAAGCAGCTAAAAACCATTCGCAGTTTGATCAAACTTTGGGACGTACCTGAAAAACCGACCAAGCAGAAGTTGCGGTACTCGAAACTCGTAAAAATCGAGTATTCCAGAGCGGAAGCGATCGTTGAGACCATGAAAGATGCCTACAGAGATCTGCTTAGCACCAACGACAAAGCCTTTTCGAAGGAAAAGGAAGATAAGGAATCAAAGCATGATGGAGGTGATGACACCGTCGAATCCGGAGGAGCGATGAATTACAGCTTTACAGGGAAACTCTCGCTGGGGGTCGATCGCATCACCAATTCGATTTTGGTATCTGCAGAGGGGGAGGACTTGTTAAAACTGGTCATTGACATGATCAAAGAATTGGATGACGCAGCCAAGCCGACCGGATCAGTGCAGATGCTAAGTGTGGGCGGAACGAATTCCGAGGCTATGGAAAAAGCACTTATGGCGTTATTATCCAAGAAAGAGCCCCAACAACCGAATAATGGGCAAAATCGTGGTATACCAGGCCAAGAAAATGCTGGAGGCACCGTCATCCCTCAGAACTTTCCCAACAATTTTGGCGGAGAATTCAATGGCGGGCCCCCAGGTGGACCAGGTGGTACCAGGAATTCGAAACGTCGATAGATTTGTCGTTAACTCTGTCGATCTCGTTCGCAACTCTCACTATTAAGAATTACTAGCTTATGAAAAAGATTCAGTTGCTTGCAGCAAGCTTTCTCGCAACGTTTTCCTTGGGAACGGCTTGGGGGCAACGCCCATCTGCGCCGCGACTGTTTCCGACCAAGACCATGGTCTACTTGAGAGTCGACGACACCCGAGAGCTCAAAGAAAAAATGAGCCAAACGGCGGGGGGAAAATTAATGGACGATCCCGAGATCAAGCCGATCATCGGCGATCTCTACAGCAGTATCGCCCAGTTCGCACAGGGGATGCAGCAGGAAATCGGCGTCAATCTGGATGAGTTGTTGTCGATCCCGAACGGAGAGCTTGCCTTTGCTTTGGTCGCTACCAAGGAGGATCCCGTCCCATGTATCCTGATCGAAGCGGGGGATGAGATTCCTGCCGTTCAATTAATGCTGGACAAGGTCGAGGGGCGAGTGGCCTCTCGTGGAGGGGAACGCAACACGAAAACGATTGGGAAAATCGAGATCGTTCAGTTTTCCGGACGACGAGGGTTCGCATACTTTATCGACTCCGGAGTGTTTGTTGCATCCTCGTCTGATTACGTAGAAACCTTGGCGCAGATATGGCAGGGAAGTGGGATCGATCACACCCCTTTGGCAGACAATCGAAACTTTACTGATATCTTAAGTCGATGCGTTGGAACCGAAGGTGAGAGACCGCAAATCTCGTTTTTCGTTGATCCGATTGCGATCGCTCGCGAGGCACTAAAGCGAAGTCCCTCGTCATTTATCGCACTGACCGCAATGAAGACTCTTGGATTGGATGGAATCAAAGGGGTCGGCGGCAGCGTGATTATGGGAACGAATGAGTTCGATACCATTTCTCACTTTCACATGTTGCTGGATACCAATCGTCAGGGGGTACTGCGAGCATTACGACCCAAGAGCGGGGCAACTGATCCAGAGCTTTGGGTCGATGATTCGGTCGTTTCTTACATGACTGTGAACTGGGATATCATGCGAACAGTGAGAGCTGTCGAGGAAATTGCGAACACTTTTGGTGGCGAGAACTTCTTTGAAGATAACGTTATGAAAAATGTTTCGAGAGAGTTGAATCTCGATTTTCGCAAAGACATGTTGGAGCAGATGAATGATCGTGTAACGATGGCTCAAGTTGTGTTGCCCGAGAAGAAAATCAACAGTCAATCCAATGTGTTTGGCATTCATGTCAAAGATGCAGAACGAGTAAAGACAGTTGTCTTGCCTAAGCTGTTTGAAGCAGCAAAAAAAGGGGACTCCAGGTGGACAACGAAACAAGTTGGCGAGCATACAGTCTATTTCCAAGATTTGCGAGTCACGAGTGAGACCATACGTGCTCCGCGACCAGCGTTTACGATTGTGGGAAATCAGATTATTGGATCAGATGCGGTCGAATCCGTAGAACGAGCTCTTGGAGTGTACGAGGGTGGTGAGGATCTTTTAGCTGATTCAATCGAGTACAAATTAATTCGGGACAAGATCAAGGAGCAGCTAAAGGGTGCCGAATTCTCGACCATGGCCTATCAACGTCCAGATGAGCAGCTTCGATTGTTCTATGACATGGCATCTGATCCCAAGAACATCGAGCGGATGGAAGAGATGTCCGAGAACAACCCCATTTTCACTGCATTGGTGGCAGCCCTAAAAGGTCGCAAGCTACCGCCGTTTGAAAAGATTTCCAAATACATGGTACCTTCGGGAGCTTTTTTGACCGAAGAAGAAAACGGTCTGCATTACACGGCATTCTCGCTTAAGCGTGAATAGACATCTCGTAGGAGATTTCTGCTTAAAGTTCGTATTGGTAGAGGGCTGATTGCATTAATCGATTCCTACTGATCAATGGACCTAGCCTAAGAAATCTTGGGGTATCGATGCAGCGCCGGTCGATCAAGAGTGACCAACCTTAATTTAAAGCCACAAAAACTATATCGAGGGGTGTCAACGCGAAAGTGTTGACTGCCCCTCGCGGTTTTTCTGGACGGCCTTTACAGGTGGCTCTCTTGCCGGGGATTCGATATCAATTGCAGTATTCTCTTGGCATGACTGACAATATCAATTTCCTCTCGAAGCAGCCTAGAAGGCGTGCGTTTGATTCGGGCGCTGTTTACTGCCAATTCAAGTTTGGTGTGAAAGTCGGAATCAGAATTGGGATCGAACAAATCTCCGAGTGGCTCTCCGGATAACTCCGATAGTCGTTGGTGGATTTCCGGGAATGCTCCGTGTGCGGGTTGCAGGTAGGGTACACCGCATGCGACTGCTTCGAGCAAGAAAAGCCCCTTTGGTTCTTCGTAAGTCGTTGGAACGCAGAAAAGGTCCAAGCTCTCCAGGAAATCAACTTTCTCTTTGCGATCGATACTCCCTTCGTATTTCCATCGATCGGCCAGCCCCGCTTGATTCAGCATGTTGGAAAGTCTTTGAAAGTCATCTTCGTGTTGGGGACCTTTCCAGCCAGCGATCTTGAGCTTTACATGTTGAAAGTGCGGTTTTTTCGCAAGATCAATGAATGCATCAACCAGTTTGTGAAAACCCTTCTCGGACCCGAGTCTTGCCAAGTAACCGATGGTGAAATCGGATTTCTCAATACGATCACCGATTAGAGGGGACCCAGCGGAAGCATCTGAGCGTTTTGTGAAATCTTTGAGCGGAATCCCAAGGGGAATAACATGCACTTTGTCGGCTGGAATATTGAGAAGTTCAGACATCTTCTTGGCGTAGGCATGCGAATGGATGATTAAGCCGTCAATCTCTGATACCAGAGCCCGCAGCAAGTCTATGGTCTGGGTTCGGTATGGTTCCGGGAGTGAATTGATAAATATGTCGTCACCTTGGAGAGTGACATAGATACGGGAACCGCAACGCTTTTTGATTTCCCGAATTCCACCACCGATGAGCAGGTTGGTAAGAATGAGTACGTCGGGGTGAATGTCCTTTTCAAGCCAGTTAACGAGCCGAGAAAACTCCTTGCGTTGGTTTCCCTTAAGTCCCATGAGCATGGAAACCGTTAGAGCACCGAGAAACGTAGGGAGCGTTTTTCCGATGTTCTTGGTCAGCTTTCTGATCAGCCTAGGTGAGTTAAGGATTCGATCAATCCAACTCGGAAGATAAGCCAGCCAAGGCATCTTTTGTTGCAGGTAGACGTTTATGCCTCCCATAAAAACTTGATCTGCGCTCACATCTTCGTCATCAGTTCGAATAGGAGTGTAGACGGGAACCAAAAGGCAATCGCTACCGAGTTGGATCAATTCTTTTGCGAGAGCATTGTCGTGAATGCATGATCCGCAGAACATTCCACCCGCGCCGGCGGTTAGGTAAACGATCTTCATGAGCAATGCTACTTGTTAAAAAGGGAAGACGTTATCGATTGCGGTGGATCTAGCGTCTCGTTTGTTAAGCAGGGTAATTTGTAAGGCCGCAAGAGTTACCTGCGCATTACAAGCGTCGCTGTCGTTAAAGTCAACGTAAGTTGTTATGGGCAGGCATTTTTCGAAAAATGGAGTGCCGCTCTCAAGCATGTTTACACCTCCGGACGATAACTTACTCGGACAACGCATCTTAACCTAGTGTCTAGGGATCGACGCGTTGTTGAAAGTGCCGGTGACCCAAAAGTAACGGAGTTTAGGAAAGACTCGGCCGGCAGCCGTTAACAAAGTTTCGAGCAGCGGAGGGGCTGTAGAGAAACAGACAGAGTGCGAGTGTTTGAAGAGCCAAACAGGTAACTCTTCAGATGCGATACGAGGCTAACGAAGTCATTGCGGCGAAAGCCGCGTGGAGCCACGCCGGTAGAGGGCGATTTCGGCGGCGACTTCGTGCGCCGAAAACGGTCTCTACTCAACCGCACTAATGTCGACCTGTTCATTAACGGTCAGTGACCATATTCGTAGGGAGATTTGGCTCAGATGAAATGGAATATCGTTGTAGGTTCAATGGTTCTCGGAGCGGCTCTAAGCAGCCAAAGCTTCGGTGGCGACCTCTTGGGCCGATTGTTGGGAGGTAAGGGTTGCGGAGCTTCTAGCTCTTGCTGCGATACCTCGGTTTGTGACCCATCGTGCGGCGCGGAAATCGCTTCATGCGATCCTTCTTGCGGTGTCGAATTGGCAAACTGTGGCAAGGGCTGCGGTCTTCTCGGTAAAGGATTGCTCGGACCATCCTGTGGATGCGAAGTAGCTGATCCTTGTGCTGCACCAACCTGCGGCGCTGAAATTGCAGACCCATGTGGCTGCGGACCAAGCTGCGGAGTTGAAGCTAGCTGCTGCACTCCACGACGCACTCCAATTTTGGATGCGATTCGCAAGGACTTGGCTTGGAGAAAGGCAATGCTTCGCGGCATGCTAGCATCCAAGAACAGCTGCTGCGACACATCATGCGACCCATGCGGACCAACCTGCGGCGCTGAAATCGCTGCTTGTGGACCATCTTGCGGTGCTGAAATCGCTGCTTGCGATCCATGCGCAGCCCCAAGCTGCGATAGCGGACTTGGCAAGCGATGTGGTGGCGGATTGCTCGGCAAGATCTTCTCAAAGAAGATCTGCTGCGATTCCGGTTGCCCAACAGCTTGTGATGCAATTCCAACAGGTAGCTCTTGCAGCTCGTGTGGAACAGCTCCAGCAGCTGCTCCTACACCAGCTCCTGCTGCTGCACCAGCTGCACCAGCACCAGTTGTTGACCCACATGCATACTTGAACACCAAGCGTCATGTCATTCAAGCAAGCAGCACCCGTATCCGATAATTAATTTATCGAATAAGGGCCGCTTGTCCTAAGACATGATCTATCAAAATCAGCTCGTCGTGTTCCCTCGACGAGCTGATTTTTTTTATTTGGCAACTTTGGATTTTCGCGGGAGCGGTGCCCGGAGTGCCCTCGTTCCGGCTTTGGGTACGGCGACAGGCCATTGTTATTGCCAGCTCATTCGCCAAGCGTGAAAATTGGCTCGGTCTTCTCTGGACATGAGCGAACCATCTAGCGATTATGGAAGTCTTCAAGGATGAATCTTCCGTCGTCAACTTCTAGGCCTGTATCGTGTCTAATTCTCGCGCTCAAGTATTGGGCTCATCAGCAACCATTTTTTTCAGTGTCGCTTGCTATTTCGTTTTCTTTCTATCGCTCGGGTTTAGCTCGTTTCCTTTGCAAACGCACCTGAGGCACACGCTTTCGGCTCAGACTGCGAGTCTACTCGCGGGATTGATCCCGATTGCCGCCTGTGGAACGTATTTTCTGGCGAGATTCGCGGAATCGCGTGGTTATCTGCGATACCCCCAAAGAGCGCTTCTGGCGGCGGCGATTGGCGTTTCCGTGATGCAGGGGGTCCTCGGCATCGTTCTTAGTTTTGTGGCAAACGGCAAGATATTCATTAGCCCCGCGGTTGATGTCGGAGCATGCTTGCTAGCTCTAGGCAGTGCACAGTCCTGCATGATAACACTGTTGAACCATAACGCCGTGGCGTCCCTTGGCTCTCTAGCTTATACGGCCCGGGCTTCGGGTTCAGCTGGCTATATGTTGGCTGTTGTGTTTATGGGAGCAACCGGGAATCGATTTCTCGACCTGGAGACTCAGCATTTGTTTGCTGGTTCTGCCATTTCGACTGCAACGTGTTTGCTGGCGTTAGTCGGCTGCTTCGTTATTAACCCGACCTCGGTGGAGGTGCTTGCAGGTGAGCAACCCAAGACTCGCGAGGAGAAAAGACCTGTCGGTGGATGGAATTGGTACGGGTTGGTAGCAACGGTTTTTCTGGTTGCCGTTTGTGAGATGTCGTTTGGAATTTACTCCCACGAGTTCTTGACAACGAGACTAGGCTCATTGGGTTACTATCAATTCGCGCTAGGGATTGCGCTAGAGATTGCGATTCTTGTCACGATACCAGTTTTTCCTTGGGTTAGACGATCACTGTTGATTGTAGGGCCGGTGGGATGGATGATTTTGTTTAGCGGCTGCTTATTGAGCATGTCCCTTAATCCAGTATTGGGCTGGGCGAGTTTAGCACTATGCTTGAACTGCCCTTTTCAGATATCGGCCAATGAGAATGCTTTGCGGCTCAAGCCGTCTGTAGTAGGTGTTGCTGCGCTCACGCTGGCACAATCGCTTGGGTACGTTACGGCCGCATGCGTGTCATCTGTCTTAGCAAGCAATCTACTGTCCTTAGAGAGCTTATTGGGCATTGGCAAACTCACGATGCCCATGCCCCTTTGGGTCGCGGTTCTACCGCTTACGATTGCCGCGCTTTTGATCTCATTGAAGATTGTTTTTGCTCGCGAAAACTCCGGCGGAGACGCGTCGCTCAATGTCGGCGATCTTTGCCATTCGAGCGGCGTGCCTGGGGGCGGGACTGTATCGAGCGCCGAGAAAGGCCTTAACTACCTCAAAGGCAACTTCGGGGCCAATGACACGCGCGCCGATGCAGAGGACGTTCATATCGTCATGCTCCACCCCTTGGCGGGCAGAGTAGGTGTCATGGCAGAGACTGGCTCTGATCCCAGGGAACTTGTTGGCAGCGACACTCACCCCCACGCCGGAGCCGCAGACCAAGATACCGCGATCGATCTCTCCTTTAAGGAGTTTGGTGGCAATAAGCTCAGCAAAGTCCGGGAAATCGCATGATTCGGCGGTGTGCGTACCGCAATCAACAATCTCTACCGCCATGGATTTAAGCATCTGAAAAACTTCGTTTTTCATCAGAAAACCAGCATGGTCTCCGCCAATTGCGTATTTGAGACGTTTTGGGTTAGAGTTCGCTTCTTGACTCATATTTTTAGTGTTTAGGGTGTTGCTCATAAGGTGCGATTGGTACGGCAAGGACCCAACGAAAGAGTGACCTCCCATGCGCGACACTGAGAAATCGGCCCCGGAAAGCTAGTGTTGCTTTGCAAAAGAAAGGCTGATACACTACACGTTGTTCGTTGACTGATTTTTTGGCTTGGCGTTTGCCGGTCGTCAGTAAACGGTTCCACTAACCCTGCTCGTCGAATCCTGCTTCAGAACTTTATCGCCTAGAAGGAGTTCAGTAAATCGATCTTTTTCGATTGTCCTAGCTTTCTCATGCGTCTCGTTCGGATTCGAAATTGAGTTGAAATAGGTTCTTTTCGCATGGTCAATCGCAATCTGATTCGTTCTCTCGAAGATGATCTCATGGAGAAGGAGCTTGACTCCTTGTTTGGAGATGCCGACGAAGAATACATTCTTGGCGAATTAGAAAACGTCAACAAGCAGTTTGACGTCAATCAAATTATCGAAGGCAAAATCGTCGAAATCAACGATGAGTTCGTGATTGTCGACGTCGGCTTCAAGAGCGAAGGCGCGATTCATAAAAATGAATGGGAAGAGGGTGAGCCACCACCGCAAATCGGTGATCTCGTTAAGGTTCTGATCGAAGAAGTAGAAGATCAGCACACCCCACCTGAAGATTCCCGATCGATGATCAGCCTCAGCAAAGAGAAGGCTAAGAAGATCATCCAGTGGGAAATGATGATGTCGACCGTCCAAGAAGGACAGGTTGTCACCGGTACCGTTGTTCGCAAGATCAAGGGCGGATTGCTTGTAGATATCGGCGTCAGCGTCTTCTTGCCAGCCAGCCAAGTCGACATTCGTCGACCAAACGACATCGGTGATTACATCGGTCGCGTCGTACAGTGCGAAGTTCTCAAGATTGATGATGCTCGACGTAATATCGTCGTTAGCCGCCGTTCGCTCATCGAGAAGCAACGAGAAGAAGATCGAGAACACCTCATGGCCGAATTGGACGTGGGACAAATCCGAAAGGGTATCGTTAAGAACATCGCCGACTTCGGTGCGTTCGTGGACTTGGGCGGCATCGACGGTCTATTGCACATTACCGACATGAGCTGGGAACGAATCGGCCACCCCACCGAAATGGTCGCTATCGATCAAGAAATCGAAGTCAAGATTTTGCAAATCGATCGCGAAAAGCAAAAGATTGCTTTGGGCCTCAAGCAGAAGCTCAACAACCCATGGACCAACATTGCCGAGAAGTATCCTGTCGGCTCGGTTGTTCCAGGGGAAGTTGTCAATGTGATGAGCTACGGTGCGTTCGTGAAGCTCGAGCCTGGCATCGAAGGCTTGGTTCACATCAGCGAAATGTCCTGGACTCGCCGCATCAACCATCCAAACGAAATGGTTCAAATCGGCGACAAGATCGACGTCAAGATTCTTGGTGTCGACGCCCAAGGCCAGCAGCTATCTCTCGGTATCAAGCAAACTCAATCCAACCCATGGGATGTTGTGCTTGAGAAATACCCAGAGAACGCCGAGGTCGAAGGAAAGGTTCGCAACCTCACCAACTACGGTGCGTTTATCGAACTCGAGGAAGGCATCGACGGGCTATTGCACGTTTCCGATATGTCTTGGACTCGCAAGATCAGCCATCCGAGCGAAGTACTGTCCAAGGGACAATCGGTCAAATGCCGAGTGCTCAGCGTCGATCAATCTCGCCGCCGCATAGCACTGGGACTCAAGCAGCTTGATGACGATCCATGGAACACCTCCATCCCTGAAAAGTATCAACCAGGTACTTTGGTCAAGGGTAAGGTCACCAAGATCACTAACTTTGGCGTGTTCATCTCCCTGGAAGATTCGCTCGAAGGATTGCTCCACATTTCCGAACTATCGGACAACAAAGTGGAAAATCCAGAAGACGTTGTCAAGGTTGGCGATGAGATCGAGGTTAAGGTCCTTCGCGTTGACAGCGACGAACGAAAGATCGGCCTATCTCGTAAGCGAGTTGATTGGTCTGATGAGCAAATGCGAGCCGAAGCAGAAAAAGAGGCCCGCGAGTCAGCTCCTCAAACTCGATCTGACAAACCAGCTGTCGAGCTCAAGGGTGGATTGGGTAGCGAGGGTCCACTCATCGCTCCCCCAACTGCCGAGTAGCCTGATTTAAGGCCACTCCAAAACCCAAAAACAAGCCTGGCAATTGCCAGGCTTGTTTCTTTTTACAATTTGCCTCATCGCTTGGTACTGGCGTCTGCTAAGAGATAACCCATGCGATTCCCCCCAATGACTTCTACCGCCCCCCTTGCGGAAAAGTTTAGAAGGTCGCATTGGGCGACTCCTCAACATGCTCATGATGCACGGCCGTTCGCGACACGCCTAATCAGCGAGACGATCGTGAAACAAACATGCCAAAGTTACGAGCGGAGGAATCGAGAAAAGCCTAGACAAAGGCGTCTGATTTAATGGGCGAATCAATGTGGAGCCTAAGCCCCAGCAGGCTCAATGGAAGCGGACATACTGCCGTTGTTAGGATGAGAGCTCATGGGGTCATTGCCGTAAGCTTGGATTTGGTCGCGTTTAAGTTCCGCGACTTCTTTACTTGTAGTGAAGCAAATTGCGCGACCACTCGCATCAACCTCTTGTGCGATTTTTAAGGATTGAATGGCGGAGTGATGAAATAGCTTCTGCATCATTTCGATCACATAGTCATAAGTGTGGATAGGGTCATCCCACAAAACGACATGATACCTCGGTGGCAATTTCGACTTAGGCTTCTTTTTTTCCTTGGGTCGAACTACGGTTTCAGTCCCTACCGAAGGTTGGTCAACAACGGCACTATTGTTTGCAGCGAGTCTAGCACTCATGGCGGATCTATTTGGAACGTACAGTGAGGAATCGGTAATTAGGCGGCCACGGACAGGGAGCCGGCGTACCCCTATTTTAAACCTTTCTTGGGTGGCTTTGGCAATAGATTCGTTGCAATTCTTACTTTTGATTTTCACGGAACATTTGGTTCTCGCCGTTAGAACCCGTACCGATTAGCTGTTTTTCCCAGGCGTTAAGGCTTATTGAGTCAACTGTCACCCAACCGCTCTTGGCCCATTTACGCACTAACGAATGCACAATAGGACACTTCCCGCGTTTCCTGAACAACCGAGCTCGACCATAGGGCCAAGCCGGTAGCTCGCATCAGAACGGAGACTCAGACTAAATTGTTTCTGACCGCCCAGACTGCAGCCTGAGTTCGGTCTGAGACCCCAATCTTTCGCAGAATGTGCTGCACGTGCTCCTTTACGGTCTCGTAGCTTATGCCAAATGCAGCTGCGATTTCTCGATTGGTCATGCCGGATGCGAGCTTTTCGAGCACGTCTGATTCTCGCTTGGTTAAAGGAACCCCCATCTTAGTCTCCAGAATTGTATTGTTCAGCTCTACCTTGGATGACTTTTTTACCTCGTCTCTAGACCAAAGAGACTCACCGTCTGCGGCGCGGCGAAAGCATTCTTTGATGGACTGCGAATTTGCTAGCTTAGAAACAAAGCCGTTCATGCCCATCGATATGGAGTGATAGGTCAGGGGATGGCTCTCGAGTTCGGAGAAGAGAAGCATGTTCTGGGCTGGGCGAATTCTCTTCATTTCTTTGATCATTACGAATCCATCCCCCTCCGCGAGTTTCGGGTCTACGACGACTAGGTCGAAAGGGATTTCTGATAGAAAAGACATAGCGGTTCGGGAGTTTGTAGCTTCGTGCGAGATGACCAGGTCGCTACCTTCCAGTATGTGACGCAAGCCGATTCGAACTATCTCATGATCGTCGACTAGAAGAATGTTCTTAGACATTGCCCCTCCCTAGGGATGATTGACGCATCAATGTAAAGTGTGTTTCAGATCTCAAAACGGAAGACTTGGAGCAGCAAGACTTACTTTCGGCAATTCGCCTAATGCAAATGCAATCGCCCTTCTTTCGCTTTAGTGTTGCATTCGGCAATCACAAAGTCGAAATGGAGCGAATTTGCCTTACGTCAGGCTATCATGGATTTTCTTCCGATGCCATCGTCCTACCCCCAATCTGGCAGGATATTGGAAAAAAATCGGGCCCTACCACTTTGGGGTTCTGTCTTGCGACGAAACGAAAGAATTTGTTAGGTTTCGCTCAAGATTGCTTTTGCAATTAAAGGTTTCGTGTCCCAAAGGTATAACGATGTACAAATTGCTTCTTTGCTGGAGATACCTGCGAACGAGGTGGATCGCGCTCGCGTCGATCGTTTCGGTGATGCTCGGTGTCGCGACCTTGGTCGTCGTAAACAGCGTCATGGATGGGTTCACGACGCTAATGCAGGAAAGGATGCATGGAATCTTAAGCGATCTTGTGGTTGAAACTCGTTCTACGGCGGGTCTTTCACAACCCGACTGGTATTCTGACCGGATTCGAGAAAGATTGGGTGATTCGGTAAGCGGAATCACGACGGTCGTCACGTTGCCCGCGATGATGACGTTTACGGTGAACGGCCAATCTCACACGCAGCAGATCAATTTAATTGGCATCGACGAAACAACATACGCCTCGGTTAGCGATTTCAGCAAGTATCTATTGCATCCCGACAACCAAGAGCAATTGAATTTTCTACTGAAAGAAACCGGATATGATCCGACCCGCGAGTCTCTACAACCAGCTGGTTGGGAGCATCGTCGACCGAACGAACGTCTAAAGAAAGAATTTGCGAAGCGACAACAAGAGTTTCGCTCGGAGATGGAACGTTACGACGAGCTCAAGAAAAAAATTCAGGAGAATCAGTCGGAGCAGAAAGAGCAGCAAGAACTCGAAACCGCTTCTAACGAACCAAAGGGGGAAGCAACTCCAATCGAAGTCGACCCGCTCTCTTTGGCGACAAATACTACCGATGCACTAAACTCACTTCGCGATTCACAACCACTGAGTGCACCGACGGGAGGAGGTCGAACTTTCGATGCCGAATCAGAGCAGCAAATCGGAATAGTGCTAGGGATTGGGCTGGGCTGTGTACGTGGACGCGATCAAGATAACAATGTTCGAGATCACTTTTATCTGAGGCCAGGAGATGACGTTAGCGTAGCGTTTCCCAATGCGGGCACACCACCAAAAGCGATCGACAAGTCATTTACCATTGTTGATTTTTACGAAAGCAAAATGAGCGAATACGACGCAACATTCGCATTTGTTCCGCTGCGGTCTTTGCAAGAGTCACGCGGTATGATTGACCCGCAAACAGGCAAGGGTGCCGTCACATCGATTCAGATCAAGTTGAAGCCTGGTGTGGATCTCGCTCAAGCTAGAGATATTTTACGATCGGAATTTCCGCCTGAATCTTTAGTAATTGTAAATTCATGGAAGGATACACAAGGGCCGCTGTTGGCCGCCGTCGCCTTGGAAACAACGATTCTAAACATACTACTGTTTATGATTATCGCTGTAGCTGGCTTCGGAATTCTGGCCACCTTTTTTATGATCGTGGTGGAGAAGACTCGAGACATCGGAGTTTTAAAGGCTCTCGGGTCTCCAGGTACAGGGATTGCTACGATCTTCCTAGGCTACGGGGTTTTGCTGGGAACCGTTGGTGCTGGAGTTGGGATTTTATGTGGACTACTCTTCGTTTGGAAGATAAACGAAATCGCTCGCGTTGTGGAATATCTAACTGGTCGAGAGGTATTTGACCCAACCATTTATTACTTCGACAAAATTCCTACAATCATTCATCCCACTATGTTGGTATGGGTCAGTCTCGGATCCGTCATCATTGCTGTACTGGCAAGTGTTTTGCCAGCAGTTCGCGCTGCCCGAATGCATCCAGTTGAGGCTCTACGATATGAGTAAAATATTGAACTCTGCAAAAACCGCTACTATCGGTGGGGCTGATTCGTCGCGTTACCGAGTTGTAGGCATTGATGGTGATCGCGATCTACCAAACGTGACGGCAACAGCGCCTTGTATTATAAAAGCAGTTGGCCTTACCAAGTCTTATCGAAAACAAAACGTGGTAGTGCCAGTCCTGCGAGGCGTTGACTTTCAGGCTGAAGAAAAACGAATCACTGCGATTGTTGGTCAAAGCGGCTCAGGAAAAAGCACATTGTTGCACTTGTTGGGCACTTTAGACCAGCCTGATGAAGGAGAGATTTTCTTCAATGGAGAGAGAATCGACAATGTCTCTAATCGTCAGAGAGATCATTTTAGAAACACGCAACTTGGCATGATCTTTCAATTCTATCACCTGCTGCCAGAGTTGACACTGCTTGAGAACATCATGGCGCCAGCGATGATAAGGCATGGTATCTTTTCGTATTGGAAGCGTCGTGCGGAAATAAAAGATCAAGCACGCGAATTAGCTGCGACTGTTGGCCTCGAACATCGTCTTCGTCATCGTCCCAGTCAACTTTCAGGAGGGGAGATGCAGCGGACCGCCATTGCACGCGCGCTGATCCTTAATCCCTCGCTTTTGTTGGCAGACGAACCTACTGGCAATCTGGATCAAGAAACAGGAACATCGATACTCGGATTACTTCAATCGCTCAACGAAGAACGCAACCTCACGATTGTTATGGTAACACACGATGAGTACGTGGCATCTCAATGTGATGCCCTCGTTCGACTAAAGGGAGGACGAGTCGAGCGACTTAAGTAGTCGATGGACCTTGCGATTTTTAGTTTGATAGAAGAAGCGATTCGCAACAAGTTTGGATGTGAAGCAGAACAAATTGTTCCGCTTGGCGGCGGATTTAGCGGAACGCCGATTTTCAAATTCTTCGTAAAGTCTCAACTATGGGTCGTACGGGGTTGGCCGTATTCCAAGGAAAGCCAAAACAAGATCGATAACTGGTCAAAGGTCGCGATTTACTTAGATCGAAGCGTTGCAGAACTACACCCTTGGTTTGAACGATCACCGATACCCTGTCCAGAGACTTGGAGTGAATCGGATTCCCGAAATTCGTTGGCACTACCTCTCGGAGACCAATTCTGGACGCTCACGAAATGGGTACCGGGAGAGCCATTACAAACGAGAGATGTGGCATACGAATTTGTGCTGGGCTATGTGAAACAGTTGGCCGGATTGCACCGTGTAACTAGAGAGATGAGCTACAGTCGAGATTTGTCAAATGGCCTAATCGAGAGACGCGAACTGTTAAACGATCTGGAGTCAAACTTAACTGAAATTGCATTTTCGTGTTCTCAGCATCCTTTAGGTGGTGACCTCGCTCAATTTGTGATTCAGTGCAACGAGCGTTTTCGAATCTGGTCCTCAGCAATCAATCGACTCGCCAGACGAACATGTGACGTACACTGGATTATGCGCGATCTCTGGCGAGAAAACTTACTCGTAGACGCTGACAAGCGATGGGTATATGCCGTCGACATTGGGGCGAGCCGAATGGATTGGCCAGCCTTGGATTTTATACGACTAGTTGGCAGCATGCTTGCACCAATGAGCGACAGGGGAGTTCGTGGGATTTGGCAAGATCTTTTCGATGCTTACAACTCCGTAAATCCTTACTCCGATCTGCCGCAAGCAGACGATCTGCGAGCAATTCACGAAATGTCGACTGCCATCTCGATCGTTTATTGGTACAAGAAAAAGATCGAACGAAATGTTGATCCGAAGCTACGTGACAGCGGGATAAGTAGGATGAGAGAGTTGCTTAAAACGTTCTTTGTTTCCAATGTATAGTGCAAATTCTTCTTAACGGACTAATCCGGTAGCACTTCATTGAAGAATCTCAGCCAATTTCCGTGGAAGATTGACTCAATATCCGAATCTGGAAAACCACGGTTTTTCATGATTTGAACGAGTTTCTGAAGGTCACGATATCGATTCAAGTCCGCTGGTGTTTGTTCACAACCGTAGCCGCCGTCCAAGTCTGTTCCCAGCGCTATGTGTCGAACGGAGCCCTTTGCTAACTTAATAACGTGTTCGATTTGGTCCACTGCTTTCTGTAATGTCTCTACAGGCCGAGTTATGCCGCGAACATAACCGTCTTGCAGCATAATGACATCCATGGAAACGCCGAGAACGCCATCTCGCTCGATGACGAATCGAATTTGATCGTCACTAAACTGCCGTTGCCAATTGCAAATGACACGGGCGTTCTGGTGACTCGCGTGAACACGCCCTTGGAACCGGTTTGCGACCTGCCAAAAGGCGACATCGGAAAGATGGGTCATGTCGATCGTTATTCCTAATTGTTCACAATTCTTTAGAAGCGGTTCTGCGTCTAGAGAAAGTCCGACTTCACTGCGAGTCCCTCCACCGTATCGATTGCATCCGTAGTGCGTTAATCCAAGCGCTCGTAATCCCGCTTCGTGAAACTCGAAGATGGTTTCAGGCCGTAATAGAGGATCTGCACCTTCCATGGTGATGATGATCCCTAAAGGGGATTGATCAGGGAACTGCGTATAATTGGCAAAGTGGTTCGTCAAATCCTGTTTGCTTTTCAAAATCTTCAAATAACCGTCTTGTTCCATCGCACGATAATAAGCGAGGTGCGAATGAGCCATGGCATAGCAAGTGTGTGGTGACGTCCAGCCAAAGGAATGGTTGATCGGTTGCTCCAATCGCGCGAGTAACGTTGCAAGGCATACTGCAAGTTGTGATTGCTTGAGTTCAGGGAGACTCAATGTATTGGTGCACCGCCCCGCATCCGTCATGTTTAATGACTGCTCTTGAGCTCGGATATCGTCGACTGTCTGGCGCAGGTCGCGATTCCAGTCTACGCCATTGAGCGCGATGTCCAAATGTCCATCAAAAATGATCATGGTCATTAACCTTGAGAAGCCGTGTTACAAATTGCTAAAACCGAGGTTTCGGGAACGAGTCTAAACTTCCGATTGCCACCGGAACTGGGCTTTCTGAATTCTCCAGGTAGCGACCAATAATAGAAACACACTGGCTGCTAAGAGAACTGCGATGTTACCAACGGTGCTAGAATCTTGAATTACGAAGTTTGCGTCTAGGAGTTCGGGAGGAATATCTATCGAGTTATACAGGATAGACCACAGGCGGAAAGAAATCGTGAATTGATTGATTACCGCTGGTATGGACGCGAGGATGAACTCTACAAATATGGCGTGGAAAAACGCAATAACCATAGCGCGACGCTGAATCAATGTACCAATTAACATGAACAGAGCGCCGTAGCAAATGGCAGAAAGCCAACACAAGCCAATCATCGTAAACCAAACTTTGAAAGCCCCAGCCATTCCCGATATTGGTATAGCAAGTGTAGCTGATAAGCTGGTGCAGGAAGCGGTCCAGGCTACCGCAACCAAATATCTTCCCGTTATGAGGGCCCATCGTGCTTTGGGCCTAACGACCGAATAAACCCAAGTCTGGCTTTCGAGTTCGGCGTTTACGATAGGTGTAGCCCACAGCAACATACACAGAATCGTGATCACTTCTGGAAGAAGAATAAACAAAACGATAGTTACACCGAGGAAGTCATCCGTTGATGCTCCAGCACGAATCATAAAGAACCGCACAACGGCAACCAGGATCACTGGAAACAGCAAAAGTCCTACCCAAAGCATGATCCGTAATGGAGTTAACGAACGCATCAGTTCGTATCGAAATACTCCTAAGGCACCATTTTTAAGAGTAGGATTTGGGCGATTACCGTGAAGAGAGATTTTGGCGATTGCGTCAACGCCTTCTGATACATCTTGCGTGCTCATTTCAGCTCATCACTCCTGTCAACATTACTTCCCCTCGGTGCTTTGACACCAGCAATCGGAACAAGGAGCTGATATCACCGTCTATGCCAGTGATCTGTTCAATAATCAGTCCGTCTTCAGCAGTCCAGCGAACTAGTTGTTGGTACAATTCGAGTGGTGTTTCAACCGCTACATGAAGCTGATTTTGTTGGTTGTCTCGATGCAAGCTTCTCAACCAGGGCATGCGAGACAATCGAGAAGCAAGTTCGTCTATTGAGCGAGTCCGAATGGTTACTTCTTGAGGTATCCCTGCTAAAAGATTTCTCAATTCCCCCGCAGTTCCAAAGGCTAACAATCGGCCTCCGTAAACAAGCAAAAAGGAGTTGGTGATACGCTCCACTTCATGAAGCACGTGACTAGCGAGCAACAAACTCTTTCCGCTCTCTGCCCACTGCTTGAGCAACTCCGTCATTTGATGCCGGCCGATAGGATCCAGGCCATTAAAGGGTTCGTCTAAAATAAGTAGGTCTGGATCATTCGCGAGTGCCTGCGCAAGCTTGCAACGTTGACGCATTCCTAGCGAATAGGTGTGAATAGGGCGATCCAGAGCATCCTTAAGTCCCACCAATTCGAGGATCATGTCTGCACGAGCTATCGCTTTGCGCGAGTCCCAACCGCTCAGAGCTAACTGCAAACGCAACCATTGCCGTGAGGTCACGCCATGAATGAGCAATTCGCTAGCGGGGCAAAGGCCGATGCGTTGTAAAACCGAGGGATCTCGGAATGGATCGACTCCAAAAACCGAAACGCTCCCAAGCGTTGGTTTAATCGCCCCGGTAAGCAATCCGATAAGAGTCGATTTTCCCGCACCGTTTGGGCCAACCAATGCGTAAGCGCCCACGGGCAAATCGATTTGGAAATCGTTAATGCCAATGACCGTACCGTAAAGTAGAGTTGCGTGGTTAAGAGTAATCATGCCTTTAACGTCCTCGCAACTCGCCAGTAAGCGATCGAGTATCCCACAATGGTTACAGCAATCATTAGTATCCACGGTGCTAGCCGTGACTCGCCGGCTGGCAGTAAGGAAAAGACTTGTTTTTGAATGTACCCAAGTGATTCGTAAGGGGAAAACATGATAATTGGACTGTACTTAGTAGATATCATCTCTCCAGGTTGATAGCCTTGCGATTGTGCTCGAACCATCTCCGTGGTTATCCATAAGGCAGAGTAAGTGACTTGGCCCAAAATCCAAACAGCGAACCATGCAAAACCGGCGTATCTACTTTCCTGTGTCATGGAAGACAAAGCTAATGCGATCGCGGTCGTGGGCAAGACCAAGACGATGGAGGCGACAACGATGCGAAACGGAATGTCCCAGGTCATCCAAATCGCTCCCGCATCGGTCGATAGACACAGACCTGCCACATATATCGCGAGCGATGGAAGAGTAACGATAGAAAACAGTAATACACAGAGAACTCCTGCTTTGCCAAGAACGTATTCCGCTGGAGTTAATGGTCTGGAAAGATAAAGCAAGTAGCCTCTGCTTCGAAGATCAAAACTAATGAGTCTCGGGGCGACCAAGCCCACTAAGATAATCATGCCTACAGATTGAGGGTAACGAAAGAGCACAAAAAGGATGTAAGTCCATGCAAAGTGTCTCGCCTGGCTCGGATCCTGTCTTATTTGTTCCAGATTCAATCCTGCTTCGCTCGCCATCTGCGCCGAAGATGGGCCGGACAAGATCATTCTAACGACTTCGTTTTGGGGTGAATTTGAAGAAGCAAACTGTTCAAAGATGCCCACAAAAATTGCCGCAACCAGCGATGGCATGACCATCAACATTAAGAGTCGCTTGATCCACATGCCTCGCCAAACCAAGCTTACTCCGGTGGATGCAACCACCCAAGCGCGAGTCCAAGCAGGAGAGCGTTCCCCCTGCCACTCGCGATAACCAATATCGAGAATGGGCATTACTTGCTCTCCCTAACGACATCGAGAAACAATTGTTCCAAAGAGTTTTTTGCGGGTTCAATTCGTTGAATCATAACCTTGGCTTCGTGACTCGCTTTCCAAATTTCACAAGTCTCATCCGGCGAGCCATAGACGACTAAATCTTGAGGGCTCGTTAGCTCGGCTTGTATACCTCGCTTAACAAGTACTCTGTGCAATTGAGAGGCGTCTGCAACTACGGCAACTCTCAAGCTTTCTTGCGACGGTCGCTGCAAGTTGGCGAGTGTGTCAACGCGCCGAACTTGACCTCCAGCGAGAATGATCACGTGATCGCAAACTCTTTGGACATCGTGCAGTATGTGTGTTGAGAGAATGATCGATTTTCCTTTTTCCTTGGCTAATACCGAGATTCGATCTAGAAGCTGTTGTCGCTGAGCAGGATCCAAGCCGGTGGTCGGCTCGTCCAAAATGATTAGTTCAGGATCGTGAACCAATGCTTGGGCAACTTTTAGCTTTTGACGCATCCCTGTCGAGTAGGTCTCAACAGTTCGATATCGCTCTTGTGCTAGATCACAAAAATCTGCCATTTCGTGAGCTCGTCGCAATGCTTCGGTCTTGTTAAAGCCTGACAAGCGGGCCATCATTTGGATCGATTCGATGCCCTGCAATCCGTGAATGTAGCAGTCGTCCTCCGGGAGGTAGCCCACGCGATCGCGAAGTTTGCGGGTATCCTCAGGCCACTTCAAACCAAGTACTTCGCCAGTTCCATCATCGGCGCGGACCAGACCAAGCAATGACTTGATTAAGGTGCTCTTGCCAGAACCGTTAGGGCCGAGCAACCCGGTCACTCCTCGCGAAAACGTAAGTGTCACATCTCGTAGGGCAGTTCTGGTCCCATAGGTTTTGGTGACGGAATCCAGCTTGCCAATCGTAATCGACTGATCTGAGCTCAAAATTGTTGTCGTAGCTTTCTAAAGG
Source organism: Pirellula sp. (assembly GCA_046344995.1). Lineage (GTDB taxonomy): Bacteria > Planctomycetota > Planctomycetia > Pirellulales > Pirellulaceae > JBKCUI01. The sequence goes on from JBKDKR010000074.1 coordinate 138,514, forward strand.
GAAGTGTTTTGAGTTTTTTTACGCACGACTAGGCGAGACGCCAAAATCTCATGGCGATACGTTAGCCTCTGCTTGAACCCTAATCAATCATGCTAGTGCATTTTCTGAGGTTGGCCCCGAGCAACCCGAACAAATGGTAGACGAGCTGCCAACAAGATCTCGAATGCAACAATCAAGGAAAGTAGGATCAATTTGCCCTGGTCCGCCCCAGCCACGGGGAAGATATCCAGACTGGAGGGGGAATTCGGAATACTCTCACAGATCTTGGATCGCGGCCAAAAATCTAGGAATCATCCCCAGCTCAGTGCTGGTGAACTGCTCGAAACGATCGAATAGTGAGACTTTTACGAGGAAAATGAAATGGTGCGGGGGACTAGATAAAGTGGGGGGCTGTAATTTTGTTGGTCTTATAGAGAAAAAGATGGGTATTTCTCACCCGATTCCACGCTAACCATTGTTGAATCGTGTTCTGTTTGCGTAGAAAATGAGGGTGGGCGGGTCTCTGAGCTTCTTCCCAACCTGAGGGACGCAGACATAACTCCGTTTCGCCCATGCAATTAAACTTCCAAGAAGGGTGCCATGCTTAAGAGAAATCCATTGGAAAATCCCGCAGAAGACGGACTCTCAATCGATGACGACATGGTTTGTGAGGCGAATGAGCAGGTTACACTGCTTGGACAGCAGAAGATGCCAGAGGAACTGCTTGAAGTCGCAGACGTCTCTGTTTACGCAGAGAGCGTCGCTCCCGGCGCAGAAGCGGACTCGTCGATCGCTGGTACAGACGGTTCTGAATCTTCCGAAAACGTTGATGAAGATTCGCCAGACGAGGTTGACGAGGGATCTTGGTTCGATGCCGATACCAAGTCATTTCTTATCAGCATGTTCGTACACGTGGCGGTGGTAGTCGCTTTGGCTTCCTTTACCGTAGCAAATAATCCCGAAGTCTATCGGGTTTTTCTCTCTGCCGCTCCCATGGATGAGCAAATCGATCCGTTGGATGTTTTGAGCGAAATTGCGTACTCGGAAACTCCCAATAGCGAAATCGGTTCCAACTCAATAGGCGAAACCGATATGGCCCTCGCCGAGGCAATAAATGTTTCTGATATGTCTGAGCTTACCGCTCCAGTCATTGACGTTACCATTCCGAATGGCGAAATCAGCGTTGCGCTGGACATCAAGCAAGCGATTGGGATCACTGAGTCAAAAAACGTTGTTAAGGGACTAACTGGCGTAGGTGTTAACGGAACGGAAGGGGCCGTCGATCGGATCACTTACGAACTGTTGCGTTCTATCGAAGAACGTCCAACCTTGGTAGTTTGGTTATTTGATAGCTCGATCTCTATGGATAAACAGCGAAAGGAGATTCGCGAGCGATTCGAAAAAATCTACGAAGAGCTTGGTATCGTTGCTGATGACCAAAAGCGGAGAGGAAAACCAGTCAACCTGGATGCATCGCTTTTGACAAGCATTGTTTCTTATGGCATGGACGTGAAATTCTTAACCGAGCGACCAACGGATGATCTCGAAGACATCCGGTCCGCCGTCGATTCTATTGCAGTCGACGAAAGTGGTACAGAATACTCGTTCAAGGCTATTAAAGAAGTCGCCGAGAAATTTAAGTCCTATAGAGTCTCTCGCGGTTCACACGATCCTCAAAGAAATGTGGTTCTTATTACCGTTACTGACGAACGTGGGGACGACGCTAACGCCTGTGAAGAGGCCATTTCGATTTGCAAGAAGTTTGGAATTCAGTCCCACGTTTTAGGTGTGCCGGCACCATTCGGACGCGAATTCACTTACATCAAATTCATTGATCCGGATCCCAAGTTTGATCAAACTCCAGACTGGAGGCAAGTTGATCAGGGGCCTGAGACGTTGTTTCCTGAACGTGTGATGCTGGGTTACAAAGAAAACTACTTTGAGGAACCAGTTATTGATTCTGGCTTTGGGCCGTACGCGCTTTCACGCTTGTGTTACGAAACGGGAGGGATTTACTTCTCAATTCACCCCAATCGTCGAGTCGGATCGCAAGTTGGAGCGGGTGAAATCGAAGCCTTTGCTTCTCGAATGAGCTACTTTTTTGCTCCTGACGTGATGGAAAAGTACCGTCCGGACTATGTGCCAGCAGAGGAATACAAAAAACTCGTGCAACAAAGCCCAATGCGATTGGCACTTATTCAAGCTTCGGCAAGATCAAGAGTGGGAACGCTAGATCGCCCCAGACAAGTTTTTGTAAAAGTTGATGAAGCGAGATTGGTCAGCGAGCTCTCCACAGCTCAACAAGCCGCAGCCAGATTATCCCCCGAGCTGAATGCCTTGTGTTTAGTCCTCGCTGAGGGAGAAAAACACAAAGCAAAGGAAACCTCTCCGCGATGGCTAGCAAGCTTCGATCTATCGTATGGTACGGCGCTTGCCGCGAAAGTTCGCAATGATTCTTACAATGCGATGTTAGCGTTAGCCAAGCGTGGAATGACGTTTGAAAAGGAAAAGAACAACACTTGGACGATTTCGCCGAGCGAAAAAATTGCGGTCGACAGCCGCCTTGAGAAAGAGGCAAACCAAGCAAGAGAGCTTCTTAAAAATGTCGTGGAGAATCATCCTGGTACTCCCTGGGCGTTGCTTGCTGCAAGAGAGTTGAGCAACCCTATAGGTTGGGAATGGAATGAGTCTTTTACAGATCTAAATCCGCCTCCCCGCAATAATCCTCCACCGAGTAACCCACCACCGCCACCGGCTCCTGACAATAGAATGCTGCCCCCTCCATTGCCAAAGAGACCGGTTTCAAAGATCTGATACGCAGCTTACTGCCTAACGCAAAAGACTTGGTTGCCAATTCTCGCAATGAATTGGTTGCCTGAAACGGCCACGCCATAAACGGTTGGTTTTGCGAACATGGCTGACGCGCGTCGACGCTCTTCTGTAGTCTCTTCCTCCAACTGGGTTGTTTCTGCTGGAAGATTCTCCGGATCGAACAGTTCGTTTTCGGCAAGAACTTTGAACTCAGGTCCTGAAGCTATCACACTCACAACGCCTTCTTTTCCGAAAAAGTAGATTCGGTCTCCTGCCGCGATCGGGGTTGCCCAGCACGCTTGTTTGATACGTTGTGAGAAAACAGTTTCGCCGTTCGAAAGATTGACGCAGAACAAAGCGCCTGTTGTATTGAGCCAGTATCCGTAACCGTTGTGGGAAATAGGCGAAGCCCAGGAAGTGGAAAGACGATCGTTTGTCCAAGCTAATTTAGCGTTCCAGCTATCTCCGTCTTTCGTAACTTTTACTAAGCCGTTTGACTTTTTAGCAAGCTCGGCATTCTCTCCACCTCGGCCTCCTGAAGCACCAATAAGGAACGACCCGTCCCCATTATCGATAGGGGTGACACCCGTGTTGCCCCCAACCCCGGACAAAGTCCAAAGCTGCTTTCCGTCTACAGCAGAGTATCCGTCGACACTTCCTCCTGAGCTAACAACGATTTGTTCCGATCCATCAATTTTTAGCAGTGCAGGAGAACTCCATGATCGTTTTGATGTGCGATCTGATTTCCAATCCGTATTGCCAGTTTTCTTGTTGAGGGCAATCAGACAGCTCGGTCCATCGTGCTCCAGCAATAAGAAAATGTGAGAGTCGTTTTGACAAGGTGACGCTCCGAGTCCGAATTCGGCGACGAATGGCCCATAGTCCTGACCGAGATTTCGTGACCATAGTTCTTGTCCATCATGGGACAATGCCACCGTGTTGCCACTTTCAAAGAAGGAGACAATCTGATTAGCATCCACTACGGGAGTGGGAGCAGATCGACTGACATAATAACTGTTTTTGACGGGGTATGAGTTCTTGAGAGCGTAGGACCATTTTTGCTCTCCCGTCTTGCAATCAAGGGCAACAACATGAAAGTTCTCTTTGTTGGGTCCATCGACGGTGGTGACGAATACCGTACTATCCCAAACGATTGGGCTCGATTGACCGTGACCTACCAGAGTGGTCTTCCATGCAATATTCTGAGTTGCAGTCCATTCGAGAGGAAGTGTTGAGGCGTCGAGTTGCTTGGTGGATCCGGAACCTAAAAAGGCAGGCCATCGGTTGTTGTCGTTTCCTAACGACTGCCCAGTTAGTAATGTGCTTGAAAATATCGGGGTGATACCAGTTAAGAGGGATGCGAAGAATATCCTTAAAACGGAATTGCGCGTTTTCATGTTAGGTTCCCTTAGAAATCGATGGATTGCGGAATCATTTTCAGCTGATCGCGAATCAACCAATAATACGCGTCAGTTGCAATACGAAGTCACTTACAACTCGCACAGACTAGGCAAGGGCCTAGGGAAATACAAGGTCTAGGAGATAGGTTTTCTCAGAAGAAGGCTGCGACCGTAGCTGGTAAGGGTTTTACTCGAGTGGTGATTCCAGATGTAATTTCCACAAATTCGGGTTGGAGCTGTTGCATTCAATCCGCAAGGTGCCATAATTCGAGCATAGCATTAAATAAAGAACTTGGGGCTCTCGGTGATATGCGATTTCGGGCGTGACGCATATTGTTGGGGGCCCCTTTTTCGTTTACTCGATTGCAACGACTCCATTCTTACTCGTTGCGACGTCACTCCACAAAACCCCAACTGACGGTTTTGCTCCATGATTTGTACTAACTGATTTGTTTGTACTCACTGGTAGCGATTTTCTTGTAACTGGCGTAGGGATATGGAGGGGTTTGAATCCGCTGTTCGTTAGGTTTGAACCAGATGAAATTCGAAAGTCACCCGTTCGATAATTCTCGAAGACTTGCTCAATCTCTTTGGTATTGTTAGACGCAGCGAGCACCGAGTGATCGTGGTTGCATACGATGGGATTTCGGCACGCGATAGCGTTTGAAGTGATTTCGTTCGACGCCACCTCTGCCTGTTGTTCAATCTGGATACCGATGAGACAATTATAAATTGCGTTTTGGACTATGTGGTTGTCTTGCCCATTGCGAACCACGACTGCACGCACAACGTCGTGAATGATGTTCTCGGTGATTTCGTTATTGTTCGTCGTCCCATCCAAATAAACCGCGTAAGCATTCTTCGTATCAAACGCCCCAATGTTGTAAACATGGTTGCTATGAATTCGATTCCGCTTCGTATATTCGGAGCCAGCCACGTAAATGGCTCCAGTGTCAGTGGTTTCTAAGCAAACGTTTTGGACTTCGTTTAGACTTGCTTGGTGCTTGCTACCGTGTAGGCTGATTCCCCAGTCTGGAAGCTTGCTAATCGAATTGTGTTCTAATGTGACCCCACAACCGAAGATGGCGATTCCAGCATGACGACATAGGTGTTTTTGGCAGCAATCCTGAATGGAATTGTTGACACATTGGTGCCCTGCCTCGATGTCCAATTCTGAATCGCCAGCTTCGATTCGTATTCCCGAGGAACCTGTAGAATGAACGAAGCAATCTTTGATGGTGTGCTCCTCCCCATGGAATACATGGATACCAACATTTCCGATGCAGCGGAATTCACATTTTTCTACAATACAATGGGCTCCGCCAGCGATTTCAATCCCTTGTACACGAGCGCCTTCGAAACAAATGCCGCGAATGATCGTATTTTCTACTTCGTAAAGGGAGATCAAGGTTTCGATCGCAGACGCGTTCAATTCTGAATCAGTGGAAGTAGGCCACCAATAGATTGTTGATGAGGCTTCGTTAAAACACCATTCGCCAGGCTCATCTAAGTCGCTAATCGAGTTTTCGATTTGGTATCGGTCACCATTTGCAAGTTGGCGATAAGCCTCAAGATTAAGTCTTCTGTATTGATCCAGATCGTTCGTTGTGGCCAGAGTATGCAACCATAGTGCATCTCGTTCTTTGGCGCTGTTAAAACTCATTGCATTGTCTTGTCCGACAATTGCCCACTTGTTTCTGTGTGGAAATGTTGCGATTGGCAACAACTCACCATTTTCAAATAGATCAATTGGTGATGGGAGCACCTGAGTTTCGTCAGATCGAAGATAGTTTTCGAATCGCGATTTGAGGTCCAAATTTGGGACGCGGTAAACATGAACCTGCCCCTTAGACTCGCTGGGTAGTCGATCAAAATCAGGACCCGCATTCAAGAGCCCTTGGTCGACAAGGTTCTCAGCTCCGCTGATGACAACTCGCTCACCCGGTGCAGATTCGATGATAGTTGGATAGGCTTCAGGTGCCGAGTCACTGCTGCTGAATAGAACAGGCTGCTCCAAGCGATATCTTCCCTCATGCAGCACTATTCGAACGGAATAGTCTCTGGACTCACTGTTTAGTTCCCGGAGTTTGCGTTGTGCACACTCAAGCGTCTTAACCGGCTCATGCGCCGTCCCTGCATGAGAGTCATCCCCGTTTGGGGAAACGTGAACCTCTTTAACACCAGGGACCGTCGGTAAAAGAATTAAGCCGAAAAGGCAGGTTGTTATGTTCATAGCTAAATGGGATGTTGAGATTGCTGATCAACATCTGTTCATTAGATGCAACCCGGTTGTTGCGTTTTATCCACGATATCGCAAGACTTTCCAACCAGAGTTAATGGGTTAGCCTAGGTTAGGAAATTTAGACAAGGCAACTCTCCGACGGAAATTCCCCCTAAAACACATTCAAAGGCAATCGTAACACCACTAGAACAACCACAAAGGCTATAGAAAACCCTCTAAACCCATGCCGGGTCGTCCCACCCCAGAAGGGGGAGGGGCGGCGATCTTAGAACCTTGGCACGAATTGTGCTCTAATGACTGCTGCAAATTGCCACTCTTTCTACGTCAAACAATGAAAGTTGCCATGAAGACTCAAATCCAGAAAGTTGTCGTCGCGTTAACTTCGGTTGCCATGTTAGCTTGTGGGATTTCGTCTTGTAAAGACATCCCAGCCGGGAATTCGCTTGAGCAAATCCAATTGTTGGACGACGAACCAGCATTGTTGGCATCGAGATACCCGATGAGAGCGAGGACGCCGGATTTCTTTTCGAGATCTAAGGCGTCCAAGTCTAGCCGTAGAACCTAGTTCGATTAGAAGACGGCTTCAAAACGTAGGCCTGAGACAATCGCGTCGCGATATTGCCCACTAGGTGAAGATATGTATTGAAGATCGGGCTGCAACGAGAATTTAGGCCCGACGACCCACTTGTAATACAATTCCGACGCTCTTTCGGAGTGACCGATTTCGGTCCCGTTGAAGGACTCTTGCGCTCGGAAATCATCACTGAAAATCGCTTGGGCAAAACCGAGCCCCAAATAGTCTTCGTCTCGGCCAGGCAAAAGCCCTTTATAAACGAACCCTGCACCGAAGTAAGTACCGATCATGTTGCGGTCTTCCGGGGCGGAAAAATACTGACCGAAGATACCTAGTCCTTGGTCATCTTCGGCTCCATTCTCTTTGAATATCATCTGATCCGCTGTCAGAAAGTACCCGTAGTTCTGGTTAAAAGTTATGGGATTCGGATTGGCAGTTAGCTCGGTCCATACTTCTTTATCACTGTGGTGCCACATGCCTGTTCGGATCGTTGTTGGCAACTCACCCTCAGAACCAAGTTGCGGTTTCCATTCGGCTTGATAGATGGAGTACGCTCCGTTTCTACCTAGAGTATCGAATCCCCATCGGACGCCTTGAGGCCCATCCGCCAAAGTACCGTCGTAGATGCCAAAACCAAGCGTGGCAGTTTCTGTCAGTTTCAAAAAGGTAGATAAACCAAGTGCATTGCTAGGAAAGGTCGGCATCGGAATGATGGGAGGAGCACCGAAGGATGAATGCACAAACTCGCCACCTAGATCGGTCAGAGCGAATATTGCATTGGTATCTTGCTTACCGATCCGAAAGCTCAAAATGTCATCCATAAAAAACTGCTCAAACCAATATTCGGAAATGGCAGTGAATTGTGGTCGCTGTCCTGGACCGATGGTTGAATCTAGGTTGCTGAAAAGCTGTACGTCACCAACTTCTGATTCAGAAAGAGGTCGACCACTTAGGTTTTGACCATACACAAACAATCGTCCCCGGTCCCACCATCCTAACTTTCCGGTATCGGCTATCGCCACAATATCGAGGTTGCTTCGATAGTTAGTTGGTCTGCCCGGGTTAATCCCACCTTTGGCTTTGGTAAAGGTTTCTCCGGTATAAATGCACTCGAACGTAATGCCGCCACCGCGTAACTCTCGAGGGATAATCCAAAGAATTGGCTCGACCGGTTCCTCCAACGAATCGCATGAGGATTCATCGGCTTCTGCAACAGTTGAAGGCAAGTCAAGGTTACGACCAGGTCGACCAGGAATCACTTGTTGAGTCGTTCTGGGTCCGTTGCGCACAGACGTTGCAAGTTTGTCGCGCTGAGGTTGGGACTCTTTTGGTCGCGACTTCTCCGCATCCAGCGACTTTCGTGTCGTTTGCGAGGGTAGGGCTAATGTTGGATCTTTATTCGAGTCCGTGAAAAGATCTTCAGTAGAGCTTTTCGGAAGTACATCATCTGGCACAATTGCCTGGACTTCACTAATGAAAATCGTAGTAAATAACAGCCCAAAGAAGCCGGTCCGAACTTCGCAATTTCTAGCCAACATAATACCCCGCAATCTCTATAATCATTATCATTTGATTCGGGGGCAAACCAAACGAGATCTAGTCTCACGCTCGATGTATCGTTTTTCCATGTTGAGAACGCCAACAAAAAGCCATTTTGTATTGCATGTAAAATTTGGAAAAGCAGAAGATTCAGCCTAGCCTCCCCAGCTTACTGTTGATGGTGATAGGAATGCTCCGAAAAATCGTTCAACTTAGTGCTAAGTTGCATTAATACTCAGTATTTGTGCAAAATCTCCCGTCTAACGGATTTCTGAATCCCGATAAGCGACCTGCTGCCCCGCTAAAAATTAATCGCTGTCTTCTATTCGCTTAGAGGACCGCGGCAAAGTGATTTTGTTGTGGAGTCGTTTAATGTTGTCTTTCATTCGTGCAAGCGTTGGTAGACGTATTGGTCTCGGGTTCGGTGTTACAACCGTTCTTATGATATGCTGCGCTGCATCGGGACTATTTGGTGTCGCCCAATTAGGATCTACAGTCCGCTATCTGTCGGGGGCCGGCCCGGGATGGACTACTGCTGACTCTACAATGGAGACCTCGATTCACTTGAATGGTCAAGCGTTAGCGACTAGACGTTTTCTTGCGGGTGACGATCGTGATGCTCAGCTTATTGTCATTCGTGAAAAATCGGAAAGCATTCGTGAATGCCTGGCTGCTATCGGCAGTGCCGGTATCACTCCAGAAAAAACGGTTTTTGAATTTCTTCGAATGTTCGACGAGTATGAGACGATCCTCAATGATGTGCTAACCGTCAACGAACATCGCATGAACAGCCTGTCGCAACTCACAGAGAATGCGATGATTGCAGAACAGTCCAAGAACGCCCTTTTCGAATCATTCTCTTCTCCAACGGAATCCCAGAAAGTCTCAGAACTACGCGATCTGATCGGCCAATGGGAGTCGATTTTGACCATCTATAAGCTTAAAAGCAATTCATCGACTTTGGAAGGATACGAAAAGATCTCGAGCGATGCCCTAAAAATCATTAACGAAATATGTCGAGGTAAGGAAACGCTAAAAAACGTGCCTGAAGCATTTGCTGCATGGCAATCCTCAGGATTGCAATACCTAGAACTCACCAAGTCGGAAGATGACAAAGTTCGTGCATTTTCTGGGGTTACTACATCTCTTCTTGAATTCGTAGACAAAATGGAAGAGGCCGGGGATGCGGTCGTTGATGGAGCTACGGCTACCGTCGATACAATGGATCGACAGGCTAAAATTTTGATAGTCGGTTTTGCTCTAGCCAGCACACTCCTCTCTTTCTTTGCTGCCCTAATATGCTCGCGTTCGATTACTAGGCCGATCTCTACATTGTTGACAGCAACGGAACAATTCGGAAACGGTAAGTTGAACACTCGTCTAGATGACGCTGCTGATGATGAGCTCGGGCAGATCGCGAAAGCATTCAATTCTGCTACCGGAAAGATTTGCTCCATGTTCCGAAAGTTAGTCGAAGCAAACATGAGTTTGAACGCTTCGGCAACTCAAGTGATTGGATCCGCAACTCAATTGGCAGATTCTGTCCACAAGACGACACATGAATCTACTAAAGTGAACGGCGTGGCAGATACATTGTCGGAGACAATGCATGCTGCGAGCGAGGTTTCATCTGATGTTGTGGGGATGGTAGATACGACACTTAACTCCTTGCAAGAGATGTCGCGTGCAATCGCAGACATTTCTGAGATTACGAATCGATATGCCGCAGAGTTTATTGCTGCCAGGGAGCTCGTTGACACAACTAACGCAAATATCGAATCTTTGTTACAGGCAACTAACTCCATCGATTCTGTTGCTCACCTCATCAACGATCTTGCAGAACAAACAAATCTTCTTGCCCTTAACGCAACCATCGAAGCAGCCAGAGCGGGTGAGTCTGGTAGAGGGTTTGCAGTGGTCGCTTCGGAGGTTAAGAATCTCGCAAGCCAAACGACGAAAGCAACGGAAGATATTCGTGAATCTCTAGGGTCTGTTCAAGTGGCGACACGCGAAGCGGTTAGCTCCATCAAGCAGATACATAGCAAGATCAGCGACATGAGTTTAACAACCGAGAGGATTGCAGCTGCTGTCCTGCAACAATCAACTGCAACGCAGCGAATGTCAAACGATATGATGGAGTCCTCGACGTCTGTTTCACAATTCACGAGCTCTATCGCTAAATCGTCGGAATCATCCGTATTAATTAAATCCTCTCTTTCAGTTGTAGAACGGGAAGCCTTGGAATCCTCAAGGAATGCGGAGCAGTTTAAATCCACTGGCGAGGGATTGCTTGCGTTGACTCAGCAGATTGACGATTTAGTGCGAAGCTTTGAGACCTAATTCTCGCAGAGAAGATGTTCTCTGCGATTTTTGCAGCCCCTGAAAAACCAAGTGCGATTACTTTGCAACAGCCCCCTGCAAAGTGACAGCATCAAAAGCAGCCTTGGGTACGTTGTCTCTATCAAATAGAAGCGGGCGCCCTTGCGCCCGCCAGGAAACGGCATCGTTGACACCCCAAAACGTAACAACATCGATCGCATCTTTATGCTTCACAAAGGCTCGGAATATCCCTTCGTAGGCTTTAGCAAGCCGAGTTTCCGCATCCTCCACCAAACCACCTTGGGTAGCTGAGGTATTCGCGCTAATATCAGCTCCCGTTCCTCTCTGTCCCGCCGAAGCAGAGTTGACATCCAACTCCGTAACATGGATCGGTAACCCAAAGGATTTCATTTCTGTGATGGCGGCATCCATCGCTTCAAATGTTGTTGATACGTTGCAATGAGCCTGCGTACCGATCGCATGAACCGGAACGTTGTTTTCCTTAAGTGTTTGAATCAGACTCATTAGCTTGCTGCGCTTTACAGGGTTTTCCAATCCATAGTCGTTGTAGCGAAGTATGGCATCAGGATCGGCTTCGTGCGCATATTCAAATGCCTTGGCGATAAAATCTGGACCGATGATGACAGACCATGGAGAACGTCGCAAAACCTCTGGACCGTTGTCAGATAGGGCTTCGTTCACTACGTCCCACACTTTGACCTTTCCTTTGTACCTCCCGACAATGGTGTGGATGTGTTCCCGCATACGCTCGAGCAATTCCTCACGCGATGCCTGGGGGCCACTAAGATCAAAGCCACGGAAGCTTCCAGGCACTCGCCCTGCTGAGCTCGGCCCTCCTGCTCCCGGTCCTCTTGTTTGGCCCGCAGGGCCATTCGGATTGCTTCGCGGAGGCATTGGTGGATTAATGGCGAGCTTACTAAATGGGCCACTGAACTCTAGCGGTTCCTGTTTCGCTGGATGTGTTCCTTCAAAAACCCAATTCGGCGTTTGTGAGTGCCACACTAGAGTATGACCAGCCAACTCCATTTCATTGGTTTTCGCAAACTCAACCAATGCGTCCGCTGGTCCAAAATCATAACCGTCTGCCCCCGCTCGTGGATGAATCAATTGCCACTTCATGTCGTTCTCGGCAACAACATGATTGAAGTGCTGCTTGACTAAAGCGACATCTTTGGCAACTTCCTCTGCGGATCTGCGAAACGGCGTTCCCATTGTTGCGGATCGATTTACGGCGACTCCAATTCGAAAAGCATCTTTGAAAGTATCTTTCAGGGCAATACTCCTCTTTTGATCGGTCGACGAGGGATTCCTGTCTACAACAGGTGTCACCCCTGCAGGTGTTGGATCCTGTGCATTAACGCGAGCAATCAACACAAAAACAAAGAGCACTACCCCCAGCATCCAACGCAACATTTTTGAAATCCTTAATGAAAGCGCATTGAGCAATAATCAATGCTATTGATGGCAGGAAATTGATGGGATGAATTCGCTTCACTTTGAACGTTTGGCAACAAATTCCTCGTTGGCAAAGTCTCCTACCTTGCGACTGAGCTTGATCTGCTCCCCATCGAGTTCACCAGAATAGGTAATGAGCAGTTCCATATCGTTAAACTTAAGGTTTTCTTCAAACGAAACCTTCTTTTCGTCAAGTTTGATATTCTCTAGATCGCTTGAGAAATCGTTTCCATCAAGCTTCATCGTTGCTTTCCCAACGAGTTTGCCATCTTTGAATTCGATTGTGTACACGTACTCTTGCTTGCCGATTTGAGTATCGATTATTCCTGTCCACTTGCCCGCCAAAACCGATTTTGTACCGTTTAATGAAGCGTCATCGGTTGAATTTGACGCAGAGGTTTGCTTCACAGGCTTCTTATCTTGGAACACACTTTGGCTAAACCAATACAGACTGCTGCTCCAGTGAACAGGATCGTGTCCGTGGCCATCAACATGCCAGACGTGCTCGATGTTATTCTTTGTTAGAAACTTGTGTACGTTTTGACTGATCCGAATCAGTCCATCTTTGTTGCCACAAGAGATCCAAAGCAGCTTCAATTTCGATTTGGCAGCATCGACGTCTGGAATCAGTTTTTCAGGTGGATTAGTGTTGGGGGCCGCTGAAAACGGACCAACCCACGCAAACAAATCTAGATTTCCCAATCCGAAGTTGAAAGACTGACCACCACCCATCGACAAACCGGCAATTGCTCGTTTCTCTCGGTTGGTATCAACGGAATACTTGGCCTCGATAGCAGGAATGAGATCGTCGATAAGATCTCGTTCGAAGACAGCGAATGCTGGAGCAGCCGCCATGACGTTCCCCACAGCTCGATCGTTCTTTTGAGCTCGGCCATTGGGCATGACCACTATCATCGGTGTGGCTTTCTTGTCCGCAATCAAGTTATCAAACAGATCGATTGGATTCGCGAAACGAACCCATTCACCCTCGTCTCCACCAATGCCATGCAAAAGGTAGAGAACTGGGTACTTGCTGTCGGTGCTATAACCCGGCGGGGTGTAGACATTTGCCTTGCGTGTCGTACCGACCGTTTTCGATTCGTACTCGATCAATTCTAACTTGCCGTGATCAATGCCTTCACGACGACTCTTAAATCCCTCTGGAGGAGCCTCATAAAACGCTACATCATCGGCCCCCAATTCAATCGGTCCGCCAAAACCACCCGGCCTCCGTGGTCGTTCAGGATTGTCTTGAGCAACGCAAAACTGGGAAACGAAACCGAGAACGGCCATCGCCCCTAAGAACGAACGAAATGCAAGTCGCACGATTGCCACCTATCTAACTTGAAAAGGAGAAGAGTCTTTTAATCAATGGTCATCAGCCTTCGCCGACTCGACCGTAATTGCAAACACGAGCGGAATAGAGAGATCTCCACCTTTAGCGAACTCAATCGTTTTTAAAGGCTTGTCGCTCTCGACCTCAAGCTTGACGTAGCGAATATGCTTTCCGTTTGCGTCCAATGCTTCTTTGGAATCGCTGGCATCAACCTTTTCGCGATAGGAGGCAATATGCTTTCCATTGATCAAGCTATGCTCCTCGGTGGTACCATCCTCAAAGTGACATCGAACCACCAAACTCGCCGATTGATTTTCGTTATTGGGTGGACCAAAGTTTGACAATGCCGTCAACATGTGAATGGTTTTCACCGTGCCTGTGCACGATAATGTCGCTGCGGAAGGAAGAGTGGCACGCCCCCGAGGCCCCTCGGACTGGAGTGCTAAAATGTTTGCAACACGACCTTCTTGCGGATCTTGAATCTCAAACGGAACCCCTTCTATCTCGAGAGTTCCGTATTTAGTAAATTCGAATTTGTCCCCGCTGCCGCCCCGCATTCCAGGCAGTCCTTTGGCACCGCTAATCGTTGCCGCAGTGGTCAATGTTAGAGGCGTGAACTGACCTCGATTGTTTAAAAAGGCAAGCAAGTCGGCCATCTCTTGCTTGGAGATAAGAGCCTCAAATCCTTCAGGCATCAACGACTTATCCGATGCATTGAGTTCCTCAATGTCTTCTCTCAGTACTTGTTCTTCTTTGCCTTGCGAATTGATCAGCCGAATCGAATTGGCGGATTCACCAGCCAACATACCGGTCAGTACAATACCGTCGCTGGTTAGTACTTGGTATGTCCTGAAGTTGCTTTCTACACTTCGCGATGGATCGAGGATGTTCATCAGAATTTCGGGCTTGGGATGAACCGCCATACCGGTAAGATTCGGTCCGATGGCAACCCCTAACTCTCCGTGCTTGTGACACTGCGCGCATTGCTTCTTATAAACAGCAATTCCATTCTCCAAATTGCCCTTCGCTTCAGTGACTGGCATCCACTCGTCAACAAGTGCCTGACGATTGCTGGTTACCAACGCCCCCTTGGCTTTCATCAGCTCACCTGCTCGCCGCGCGATATCGCGGTCTGGGTGGTTCAAGATGGCTTGACGCTGATCGAGTTGCATATCGCTAAACTGGATTTGACCTTGCTCAATGGCGTCTAGCAAAGTGGTCGTGGTCTCCGCCCGATTGAGCAAAACACGAAAGACGCTATTCCCCAAGCTTGGGCTTAGTTTACGACGCGCTGCGAGAAGCTGCTTCGCAAGTCCCTCAACTTTGGCAGATTGCAACGCTTGCATGGCTTTGTCACCGAACTCCGGTGTCACTTGCGCTGTGAAGAATTTAGCTGTAGCTTCGAGAATCCGATCACTGTTCGGTGATAGTCGGATCGCTTGTTCCCATGAGCTCAATCGCTTTTCGTTATCTAACGATGTATCGAGGGCAAAGTCAAATAAACTCTGTTGAATCTTAGCAACACTTTGTTCCAGATCTTGTATAGACCATTTGTCAGCAACCGAAAGAATGGCCGCCTTGCATTCAACACTCGTCGAGTCGGCTAGGAAACGATCTCGGAATTTCTTTTGCGCTACGTCGGACAGTTTCAACGTCACATCCTTTGGCCAACCGCGAGAGAGGCCTTCCCACGCGGCCAAAGTCAGCTTGGACGACGGATCTAGATCTAGAAGCTGAGCGACGACTTCTTGATCGGGCTTGGAGCGTGCAACATGTTCTGCCAGCACAGATACTCTTGCGGAGAGTTTCGCATCAACTGGAGAATTCTTGTTATTCGCGATCGCAAGAATGGTCGGAACTGGGTTGGTGGAAGCCGCCGAGGTCCATGCGTCTAGCAAAATCTCATCGCTTACAAATGATGCATCGCTTAGCAGCATGCCTGAGATTTGACTCGCCGAGACAACATCGCTCACTCGACCGTCAGCGATCCGAAGCATCAATGCGAGCTTGACCTTTGGATCCGAATCTGATTGTAGCTTCAGTTCAACGGCTTGTTTAAGCTGATCCGATTCACAATAGAAAACGGCAGCGTGACGAACCGGGCTCGACGGATGCGTGAAACCCTTGGTACAAGCGATCTGTAACGCTTGCTTAGCTTCTGCGTTGCCCGTTTCCGCTAAGCCAGCTAACGTCCATATGGCATGCATGGCTGCTGGATTGAGACCGATTTCATCAACACTCTGATCGTCTAGCAACGCCGAAATCGCGGATAGCGTAACTTTATCCGTTGCCGCTTTTTCAACGAGCAACCGCTGTGCTGTTCGTCGCCAAAAGAAGTTTTTATCTTTGAGTACAGCGACAAGATCTGTTGCTTTAGCCTGTGACAAGTTTAAAGCACTCGACGGATCCTTGCTGTTATTGCTTTGGTACTTCAGCCGATAGATACGGGCGAAACGCTTGTCGCGAAGATCGCTTTCGTAAGCTGCCCCTTTGCCGGTTTTAAATCCGTTTGGCGTCGGGTTGTGTTGGATAATGTAGTTGTACCAATCCAGAACCCACACGTTTCCGTCAGGACCAACCTCGGCCATGATGGGGGCGGCCCAATCATCAACACTAGCAACGGTGTTGAACGTGTTATTGCTCTTGTATCCCGCCCCCTCTTTGTACAAAACGAAGCTACCGACCAAGTGCCCTGTCGGTTCGCAAACCATTTGAATTCGATTCCACCAGTCCCTGGGGTAGTTTCTGGCCGTGTAGATCGCCGAGCCCGCAGCCGCTGTGTAACCCCCATGCACGTCGACTTGTCGAATCTTTTCGTCGATCGGTTTAAATTTTGCATCGGGAGAGATCTTCTCAAGTGTTTTCGGCGACCAGCCAGCAACACGATCATAGTATCGATTCGGGATTGGCATATGTACGCTCGGGCAATTGTTGGCTGTGGAGCCAAAGACATATCCCTCTTCGCTAAACCCAAGTCCCCATGTGTTATTGTTAGTGGCACGAATAAACTCGACCGCTTCAATACGAATGGTATGGTCATCGAATTGGTCCGATGTGCTGGTCGATGCTTTTTTGGTTCCTTTGTCGATCGCGAAGGCGGGAGTCGTCGAATCGGATGCACCAGACTTTGGCTTGAACCGCCAGAAGCCTTGTCGAAAACTCATTTGCTTTTCACCGTTGATAACGGGAGTTGAGTTATTGTAGCCTTGCATACCCCAAATCCAGTTATCTGGACCGTACTGTAAATTACCGACACCCCCGTGAGTATCCCCCATCGCCCAACCAGTAATGAGCACTTGTTTAAAGTCCGCCGCATCATCACCATCGGTATCTTTAAGATAGATCGTCGACGTGCCATCTTGAACGATCACACCACCTCGATATGGAACCAGTGATGATGGAATACTGAGATGTTCCGCAAAGACGGTGAACTTGTCTGCTTGTCCGTCTTGATCGGTGTCTTCGCAAATCTTGATGCGATCTCGGCCTTGGCCGACTGGTTGCAGCTCGTTGGGATAATCGATGGTTTCGCAGACCCACAATCTGCCTCGTTCATCCCAATTCATCGCGATCGGTTTGCCTTGCAAGCCAGCGATTCGTTTGTTTTGTTGTTTATTGGCGGGCCAGTTCTCATTGGACTCTTTGGCCCATAGTGCAAGGCTAAAGCTTTGGGGAACCGAGTAGCCGTTTATGGATTCTTCGGCGGGCAGTGGATTCTGCATCTCCGTAAGCGGTGCGCCTTGGGTGCCCCATTGTCTACTAGGAGTGTAGTTTGGGATCTTTGCGCCGACGTCGGTAAAGGTAAAAACCTTTTCATCGATCGAGGGCTTTATCATCTCAGGGTTGGTAAACGGACGATTGGCTTGCGTCACTGCATCAGAGTCATCTGCAGCCAGCAATGAGGCGTGCAAGGCGGAAACGGAAATAGTTGCCGAGATTAGCGACAAACAAAATAACCGTCGCAATGACAAACGAGTCGATTCTCGAGGCATAGAAGTCTCGTTCTTGTAGACCATGGCGCCTTGGCTCCCATTGGATGAGTATCGAGGAAGAGAGAACGTGCGTATACGCACAAAACAGGATCTTAACAGCCTTATGTTGCGATCGCAACCATCCGGGGCGATTAAGGAGGAGTTAAATCGCACCGCTTGTTGAAGTAAAGCCTAGGAAATCCATAAGCTAACCGGAGAGCAGATTGAAAAAGTCATCTATGGACTCTGTGACTTGAGTTCCGTCAAAGATCAGTTCGAACGTAACATGAGCGAGGATACCGTTACCTGTATAATCAAATCTCGATTGGATATTGGACGCCTAGAAACGGGAGGTATCGCGGTTATGGCTGATGAGATCATTGCATTGAGTCGTTTGACGTATGCCTGGCTCATTCTTTTGGTATCAACAGGCGGGCCAGCGTTAAGTTTTACCGACGACACCGAAGCCGCCCGTTCAACGCCGCTCGGAATCGTGACGAGCAAACCTGCAAATGGCATTGCGGTCGAGCTTCCTGATGGGCGGTGGATGGTTCCTTACCAACAAACGATGCGAAATGGCGCGGTGTCATTCGAGATGATTCCCATACCGGGCGGGACCTTTATGCTCGGTTCCCCTGATTCCGAGGAGGGAAGATCCAATAACGAGGGGCCTCAGGTTGAAGTCCTGGTGCCGCCGTTTTGGATTGGTAAAACCGAGGTGACATGGAACGAATTTCAAGTTTACCAATTGGCTTACGCTCAGTTTAAAGAGCAAGAAAAAAAGCTCAGGTTACCTGCAGATCAATTAGATGCCGATGCGGTCACAGCCCCTACACCGATCTATGACCCAAGCATGGTTTACGCGTATGGAAAAGGAAACCAGCCTGCGATTAGCATGAGTCAGTACGGTGCAATGCAGTATACGAAATGGCTTTCGCTGGCAACCAGTGTTCAATATCGATTGCCGTCAGAAGCGGAATGGGAGTACGCTTGCCGAGGCGGTTCACAGACTAAGTTCTCGTTTGGAGACGACCAAGCTACACTCGGGGAATTTGCCCATTTCCTTAAGCAGGAAGATGGGAACGAGATCGATCAAGTTGGTACGCGAGAAGTGGGATCAAAAAAGCCAAATTCTTTTGGCGTTTATGACATGCATGGCAACGTAGCTGAATGGGTGATGGATCAGTACTTTGAGAATGCCTATGAAATGAGAGCCAAAGAGCCCATTGCCGAACGATTTCGCCCCGTGTTCGGAACCGATGCGTATCAAAAGGTCTTGCGAGGTGGCGGGTGGCAAGACGATCCATCCAAGCTTAGGTCAGCCACAAGGTTTGTCGGCAAAGAGGAACTATGGGATAGCGATCCTTTTCTTCCTGTGAGCCCTCACTGGTTAGCGTCTTATGGAGCACAGAATATTGGATTTCGAATAGCAAGATCAGTAGAGGTACTGCCAGAGTCAGAAATCTCGCTGTATTGGAACGCACAAGGAGAGCTTAGAAAGGATGTCGAATTCCGGCTAAAAGAAGGGCGAGGAGTTATTGGCAAGCCAATCTTGGAAAAGTTAAGGAAGTCAGGAAAGTGATTTTATCGTTACAGATCGAAGCTTTTCGATGTGCCAGAAACGTAGGCCAAAACAAAAATCGTGTACGTCCGTAACAAGTCTCGGCGAATATGCAGCACGCGTGCAAGCTACGTGGGCTGGTCGCAGATCTGGAGTCAGATTGGAAGCATTGCTGGAGTTTGACGAACTTGCATTGTGGCTTTCGGCAAGAAAGTATCGTAAACCAAAAAAACCCTTGGTCTCATCGTCCTCGCATAAGCCATTTCCATTCATGACAATCCGAACTTCCGATTTCTTCGCTGTGATGGTAGTCGTTTCGATTTTCTCGTGGTTCTATGCAAATCCTAAAACCGAAGTCTGGGTGGCACTCGGTACTTCGGGGCCGCTCGAATGCGCAAGATGATCCAACGACTTGAGTATGAAACTCCTCGCAAACGTAAGAGTGGGGCGGCGCGAGAGTCGTCTGGCCAATGCTGCGTTTTCTTGTGCGTTGGCCAAAGATGCTGTCTACAATAGAAAGAAGGCTGTTTTGATTTCCACTTTTTAAAGACACGGTATTCGACTTTATTCCCCGTTTCTAAAGGTCGGTGGTAGCATGCGAAAGCTCAAGATAGTCATTGCGGTTATCGGTTGTTTGCTCGTCGCCGTTTGGCTGGCATCCCTTGTCAATCGTGCCAGGCAAGAAGCCATGCGAATGGGAATTCTCGGGCGATTGAGCCAACTACATTTAGGATTGTCTAACTATGAGATTTTGAAGGGTGACTTGCCGAAGATAAATCTCTCTCAAAAGGACCAAACGTTAAGAGATCACTGGATGGTGTCCGTCCTGCCGATCATCGAACAATCCGAATTGCACACGAAATTGAAGCTCGATGTACGGTGGTCGACACCCCAAAATGTCGAAGCCGTAAAATCAAATCGCTCATTCTATGAATTTGCGACTCGGTTTGGTTATATGGTATGCCCTCTTATAGCTGAGGAATCAATTTGGCACCCGGTAGATGGGGCTCCTATTGGGAGAATCGACGACAATCCCGAGACAATCTTACTGGTAGCGATACCATCTAACGAAGCGGAACCTTTCGAAGTTCCTTTTGTGACAAAAGCTCAGCTTTTGGGGCTTCTTCAAGAAGATCAGGAGGTATTCTACATTCGCTGCAATAGAGAATATGGCCAAGTCAGCGAGGTGGCAGGTGAAGTGATGTTCGCGCCCAGGAACACGAATCGTTAACCGGCCAATGGTCTTTGGGGAAGCGATCCACAGGCCGTTTTCTTTGCCGAAAGTGTTGACGATTATGCGTTCATAATTGTTCGCGATTTGCTCGCAGGCTAACAGGATAACAGCGAATTGGGTGCAAATCGACCACGGGGCGATCGGCCTTCGCGGGATTAATCTGTCGCGATTTTTTGACTTAACTGCGACAGTCTGCAACAATCTAGGCGGTCCGGATCGTTGTTTGATAGCTGGAGTAAAACCGTGATTACAACTCGTACGCCAGAGGGTGAACCACTGAAATGTTCGATCTGCGGGGAAGTCAGTTTGGTGCTTGTTTCGTTGCCCTCTTCTGATTCTGTTTGTCCATGTTGCGGTGCGTTTTCATGGATCAAAATTGAGCAAGACCTGGGACCCTTTCTAAGTCAATGCGATCGAGCCATGTTGCCTCCTTTGCTGGATCGCATTCGAACGTCCGCGTCAAGAAGTCAAGTGTGCCGACTACTTGCGGATGGTATATCTTTGCTTCTAAAACCAGAATCGATACGCGTATCGACGATAGAGCGAAATGAGAGCGACGGGGTCCGTTTGGTGCTTCAGGCCCATCGGGGACATGAGGCGAATCAGACGCTTGAAGCAGATATAGTGAATCGACTCAAAGATACGAACAAGGCAATCCGTTACAAAGCAAATGAAACCAGCGTTTTGGTTTTGCCAATAATCCGTCAAGATCGATCGTTAGCGGGCATTATTGAAGTTGAGCATGACAGTTGCTTGCCTGACTACCGAGTAGAGGAGCAGATTCGTGTGGTTTCTTCGATAGGTGCCGTTGCGATTGGCACACACTTGTTAGACTAAAACGGGTGTTCGGAACGATTGCAGGGCATGTTCTTGTAGCACTTCTTTAGATCGATCGGGGAGGTTGATAATGCCGGTTGGTGAATTGGAAACTTTGCAGCAAGCTAAAGTTGCGTGGAGACTCAACCGAACGTGGAGCAATCGCTTTGCAGTTATGTTGGCGGTTTGTTTCTTAGTCGCGGTTATCGTGTTTGTCGGCAAGCTCCCTATTGGTGGTAGCATTGCGGTAAGTGGCGATCAGTCTGATCGTTTCGGTGAGATCATGAAAGCGAACGGCGTAATGCTGTGGACCGGGATCGGGAGTCTGGGAATGATGCGTGTGCCATTCGACAATCCGTTCGCGCTCCTTGCGGTCGACGATGAAGTCATGGCAGATGCTCGCCGCCACGGTTACCGAGCAATTATCGAATACAAATGCGTTATTCCCTACTTTAATCATCGAGTGGATTCAAAGTACTTGTAAGGAAAAATGGTTTTAGAAAACGAAATAGAAAATGGCTACTACTGTAAAGCACTTGCTGACGAACAAGCGTTACATTGTTATCGGACCAGCATACGGGTATTCCAAGACCAATCGAAGTAACGTGCCCTACGATACTAATTTGCAAACGTTCGAAGAAAAACTTATCGTTTGCTGTGATTCCGATGGAGAATTACATTGGCTAGCGGCACACGAGGTGAGGGTAGACTCAGTAGACGGTCGCTCATGCCGCGAGGTATTGAATGGCATCCCGTAACCGATACTTCGGTCTTTATTAAAGTTTAGAGAACGATTAAGCCATGCACAAATCAGACATATTTCTTTTAAAGTTAGGGGGAGTATGTTTAGTTTGGATTTTGATTTTCCATGTTTCACTGCTGATACTAAGCATGGCGAAAGGGCATGCAATGCCCGGTGGTTCTTTTCCTATCGGTATGTTCATTGTTTTGATTTTGATCTCGGCTTGTTCGATTCCCATTAATTTGGCGATTTACGGAATGGTTGTAGATCCACTTTTGCGGTCCAGCAGTCAACCACGAGTTATTAGCTTGGTGATGCTGGCCTCCGTTTGTGCATTTTCCTGGTATGCGGGCATTCAGATATTCCCTCGAGATTACGATTCGGAGCACTTTCTGGTTGGATTACCATTTGTGATCGCTTCTATCCTCGCTTTTGCGTGTTACTTATCGATTGCAAGTCTGCGAGCGTGGCCTATGAAGCGATTAAGGTGGCTGGGGAGAAAACGGAGCGGCTTGCTGCTTATCGCATTCCTTTCCGTTTCAGGAGGCTGCGACTTGCCGATCGGGCACAAGTTTCTTTGGACCTACGATCAGCTTCAACTTGGAATGACGAAATCGGACGTACAGCATTTGTTTGGAGTTAAGCCTGCGTACCACTGCATGCTGGGGGAATACGAAATCTGGTACATTCGAGATTGCGGTTTTTTCACGAAAGACTTTCCTGAGAATGTACCTGAGTTGGGTGCAGCGTATCAATCAGCTTCGAATCTCCCTGACACGTTCGGCTATGTGCAGCTTGCATTTGATCGAGACGATAAGCTATTTGCCTTTACATGGATTGGCGAGACCTTTTACGTAGAATCGGTCACGGGGAAAGTGAGCGGTTCCCATTTCAAACAGCTACCAAGTGGAACGTTCGATTGAGTGTCGGTCTTCGAGTGCTTCACAAAATGGAGAGCGTGAATATCACAGCGATGAAGTATTCAGTATTTCAGATAGCGAGAGGAGGCCTGTAATGAATCTTGGAAGGAAGCAAAACCTTATGAAGTACCTGATCGTCTTATTCTGGGGAACGGTATTCGCTTTCAATGGTAATGCTTCGGATAGGATTTTTCGGGATATTGAAGCGCAGTCCCCCAGTGGTGAATGGCGACTCGATGCCAGATCACCAGACAACAAAATCGACAACTATCAGCGGTGGCAAGATGATTTCGTATACACGATGCGAAAGGGAGGTCAGGTTGTTTGGCAGCGTGAACAATCGGTGCAGCAACCAAGCGAGCATTCTCCCGTCCGAGTTTTTGTTAACGATAACGGTTTCGCTGCGATTCATACTGGCAGGGACGAGTTGATTTTCGTCGACAGTCAAGGTCGCAACTGTGGGCGAATAGACGATCTAACCAATCTCTTGCCGGCAACGGATCACAAAGAGTTCGTACTCGTATCCAGCGTTGGTCTTCTTTGGACACCGTACTCGATTTGGCACTTTGTTGAAGTCGAAGAAAAATCGATTTTTGTGATCCGGCTTTGGTGGGGTCGTTTGTTAGTCTTCGAACCGGAAAATGGTATGTTGATCGTGCCAGATGACATCATAAACACAGCAATTCATGAATGGCAAGTTGAGCACTGTCGCAGTTGGTTAGCCGAGGGAACATCGAAGGAGTTAGATAAAGATTCAGCAGCGGAATTGATCACACCGGCCTTGTTGGCAGGGCAGCTTGGTGTTCGCGATGCGATCCCGCGGCTCCGCGTTATCGAGCAGTCGGAGCACATTAGAATTTATAGAGAGTGGCGGGATCTCGATATTAAGTCTGATTCCATCGATCGTTTCATTGATGAGCAATTTCTGGTTCGTCAGATTGCGCAGCTTTCCCTTCGGCGACTGGGCGAATCACCCGAAGTGCTACCCATCTTTGAACCTCCAAAACGTGATTTGTTTAGCAAATTCCGCCTGCGAATAATGATAGATCGCGAAAAAAATGAAGCGAAGTTGACGCAGGGGATGAGCCCTATGCAGGTAGTAGAGTTGATTGGCCTTCCTGATTTCATTGGCCGAAATGAATGGTCCTACGATTTCGAAAAGAATACACCGAGGAGTCTTATGATTTCGTGGGACTCCTATGTTGTTAAGGATATTGAGCGGAGCGAACCATTGTGGAAAAAAGTAGGGGAACGTGAAAGTGTATTGCTAGGGAAATGACATGCTGACAGATCGAAGACGTTTTCATCGATGTTTTGATGTCGGGGATTCGTGCAACGGAGATTGGTGCACTTCCCAAATGTTGACGGAGTAGGTTGCTTAGGTGCTTTCTCTTTTTGCTCAGCTATGTTTTCCGCATGTTTTGTTGCTTGGCAGCCTCACAGTCACGGCTAGAACGGCACAGTGTGAGTGCTGGTTCTTAAACTGTAGAGCAATCGCACGTTAAATCCCTTTGAAAACGCGGCCAAACATGCATCGCGGGGAACAACAGTGTCGAGCTTGATAAACGCCTCAAGGCGTCAACTCGAATTGCTCGAAAGAGGGTCCAAATTATTTGCTCGTTGACACCCGCTAACTTCGTAAATGTTCGGGTTCACAGACAATATGCCAGAAACATCGAACGCAGAAAAATGAGTCTTGTATCTTTCTGCATTCGATGTCTCTTCCTATACAATTTGTCTTGTTCGGTCCGTCCAATCGATTCCTTGAACTGCCTTGTTATCTCGCGATAGCAAAACACTCTTTTGCCATCTTCTGCCCAGGCTGAAAGGACAAGCTATGCGAAACCGCATCCTCACGCATGTTGTCCGGCGAACCCGCTCCGCGACTGCGACCAAAGTACTTCTTAAAGTTCCACACTAAATCGCACCACATTCCATCTGCGATTCCAAGCTTGCTCAATATCGCAGTGGCAGAGCTAGTCGTAGGAGTTTCGCTATCCGCTTTGATCCTTCCTCGCTTGTCCGATCGACCTTGCTTACCGGTAAACACCAGCAGTTCAAAGTAATCGTCCAAGCTCATGTTAAGGAACCCTTTGTCGCTTGCTCGGCAACCGGTCTTACTAGCCACGGGGCCTTGCTGCCTGGGACCGATCGTTAGCGGTGCTAACCAAGCGTCTCGAAGGACCTTGGGCCCTTTGCGTTTAAGAGCCTTCTTTCGTTTGTCGGCTAATTCCTCTGGCGTACTATTCTTGCGGATCTCCGCTGCATCTTTAATGCTTATTGCCTGCATGGCAGCAGCCGACGATTCGATGGTTTTCCCTTGAGAGGCTTTCAATCGATCGTAAGCGGACGTAAACAGCGAATCCTCAATCGATTCCGCCATGGCGGATCGGATGGGATTCAAATCCACGTACATGCAACAAGCCAACAAACCAGCTTCATCGAGAAGTCGCTGGGCTTTGAAGCGACCTTCCCAAAACGCCCCTGTGCATTTTTCTTCTGAATTCGCACGCCGAGCAATCGGCTCCGAGAGAGCCCGCATAAACCAAGAGATATCAGAGAGTCTTGATCGAATCGCCTCTAGTTTTTCCGAATCATTGGCCAGGGAATCGACATCCGCTTGCGTGGGATTACCAAGTTGCTCCTCAATTCGTTTCCCTGGAAAAATCTGAAGCCATCGCAACGCTACTTCTTTATCCGTCCAAGTTTTCACAATATCGGGACGATTGCGAATCACGACGTGCAAGTGATTAGAAAGAATCGCGTAGGTCAGAACATCGATCGCAAAGACAGAAGCGAGTTTCTCAAGTCGTTGTCGAATCCATTCACGGCGATAGGTGTAATCTTTGCCCGTTTCGTCGTTAACCCCAGCCAGGAACATTCGCCGCACGCAGCGTTGCACCACATGGCAAATAGAAACCTCATGAGGCAAAAACAGTTCAGATCTCAGCGGTCTAGGCATTTGAAAATCTCCTCATTCGCATTCTACCACCTCCGCTCATCTCAGCAAATGGGTGGCACCGTTTGCGACCGACTAATGCGACTAATGAGGGGCGATGACGGTGACATGGATCTGGCTTACAATGGGGGCGTCGATTAAATAGATTAAGAACTCGATGTTGGGTTAGAAAATGGCTCAGGCTGCTTCGAATGGGGATGCGAATACAACTAAAGCTCGGGCTTGGTACCAGCACGAAGACTATCTTTCGATAGGCATCGCCCTCTTCTTCTTGATCACTGGCGGCTTAGGTTGGCTGATTTTGTCACCTGACAACTTTGCCGAGATCCAGGCGGATATCAAAGTAAACAAACAACTACTTGCAAAACTCGATCCATCGGCCGATGACTTTGAAGGTCAAGAAAAAGAGATCAACGAGAATCTTGCGAAGCTCGAAGGCAAGCTTTCACCGAAACCTTTAAAAGATTGGATCGTGAAACCGGACAAATGGGATTCGAACCCACTCGATGCGTTTTACTCGGGCAAGGGAGCTAGTCGTAGTCTAATCCTGGTAGGCATGACTGGAACGCTGATTCTTCTGGCTGTGATTTATGCGATCGCGGTTCGCGTTTCGGGCCAGTCGGCCATCGCGTTTACCATAGGGTTTGTCGGCGTTTTCCTGCTGGCTTCCATTGCTTATGTTTTGGCAGGGCAAACGGTCATCAGGACCTACAATTTGGAATTTGTGCTTTGGGCATTGCTGCTCGGGCTCGTCATCAGCAACACCATTGGCACTCCGAAGTGGTTGGAGCCAGGTGCCGTTACCGAACTCTATATCAAAACAGGTCTAGTTTTACTCGGAGCTGAGGTGCTGTTTAACAAGCTACTAGCGATGGGTGTTCCAGGGATTTTGATATCATGGGTCGTGACTCCTATCGTTCTCATCGGCACCTACCTCTTTGGCCAATACGTACTCAAGGTACCATCGAAGTCATTAAACATGGTCATCTCGGCAGATATGTCCGTATGTGGCGTTTCTGCCGCAGTAGCGACCGCCGCGGCTTGTAAAGCCAAGAAGGAAGAACTGTCGCTTGCCATCGGCCTGTCGCTCATATTCACGGTGATCATGATCGTTATTCAGCCGTATGTCATCCTCTGGTCCGGCATGGGGCCTGTGATCGGGGGAGCGTGGATTGGGGCCACCATCGACTCGACAGGCGCGGTTGCTGCTGCTGGTGAGCTTGTGGGTGGCTCTGCCAAAGACGTCGCTGCGGTGATCAAGATGATTCAAAACGTGTTGATCGGAGCCGTTGCATTTGGGGTGGCCACTTATTGGGTAAGCTTTGTTGAGAAGAAAGAATCTGAGGAACGGCCCAAGGTGTCCGAGATTTGGAAGCGATTTCCTCGTTTCACGCTCGGTTTCATTGGTGTGTCGCTCGCCATGTCGTTAATTGCTTCGCAAGGACTCGGTGGAAACGCGTTTGTTCAAAGTATTACAAGTGTTTCCAAGCCGGTGCGTGAATGGCTATTTTGTTTAGCATTCGTGAGTATTGGATTGGGTACTAATTTCCGGGACTATGCACATATGCTGGCCTCGGGAAAACCGGTGATTCTTTACGTCTGCGGCCAATCGCTTAATCTGCTTCTTTCCTTTTTGATGGCTTGGTATGTGTTCACTTACCCGTTTGCCGAAGTTGCGAAGAACTTGGCAAAGTAGCTGATAACTGGTCGATAACCGAAATCGTTTTTAGGAAAATTCAGACGCTGAGAGGCTGAGAGTTAACGCATCTCAACGGCAAGTTGTCGAAGCACTTTGATACCTCGGTCGAGAGTCTCATCGCTGGCGGCGAATGAGATTCGGAAGTGGGTATCGTGTTGCGAAAAGATGTTGCCTGGGATGACCAAGAGCTCTCGTTCGATACATTTCTCGACGAATTGCGTCGCGTTTCCGCCGGGGGCTTTCGGGAAAATGTAGAACGCGCCGCCTGGGACGATAAAGTCGTAAAAGGTGCTTAGTCCATTAACGATGCGGTCCCTCTTTTGGGCGTAATCGCGATAGTGTTTAGTCATGTCAAAATCCATCGCTGCTAGAGCCCCCCATTGAAAGGGAGTCGGTGCGCACACGAAAGAATATTGCTGTATCTTTTGCATGGTTTGCATAATCGCGTCTGGTCCATGAACCCAGCCGAGTCGCCAGCCGGTCATAGCATGACTTTTCGAGAAGCCATCGATCACAATCGTGTTTTCGTTAAATTCGGCGGGGGACCGCATCGGTGCATCAAAATGAAAACGGCTATAGATCTCATCCGAGATGAGAGCGATGTTTTTTTCTTGGCAGAGTTTTGCCAAGGCCTCAATTTCCTCCACGGAAGCAGTCACACCTGTTGGATTTGCAGGTGAGTTGAAAATCACAAGCTTGGTTCGATCCGTGATCGCGTCCCGGACTTTGTCGACATTGATTTTAAAGTCGGGGTAGGTATCGATCAGAACAGGCTTGCCCCCGACAAGTTGAATAAGCGGGACATACATCACGAAATAAGGATCGAATACGATCACTTCGTCACCTGGATCGATGAGGCTAAGCATCGCGAGAACGAGGCCGCCGCTGGTACCAGAGCTCACGAAAACTTTTCGGTCTTTGTGTGCGAATTTGAGATCAACCGATTTTTGAAGTTTTTCGAGAAGCGGCTGTACTCCTTGCGTTGGCGAATAAGCGTTTTTGCCAGATTCAATAGCTTCGATGGCAGAGAAGCGGATTGGCTGGGGGACGTCAAAGTCTGGTTGACCGATCGATAAGTTGATGGGATTCGAGAGTTTAGCGGCTAGAGCGAAAACTTTTCGGATCCCGCTAGAATCGAAGGAAAGGGTTCGTTTGGCGATCCAAGGATGGGGTTGAGACATATTTCTGGCTGATTTGTTTTCGCAGGTAAAGATGGAGCGATTAGGCAACTCGTAAGATATTCAGGCGAAAATCATACGCAGAATTCCGGATTTTAGCAGCCCGTTTTGGGGGCAATATGGTGGCGTATTCATCTCGGTTGTGTAGCATACACCTACATTCCTCCCGCTGTTTCATTGCATTTACCCTAGTACGAGTTCATCCATGGCGCGTGTTCGTTTATTCGGGTCAGACCGAAGTTTTATAGGCTGGAGTTGTTTGCTCTTTCTTTCGTCCGTTTGTTTTACTGGAATTGCAGGCAATGCAGCAACCACCGTGATGGCGCAAGACCAATCCACCGGAACAACGTCCGAGCAAGCAAGTCCTGGTCCATCTGATTCCGGAACAGATTCGTCAGCGCAAACACCAGCCGTCCCTGATGTGGCCTCAGGTGCAGACGCATCAACTTCGAGCCCCTCGCCGACATCCGTCATTCCAAGCGAAAAATCGGCAGTTGATCCATTCACGATCCCGCTGCCAGAAAAGATGCCGGAGGCTTCGAGCCAATCGCAGGCCGTATCAGACGATTGGATTTCCAAGGTGGACGGACTTTTCGGTAAGTTTCTAGTCAAGCCTATGGCAGCGGTTCTCTTTTTTGACTTTGGAACCAAAGCCGCATTTGGCACTAGCATTCCCTTTGTTGTGATTTGGCTATTGTGCGGTGGTGTGTTCTTAACGCTAAGGATGTCTTTTGTTAATCTGCGTGGGTTTTTCCATGCGATCCAATTGGTTCGCGGCGTTTATGACAAAGATGACCACAAAGGTGATGTGTCTCACTTTCAAGCGTTATCCTCTGCGCTCTCGGGCACGGTCGGTTTGGGAAACATCGCGGGTGTTGCCATTGCAATCGGTATGGGAGGCCCTGGCGCTACGTTCTGGTTGATCGTTGCGGGCTTTCTCGGGATGACTAGCAAATTTGCGGAGTGCACTCTTGCTGTGATGTACAGAAAGACCGACGAAGAAGGTCGAGTGCTGGGTGGCCCGATGGTGTATCTCAAAGAAGGGCTCTCTCGCATTGGACTAGGTCCGTTGGGATCAGCATTGGGTATCGTCTTCACTGTTTTGTGTATCGGTGGTTCTTTTGGTGGTGGAAACTCGTTTCAAGTGGTTCAGTCGTTGAACGCTTTGAAGACAGAACCTGCGTTTAGTTTCTTGATTGACTATCCGTGGATCTATGGCTTATTGATGGTTGTTTTGGTGGGTGTCGTCATCATTGGTGGCATCAAATCGATTGGCAACTTTGCAGGTGCCATCGTTCCGTTTATGTGCGTCGCTTACATGGCAATTTGTTTTGCGGTGTTAGCAATGAATTACGATCAAATCGTTCCGGCTGTAGGATTGATTATTCGCGGTGCATTCACTCCAGATGGTTTGTATGGTGGATTTTTGGGGGTGATGGTTCTCGGGATCAAACGAGCTGTTTTCTCCAATGAAGCCGGGGCTGGGTCGGCTGCAATCGCACACTCAGCCGCAAGAACCGACGAACCTGTTAGTGAAGGTATGGTGGCACTGCTGGAACCATTTATCGACACCATCGTCGTATGTACGTTGACCGGCTTAACAATTGTTGTGACCGGGGTTTATCGTCAAGCCGATGTATTGCAATGGGCTGTTGACAGCCAGGGCTCAAAAATCACGTTGGCAGCATTCACACAGAACCCAACATTTGCCTGGTTCAAATACGTACTGTATCTAGCCGTGTTTCTATTTGCCTACTCGACGTGTGTGTCGTGGTCGTACTATGGAGAGCGATGCTTCGTCTCCTTGTTTGGACAAAAGTCATCTCTGTTTTACAAGTGTTTGTTTTTAACGTTCACCTTTTTGGGCTCAATCGTTTCGCCGACAAACATTTTGGAATTTAGCGATATGCTCATTCTCTCGATGTCGATTCCTAACTTGTTAGGAGTGTTCCTGATGAGTGGCATGATCAAGTCAGAATTGGATCGATATTGGGCGCGATACAAGAGTGGTGAACTGAAAAAGTGAGATCTAACAAATGGCAATGGTGGGTGAGCTTTTTGCTCCTCCTTGCCACGATGATCAATTACATGGACCGTCAGACGTTGGCGAATCTGGCGGTCCGAATAAAAGAACAGTTTTCGCTTTCCAGCGAGCAATACGGTGATATCGAGTCACTGTTTGGCGTCGCGTTTGCTATTGGCTCGTTGGTATTCGGCTATCTGGTTGATAAAGTATCCGTGCGTTGGCTCTATCCAATCGCGCTAGCGGGTTGGTCGATTGTTGGCGTGCTCACCGGATTCGCAACAGGCTATTACTCGCTGCTGGTTTGCCGTGGTCTTTTAGGATTCTTTGAGGCAGGTCACTGGCCGTGTGCTTTAGTCGTGACGCAGAGGATTCTGTCCAGCAAAGAGCGGGTGCTGGGAAATAGCATTTTGCAGAGTGGAGCTTCTATTGGTGCAATTATCACGCCGCTGATTATTCAGCTCATGGTCAAAGGATCAGAGTCGGAATCCGTGTGGAGGACACCGTTTATTGTTATTGGCGCGGCGGGGCTAGTTTGGGTTTTGTTTTGGTTCTTGATCGTTGGGCCGCGAGATCTTCAGCCACCAGCAGTCGAGCTAGCCGCTGAAGGAAACTCAAACGGTCTAGCGGAGCCGGAAAAATCTTGGATAGCAGGGTTATTGCTTGACCGTCGATTTTGGGGCTTAGCTGCCATGGTTGTGTGTATCAACACTTCGTGGCAACTCATTAGAGCGTGGCTGCCCATGTTTTTAGAGAAGGGGCGAGGGTATTCCGAGTCATCCGCCTTATACTTTAATTCTGTTTATTACATCTCGACAGATATTGGATGCATTGCTGCAGGGTTGGGGGCAGCGTTACTAGTGAAACGAGGTGTAGGTGTTCACGCTAGTCGCGTGTTGGTTTTCTTTATTTGCGCCATGTTGGCGGCGATGAGCACGATCGCTGCCTTCCTGCCACAGGGATATCTGTTGTTAGCTGTATTACTTTTGGTAGGAGCTGGTTCGCTTGGGGTTTTTCCTTGTTATTACTCATTTACACAAGAGTATACGGCAACCCACATGGGTAGAGTGACAGGAATTTTGTCTTGTTTAGGATGGCTCCTTTCATCTCCAACCCACAAGCTATTTGGTTTGATGGTTGACCGGACCGGTTCTTATGACTGGAACATAGCCGTATTAGGCTGGGCCCCTCTCGTCGGGCTACTTGCTTTTTTGTTGTTGTGGCCGCGTACATCCATTAAATCGGAATGAACCAACCTGTGAACTGGCAGCCTTGCTCGCCACCCCAGCCGATCGAGCTGACCGGGAATTACTGTCAGTTGGAGCCGATGCGTTTGCAGCATGCTAGCGATCTCTTTGCCGCATCCATGGCTGATGGCTTTGTGGATCGTTTTCGCTACTTGACGATCGAGCCACAATCGCGAGAGGAATTCTCTAAGTGGCTCGATCAATTTTCGCAGTCATCGGATCCCCTCTACTTGGCAGTAATCGATCTCAAAACCAAACGGTGCGAGGGGCGACAAAGTTTGATGCGAATCGACTGCAACCATGGTGTGATTGAAATCGGCAATATTCTTTGGGGGCCTGCCATTGCGCGTTCTAGAGTTGCGACAGAAGCTTTTTACTTGACGGCCCAATATGTGTTTGAGACTCTGGGCTTTCGACGATTTGAATGGAAGTGCGATTCACTCAACATGCCTTCGCGGGCCGCAGCAACGCGGTTTGGCTTTAATTTTGAAGGCATTTTTCGCCAACACATGGTGGTAAAGGGTTACAACCGAGATACCGCCTGGTTTTCTATTATCGATTCCGAGTGGGATGGTCTTAGAAAGATGTTCACGAGGTGGTTAGCCTCGGAAAATTTTGATTCGCAAGGGATGCAGCGATCACGATTGCAGGATTTCCGAATACAATAAGGTCAGGCTCGATCGACTGTTAACTACTCGACCAACCGTACTACTGTTTGGGATTTACCATGATAACCTCTCGAAGAAACTTTCTCGCTGCGACGGCGGCAGTCGCCGCTACAACCGTAGCTGCCAAGCATGCACCAGCAGCAATTGCTGCGAAACCTCGCAAACTCGTAATGATCGCGGGACGTCCTAGCCACCCACCGGGATGCCACGAACACAATGCAGGAGTCCAACTCTTTCAAAAGTGTTTGGCCGGCGTTGATGGATTAGAAACGTCTTTTGTGCTGAACGGGTATCCGCAAGACGATTCCATATTGGATGATGCGGATGGTATTCTCTGCTTTGCCGATGGTGGTGGAGGTCACCCGTTGATACCAGAAGAGCGACTTAAGAAGGTTGGCGGACTGCTTGAACGTGGCACCGGCTTGTTCTGTTTGCATTTCGGAGTGGAAGTGCCCAAGGGGCCAACCGGTGATGTTTTCCGGAATTGGATCGGTGGTTGCTACGAACACGAGTACTCATGCAATCCAATGTGGGTAGCCAAATTCGAAAGCTTCCCAGACCATCCGATTTCGAACGGCGTGAAGCCATTCTCGATCATGGACGAATGGTACTTCAATATGCGTTTCCGAGAGGACATGAAGGGGGTCACACCGATTCTTACGGCGAAGCCATCTGACGAAACTCGTGACGGCCCCTATGTCTATCCACGCGGACCATACAAGCATATTCAGGAAGCGAAGGGGCGTGCGGAGCACATGATGTGGTGCACAGAAAACGAAAATAGTTCTCGAGGCGTCGGCTTTACGGGCGGGCACTTTCACAAGAACTGGCAGAACGACGAATTCCGCAAGCTGGTTTTAAATGCTCTATTGTGGATTTCCAAAGTGGACGTCCCGAAAGAGGGTGTTTCGTCTAAGGTTAGCGATGAAGATATGGCGAAAAATCTAGATCCGAAATAGACAATCGCCTTACGTAGCATCTCTTATCAATTGACATGCTCGTAACCATCTCGATTTGGTTACGAGCACCGACTGGGGGCTATTACGCAAGAATCTCTTTTACGACTTTCCCGTGAACATCCGTCAGGCGATAACGTCGGCCCTGGAATTTGTAGGTTAGTTGCTCATGATCGATACCTAGCAAGTGCATCAAGGTCGCTTGCATGTCGTGGATGTGAACTGGGTTTTCTGCCACATTGTACCCAAGTTCATCAGTGGCACCGAAGGTTGTTCCCGGTTTGATTCCGCCACCAGCGAACCACATGCTAAAGCAACGTGGATGGTGATCTCGTCCGAAGTTTGGTTGAATCTTGCCCTGGCAATAGCTCGTTCGCCCAAATTCGCCACCCCATATGACGAGTGTATCATCCAGCAGTCCGAGCCTCTTAAGATCCTTCACTAAAGCAGCACTTGGCTGATCAGTCTCTTTGCACAAGCCTGGAATTCCTCCTGGTAATCCGCCGTGATGATCCCAATCCTGGTGATAAAGTTGAATAAAGCGAACACCACGTTCTGCCAAGCGGCGAGCCATCAAACAATTGGCCGCGAATGTTCCTGGGTTTCGAACGTCTGGCCCATAGCTATTGAGGACCTCTTCTGGCTCCGAGGATAGATCGGAAACCTCAGGGATGCTGGATTGCATTGAGAACGCCATTTCGTACTGATCAATGCGATTTTGGATAGAGAGTTCGCCACTATCTGCCATTTGGAATTCGTGCAGTTCTCGTAAGCGGTCCAACATCAACCTGCGACCAGTTGCATCGACCCCTTGAGGATTGCTTAAATACAGAACCGGATCCTTGGCAGCTCGAAGCAGAATACCTTGATGTTTGCTAGGAAGAAAACCACTACCCCAAAGATGGGCCCCGAGTGGTTGGCCTCCTTTATCTTTGGTCACCATCACAACGAAGCCTGGCAAGCTTTCATTTTCTTGACCGAGACCATAACTCAACCATGAACCTATACTCGGTCGGCCGGCGATTTGAGTTCCGGTTTGAAAAAAAGTCACGCCCGGACCATGATTGATCGCTTCGGTATACATGGAATTCACCATGCAAAGATCTTCGGCAATGGACGCAGTATGAGGCAAATGCTCGCAGAACCAAGCTCCCGTCTTTTCGTTTTGATTGAATTTAAAGGGGCTGCCTACGAGGGGAATTGAGGATTGATTTCCAGACATACCAGTCAAACGCTGGCCACCGCGAACTGAATCCGGTAGTTGCTGCCCATGCAGTTCGTTCAATTTCGGTTTGTAATCGAAAAGATCTAAGTGCGATGGTCCACCAGACATGAAAAGATAAATGACTCTCTTCGCCTTGGGAGGATGATGGAATCGTGAGAGCGTCCCTCCCGTACCCGTGGTTTGCAGATCGTCTGCCAGGCCTTGCTCCTGTAGCATGGAGCCTAGAGCGAGAGAACCGAGTCCGAGTCCTGTGCCCCCAAGAAAGGAACGTCTTGATCGAAGGTAACTCGCGCGAATGAAGTCTTGATTGTCCATGGCTTTTATCCTTTATCGTTTCATTATGCACGAGTCATGATTGAAGAGCGTTTGACCCAATACAGTCAAAGCGGCAAAAACCTCATCCGGTATAACCGCATCAGTTTTGTGTCGACCAACGCTCAAAAACTCCTTTGCCTTTTCAGGAGATGCCTTAAATACTTCTCGCTGTTCGCTGAGAAGTTTTTGGCAGATTTCGAGCTCTCGATTTTGTGGTGAACGGCTTAAGCAAGCTTGAAACATCGCCTCGATTTGCTTTTGCTCATCGCCAGGATTTAGCATGTAGGCTTTGGCAGCCAGAGCCCGCGCGGCCTCCACGTATTGAATACCGTTAAGCAAGATCAAAGATTGCAATGCCGATTCGGTCCGTTCGCGTTTTGGAGTGCAGACGGCTCTTCGCGGTGCATCGAATGCAATCATGGCCGGAGGAGGCCCGGTGCGGCGCCAGTTTGTGTAGAGGCTCCTGCGGTATACGCCGTTTCCTCCCGATGGGCCGGCGGGTTTAAACGATTCCGATAGTTCATATGGATTCACGGGAGGCCCGCCGAGAGACAGATCGATCAAGCCAGCTGAAGCCAACATATTGTCGCGGATCATTTCCGCACTGAGGCGAATGCGAGGCCCTCGCGCCAGCAACTCGTTTTCTGGATCGTCCGTCATAATTTGCAGGTTATCTGAAATGCTTCGCTGGCGATACACGTCGCTCAACAAGATCGTTTTCATAAGATCCTTGGTGTTCCAGCCTGATTCAATAAAGCTTGCGGAGAGTGCATCGAGAACATTTTGGTAGAGTGGCATAGAACCTTGGCTTCCAAAATCCTCCGAGGTTTTCACCAATCCGATTCCAAAAATGCTTTGCCAAATTCGATTGACGGTGACGCGAGCGGTGAGCGGATGATCCCTCGACACAGTCCAATGGGCCAGCCCTAGCCGATTGGTCGGCAAACCTTCCGCTAGGGGAGGCAATACTCTAGGTGTCATCGCCGAAACGGGTTCGGCTCGCTGGTTATACTCGCCTCGAATCAAAACGTAGGCTGGTTTAGGAGTTGCGAGCTCTTGCATTACCATGATTTCGGTGAACGAGTCTTGGTAGTCATGCCATTTCTTTCTCGCGACCTTGAGGTCTGCAGCGAGCTTCATGGCTTGTTCGTTTAAGCTTGCGTTGATCGGCGCAATCCATTGTTTATAGATTTCTTTATCGGTGGCCGCTTTTTCCAACCATGTTTTGGCTGACTCTGGGTCGAACTGATAAAGTACTTCCCAGGGTGCAAGAGCAAACGAGAAGACCTGAAAATCGTCTACTAAACCATTCTTAAAACCTTTGTCGCGGAATCGTTCCCCGAGATCGATATTGTCGTACCCCCCACCGGCGATAGTTTTGGTTAGCTTATCTTTTTCGATGGAGATTTCAGCCAAGACGCCATTGACGAAGATTTGTAGGCCTTTGGCTTGGCTGCTGCCGTCGTAGGTGACAGCAACGTGAGTCCATTGGTTGACGGGCACGCTGGCAGTGGTCTTGATCGAGATCGCGTTACCGGGCCAAAAGTGGATCAAACTCCATTTCAGTTTGCCGTCCTCGATGAGCAATTCGTAACCTCGGCTAGCAGCATCGGTCCAGGCTCGGGAACGATGAAACACGACCGCTCGCTCCTTAACGTCTGGTGTTTTTAGCCATAGAGAGATACTGAAAGGCTCTTCGCGTTGAAAATTCCCCAGAGGAGTCTTCACCGCATCATCGCCAGTAAACTCCACAGCCATACCGGTTCGGCCCTCGACCAGTTTGTTTTCGCCATCGACAGTTGCTGGCTTATCTGCTGAGACGGAGTTCTTCAGCTTGCGATCTTCAAGAGAATCAAAATCGAAACGTGCGACGGGTGCCCGGGTAGAGGTGACTAATTGCAAGAAGCTCTCAGTAGAGAAGTTCTCGGATGACGCGGCGAGAGACGATTCGTGAGAGATAAGCTCAGCCGAAGCTTTTTTGGCTTGTTCCGAGAGCTCGCTAAGTACTTTATCTTGGTCAGCGTTCGAGAGCGACAGCGAGGGTGTTGGAGGAGAATCGGTGAAGTAAGAATACAAGCCTGCTTCATCTATGTTTTGAAACATAGCAAAGAGGCCGTAATATTCCTTTTGGGATATGGGATCGAATTTGTGATCATGACAACGCGCACACTCGAAAGTCAGTCCTAGAAAAGCAGTTGCATAGGTTTGAACTCGGTCGGCGACATACTCCACACGATACTCCTCTTCGACCGAGCCCCCTTCACTTTCTTGTTGATGAAGTCGATTAAAGGCGGTTGCAAGAATTTGATCTTTCGATGGGTTCGGGAGCATATCCCCAGCGATTTGCTCAACGATGAACTGGTCAAAAGGTTTATTCTCATTGAAACTCCGAATGACCCAATCCCGCCACTGCCACATAGCGCGTTCGCGGTCAACTTGGAAGCCGAAGCTGTCGGAGTAGCGAGCGATATCAAGCCAATCGATCGCCATTTTTTCTCCATAATGTGGAGATGCCAGTAGTTTGTCGAGGTAGGCTCTGTAAGCAATTGGTTCATCGGTTGCTTTCAGATATTCATTAAGCAGCTCTGGGCTAGGTGGCAGGCCTGTGATGTCGAAGGCTGCGCGGCGGGCTAAGACTTGCCGCTCAGCCACGGGTTGGAGGCTCAAACCTCTCGCATTCAATTCCTTTTTAACGAACGAATCGATTGGCGAATTCATGACCGGCGAGTCTTGTGCGGAATTGCCTTGGCTCAAGTTCTTGCGAATGTATGGCGCCAGCCGATCCCAATCTAGAGACTCAAAAGCCCAATGCTTTTGGTAAGGAGCTCCTTCGCGGATCCATTGCTCCAAGATGGCCACTTCTTCTTTAGTAAGCTTTGGTAGCTTAGAAGTGGGAGGGGGCATTTGCAAATCGGGATCTTCCGAATGAATTCGTAAAAGTATTTCGCTCTCATCGAGGTTCCCTGGTGTAATCGCCCCTTTGGTGATCGCATCATTGCGGTCATCTAATCGCAAATCCGCTTGGCGGTTAGCTGCGTCAGGACCGTGGCAAAAGAAGCACTTGTCCGACAATATGGGTCGGACCGACTCGTTAAAACGAATCTGACCAACAGCAATCTCTCTGTTGAGTACGAGGGAGAGCAGAACAAATCCCCCCAGGATGGGGAGCGAGCTTGATAGATTCAATCGCATGGTGGGGTCGATAAAGGTGGGATCAGCTTTCTTCCATCATAGCCGATTTTGTCGTGCGAATGCCAACCAATTTTTGGGTAGGAGAACCAAACTCGGGGGGGAAATCTAGCTGAACTAGCCTCTACGGGCCGATAAACTTGAAAAAGAGTTGTCATTTAGAGGCCTGATCTTGTCGCAAAACTTTGCAACAAGGCATAATATGCATAATATAAAGACAACGTCGAAAGGTGATTACCGTCTCCCTTCCGATTAGCCCCAGACGGTCCCCGCCAATTTCCCTCCACGGATGCTTTAGCTATGTTAGACTTTTTGGGTGGTTTTGATCGGTTGTGTAGTGGACTAACGCGACGAAATTTTCTTTCGATCGGTTCGCTTGGATTCGGCATGGGGGGACTTGGTCTAGCAGACCTATTACGGGCAGAGGATCACGGGCCCAAGCGGGGATCGCACAAGGGATTGATCAATATTTTTCTAGGTGGTGGACCTCCTCACCAGGACATGTGGGAGATAAAGACAGAGGCTCCCTCAGAGATTCGCGGAGAGTTTCGTCCTATACCGACCAATGTTGCCGGCATTCAGATATGTGAGGTTTTTCCGCAACTTGCAGCCAGAATGGATAAAGCGGTTGTAATCCGTTCTGTTGTGGGATGCAAAGATCGCCACGAATCTGATCAGTGCATGAGCGGATGGTTTCCGGATGATCTTCGAGCGCTCGGCGGGCGGCCTTCGATCGGTTCGGCGGTTTCCAAATTGCATGGCCCGGTAGATCCTGCTGTACCGCCGTTTGTCGGCTTGGCAGCCAAGACATCGCACGTTCCATGGTCCCACTCAGGTGGGGCTGGTTTTTTGGGAGCGGCGTATTCGGCGTTTAAGCCCGATGGTCCGGGAATGGACAATATGAAACTCAACAGCATTCCGATGAGCCGTCTCAACGATAGGCGGCAGTTGCTAGCGAGCCTCGACAAAATGCGTCGAGATATCGATACATCAGGC
Source organism: Pirellula sp. (assembly GCA_046344995.1). Taxonomy (GTDB): domain Bacteria; phylum Planctomycetota; class Planctomycetia; order Pirellulales; family Pirellulaceae; genus JBKCUI01. The sequence continues at coordinate 177,889 of JBKDKR010000074.1, forward strand.
ATCATGAGCGGGATGGATGCATTTGAACAACGCGCCCTGGATGTCCTGACGAGCAGCAAATTGCTTGATGCACTCGATTTATCCAAAGAGGATCCAAAGATTGTCGAGCGTTACGGCGATGGCAAGCCGTACAAATACCAATACGACGGCGCACCAACTTGTAATGAACACTTATTGCTAGCCCGGCGTTTGATTGAAGCTGGTGTACGGGTTGTGAGCTTGAGTTTTGGTCGATGGGATTCACACGGCCAAAATTTCGATTTAGTCCGAGATCATGGTGGGAAACTCGATCAGTGTGTCAGCGCTTTGATCGACGATTTGCATGATCGTGGGATGCTCGATGACGTAACGATTGTGGTTTGGGGAGAGTTCGGACGGACTCCAAAAATCAATAATGATGCTGGACGCGATCACTGGGCACAAGTGAGTTGCGCGTATATGGCTGGAGGGGGTATGAGAACAGGCCAAGCGATTGGCGCCACCAACCGACTGGGTGAGTACGCCGCATTAAGGCCAGTTCACATGCAAGAAATCATCGCCACGATTTATCACAATCTCGGATTAAACGTGTCAGCGACCACCATTGCTGACCCGACGGGTAGGCCTCAATTCTTGGTGGACCATGAACCCCTCAAAGAATTAATCTAGCTTTCCCCATCGTTATTCATCGCTGCAGCAGCAGTCATCCCGCCTTAACCTCTGAATCCATTCAGCCCACCTAAGTGCATTATGTCGCGATCGATTGCCACGAAAATCAAGTCGTTTTTCAACACAAGCTCGGGTTGGCGTTATTACTCGATCGTTGCATGCTGGTATCTAGTAGCGGTCTCGCCGCCAAGTGTTTGGGGTTCGGAGGGAGAAAGCAACGTGGCAGTGGTGGAACTGCTGCCATCTTCGGTTCGAATTGCAGATCGGGATGCTCGTATCCAACTTCAGGTATCTTCGCAGTTGCCCGCCTCGTCTGTCAGCATCGGATTGAAGAAAGACCTCACGAGAGAAGTCACATTTCACAGCGAACCGGCCGGTTTTGTAAACATTGACTCATCTGGTTTGGTGACTCCGATCACATCTGGCGAGGGGGAGATTGTCGCCATGGTGGATGGTCAGCCGATTGCGAGGGGGCAGTTCAAGATTGAATTGCCTGAACAAGAACCTCTCGTCAACTTTCCAAATCAGATCGTTCCGCTCTTTACCAAGTACGGTTGTAACGGCGGCGGTTGCCATGGCAAACTGTCAGGGCAAAACGGCTTTCGACTTTCGCTATTGGGCTTTGAACCTCGCGAGGATTTTGAGCATTTGGTTCTTGAATCTCGCGGACGACGATTGTTCCCTCCCGCTCCGGACTCAAGCTTATTGCTTCAAAAATCGGTTGGTACAGTGCCACACGGTGGCGGGCAGCGAATGGAGGTCGATTCGCACGATTATAGGTTGATGAAGCGTTGGATCGCTCAAGGAATGCCATATGGGGACGAGAACCATCGCAAGGTGGCTAGGATCGAAGTATTCCCAGACGCTCGAATGCTCGAGAGAAACAGCAGCCAGCAGTTGGCCGTAATCGCGACTTATGTAGATGGACAACAAGCAGACATAACCCGTACGGTACAGTACGAATCCAACAATTTAGACATGGCTGACGTTACGCCTGCAGGCCTCGTTACATTACGAGATCGTGCAGGAGAAGTGTCGATCATGGCTCGATACCAGGGGAACGTCGCAGTTTTCCGAGCGAGCATCCCGCTTGGTGCCCCCAGCATTGAATGGCCCGCTAGCGACAATTCAGTTGATGCGGCAGTGTTTGCAAAGCTGAAGACGCTCGGCATTCCGCCATCACAGATTTGTGATGATGCGACGTTTTTAAGGCGAGTCACTCTCGATATTGCAGGAAGATTGCCGACTCCAGAGGAGATTCAGCAAAGCTCGCATAGCACCCGCGAGGAAATAGTAAATCGATTGCTCGCTTCAGACTCGTATGCTTATTTTTTCGCGAGCAAATGGTCGGCGGTCCTTCGCAACAGACACACGTCAACTGAGAGCAAATATGCTTCCTTCCTATTTCATGACTGGCTCGTCACCAGCTTCCAAGAGAACAAACCGTTTGACAAATTTGTTCGAGAATTGCTAACAGCCTCGGGAACGATGGAAATTGATCCCGCGTTAGCTTGGTTGCGACAAGTGGACAATACTGACTCGCGAATTGAGGATCTGTCGCAATTGTTTTTAGGGCAGCGATTGCAATGTGCACGCTGTCACCATCATCCCTACGAGAAATGGGGGCAGCAAGATTACTATCACATGGCAGCCTTTCTAACGACCGTGGAACGACGTGAGAGTGGCAAACCGTTAGAGCCTCGGTTCGTCGCACAGGTCAATACGCCATCGTCTAGAAACCCCAAGACAGGTGCGCCGTTAGCACCAGCTGGACTAGACTCGACAGCATTATCACCAGAGCCATCTCGGGATCCAAGAATTGCGTTAGCCGATTGGATGACATCCCCCACCAATCCTTATTTTGCCAAGTCGATTGCCAACCGATATTGGAAACACTTTATGGGAAGAGGGCTGGTCGAGCCCGAGGATGACATGCGCATTACCAACCCACCGTCCAATCCCGAATTGCTCGATGCACTGGCGAAGACGCTAGTGGACTCTGGACATGATTTAAAGCAACTCATTAAGGCGATTTGCCTTTCCAAGACCTATCAATTGAGCGAGGCGGCGAACCCTGAGAACATCCACGATACCAACTGCTATTCGCGGTTCTATCCCAAGCGTTTGAATGCGGAGGTTTTGCTCGATTCCATAGACGATGTGTTGGGAATGCGATCTAAATTCGAGTCGTTGCCGGCGGGGACAAGATCGATAGAGCTCCCGAGCACATCATTCGCATCGTATTTTTTGACCGTTTTTGGCAGGCCAGAGTCGGCAACTTCCTGCGAATGCGAACGGACGACGGAATCGAATCTTGCCCAAAGTTTGCATCTCATGAACTCTAAGGAAATCAACGAGAAGCTAGCAGATCCGTCGAATCGAATCTCCAGTTGGGCAGCGGCACATTCCACGATACCGCCAACGGATCCATCTTTTGGAGAAATCGTCGCTAAGAACGTTCGGGATCTTTACAGTACCGCGTTTAGCCGCCTGCCAACTGACGACGAGCTAGCAACTGCAACAACGTACGTTTCGGGCAAGTCTGAGAAGATTCGCGAAGCCTACGAGGATCTCGTGTGGAGTGTAATCAACAGCAAAGAATTTTTGTTTGTCCACTAACATTTCATTAGTTGCTAACTAGCTACCTGGCATTCCGTTTTTTGCGATTCCCTCAAAATAGGCGTCATCCGCTCATGGCGATTACGTCGCGAGCTGGGAGTTAGAACTCAAATGAAGCGGGAGAGATCGAAGAAAAAAGCTAATCAACAAACCCGTCTCGCATTTGCCGAGGCCACGAGGCCTTCCGTGTAGTGGCCGAGGCTACGAGGCCCTCTGCACTGACGCTAACCCTGGAAGCTGCTCAACCACAGCTCGACTGGAGCAAGGCCAGTTCGTGAACCGGCCCGTGGTTATCGAATCTAGGATCATCAAATAAACAACCCGCCCACTGAGCTTCAACGTTACGACAAATTCTCTACCTCAAATCCGGAACGATAGTTCCTACGCAGCAATTGATTGGCTAGGTCATGGTTGGCGATTTTCATTTCATCAGCTTGCCAATCTAGGTCTGCCCCAGGAAATCGATTAGCCAGAGTTCCGAGCAATACGGCTTCCGTTAGAGGTCCTGCATATCCAAAGTTAGCAGTGGTCGGTTTGCCACCGAGGCACGCATCAACAAAGAGGTGGTAATGATTCCCATCGGGTGCGGCATCAATTTTGTAGTCGACAAAGTCTTGAGCAGGAAGCAAAACTGGCATCGCCACGTGAGGAAGGAGAATGGCGCCTTTCTCGCCCAAGAATATAGAGCCTTGATCTGGCAACCCCATTCGCTTGCTATTTGCAAGTTGCAGAGGCCATTCTTCTGTGTCGGGCATTTTACCGCCATCGCTCCATGTAAGAATGAAATCGTTGGTTGTGTATTGGGTCGCAGGAAAGCGATAGCGAGTGTGATTCTGCATCCCATATGAATTCTTTGGTGGGGCAGAACTGCTGGATATCACGCTAGTCGGCGCACCGAGTTGTAACGCAGAAAAAACAGGATCCAGGATGTGTATTGCCATGTCCCCCATCGTCCCGCATCCGAATGCGTACCAGCGACGCCAACTGCCGGGATGATAATGCCCTTGAGAGTAAGGGATCTCGGTAGATGTACCAAGCCAAAGGTTCCAATCGAGATGATCCGGCACGGGCGAACTGACAGGAGCGGGGCCTTCGTAACCCCACGTTTTATTGCTCCAAGAGTGGGCTTCGCGTATCTTTCCAATTGCTCCGCTTTGAACCAGCTTTACGGCAGTACGATACTGTGTCGCGGAGTGAATCTGCGTCCCCATCTGCGTCACAACCTTGTTCTCTTGGGCGATCTTTTTTAGTTGGCGAGACTCGTAAACATCGTGAGTGAGTGGTTTTTGGCAATAAACATGCTTTCCATGATTCATTGCAGTCATTGCCGCGGGAGCATGCGTGTGATCTGGGGTCGATACCGAAACCGCATCGATTTCCTGACTCAACTCGTCAAACATCTTCCTGAAATCACGAAAGAGTTTTGCTTTGGGATGCTTTTGAGCTGCCGCATTTAAATTGTTGCTATCAACATCACATAGAGCAACAACGTCCACATCTTGGTGAGAGCTCAATGACTGGAGATCGGCTGCCCCCATACCGCCGACACCGATACTTGCCAGACGAAGCCGACCGGCATTATTCGACGCCCCCAGGGATTGAGAAGCCCCCATGGATCGAGAAGCAAAGTGTGACGCAGCGACAGCTGTGAATGTTTGATTTAAAAAAAGGCGGCGAGAAGAGTTCATCTGTTACGTGACCTTTGTTGAGGTAGGGTAGTTTGGGTGGGATTCTATCGATGGAAGATCGCTTCGTAACGCTGACATCGCGATAGCGTCATCATAGCAGGTTCGAAGGGGGGGAATTGGCTATGCCACACCCAATCCCATTCTCAAACGTCCCCTTAACCATGCAAAGAGAGCCAGAAGTAATTATCAGACAGCGTGAAGTTAATGCGATTTAATGAGCAGACAAAACAGCCCCCCCCAACGGGGTGGCTCGATTGAAGATTTCTAAAATTGTCAAGCCTTAGGCCGCCGCGATCAGAAGCCGATCTTATGCAAAACCAACCCTAAACCACCAGTATAAGTGTCTGAAATTCTAACCTGGGATTATTTTGATTTTTTTTAAAAATTATCAGGGCAAGTGCAAGGATTGATCGATGACGGAATCAGCTCGCAAACCATGCAAAAACCTTGTTTTTTGGCTGAATGAAGCTCAGCTACTCCAAGATTAATCGAGACTTCCATAAAGTTTCGGCGAATTTTGGATAGTTGACAAATATTCTCCGCTTGTTTTGATAGAGCAGTTGCACTCACACACGCGACTCCGCGACGGGTTTAGCCCTCCCACAGCGGATTCGGATACATGTCCTAAGTGTTCGCAAGAGCCTTAGAAGTTGTTTCGAAAAGGCGTTTTTATTTTTTTTCTTCTTCTTATTAAGGGTTTAGTTCATGAAGAAGCGTATTGTTGCTCGTCATCGAGGTTTCACCTTGGTCGAGTTGCTCGTTGTTATTGCCATTATTGGTATCTTGGTTGGTCTTTTGCTACCAGCCGTTCAAGCTGCTCGTGAAGCCGCACGTCGGATGAGCTGCCAGAACAATCTAAAGCAAATCGGTCTTGCTGCTCTCAACTTCGAGAGTGCATACAAGCGATTCCCACCAGGGTTGATCGCAGGCATCGAAAATGGTCAAACCGACTTCAGTTGGTTTACCACTTCTCCTGGCGGAGTTGGATGGCCAGAGCGAGCTCCGTACATCGGAACTCTGCCTTTCATTCTCCCATTCATGGAGCAAACTGCTCTTTACGAGCCATTTGCACAATGGCGTGAATTGAACTTGGCTGGCAACGTTGACAACGTGCCTACAACCGATCGTTGGAGACACGCTGGTTTCTGGCAAGCAACTCCAACTGCGACCCCAACGAATGCGTTGGACGTTTTGGTATCGAACCGAATCGGTGCTTTCCTCTGTCCATCCGATGCAGTTGATGATACTGGCCCACGATACTTGGTACACAGAATCAACACCAACCCAGGTTGGGGATGGGGAATTCTTTGGACTGGTAACGTTCAGTCCACCTACGGTGTTACCAACTACCTCGGTGTTGCTGGTCAAGCTGGTATGGTAACCAATCCTGTTGCCGCTGGCGTTACGAACGGCATGAACCGTGTTGATCGTGCAGGTATTTTCTGGAACCGAAGCAAGACCACTTTCGGTGGTGTAACTGACGGATCCAGCAACGTGTTGATGTTCGGTGAAGTCATCGGTGCTTACTCGAACCAAATTGCTAAGAGTGGTCGCCGAATCACTGCACACTCTTGGAACTGCGGGCCTTTGTTCACAGAAGTCATGCGTAACCCATACAGAACCTCCACTGGCTGGGGAGCTGGTTTCGGTGCCGACACGATCTGCGATATTGGTGAAGGCTGCTGGTGGTTCCAAGGCTGGAGATTCTCGTCCAAGCATGCTGGCGGAGTCATTCAGTACACCATGGCTGACGGATCCGTTCAAGGTCTAAACGACAACACTGACGACACCTTGATCCTCAACCTAAGCGGTCGTGCAGACGGCACCGTAGCATCTATCCAGAACTAGTTTCTTTTAGATTTGGTTTGAACTTTGAGCCCGACATTGTGTCGGGCTCTTTTCAATTCGTTAACAGATTGAGTTTTTCAGAATGCGATACTTGTTACTAGCAATTTTAGCTCTTGGTGCAATTGGATGCGGACCAGACACTAGCGTCAAGCCTGCTGAAAACGTAGCTCCACCTTCCGAAGATCTAACTAAGGGAGCAAAGGGAGCAGCTCCAACTCCCCCAGGCGGACCTCTGTAAGTCCAGAGAAGATCATGAAAGGCCAGCAGATTCGTTTAATCATCATTGTGGTAATCGGCATAGTCGCTTTATTCGCAGCGAAACCGATCATGACACAAGTTATGTTGTTCCAGGAGAATCAGAAGGCAAAGGTGGTAACACCTCCACCTGATTATGTCCCACCGATCAACCCGGGCGGAGCGTCAATGGGTGGCGGCCCTGGGGATGGTGATTCCAATGATGAGTCCAAAGAAGATACCGAAAAGAAGTCTGACTCCGAGGAGTCGAAATCTGAGGATAAGCCTGCCACTGATGGCAGTGCTGAAGGAAAATAGAACCGTGCTGTTCGAAATCCATAAGGGGCGTTCCTAACACGGAACGCCTTTTTTTTGCGCCTACCTAATTCTGAGACAATGTCTCAATAAGACTTGTTAAGTATCTTGCTCTGGCTAAAATCGACAACGTAGGTTGCCTCTGGAGATTTGAAAAGGAGATTTGCCTTGACTCGCGAAGAACAGATCGTTGCGGTAGTTCCTGGAAAGGACTCGACTGAGCGCCTCGTTTTGGTCTTAGAGGCAAACGAGAAAGACCGGCCGATCGTTTTGCGATCCGAAACCTTTAGTCCAGATGTAGGCTGGTTTACGCAGAGTTCGCTGAGATTATCCCGAATGGAGCTCAATGGACTGCGCAATGTCCTCGGAATACCGCAACCTCGAGCCTGTTCAGATTCTTCTAAGATTATTTCGGAACACACCTCCGACAGAGAAGATCCGAGAATCTTGTCTATTGCCGCTTATCGACGTGCGTAACCCTGGATCAGCTTTGCTTTCAAGCATCGGATTTTCATAGTCTGACCCATTCTCTATCTAGACCTACAGTAACAAGCCTAACTCGATTGGTCTCGGGATCATTGCGTCGGGTGGAGCAAAGAATCTTGAGAGGGTTTCGTAATTCGCCATCGAAAACAGTAACACTTGCTAATAGTTGCAGCAACAACCTACCAATCAAGTACGTTTGCTAGGATTCGCCAACATCGGCCCCATTCCCCTTCCACAAGGGTAATAGCATAAGGGCAATAGACCGACCAAGCTCTCAAGTTGCTTATGCTCAATCTTTCGAAACCGTCGCGTTTGATCTTTCGCGACGTTCGATGACATCCACAAGCCAAGCTGCGGAAAACAATATCGAACAAACGATCGTCAATGATGGTGGCGAAAAGAGGTTAAACCCAAACTCGTCGGCGAGTCCATAGACAATTCCGGCTGCCAAGATTACGCGCAACCAACCTGTTCGCCCATGCTTTAATTCTAGATAGACCGCATACAGCAACATCAGCCCGATAGCACAAAGAAAAGAGGTCATCAAAAGAAAAAGCGGATGGCTTCCAAGTTTCTGTAATGGCATATAGAGCGTTTCGATACGGCACAGATACGGAGCGAACAGACAAAAAGACAACAAAACGACGGGCCCGAATTCTATTCTGCTCGTGTTACCCCCGATAGAGGGCGGCATCGATGGTGGCCCAAATATGAATGATCCAGCCGAGCAGAACAAACCAAAGCAATGTAGCCATAACAAAAAACACGAGTGCAGCGATTAAACGTCCTTGAACGAGCTGCCCCAGGCCTGGATAAACAAAGCTTGCTAAAGCACTGATTACATTGCCGGCCGAGCCAGGTCCACTCATGACTAGTTGCCTCTCCATTAGGGTTTCCTTTCACCAGGTAAATATACGTCGACGAAAGCCATCGAATTCATTCGCAATGCAATTCGCTATCCCGCGGATGCGCTTTCTAGAAAATTGTATTACGGAGGAGTGTTCGTAGAATGCTGCCTTTTCTTGAAAAAGTTGGTACTTAACGCATTGGAATTAGCCAGCAAAAGAAAGCACGTTAAGTTGTCGTAAGGTGTAACAAGTCGATTTTCTGGGCCTTCAGACTCATTCTGGCCCCTAAAATTCCGCTTGATCGGCAAAGTTTGCTCAAGTTACGCGATTTGACAACCGATGGTAACATCATGATGTCTGAAAATGGGACTTCCACAATTCGATCGCGGTTCCCCAGGGGTATCGAGAAGATCGCTGTCGCGTGGGGCAGCGTCGTCGTCTCAGGCTTGACTGTGCTGGGAGACATCTCGTTATTTGCTTTTCAAATGTTTCGCTGGATGTTTACCGCGAAGCCAAAGAAAGACACGCTTCTTCCCAACTTCTACTCTGTCGGCGTGTTAAGCCTACCAGTCGTTGCCCTCACCGGTACCTTTATTGGAATGGTGTTGGCGATTCACAGCTACGATCAGTTTAAGAACATTGGCCTGGAAACGAGGCTTGGGGCGGTCATCAATAAATCGCTAGTTCGCGAGCTAGGCCCTGTTCTCGCGGCAACAATGTTGGCGGGTAGAGTGGGCAGTGCAATGGCAGCAGTTATTGGCACTATGCGAGTCACTGAACAAATTGATGCACTCATAAGTATGGGCGCCAACCCCATACATTACCTCGTTGTACCAAGATTCCTCGCGTGTGTTCTACTCATTCCTGCGTTAACGGTAATGGCGGACTTTATGGGAATCGTTGGAGGGTACTTTCACAGCGTAATTGTGCTGGGCATCGACCACGCTCAGTACTTGCGTAACAGCCGCGATTTCGTGAATGGCTTTGATTTGTTTGCGGGCATTTTCAAAAGCATTGTTTTCGGAGCCATCATATCGGTGGTAAGTTGTTACCATGGGTTTCATTGTTTACCTGGAGCGGATGGGGTTGGTCGAGCAGCAACCACAGCGTTCGTACAAAGCTTTGTCATGATTCTCGCTTTGGATATTGTTTTGAATCTGATGCTTAATGGGATCGAGTATGCTTTGTGGCCGAGAGGGACCAAGTTGTTCTAATGAACGCAAGTCTTTTGGAACAAGTACTCGACGAATCGAGTCCCGGCTCTCGCGCCTTGGTAGAAACCGAAGGCCTATCGCTTCGTTTTGGAAAGCAAACGATTCTCAGTGAGATTTCGATTTCGATTCCCAAGGGGCAAACGGTAGCCATAATCGGCGAGAGCGGTTGTGGCAAAACGATGTTGCTCAAAACGATTGTCGGATTAGTGGCCCCAACATCGGGCAACATTTTTTTTGACGGAATGAACATCAAGTCTCTCACCGACGCGTCGATGACCGCGTTGCGAAAGCGATTTGGATTCGTCTTTCAGAATGCCGCTCTTTTTGACAGCATGACGATTGAGCAAAACATTGCGTTTCCACTGAAGCAGCATGGTACTCCGAAGGGGAAAAGCGAATCGCAATTGATTCGAGATCGGCTTAATGAAGTTGGCTTACCAACAAACGTTTTGCCTAAGAAACCGTCTCAGCTGTCTGGGGGGATGAGAAAAAGAGTTGGTCTGGCCCGAGCACTAATTCTCGAACCGGATCTGCTTTTGTACGATGAGCCCACCACCGGGCTGGATCCCATCATGAGTGATGTGATCAACGAGCTGATCATTCGAACCAGGAAACGATACGAAGTAACGAGTATTGTGATTACGCACGACATGCATTCGGCACGCAAGATTGCTGATCGTATAATCATGCTTTACCCGTTCGCTCGACTCAAACCAGGCGAATCGCAAATACTCTTTGATGGCTCGCCAAGCCAGCTCGATACTGTACAGGATAGACGAGTCAAGCAATTCGTGGCGGGTGAAGCCGGCGAGAGATTAATGGAGATGTTAGCCGACAAAGGTCGAGGGGATCTCGATTCTCTGAGACATTATCCAGAACCACCCAAGGACGCGACGTAAGACACGAGGCAATCATGGAAGATAGCAACTATCGTTTCGGTGTGGGCGTATTAGTGTTGGCGGCATGCATTATATGCGTGTTACTGATCGCATTCTTTGGTCGCGGCCCATCGTTGTGGGAAGAGCGATATCGCGTGAGTATCAACTTTCCACGAACCCCCAGAGTGACCGTCGACACACCAGTTCGAAAAAACGGGGTTACGATTGGTAGGGTCTCCAACGTTTTCCTTCGTCAGGGGGATGGCGGTGTGGACTTGACTCTAGAAATCAAAGGGGAGTACCAAATTAGAAAAGAAGAGCTCGCCATGATCATGATGGGGTCGCTCATCACGGGAGACTCGGTAGTAGAATTTGTTGCTCCATCACAAGCATCCATGTTGACTAGATTCGATGGAATAGCGGGGACCAATCCCGATGGCATGCTAGATGAAACCGAGCAACGTCTTTCTCAAGAACTTATGGCGGATCGTGATTATTATGAAGGGGGCGAAGTCGCCAAAGACCCTCTCGAGGCATTGGCTAGTGTCGGTCCAGCGTTCGAACGTTTCGATCAGATTGCTGCGATTCTGCAGGAGTCAATTAATAGCGGTACGGGCCCGATCAAGAGCATGGCTGATTCGGTGCAAACCACCCTTAACAGCATTAGCGAAACGTCCAGCACGATCAATCGGGTTGCGAGGCAACTGGAAGAAGCGAGAGTTGGCGATGCTATATCTAGAAGCATCGCACTTCTTCCCCAGCTGTTTACAGAGGCTCAAACAACCTTGCAACAAACGCAGCGAACACTCAAGGGTATCGAAACCTTTAGCAACAGTTTAGAGGGAATTGGCAAGGATTTTGAGGGGATCGGAACATCGGTAAAGGACGCCGTCGCCAATGCGAATCGTGCAATCGAGAACATCGCAGAAATCACAGAGCCTGTCAAAGAAAACAGCGCAGAGCTTGTAGAACGCGCTGCTAGTTTACTGGCAAACTTGGATGTACTTTCGACCGATTTAAGGAAGTTCGCAAATCGGCTGAACGATGGAAATGGCACGATCAAGCAATTGATAGACGACGATCGGCTTTACTTTCAAGCGGTCGATACGATGCGTAACATCCAGACCGCCTCTGCAAACGTTCAGCAGTTGGCATCTCGATTGCAACCGATTGTCGATGATGCTCGGGTTTTTGCAGACAAGGTAGCTCGAGATCCAGGGCAGCTTGGAGTTCGTGGCGCACTCAGTGGACGGTCGTTAGGGACTGGACTTAAATAAGTCATTACGTATAAGTTGTTCGCTACAAATCGTTCTCGAACTTGGAATGGCAGTCATGCGACGTGATGTTTCGATAATCTTAGCTGCGGCAGGCAAAAGCACTCGATTTCGCGATCCTTACATGAAAAAAGTCTTCACACTGTGCTCCGGAAAGCCTGTGTGGCAGCATAGCGCCCAGCTGTTTTCCGACCATCCGAGAGTCGCTCAAATCATCATGGCGATTTCTCCTGAAGATAAAGAAATGGTCCAAGAAAAGTTCTCTGGGACACTCACTATGCTGGGAGTTGAATTGGTGTTAGGAGGACGTGAGAGGTACGAAAGCATCCGAAACGCGCTGGAGAGAGTCAAGGAATCGATTCGTTTGGTAGCTGTTCACGATGCCGCTAGGCCTTGTTTAACTCGGTCAGCATTCGATGCCGTTTTGGGTGCTGCTGATGAAAAAGGGGCCGCGTTATTGGCTTCGCCTATTCGTGCGACAGTCAAACGCTGTGATTCCTCCGGTAAAATCATAGAGACGGTCGCTCGCGATGGTTTGTGGCAGGCGCAAACCCCTCAAGTCTTCCATACCGAGTTGCTCCAAAAAGCATATGCTCGCGTTCAGGGAACACCTACAGATGACGCACAAGTTGTCGAGGCGATGGGTTCGTCGGTCTATTGCGTCGAAGGCTCTGAATCCAACATTAAGATCACAACCAAAGAAGATCTCAAAGTCGCAGAAGGATTTTTACGGGTTCCGCCAAAAAGCAAAGACAACCCATTTTTCTAGAGGCTTCGTTCCAATCAAACAATCCACTGAAACGGTGCAACAGGGATATTGCGAAGCCAGTCCGGGTTGGATTGGGCAAGCTCCAGAATCTGCTTTGTGTTGATGGGAGTTTTACTGCTCATTAGTCCCAGACTCTGAGCGATTGCACCTAATAGTTCCTCAGGTTTGGCCCCTACGTCACGATAGTAGCTGAGTCGAGAATCACCGTGGCGTTTGGCGAGCCGGCGTCCATCGTTTCCCACGACTAACGGTAGGTGGATCCAGTTTGGAGGCACCCATTGCATAGCCTGGTAGATCGCTAATTGCCGGTAAGTACTAAAAATGAGATCGTTGCCGCGAACAACGTGGTTGATTCCCGAATCGTGATCATCCACGACAACAGCCAGCTGATAGGCCACTGGTCCGTAGTTTCGAGCTACGACAAAGTCACCGAGCGATTGAGAGGGAATCAGTGACTGTGTACCTGCAAACTGATCCATCCACGTCACTTCGTTCAATCGCGGGAAACGAAATCGCCAAGTATATTTGATACCTTGGCGATCGAAACTTAAAGCATCTGCAACACAGTTAGACTCGCATTTGCCATTGTACACCGTACCATCAAGAAAGGTTTCGTGAGGAGCGCTAGCAGCCTCTTCGATTTCACTTCTGGTGCAAATACAGGGATAAACAAGCTCGCGGGACTTGAGCTGGTCGAGGACTTCGGCGTACCGATCGGTTCGGTCTGACTGGCGAATAAATCCGAGGGAAGACGAGTCACGATCCCAGTCCAAGCTAAGCCAAGTCAGATCCTCAAAGATAAGTGTTTCGGCTCCCATTTTGGTTCTGGGAGTATCCAAGTCTTCGATTCGAAGAAGCAGCTTGCCTTGATTCGTTCTAGCATGCAGCCAGGCCACGAGGTAGGTTCTCGCATTGCCGATATGCTGGGCTCCGGTGGGGCTCGGTGCCAATCTGCCGATGTAAGTCATTTGAGGATCAAGCGTGCGGGATTGTTTTGGGGGGAAGTGCTTTCAAGTAGGGCATTGGGAAATTCGATCTTGATAGCATCTGATAGCCACACCGCATGTTCCTGATCTTTTGCGACCAGCAGAACTGTCGGCCCCCAGCTACTTTGAGCCGCTCCCTGGCAACCGAGTTTGGTGAGCAAATCAACTAAGCGACCGATCTCAGGCGTGCGATAAATGCCTCCTTGGCATTCAGAAAAAATCTTCCCTGCGTAGTATCCGTATTGTCCAACCGAACGGTCCCATCGATCCCAGTCCCGAGTCTGAATTGCGGGAACAATTTCAGTCTCAATTAGATCGAGCATTCGTTCTCGATTCGCGTTGGGATGAGATGCGCATTGATTAAACATTTGTTGTTCGGCTTCACCAGAATCGCCAACCAAGCTAGAGACTCGAACCAATAGAAGCTGCCAGTCCGGAGGAAAGTCTAAGCGTAGAGAACGCCGTGCTGTCGCATTGCAATTTCCGTAATCGACGATAAACCCACCCTCCATAAAGCCTTGAAGCCCCACACAGGAGCGAGCGCCACGGCCGGTCAGGCTCTTTAGGTCTTCAGTCGATGAGATGATTCTGCCGCGGGCACGCTCGAGGATCGCCGTAACTGCGCAGGCTACTTGAGTCCCCGATCCGAGGCCGCAGTGGGGAGGTGCACTTTTGTGAAGAACGATTTGTTTTAGTGGTAGGTGCGTTTCGTTGCAGATCGACTTCCAACGCTCGCACAGATTGGCGATTCGCGACTTCCAATAAGCATCTGCGACGATATCTAGTTCTTGGGATTTAGAGGCCGTTCCGACCACACCTTCGATTTGAGTCAATGGCTGCTCGGCCATGATACCAATGCCGCCGAACACATTTGGTTCTTGAGGGCAGATCTCCATCAGACCAAGGTGCAGACGACAGGCAGTTTCTATTATTATTGAGTTTTCGTTGATCAGGTTCACCGGTTCAGCAGCCTGCATCATCGACCGTTGCCAGAAGGTACATTTAAATAGTCCAGATCGTTACGAATCAATTTCTGCAGCAGCCAAAACCATGGAATCGTCTCGACTACCGTTCCATTTTGGGATCTCTGTTTTCGTGGCTATCCAACCAGCATGAACGACAACCCCACGATTCGATTTACCACCAAGTAGTTTCCAACGCACAGGAGACAACGTTTCGGGTAGATCGATCGCGCCCCCTTCTTTCGAGGAAAGCAACGGTTTAATCTCAAGCATTTTATCGAGTGATTTGCGAGTGTCCCTCAGGACATCACGAGCAGCTGCTCCGATTTGTGCGTCGGTGTACATGTCAAGGGATTCATGAACTAGGTCCAGAAAACGAGCTTCTCGTTGCAGCGTGCTCAAGAGGGTCAGCGCGTCGCTGCGTCCGCTTGATTCTTTGTTTACTGGGGCCGAGCTTTTGGCGGCTGTTTCCTTGGGAACAGTCTGAGAAACTGCGGAGGTAGAGGGCTGTTTGTTTTCGATGGATTTGTCAGCGTTCAACGCTTCCGCGACTTTTTTGGCTATCGCGGGGTTGAAAAGGGTTGAGAAAAATGCTTTTAGGGCTAGGAACAAACGCATATCGAGTCTCGAAGGGAAACGAGTAATGGCCAAATTTCCCGTAAGTATACCCAGGGATGCAGGAATGTTGCAGGTGCGAATCTCCAGGCCGCTCTGCTATACTGCAGGGGTGGTTGGAACATGCCGGGGAATTAGCGGCGGATTAGGAGAGTAGAGAAAAAGGTTTGCATGAAGCGAAATGTTTGACCCCAAAGCCAAGCGAAAGAATTCAGTTCAAGCATCGGGCTCATTGTCCTCGCCGAATAGTGGGATTGGCCTCCGAATTGCAAGAACCAAGCGGCTCGGGGAAATTTTGTTTCAAACACCAGGTACATGGGCGGATCGCGCTGAGAAACAAAAGCGAATCGCAGACAAGGTTCTCTCGCGATCTAAGGTCATGCGGGGAACCAATTTTCAGAAAGTCTCGCGCGAAGATCTGGAGCTAATGGCGTATGCCTATGACGAGCTCTTTCTTGACGGGGTCGCATTGTCAATTGCCGAATCGTTCGGATTATCGTTCCGATTAAGCTCTCGGATGACTCGGGCTGGCGGCAAAACGACCCGAACCATATATCCTGCGTCTGCGGGCAAGCCGGCGCGAGTTCATTTTGAAATTGCTATTTCAACCTCATTATTATTTCAATCCTTTCGACCTGGTGACGGTGCGATAAGGGTGTGCGGTTACGACTGTTTTGACCGATTGACGGCTATGCAGAGAATAGTTGAGCACGAGTTGCTTCACTTGTGTGAGATGTTGGTGTGGAATCAAAGCGACTGCGCTGCCAATCGCTTTCAATCGATTGCCAGAAACATGTTTCGTCATACAGAATTTCGGCACGAGCTCGTCACGCAGCAAGAGCGAGCAGCAAAGCAATTTAATGTAAAGACGGGAAACAGAGTGGCCTTTCGTTATCAAGGCAAAGTTTTAACGGGGATCGTCAATCGCATAACTCGGAGAGCCACCGTATTGGTCGAAGATCCGCGTGGCGAGCGCTTCACCAACGGCAAGACTTACGTAAAGTATTATGTCCCCATTCAAGCCTTGAAAGCGATCCCGTAGGACCATCGCGTAGGGGCATCGCGTAGGGGCGGATTCGAACGCGGGCGCGGTTCGCAACCTTACTGAGAGAGATCGATTCTGGTAGAATGAGACGAAACAACAAATAGATAAAATCCTTTTGAACGCGAACGACAGACTTTTTAATGCGACACCTCACAGACTTGGATTCACGGGAAAACGCTGAGAATTTCGTCGCCTATCTTATTACACTGGGTGTTGCAACCCACGTTGAGCAAGAGAACTTAGTGCCACAGAAATGGTCGGTATGGATAAAAGAAGAGGATAAGCTTTCACTATCGCGGCGAGAATTAGAAGCGTTCCGAGCGGATCCAGCGAACGTGAAATACTCACAATCTAAGGCCAGGGCAAATGCGATCTTGGAAGAGCAGCGCGCGATTCAAAAGCAGCGAGAGAAGAACCTAAAGCAGATTCGTTCTAGCACATCTACCATGAGCAGTGCGAGGCTGAACAACCAAAGCATGCCTCCCGTGACGCTAGGGCTGATTATCGTCTGCGTTATAGTCGGATTTCTAACATGGTTCGGCGGGGTAAACCAAAAAGAAAAGCTTGGATGGGCGATCTTAAGCAACTTTCGATTCGTTGATTTCAAGCTGTTTGATGATACGGGTGACCCAGCTGCATCACTGAAGAAATTCGAAGTGTGGAGAATTTTCACCCCTGCTTTGTTGCATGGTGGGCCCCTTCACCTTTTGGTCAATATGTTGTCGCTCGCATCCTTGGGTCGCTTGGCAGAACGCTTAGAGGGGAGGGGTAAGTACATCGCAATAATGTTGATATGTGCGTTAGGGGCTCATTTGCTACAGGGATTAATGCCTCCCACCATAATGGGAATTAAGGCCATCGGCGGAACTCCCTTTTTTGTAGGTATTTCAGGAGTCGTAATGGGGCTGTTTGGGTATTTGGCAGTGAAAACGAGGATCCGGAGAGATCTCGGGATTTACTTCCCTCCCGACTCATACTTTATGGTGGGGTTCATCATTGTTGTGGGATTGGTCGGAGCGTTGCCGTTCGCTAATCTCGCTCACATTGGTGGGTTGCTAACCGGTGCGATACTAGGATATTTCTGGAATCGCTAGCGTGAGTCCACGATCTTTTTTAGAAATCTTGCCACGACACTGGTCCAACTGCGTCCGGATGACTTAAATTACAAGGACTGCACGCGTCCTTTACGATTGTCCCAGATGTTTGGGGAATGAGGTTTATGTTGAATAAAGGGATTCTTCGATCTGTAACGACGAAGGCCAGATTGGTGTCAATTGCTTTTTTTGCATTGTCCACGACCATGGCATCCGTCTCGCTAGCGAACACCTGTCCATTTTGTTCCGCTTCTGGTCAGACAATGCGTCAAGAGATGGAGACCATGGATGTTGTCGCTCTAGCATCGCTTGTTAAAGTTTCCGAAACCCCAACCGATTCCCTCGGTACGTTTCGGATTGAAAAAATCGTCAAAGGGGATCTGTACGCCAAGGTAGGCATGAGTGTTGAAGCGACTTACTATGGGCCTCCAGAATCGAAAAAAACATTCTTGATCCAAGGGGTCGACCCCAAGAGTTTCGTTTGGTCCGCCCCAATTGCGTTGACCGATGAAGCAAAGGAATATCTTGGAAAACTACTAGCGCTTCCGGAGGAACCCGTCAAGCGATTAGCGTTTTACCAAAGTTATTTCGAACACCCGGATTTTTTGTTGTCGCGAGATGCATATGATGAATTCGCGCAAGCACCGTACGACGAAGTTGTAAAGCTCAAGCCGCAAATTCAGCGAGAGCGGTTAATTGAATGGATCAACGATCCGGCCATTTCTGTCGATCGCAAACGCTTGTACTACACGCTGGTCGCTATTTGTGATGTCAAGGAAGATGCGAAATGGATGGAGACCAAAATTAGGAGCGTCGACGAGAAAGAACGCAAAGCCCTGGACGCGTTAGCGGCGGCTTATCTTTCGCTGGTCGGAGCCGATGGTCTTCCGGTCCTGGTCGAAAATTATTTCCAGAACGAAGAGTCCGATTACGTTGATGTCTATGCAATCGTGGGAGCCCTCAGGTTCCATGCGACCGAGGGCAAAAAGATTGAGCCGCTCAAGGTTGCAGATGCCATGGCAAAACTGCTCGATAGGCCGGATTTGGCAGATCTCGTGATTCCAGACCTTGCGAGACTGGAAGATTGGCGACATCTGGACAAATTGATGAAACTGTTCAAACAGGCCAAGAAACCCGATGACTGGCTGATTCGTTCTCCGGTTATCAATTTTATGCGAGCATGTCCACTTCCGGAGGCTGAGGCTTTGTTGGCCGAAATGGAAAAGATAGACCCAGCATCGGTCAAGCGGGCCAAGACCCATTTTCCGATTCCCAAAGCCGGGAAACCCTCCCCGAACGATCTTGGTAAATATCGATCGAACGGAGCTCCCCTTACAACCTCGGGGCAAATGAGCCTTGGGCTGGCAGAAATCGATTTTATCGATGGGAAAGCTTATAGAAAGGTACAGGGAACCGATCCCAATCACCTGCCTAAGCTCCCGCAATGGCGCAAAGATGTCCGTGTAGCCTATTTGGATAATGCCGCACGGAATCAATCTCGGGAATTGACCATACAAACGGAAAGTCGAAACTTGGCAGAATCGAACCATCCTTATGGACTGTTCGTAATCATGATCGCGATGTCCCTAACCGGACTTGCGATGTGGTATGTTGGAACGGGTGGATTAAGATAACACCCTAGAAAAACTGGATGCTTACCACACATTTCGGGCGTCTCCCTTGTCCCAACAGTTGTTTAGCGAGACACGTCTTTTATCATTCCTATTTGTCGATCGACTGATTTCAGCCATGTCAACACTTATCGAAGAGCCAGCCATAGACAAAGCGTCCAGCGCGGAAGGCGAGGATTTTGATTACAAGGCATTGAGTCGGGCGGCCGTCATATCAGTGATTTTTGGCTTGATTGGCTTTATGGCCTGGGAATCCCCCTATCTGATTGTTTTGCCACTTCTAGCAGTTGTTCTTGCACTGTCTGGATTGAGTGCAATCCGACGTTTTCAAGAGGAGTTGACTGGGAAGAACATTGCATTGGCAGGGTTATCTCTTGGGTCAATAATGATGGTTGTTGCACCGGTCAAGCATACCTACGTCTATTTGACCGAGGTTCCTGACGGATACGAACGAGTATCCTTTGGAGTACTAAAGAGCCCGAGCGGGGCTCCCGATACGCCGACGGCCGAAGCGGTTCGATTGGACGGGCAAAAAATTTTTCTAAAGGGATACATCCACCCGACATCACTTTCTAGCAAGAACTCCAAATCGTTTATTCTTGTTCCTGATTGGGCGACATGCTGTTTCGGCACCCAGCCGCCACTAACACACATGATTGAAGTCCACCTAGTGAACGAGAAGTACGCCAGCAAATCGTTTCGTCAGCATTCTCTAGCGGGCACTTTTACAGTGATACCTCAGGGCAAAGCAGTTGAAGGATTTTCCGGAGTGTATTACCAGCTAGATGCGGAGCATTTTCAATAGCTCGAAGTCCTTGCTATCCGTAATCTGTCTTTCTTCCGAGAACTGGCAGACTGCTCCACATGGTGAAAAGATACCGACGAAGCGATCGTAACGATTATTCCGTTACTGTTGCTTTGGTTGCAGTAGTGTCGGACAATCTGGTTGGCCGATGGGATGATGATTGAACATCGTATCTGTGGCAATTACCGTGAAGGTAGGTCTTTCCTGATCTGGTAGTTGCATTAATGCTGGCTACTCCGATTATCACCCTGATTCCACCGGTTGTACTGCATGATCGATGATTCTTTAGCAGTCGATTCACAAGAGATTGTTGGCAAGTTGAGGCGAGCCAAATGAAAGCTCTTAGCGTTTCAATCCACGGTGGTCATCGCGTGTTTGAGCGTGATACTTTTTTGGCCTCGCGGATACCTGTCTGAGTCTAGGATTTTCCTCCAACTCGGTAAAGAGTTAGTAGCTATTGATCCAACCGCCACATCTGGTGGAAGCATGGTCAATGTTCAATCAAGTACTCGCGAAGACGAGATAATCACGTCTCTGGATATCTTGCAAAGCCGAGAGTTAGCCTCCAAAGTTGTGGATGCACTTTCACCTGAAATCGTGCTTGCGCAATCCAAGCAAATCAATGACGGTGAAGCTTCAAACGGCTTCGTGGATTTGGCCAAAGGGCTCGTCAGTCAAGCGGTTGAAATCGTTCGTACGATTGATCCTCTATGAAACCGCGAAAGAGCGATCATCAGTATAGAGAAAAATCTAAAAGTGACTGCCGAATGAAAGTCGGAAGTGGTCGTTTTGAAGTTTGAGGCCAAATCACCACAGTTGGCTCAATTGATTCTGGCGACATTGGTTGGCATCTACAAAGAAGAGCACATGCGAATTCACAGACAGATGGATCGCAACAATTCTTTACAGAACAGCAAGCCGTACTCGCAAAAGAGTTAGATGAAATTAACGAGCGATTACGAATAGAAAAGAACAGGACGGGTTTGGCATCGATTTCTGGACAACGTGAATTGTTAGAAGTCCAACGCAGCCTTTGAAAAAACTAGATTCGGCCACTCCATGAATGGTCGCTAGACATATCAGAGCTACGGTGAAAAGCGCTGCTACATTCTGCGATCGGCGAAAGTAATTTAGTCCAATCACGAATGTCGCTCCCAATGCGAGTAGCATTAGCGATGCCCCCAATGGTCCGGTCTCGACGAGAGCATCAATGTAAATCGAGAGGCCATTCGGTGGCTCCCAATGGAAGAACTGGTCAAAATCTTTAACTCGCTTAGTTGTCCAGTATGCGCCGTAGCCAGTGACCGGGTACAGCTCCATATCTTTTATCATCTCACCCCACAGTGGCAGTCGCCCTGTCAACGAAGTAATGTGATCGGATCTCCCTACAGTTGCTACTCCAAAGAAAGTGTTTGCGACTGTGGTCGGCAGCGAAGCAATTAGCAATCCGATAAAGGAACCGAAAGAAACGAGTCCAGTAAGAATCATTCACGCTCCAACAGAGCGTGAAACAGCGATCTGAGTAAACAGAAGTGCCGCGATCAAGCTAAGGAGAGTTGTTCTGGATTTTGTGAGTATTAAAAATGCAAATGCGATCACGATAATCGCCATGACCAAGTGAGCAATTCGGCGTACGGACAATGCAGGATCAACCACTTGTTTAATCACTCTCTTTGCTCCTCTAATTTGTTCTATTTAAAGTCGTAATCGAACTGTTGGAGCATGGCTTCCACACTCCAATCCCATCGGAGAGACGCCATAGCGATTCCGGAACCGACCCATACAGAAATAAAGAAGACCAACAGCCAACGTGTTGGCATTGTTTCTGAATTGAGTGAGTTCGCGGGATTTACGTTGGATTGCAAGGCTTCGCGGCAGCTTAAAGGTCACGAATCTTAGCTCCACGATCAGATGAGGCCATTAAACTCGAACCTAAACCTGGGCCTTTCTCCCCTTCCACCGCCACAATCTGAATAATCGTTAAACGAGGGATGGCTTACCTTCCCTTTTTAGTATCCCAAAGCATGTAACTCGTGATTCTCTACATCATCAAAAGCGATCCCGGCCAAACGCAAGAATTCTCGCAAGTAATCGTAGCCGTGATCGGTAAGAATTGACTCGGGATGAAACTGTAAGCCGTGAACCGGGAACTCACGATGCTGAACCCCCATCACTGCTCCATCTGCGGTCCATGCCGTAACCTCAAGGCAATTCGGAATCGAATCCCTGTCCAAGATGAGCGAATGATACCGTCCAACTCTGGTTGTTGACGGCACACTACGAAACAGACCGATATTCTTGTGCTCTATTTGCGACGTCTTGCCATGATATGGTGCAGGGGCACGCACGACTTTGGCACCAAAGGCTTGCCCAATCGCTTGGTGTCCGAGACACACACCTAGAATAGGAATGTGCTTTCCAAGTTTTCGGATCACCTCGAGAGAACATCCAGCCTCGTTGGGAGCTTTGGGCCCTGGCGAGATCAGAATCGCCGAAACATTTAAACGGGAGATTGAGTCAACCGAGATAGAATCACTTCTTACCACAAGAGTTGTTTGTCCAAGTCTCTGGAGATAGCGATCCAAGTTATAGACAAAACTGTCGTAGTTATCCAAAAGCAAAATCATAAGTCTGAGCCAATCTTCGTTGTAGCTTGAAGGTTGCCACCATCGTACGCCAATAGTTTCATATTGGCAGCATAAAACAAGACCATTTTCCGGCATTGGATCTACCAAGTTATTGACGAGCACCTTGAAAATGCTTGGGAAAAGCATCTCAAGACCTTTCTCAAGGTCCTATGATGAGGGGGCGATTCGCATTACAATCTGGGTAAGTACGGAGGTTTGCAACGAGTGAAACGAGAGGTTAAGGATATGTCAAAACGAAAAATGCAACTGCTGGCAAAGAGCTCGGAGTATAAGGCTTGTCGACGCATTCGAACGCGTCTTTTTTCGGTAGCACTGGGTTGCTGCTTTCACGGAGCCTTTTTTGTTTCTGGTTCAGCGGTTTCGCTAGGGCAAGAAGTAACGTCAACAGCCAGTTCAGCCGCTCCATCAACACTGGCAGATGTTTTGAGTAGAGCTCAGGAATCCCTTTCTGCCGAGCGACTTCCTTCGATTATCGCTCAAAAGAGCAAACTAGACCAAGCAATAACAGGATTGGAGCAATTTCTATCCCGCAATCCTGTGGAAAAGGAAAACTGGCTTCGATTTCTTAAGTTTGATGAACTACGAGCCGAACTCCAAAAAGAATCCCCCGATTTGCTGACGTTAATGCAATTCGAAAAGAATCTGCGTCAGAATTTTCCAGGTCTGGAAATGCGTCCCTTCGTTACGTTCCGCGAGGAATTGCGAGCGTACACCAATGCATTGCGAGTCAGTTCTGATCCGACTGTTTCCTTGCCATATTTAAAAGATCGAATCGCTAAACTCGCGGCATCCCTTTCCGAAGTAGATCTGAAAGAAGACATTGACGCCCGACGAGAAGCAGCTCAGACTCTCGAGTATCTGTCCCAAGCGAATCAGGCTCAAGCGGTCATTCAAACGATCCAAAGCTCTTACTCGCGTGCAAACGTTCGAATACTTTTGTCGAATGAGTTTGTGCAGCGTCAATTCTCGCGACCGGTATCGGAATACAATCCCGTTTGCGAAGTCATCTTGGGCACCAATATCACCGGGGACAGCTTCATCAATGGCTCTGTATCGCCACAGTTGCTGGACAATCATTCGAACGCGAGCATGAAGCTGACTTTGTTCGGCAACTTCAATAGTGATAACGTAGGATTTAATCGAGGTGTTCAGATCAAGACGACAGGCTTTGCGAATGTCGTCGCTTGTGAAACAGTATCGCTGACACCCTCTGGATTGAATGCCATGAGCGATACAATTGCCGATGCCGATTTGACAACACAAATCAACTCGATCTATGCAAAATCCAAGCTGATCACCAAGATCGCGAAGAAAAAAGCAGCACAACAAAAACCATTGGCCGATTCCATTGCCGAAGGCAGAATGGAAAACAAGATCAGGAATCGGTTTCATCAACAGCTTGAATCTCAATTAGCTGAGTCGAATCAAAAACTTGAATCCACAGATTTGAGCACTCTCCAACGAGTGGGCTTGGCAAAACCTACCCGTTCTTCATGGAGTTCGAGTCAATATCTCTCGCTACTATGGAAGGTTCAGGATGGTGTTCAACTAGCAGCTCCATTAACATGCCCGATCGATGTATCGCCGACTGGGCTTACGGTCCAAATCCATGAATCGTTGATCGGCAACCTTCTGGATCCTGTTTTTGGTGGTCGCGTACTGAAGAGTGAAGACGCAGCCTTATACGCTTCCCAGTTTGGTGAACTCGGCAAAAAGATCAAACGTGATAACGAAGAACCGTGGAGCGTTACCATGGATTCGTTTTATCCGATCGAAGTCAAATTGGACGACAACCTAATCACTATTCGCGTTCGATTGAACAAACTAGAAAAAGGGGACCAAGCGCTCAAGCAGCCAGCTTTGATCCAAGCGACTTATCGTCCTGTTTTGGAAGACGGAGCATTGCAGCTAAAACGTGAAGGGGAAGTAAAGATCGAGTTTTCTGGAAAACAAGATCGCGGAGTTCGAGCCGTCTCTTTGCGAAGCTTCCTAAAAACAAAATTCAGTGAGTTTCTAAAAGAAGAACTATTGGACGTCCCACTCAAGCTTTCAGAAAAGCTACCACCAGAATTCCAGTCTTTGGACTTGGTATCGATTTCTTCTGAATCTGGTTGGCTTCAAGTGCACTTGAACTAGTTCTGGATATACGAACAATCTGTTTCATAGCACTGGCATGGATGCCACTCTTGGGAGACGAGACAAATGGGTTGTTTTTGGCGGCGGCATGTTGAGGATGTCCGTCGCAGAAAGCTTGTAGATAAGAACGTCGACGTAACGATTCTCGAATCGTCACCTAATCTAGGCGTTCTTGCATCTGCGTGGTCAATTGGGAGGAAATTACCTCGTGTATTTACCTCAATACGTGCTTTCTTAGAGCGAACTATTTGAGGAAGAGGATGAAACCAGCCATCAACGCTGTTTGAGGACACCGGAGAGAGTGTATCCCCATTTCTCCCGAAAAGAGGTCAAATCGATTCAAACGGCTCGGGCCAGGCATGCCATGCCTATTCCATCCTTGGGGTATTCTCAAAAAAGAGCGCCCGTGATGTGTGAATCCCCGGGCCTGTTTGTTTTTAACTCAGCTAGAATTGTGGACGGAACATTAAACGTCAACGAAATTCTCCGCTAGGTCAACCAAGAGTTCGGAACACTTGTGACAGTGTGAAAAGATAATGAATTCTAAAATCGGGCTGGTGATTCCGGTCGCAATGATAGTGATCGGTTTAGGCGCGCTTCTTACGGCGCTCAAGATTGCTCCACAAATTGATTGGGTGTGGACGCTCAGTATTGCTGTAGCAGGATTAGCGTTTCCGCTAGGGCTTGGGTTTGACAAAGTCACTTTTGTCGCGTGTTCCGTGCTGCTTGCCATCTCCGTGTTGAGCATCTTGCGGCAAACGGTCATGATAACCTTGTCGATTGAGATTCCCACGTTGGTCATCTGGCTGGGAATTGTGCTGTTGTTTTCGAGGCTAAAAATCATCCCCAATCCGACTTGGTTCGATCAAACACAAGAAAATAAATGACGGATATCTGTCGTCTGATTGTTCGAGAATAGGCACAAGTCTTGGAATAGCCTAGAATCTTGATTGAGGTTTGCGACATGAAATTTTGTCGCTTACCGTCGTTTGTTGGCCTACCTGCTTCCACTAGAAACAAGACGAGTATGTCATTCGCTAACGATCTGCGAATTCTCTATCATTTGGTCCTCCGTCCTATTCGCGGAGGGACACACGCTCAGAGGATGGAAAGCTTTTACTCAGGGCAAGCCGAAGGGTACGATGATTTTCGCAAGCGTCTTTTGCAAGGAAGAGAACTGGTCTATAGCCGAATTGGCGAACAATCTACCGGCGGCACCTGGGTTGACTTCGGTGGGGGAACCGGTGCCAATCTGGAGTTTATAGGTCCGTCTATTAACAAATTCGATTCCATTTTTGTCGTCGACTTGGCAGAATCCCTTTTAGGAATAGTCGAAAAGCGGTCTGCAAAGAATCAATGGACCAATGTTAAAGCAATAACGGGAGATGCGACAGAATGGAGCCCCCCTGCAGGGTCTGCTGATATCGTGACTTTTTCCTACTCGCTGACCATGATTCCAGATTGGTTTGCAGCCATCGATAACGCACTAAAGATCCTTAAACCGGGTGGCTTGATCGGGGTTATCGATTTCTATGTATCTCGCAAATACCCTGCATCAGGGCTAAATCGTCACGGTTGGTCCACCCGGGCATTTTGGCCGGTCTGGTTCGGCAACGATAATGTTTTCCCAAGTGCAGACCACGTCCCTTACCTACAGAAGCGATTTGAGACCGTTGAACTCTTCGAGAAAAAGTCCAAGGTGCCATACATACCGTTGTTGAGAACACCCTATTATCAGTTTATCGGTAGAAAAACCTAATCGGGGTTTTGATGTTTAGAGCAAGCGATACCGCACGCGTGGTGGAATAGGTAACAGGAGTTGCTCAGAAATGCCATTTGAATTTGTTTGTCCGTTTTGCCATCACAGAACCCGGGTGGACGATAAGTATGCTGGGCAATCGGGCCCATGTGCCCATTGCAGCAGAAACGTCACACTGCCTGTTTTCGACAAAAATGGCTTGCTAAGTAAAGCCACTGCCAAGAAGCAAGTAGATGCACCCGAGAGGTCCAAAGCAAAGTGGGTTCCGGTTATCATCGTTTCGGTTGTTCTGGCAACGATTTTTGCCGCTGGTGGACTCGGTGCTTATTTCGCCATTCCGTTTATCAGCAAAAAAGCATCACTAGCTGCGCAGCGAAGCGACTCAGGCAATATGATTGCGATCGCCCAAGCATTAAACGCTTATGCTCTTCGCCATGGCAGCTACCCCACGCCTATTGTTAAAGACAGCAATGGAACACCACTCTACTCTTGGCGAGTCCTGATACTGCCATTCTTAGGCTACGAAGATCTATACAATCGCTTCCAGCTAGATCAACCTTTTGATAGCCCAGCGAACTTGAGCCTAGCTATTGAAATGCCAAAACTGTTTGCCAGTAGCTTTTCGGGAGCCGGAAATTTTCAACAGACCAACTACGCACTCTTAGTTGGTACAGGAACGCTTTTCCCCCCTACTGGCCCACTATCACCTGCAGATGCCGAAGACCCCACCATACTAGTAGTCGAAACAACCGACGGAATGTGTTCGTGGACTGAGCCCATGGATATCGACGTTGGAAAAGGACTGGCGATTGGTAGCAAACCAATGAGGGATATTGGCGGAATCCACAAAGGTGCCACGATTGTGGTTACGGTCAAGGAAGAGGCTTATGCGATTCCCGCGACGAATTCGCAAACACTCGTCGATGCACTAGTCACTCCTAAGGGTGGGGAAACAACGGACATGTCTGCGGTTGTGAAACTTTAATCGCTACCTACATTAACACTTCCCATTATGATTCAACGTTTATTGATGGCTCGTTGCAATACATTCTTGGTCATCGCCTGAACACGGGGATCAGGTCCATGAGGACGACTCCAATGAGACCACGGCAGCGTGTGACCAGGTGGTGACGAGAGTCCTTGTACCCAGAATATAGTCGACGCATTAAACACGATGTTTCCTTTCGGCCCGTCATACATAGTCGCTGTCCATGTCTGAGGTGTTTCTCCTCCAACCCAAGCGGTTCCGGTAGCGACCACCTCTAGACTCGGGATATCTGCTGGATCTCCGTGATACTCCCAACCAATCAAGCCTGGAATCCTGTCCCCCTCTCGCATGCCGGTCCCCTCGTATAACCAGTGCTTCGGATTAGTGCATACCCAATCTCCTCCCCCATTTACAGGTTCCACATTGCGAGCACCCATTAACAGGCCTTCATCTGGGCCATGCTCAGGAAACGGACCATGAGTTTTTGCACGTGCCAGGGCAGTGGGTCTTTCACCTCCATATGGTCCACCTCGAAACATAATGCGATTCGGACGATTGTCAGAACTTGCCATCATTGGAGTGACCCAGCAAACACTATTGCCCGAAAGAAAGAGCAAACTCACTCCCTCATCTCGCATCTTTTCAACAGCTCGAAACTGCCGAATATCCCAGTATTCGTCATGCCCAACACTGATAAAAGACCGACTCTTTAGTCCCCGCTCCGGCGTGAGCATATCGGAATTGCAAACGTACGACACGTCATATCCATTTTGCTCGAGCCAATATGCCAACGGGAACTCGAGAGGTAAATACTCGCCAGCACCGATCGTCAAAGGATCATTAACTACGCTTTCAAATTGAGCTTCACGTCCGTACGGTCGGTCAAAACTTACATCTGCCCACGGTCCTTGATTGCCTTTGGGGTGGGTATAAACGGAATAATTGCTTGGCCATTGATTGTAAGCTTGCCAAGTATTGTCGGAACATTGAAACAAAACATCGCAGGGCCGATCGTCTGTCACGATAAAGATAACATAGCTCTGCCAATAAGGTTCTGATTGAGAAGCAGGGATGGTTGTTAATCTACCAAGATAAACGCCGCTCAACCAATCGTCGGGAATCGTCAAGCTCGTAGTTGTCGTCCATTGGCACTCATGAAGATTTTTATTGCCAGGTAGCGGAGTTGATTGAGTCGTTGCCTGCAGTGGGCCAATGGTCTTCATGAGTCTAGCCCCCGCACCACCATAATAGCCTGTTCGAAAGACCTCGATTTGGAATACGCTAGCCGGGTTGGCCGACACCTTGATGTCGATTGCCTCGCCCGCACGCACGCTTTGTCGCGAACAATATCCCTCAATCCAGGGTGACCTATATTTGCGGTTATCAACTCGAACTCGGGTCAATTGCCAATCGCGAGTTCCCGGAAGTGAGTTCTCGCGAGTAATGAGATTGTCTATCAAATTCTGGCCATACGCGAAGCAACTGCCTGTAAGCGTAAGGAATGCCAGCGTTGTAATTCGGAGCCAGTGAGATTGCATGGAGGTAGTTCTCGAATCCGAGCCTAGTTTGGAGAGGAAAGGTAGCGAACGTGCCGCAGGGCACGCACAGATTTTAGTCTATTCCAAATGGTTTCGGTTAGCGGAGCACCGACGCAGTTTGCTATCAAACGTGCGGATATCTTCAGATAACTTTGGTTTTCACTAAAGTATGGTGGGTTGAGCTGGCAACGAAGGCGTTCTTTTTCTAAGAACAGACCACTGTGAGTTGTTTCGTTAGGAAGCGAGTTCTGTTGCGAAGGCAGGTGTCACATGAAATCGGGAATGAGGGGAATCTCAAGACTAGTCGGTTTAATTCTCTGCACGGGTTGCATGGGTGCTCCGATGGCAGCCCCGAAACTAGAGCGTTGGGGTGGGGGATTTTACGGCCAAGGGGACCAGGAACGCCAAAAAGCGCGCGCGGTCTATTTTGACCCTTACCCTCAAAACGACATTGGCCCTCCTGTGGTAGGTGGAAGACCACCTGGGTTTGGAAGCCCGTTACCAGAAGCAAAGCGAAACAAACTCGACCCAAAAGACCGTTTCAATTTCTAGTCACTTCGCTCATTGAAGAGCTAACATCGAAATCAAATCGAATCCTAAAGTTCGACCTTTCTCTTTTTGCGCGGATTTGCTAAAGTCCGAATGGTGAGGCGAGGTTTGGGTCTCGCGATATTCTGCGGCGTTTTACGTTCCCGAGATAATTGCATGGAGGCGTTATCAAAATGAGAGACTGGCTCACGCGATTTATTGCTTGTTCTGTCCTTTCCTCAACACCATTGCTCGCACAAGAAGCGGACACGAATAGTGACCAGAATTCTGCGGGCAATAAAAAGATTGTGGAGTCACATTCTATTGACTGCGATTGTGGCGGAACGGAATCCACCGCAATAAGCAGCACCTCAACCGACTGCGTTTGTGCAACGAGCAACACGGACTCGGAGGGCAATGCGTCTAGAACGGTTCATAGTCTATATATTGGCGAGCCGGAATCTCTGCCAAACCAAGGCGAGTGGCTAATCTCGAATATGCTAGGTAGTTGGCTTAAGTCTCCCGTTCGTTTCAGAACTGAAGTGGCTGTTCATTTCTCAGATGAAGCAGGCTCGCGAGACAACCCAAATGTCATAGCGACTATTTGCCTGGAAAATGCTAAGCAGGACAGCAAAGCTGCGGGGGTCGTCAGCCCCGCCAACTCGGAAAGCGGCCCCCATTTAGCCTCAAAGCCGCTGGAGTTTTCAACTGGCTTTGAAAAGCTCGTCGAAGAAGTTATCGCATGCGGACATCGCATCTGCACCGGCAACAAGTGCTACGAAGTCAAAGATGAACCCGTGGTAGGAGACGACTGCTCAACCCCGGAAAGCAAAGAGGACGAGGAACCAATCATGGTCGTGCCCGCTGCCCCACCAGCGCCGCCTCCCATGTATTTCACTGAAAACGAAGTTGGTCGATCTTCGAAAAACAGCTTGGTTGACGAAACAGTACTAAAGGAGCTAGATATCAATGGCCCTGCGAAAGTTGTCATGAATCTCCTCGTGGACAACGCCCGACTCTCAGCTCGACTTGAGCTCACTGAAACGTTGATGGCCGAACGACAATCAGCCATGGAACAAATCTACTCACTGGCAGAAAAAAACGCTCGATTGCAAACCCAAATTGCTGTTAACGAAGCCAGACAACACGCTACCGAACAACTCACGGCTAGCCTGATTGATCGTACAGAAGTAGCCATGAAATTGGTTGCAACAAGAACAGATTCCAACGCAGAAAACTGTGAATCAAACGAATCAACTGTAACGCTAAAAGCAATCCAGGAAGATTTGTCAAACATACGCAAGCAGATCGCGTTGATGAAACGGCAAGCTCCAGTTCCATTTGCTCCGAGCTCCGTGGGACGCCCATCAGTCCAACCATATGTTCCATCTCTTCAGCATCACATGCCACTCGATTCTGCAGACCCCGCGATCGCCTGCGACCCACACGGCACACCTAAGTACTAACGAGCACAAACAAACCTGCTCGACATCAGTCAAAAAACAAAACCTCTAGTAATCGAAATAACTATGATGACTCGTCCGTTCCTACCTTTCTTATGCGCGATATCATTTGCATTCACGTCTGTAGCAACACAGATTGGGCATTCACAGGATGCGGCCAAATCTAAAGGTCGCTCATTGCTTGTCAAAGACGACAAAGAGATAGCCAAAACGGAAGAAGGTAGCGACCAATCCAGTACCAAAACTGGCAAGAAGACAGCTGCGAAACCCGCTTCTGCAAAAGTTGGTGGCGACGAACAAAGCGTGATGAGGCCCGTTGCGAAAAAGGAACTCACCGAGACGCCATCCCCTATGGGTGGCGAAACGTACTTGCTCCGATACAAATTCGCTCCAGGTCTTCGAATAGTCTGCGAGGTAACTCACATGGCAAAGACCGACACCAAAATTGACTCTACAGCACAAGACTCAGACTCCCGAACGGTTTCTCACAAAACATGGGATGTCACCAAGGTCGAAAATGGAAACATGACC
Source organism: Pirellula sp. (assembly GCA_046344995.1). Taxonomy (GTDB): domain Bacteria; phylum Planctomycetota; class Planctomycetia; order Pirellulales; family Pirellulaceae; genus JBKCUI01. The sequence goes on from JBKDKR010000074.1 coordinate 209,439, forward strand.
TTTGAGTATGCCATAACGGACATCGATATGTCTCAACGTATTGGAACGGGCAACGAAGTTCGTTACTCATCCCAATCTGAAGAACCACCACCGTTTCAATTCCAGGGAGCTGCGGATTCCGTTGGGAAGATCATTTCCACTGTAACGATTGACCAGCAAGGATTGATTGTTGCTCGTAGTGATGAAACGAATCCACCACACCTAGGAATGGGGGACATAACACTACCGGTTCCCGAAAATGCGGTGGCAATAGGCGCAACATGGGAGATACCTCGAGAGCTTAACATTCGACGAGAAGATGGATCCTTGAAGCGAGTTCGGTTCAGGGAGTTGTTTAAATTAGAAAAGGTAAGTGCCGGGGTCGCGACGGTCTCTGTGGCAAGTGAAATGATTACCATCATTTCCGAACCAAAAGAAGAGGCACAGGTCGTCCAACAACTAAGCAACGGATCGATTAAGTTCGATATTGATGCTGGTCGAATGATCTCAAAGGAACTCGGCTGGGATAAGAAAGTCGTTGGATTCTCCGGTGCTGGCAGCACAATGGAATACTCCGCCCGACTGGATGAACGAGTGGTATCAGCTGAAACCACCCAGCCTGCTGCAAGATCCGCAAAGAAGTAGCTTTTTTGAAGGCAAAGACTCGGCTTATCTTACACTTCCTACAAAACGGGTTTCAAACTCGTTTCTCAAGGTCAATGTTGTCTGTAACTTGAACCTTCTCCAGCGGAGCTTAGAAATAGACTCCAATCGGTCAAGGTAGAGGCTGGTTCAAAATGCTTTCGAGATTCTTATTGGAATCTCAATCTGGTGAATCAGATCGCTAGAGAAAGAATCAACCGTAAGCAGCCATTCTCGACGCTGAACTCGTTGATTAGTCACTTGTTCCAGCCTTCCATCGACCATGTCGCCTCCCTCATCAGCCAGGCGATCAACGTCATCAACATGATGGTGAGAACGAAAAAGGATGTGGCCTATGGTGGCGAATTCTCTGCATTTACTTATTGTGTAAAGTCAAATGGCTCCCCCGTCAACTCTTTCCACTTCGCTTTTTGATTATCGTTCAGAATCGCGATCAAGCTATCCAAAAGGGCCATGTCGCGGATGGGGCCCTTTCTTCCGTCCCGAGATCGGGGACCTCCAAATTCACGGCCAGGTCCGCCTGGCTCTCCCCCCGGGTCTCCTTTAGGCCGGCCACGGTCACCATTGGATCTCCAGGAATCCATTCTTTTCGGCCCACCCGGCCCACCCGGGCCGCCCGGGCCGCCCTGACCAACTGGCTCACCGAAGGGAGGTGGCATTTGCCCAGGCATGGGGGGCCCCATCCTCATGCCTCGCGATGCGAAGTATTGTTCCGTTTCTTGTTGAATACGCTGCTTTTGACTTCGCTCCAAATTAAGTTCACTGGTAACGGCAAGATCCAAAAATGCCATGTGTCCTAGAAACTGAATCGACAATTGTTTGATTCGGGTTCTTTGCTCCGAAGTGAGAATGGTTTCAAGTTGGGAATTGCTCCATTTGGCTTGCTCCAAAATTTCAATATCACCCGGACGAAATACGGGCCCCCATGATCGACGCCGCTCGCTGTATTCCGCGATGAACTTAAGCACCTCGGCTTCTTGCTGCTCATAGACTTTAAGATCTCTTCGAACCCCTGCAATTCCGAGCAGCATTGTATCACGATCAGCATGAATCAAAGTGAGGTCTGCAATGACCTTCGAAAGCCGTTCCGTTGTTTCACGCAGATCGGATTGAGCTTCTGGGTTCTCTCGTTGTTCATCGACAAAAGACTGATAATATCTTAAAGCAGACGTTAGTAGCCTCATGCGTAATCCTTCTTCAAACGGATTATCCGAAAGCTCATCTTCGGCGAGTCTTATCATTTCGTCGGCGGCTTGTTGAGCCAGTCCAAGCCTCTTTTCTGCTTGTAAAGATCGATCCGTTTCTCGTTTTAAAGATTCGAGCGTCAATGTGCGTTGGTTCTCAACCAATGCTATTGTGATTCCCATCGCAATAACGCTAACTAACAATGCAAACATGGCACTCGCAACGGCAGCAGGATGGCGACGAGCCCATTTTCGTGCCACATCGACCATGGAAGGCTTGCGAGCTTGAATAGGTCGTTCATCTAGAAAGCACCGAAGATCACTCGCAAATGCTTCTGCGGACTGATAACGATCAGAAGGGTTGTGCTGTGTCGCCTTTTGAACAATAGTTTCGAGTTCAACAGGAATAGAGCGTTCGATTTGCCTCAACGGTTTGGGGTCAGCGTAAAGAATTTGATGCAGCAATGACGGTCGATCCGCAGCATCCATCATAGGCCGATCCACCAATAACTCGTACAGTGTAGCGCCGAGAGCGTAGATATCCGCGCGGTGGTCGACAATCCCCTTCTGTCCACTGGCCTGTTCGGGGCTCATATATCGTAGAGTCCCAACGAAATCCCCTGTCTGGGTTAACTGGTTGTTAGCTGCGACCATTGCTAAGCCGAAGTCGGTAACCCAAATCTTACCGCGAGCGTCCAGCATCAAATTACCTGGCTTGACATCACGATGCACGACCCCACAACTATGCGCGTACTCCAAAGCATCAGCGACATTCGACACCAGCTTCACAATCCGTCGAAAGCGATCTTTGCTAAGGGGAGAGTTCTGCCTTGACGTGCTTGTGCTCCCTCCTTGAGTTATATCGCGGTGAGTCGTTCGGGTTGAGGGCTTGCTAACCGACTTGGAATCGGTGTCTTGAGGTGTCAGCCCCAAAAAGGATTTGCTAGATACTGGGGCTCCGTTAATCAATTGCATCGCATAGTAGTGCATTCCTCGCTCACAACCGACCGCATAGACTGGTACGATGTGGTTGTGATGCAACTGCGCAGCCGCTTGAGCTTCCATCTTGAATCGTTGCAAGTATCGATCGTCGAGAGATGCTGCCATCGGCAAGACTTTTAACGCGACGTGACGTCCCAGCGATAGCTGTATCGCTTCGTAGACGATTCCCATTCCACCGCGGCCTATCTCGCGAAGAATTTTAAAATCACCGAGTGGTTGAGGCGAAACAATGGGATCATTGACTCCAATTCCGGGTAGATGCGGAGACGTCTTTTGCATACCAAACGCCAGATCGATTCCATCCAAACAGTCTTCAATAACCTCTCGCAATTCAGGGTGTCGATCGACCAATGCTTGTCTATCTGGCTTTAGATTTTGCTCGAGTTGAGAATAGTACTCTCGAGAAATCTCGATCACCCGTGGATCATCAAATGGATCGGATAGTTGTTTTTCGTCCACTTTTGCTGCAGAATTATTGGAAACGGGATTCATCATCTCTCACGATTAAAAATTCTTTCTTGAGTTTACTTAGTCCACGAACCCAAAGCTTCTCAACACTATCAACACTTCGGTTCAGAAGAGTTGCGATCTCCGAAAAGGTTTTCCCTTCTAAATGCCTCAACACCAAAACATTTTGATAATCGGGACTCAGCTTTGATAAGCATTCAACGACAAGACGGGATTGCTCTTCTTGCGACACAAGCTGACTTGGAGAATCACCGGGGTCAACAAACATTCCCCCCAAGGACATTGCCGATTGGTCCAAGTCGTTTTGGATCTGTTGTTCCAATCGAACGTCTCTGGCTTGTGTGCCCAAGTACCGCCTAACATTATTAGAGAGTCGGCTCGCGAGAATCGTTCTTAGCCAAGCTATAAACTGATCGCGAGTGTCTCCATCAAAGCGAGTTATAGCGCGATGGGCTTCCAAAAATGTCTCTTGAACGACATCGGATGCGTCAAGCTTTACCTGCAATTGCCGTCCGATTTGAAGCTTAGCGAGAAGCTTTAAGTAGCTCTGGACTGTGAGCAGAAGCTCCCCGAGCGCTTGCTCGTCTCCCTGCTTAGCTCGAGCCAAGCGATCCTTTTCTATCAATTTTTGACCACGTTGTTCAGGAATGTTAAGAAAACTTTTAAATGCAGTGGCGGTATTGGAGCGGAAGCGTGTTCTAGTGAGTAGGGCCGTTAAGGGCTTTCTTTTCTTCACCGGAGTCACAACCCATGTTCCACAAGCTATCCAGAGCTGCGTTTGTCACAGCTCTCCTATTATCGACCGCCACCGGTCCTTTGTCATCAGCGCAACCGCCTGATGGAGGCCAACCACCCGGTTTCGGCCCAGGAGGCTTTGGGCCTCCTGGATTTGGGCCTCCTGGATTTGGACCTCCTGGATTTGGTCCGATGGGAGGTGGTCCGATGGGAGGTGTCACTCTTGAGATTCTTGAGAAGTTCGACGGTAACGAAGATGGCTGGCTTAACTTGGAAGAACGACAAAAAGCCAAAGAGTTCTTGAACTCCGAAGAAGGCCAAAACTCGCGTCGTCGTGGAGGTGGTCAGCAAAGAAACGGGGGGCCCGGCGGAGGCCCAGGCGGATTCGGCGGACCAGGTGGCGGACCAGGTGGCGGACCAGGTGGCGGACCAGGTGGCGGACCAGGTGGCGGACCAGGTGGCGGACCAGGTGGCGGACCAGGTGGCGGACCAGGTGGCGGACCAG
>JBKDKR010000075.1:0-71808 GCA_046344995.1 Pirellula sp.
GGGAGAGTCGAGCGCAGCGAGGAGAGGGTGAGAGGCTCGGCAATGTATAATAGCCCCGAGTAGTCAGCGATCGTAAAGCCCCCTCCCCTCGTGATCGTAAACTCCACTCTGGTCCCCCGAATTCTTCGGGCGGGTGAATTAGTCGCAGATGACCATCATGGACTGGTGGTACACGAGTCAAGAATACGCGTCGATCAGTGAGCTTGAATGCGGCGAGACGATTACCTGCTCACAACTGGAGTGTTCGTGCACTCGTGTGAGTAGCTTTGACTTATCGATGGTCCAATTACCGCTGCCGGAGAATTAAGTGCATTGCATTGATCACAACAATGCCCGAAGTTTAAGGAAAGTTGCATTCTCCATGCGACCGCGTGGATCATATTCGCCGAAAGCCAAAAACACTCTCTTAACGACCGAATTCGGTGCAACCAAGTGCTCGAAATCGGTCTCTAACAGCCAGCTTGAGCATCGATCGAGACAATAGGAAATCCAAAACACCGTTGGAAAACCTATAGGGAAAAGATTGAGAAAATGGCAAATCAGCCCAAAGTGACCAACCGGCTACCTGTCCGCCTTGGGCGGAGACATTACTGACTGAGTCTATCTCTTATTCTGTCGAGTCATCGCAAAAATCCCCACAGTCATGGTTCGTTCAAAACTACAACCACAACTCGGCCCTTAACGATTACTTTGCATGTTTGCTGCGCAACGTCTCGCGAAACCAGGATCTGACTTTTTGCACCTTACGCGACTTGATAAATGCTATCGTTATCAAACAAGAACAGGTTGCACTTATAATGCATGAAACCGGATGTATGTTAAAACTATGATGATGCAAAAAAGCTTCCAGACTGTCACTGCTTCGCAAAAGCAAATAAAGACACACGTTTATGGAAAGAAATACCGCAAGTGGAAAAGTGTCGGGAAATTGCCGGGATAGACTCATTGACAACCAAAAACCAAAGGCAAACACTAAGCCAAAAACGATCTCACTATACTCAGGAAGAACTTGCGCAAAAACGGCTCCAATAAAAACGCTTCCCAGGAATACTGCCATCGGAAGAAGCACTCTCGCTTCATTATTTGGATTCAGAATATCACCTCCTCAAAACTTTAGAACCACGGAGTAATAAACCAACCGCAACCAAAGGTAGTTTTGCCTGTAGTACAGTACTTCACATTGCATTTATAATCGTCGTCGCATGCTTTAGGCAGATGGAGGCAAGCAATACAAGCACCAATCAATAGCCCGTTCCTGCAAAACTTGCGTCCACAGACGCCTCGCAATGGTTCTCCTTCAGCCACGGCCACGACTGACTGCGCGCAAGGGAGAACAACCGCACCTCCACAGATCGCACCACAAACGGTATACGCCCGGTCAAGACAAGCCTCATGATCGGCCTTTGCCTTAGTCATACAGGCCAATTGCTGAGCTGGTGTCAATCCACCATTGATAGCAGCTACGAATGCTGCCGGTTCGATACCGTCTAACGGCAATTGATGGTGCCAATCTTTCCCGAAGGGATCGCATCCAAAGAGGGCATGGCCATCAAGATACTCATAAAGCCCCCATTCACTGCCCTCATACCCGATCGGATCTCTCCCCAAGAATCTCCCAGCGAGCGGGCTCATCCATCTAGCTCGGAAGTGATGCAGGCCCAAGGTCTCATCCCATTCTCTACCGGTATACGTAAATCGATTCCCAACCGCAGAACCCGTAAGCACAGATCCGCTGGCGTTTAAAATCGTAGGTTGACCGTAGGCCGTGTAAGCGTAGCGCTCTGCGACCGCGCCGGTCGACGTGGTCATAGCGGTGATCGAGTACTGTTGGTTGCGATGGTAGCCTAATGCAACTTCGGTGACGGTCGTAGTTTCTAAAGTAGGTACTACAGACGCTGAAAAAGAAGTAGTTAGCGATTCGATAGAATCAAACCAGGCATCGAAGATCGGCGATGCAGGAAATGGGCTTGCGGGTGTGGTGATGGGGTGAACGTTCATGCCCGAATTGTAAACGGGGCAAGAGCCGGATCGCTAGTTAGTCTTCGAGATTTTTTCCCCAGTTTGGTAGTGGGGGAGGCCACGAGGCCCGAATCGGTAGTGGACGAGGCTACGAGGCCTGTCTGCCTGGCACGAACATGGCACGAATCTTATCCTCAATGTAACAGACGAGCTCCCGTGCAAATGGCCTCCTAGCGTCGTCCACTATAAGAGTACTACCCTCGTGCGGTCGGACCGTGGGTTCTGTTTTGAGCGGTGCCGTTGGTGGTAACACGGATTCAATCTCCGACCTTGGTCAGATTCCAAGACGGAGTAAAGGTTCCACCGGCGTGAGCATAGCCAGTGAGACGATCCTCATCGTCGTAGTTGGTGACTGCTTAGGATTCAGCCCTACAGTTTCACCAACTTGTTCGTTGTTGTATATCGCAATTGAAAGAAGAACGGCCCTCGCACTGTGCAAGATTAACTCGGATTCGTGTCACCAGTTACGCAAGTATTTCCGTAATCGCTGCTCCATGATCGATCTCCAACCGTTTCCGCCCCGGCAATTCGAGACGTCGCGAATCGAGCCCTAACTGCTTTAAGATAGTGGCGTGAATATCGGTCACGTAATGCCTGTTCTCCACCGCATGGAAGCCAATTTCGTCTGTCGCTCCATGAGCTACACCTCCTTTGACGCCCCCTCCAGCCATCCAAACACTGAAACCAAAGATGTGATGGTCTCTACCATCAGAGCCCTGACTGCCTGGCGTTCGGCCAAATTCCGAAGCAAAAACGACCAGTGTTTCGTCGAGCAAACCTCTTAAATGCAAATCCGCGAGCAGCCCGCCTATTGGCTGATCGACTGCTGCCGCGTTAGCGGTGTGGTTTGCCTTTAGTCCACCATGCGCATCCCACGCGCCCGCTCCACCGCCACCATGTTGTAATTGAACAAATCGTACGCCACGTTCGACTAATCGCCTAGCTGCCAGAAGCTGCATTCCGAATTCTCGACACTCCGGTCTATCTATTCCATAGAGAGTCTGAGTCGCTGCTGTTTCATCCGAGAAATCGACTACTTTCGGTATGCTGTTTTGCATACGGTAAGCCAATTCGTAAGACGCTATCTTCGCTTTCAAGTCTTCGTCGTTGGGCTGCTCCCTTAAGCGAGCGGAATGCAACTCACGCAACAATTCGAGCGATCGCTGCTTGCCCCCACGCCTTATCTCCATTTCTTGTTTGGCAAAGTCCAGAGGATTGGCGGGATCAATCTTGAGCGGAACCGCATCGTGAGATGGACCTAAATAATAACCATCTCGTTTGTTCCAGTATTCACGGGTACCAATCGATACGAACTGTGGCAATTCCTCATTGAGAGACCCTAGACCGTAATGAACCCATGCTCCAAGTGTTGGGAATTCACCATCATTGCGATGCCTGCCCGTGTGAAACTGAGTTTGAGCCCCGTGATTGCTATCGGTTGTCCACATGGATCTAACGACAGCGATGCGATCAGCATTCTTTCCGATGTGAGGAAACCAATCGCTTATTTCGAGCCCGCTTTCACCATATTTTTTGAATCCAACTTGCAAGGGATAAAGTTCCGTTCTTTGATTTCCATTTGCATCCGGAACAACCAAGCGTTCAATCGCGAGCTTTTCAGGATCTAAGGTGGACGCAAACGGTGTCTCCGAAATCGTCTTGCCAGCGTACTTAGTCAGCATCGGCTTTGGATCAAAGCTCTCGACATGGCTGACTCCTCCATTCATAAAGAGCCAAATAACGCTCTTGGCTTTAGGAGGAAAGTGAGGTTGGCCCGATGGCGGTACGGCCTGAGCGATTTCACTCTGATCTCCTTCCGACAAACGGCCTGATGCATAGCCGTCGCGGTGGAGCAAGGTGGCCAAGGCTATAGAACCAAGAGACGAAAGAGCGGTTCGACGCGTGTAACGGTTATCGGAAAGGCTATACCCATCGCTAAGCATCATGGCACCTGTAAAAAATGGTGATGGTTCAATAACACCCAAACCAACTCTTCTTGTCTGGAAAAACGCATGGCCGTTTCATCGCCTGTTTGTATGCCATCTGATTCACTATCATTACTTAACATAGCTTGACATAGTTCCAGTTCGTCGCCGGTTGGCTCCAATCCCAAAATCCAAGCAAAGGCGATTCGAATGAACTGCTCTGATGAGTCCAATGCATGTTTCTGAATTCTTTTGGCGATTGCGGGTACATTCTCTAGCACGATACGACTGTGACTCATGGCCAAGGCTTGTTGCGGCACAATGCTCTCATCTCGTCTATAACACTCTGTCACTAACGCTTCATCGAACATCGTTAGAAAGAGGTTTCTTTCATTGTTAGAATGAAAGAAGTAAAGACTTCGCCGATTCGAAGTGGATTGATCCGAAGCAGGGATAGTAGGGCCGCCCAAGGTTCGATCTAGTTTTCCAGCCAAAGCCAACACAGAATCTCGCACAGCTTGTGACTCCAATCTAGGAACGCTTCGGTGCTGATTCTTGTAATATTGCGATTTAATAATAAGCCGGTGTAAATGCTTCATATCCCAGCGGTTATCAATCAGCTCGGCAGCTAGCCAATCAAGCAGGTCAACATTTGCAGGCCGCTTGGATTTCATTCCCAAATCAAATGCATCTTGTACCAATGGCTCACCGAAATGTCGCATCCAAATGTGATTGACCGCGACTCGTGCTGTAAGAGGATTATCGGGCGACGTAATCCAATCGGCCAACGCTCTGCGACGTCCACTGCTAATCTCCGGGAACGCTTTATCAGGATCGTCTTTGCCAGAGAATTGAAAACGCGTCGCTGACCACTTGGCCCCCGGTTGAATCGGCTGAAATTCGGAAACATCCCCTTTAGAGACCTGGTCAAAGAATTGTTTAGCCTTCTCGAGCTCTTGTGCTTTCTGCTCCCGGGATTTCTCATCGGCTTGTTCCAGTGCATGCTGGGCCACAGCCATTTTGAAAGATGCCGTCGCGAGTGCCCATTGATTTCGCGTGGCGGCATCAGGATTAGAAAGCCGCGATTGCTGGAAAGAGAGCTCCTCTTTAGCGACAGCGAGCTCAAGTATTGCAAGCTCCGCTTTCTTCTTCGCATCGGTGAGCTGGGCAGTAACCCCTGCGAGTGTATTATCGCTGTAGAAAGGCTCGCCGTTTGGCAACCTTAACAACGCCGTTTCATCCAAACCCGCTACCGAAAATCGGTCAAAGCTTGCTTGAGCATCATAGGTCGTTATTTGCATCACTCCAGGCTTACGCGGGAAAGGCAGCTTCCAAGCCAAAACGAGCTTATCATTCCAAAGCACATTTACCAGTTGGTCCTGGACAACCAATCGAAAACTATTGGATTGCCTTAGCGTAATCGGTTGTAATACTTTAGCATCCGCAGGATAGACCCACTGCCCATCCAACAAATAGGCAATTTGTATTTTCTGCTCTCCATCGTAAGCACTAGCATAGACCGAAACTTCATGGTCGCTGCCTTGGAGTCCGTCGAGCGGATTCACATCGGTGCAGTCAAAGGATATACCGACACTCTTCCATTGATTGCCACCGTTGGTTGCGAAAACCAAATCCGAGACAAAATCGCTAGGAAGCGGCACCTTTAATCGCGCAATCGTACGGTCGGGCTTGGAAGATGATTGATGTAATTGGCCCTCGGCTAAACTCCAATCGCCTCCGAACAGGTCCCACGTTTTCTTCGTCGCCTCAAGGTCATTCTTTTCATCCCAGTCCTCAGTGAAACGAGGTTGGTCACTGGGCGTAACGAGTCGATCGTTCGGATTCTTTTCCAACTCCGCGAGCTTACTTTCCAATTTGTCAATCGTCGCCTTGGTCGATTGATGCTTCCTCTCCACTTCGACCAATCTCGATTCCGATTTCGCAATGTAAGTTCTAATAGCCGATTCACGAATATCGGGTTGATAAGCAGAGCGAGGCAGATTGATGGGCTCAGGGCTATACTTACTAAATCCCAAGAACGATGGGACCCCTGGCGCGAGTGGGTTCGATTTATCAGGCTTGGACTCTTCGCCTCGAACAAAAAGATAGGTGGGTGACTCAAGATCGCGGTCGAAAATTCGAGGCAGCCCGTTTTTTCGAAGATCAACTTCTCCCTCGACCAGATCCATCCTTACATGATATGGTTCGAAGATGGCCCGAAATCGATAGTAGTCTGCTTGAGAAATCGGATCGTACTTGTGATCATGGCATTTAGCGCAGTTCATTGTTAGCCCGAGCACCCCTTTGCCAACGTGCTCGATTGTCTCTTCCATCCACTGATTACGGTTGAAGAGAAAAAAATTGCGAGCAAGAAAACCGGTCGCACGCAGTTTCTTGAGATCGTCAGGATAGAGCTCATCAGCAGCGATCATTTGACGTATCATCTCATCATATGGAACGTTTGCATTAAGACTTTCCACGATCCAATCTCGCCAATGCCACATATGGAGCTGACTGTTTCGCAACTCTTCACCTAATCCCCACCAATCGCTATATCGCCAAACATCCATCCAATGTCGCCCCCAACGCTCGCCGTAAGCACTGTCTGCGAGCCACTGCTCAACCATGGCATTGTACATTGACTCAAAATGGGACGAATCAGCCGAGTACTGGTCGTCTCGTGAGTTTTGATGGATTAATGAAGCAACTATCTCCTCCTCAAGCGGAAGACCACGCAAATCAATCGATAGTCGACGAAGCAAAGTTATATTTGACGCCAGGGCTCTGGATTTTGACACATCTTTCGATAACGAATCCGATTCACCATTTAGAGAGAAAAGAATTTGATCAATTGGGTTAGCAAGCTTTACGCCACCTTCTATGCGAGGAAGTTCATCTTCCGTCGGAAGCTCGGGGCGTTCGATTCGCTTAAAGGCCCAGTGCTCACTAGGTGTAATCGAGGGCTTTTCGTTAGGAATGATCTTGATCCCCGCATTGAGCCAATCCGCGATCATCTTTACTTGATCCTCTTTAAGCCTCTCCCCTTCGTGTCTAGGAGGCATCAACGAATCATCAGAGGCCGTAATTCGCTTGAGCAATTCGCTGAGGCCGATGTTCTGTGGATCAAAAACAGGACCTGAGTCGCTCCCCTTGAGAATGAACTCGGCAGTATCTAGCCGAAGACCTGCTTCCTGTTTAATTCCGCCATGGCATGCATAACAGTGCTTTTCCAAAACAGGCTTGATAGAAAGCAAATAGGTTTGCTCAGCATCCTCGATCGCCAACACCGAATTACCATCGATTGGGATGATGCATGGCAGTATGCTGAACAGCAAAGAGATCCAGAATACAATCAACCAGCGAGACACCGAGAAATGCTCATCCCGTAATCCTTGTGTCCAGGCTGTAAAGCTACAAATTCGGTTAAGGATTCCCATGATGGAGAGGTTTCAGACAGGGAGTTAAGGCGGGGATTTAAGACAGGAGGTGGGAACCTTAAAGATACCATTCTAAATGGTCCGTTTCCACCAGACTCTAGAAATCTTGAGTAAGCCAGCATCTAGTGACGGAAAAAATGGCGTTCCTGGAAACGCAAAAGACAATACGCAAAACTGCTCCGCCCAGAAGTGCATGGGCTTCTCGGAGTGCCGCCCTTTACTACGCGGCCATATAAACATCCAGCTTACAAACTACTTGCTACGTTTGTATGTCGCTGTCATCATGGTCGACTCTTTACCATCTTTCGGTTTGACGAACATCACGAATCTATACTCATCTTTGGATAAAAATTCAGATGTAGACCTCCATGTAGCAGGCCCGCCAGTGGTTGGGTCTTTGCCTTCGCAGATCATGGTCAGCACCTTGCCAGCCTTGTCATATTCACCTTCAAAAACCATGGGAAACGCGGTAAAGGAATCGACCCATACGGAGATGTATTTCTTTTTCTCAGGATCGTAACCATCTAGTCCTTTCCCCTGGAAAGGCGCGCCTGCCATGTTGGTGTCCATTGTTGTGACGAACCACATCCCACCGCAGGCTTCGACCGTTTCGCTAGTACCTTTTGTGACCTGGTTTTCCGAATCAGTAAACTCGAAAGTCCACTTGCCTACGTGAGGCTTCAATTTTGCATGCTCTGGGGTCGGACCAGGGATTTGAGCGGTCACGGTGGACGCAAGAATGAAAATGGAGAGACCAAAAGTTAGGAAATTGCGAATACTCTTCATATTTAAACCCTCTTCAGAACATCGATCACAACGAACTACACCAAAGGAAAATCAATGCTAACAAATCGACTGCCCGCACCATAGCAACCAGTCGAAAAAGCTTAGTTTTTCCTGGATTATTGATTGGTTTTTTTATCGTTTGTTGTCATTCAGCGAGGCGGGTTTCCCGAAACACAAGCACATACGACCAGGATTTATCAGGGAAATGCCTGGATTAAGTCCCCTCATGCTGCCTCATCCCGCTCATTCTTGCCTTGACGTAGAATTCAAAATTTCGACACTCCAGCGAGATCAATTCGCCCCAAAGGGACCAAGGAAACCATGAGTTCATACCAGCTAACCCATTTGAAGCAACTGGAATCGGAAAGCATCCACATAATCAGGGAAGTGGCCGCCGAATTCAAGAAACCGGTCATGCTCTATTCCGTGGGTAAAGACTCTGCAGTCATGACCCATTTAGCACTCAAAGCGTTTTACCCGGACAAGCCGCCGTTCCCATTCTTGCACGTCGACACAACATGGAAGTTCCGCGAGATGATCGCGTTTCGGGATAGCTATGTGAAAAACGATCTGGGAATCGAGCTTTTGGTTCACATCAATCAAGAAGGGCTAAAACTGAATATCAGCCCTTTTGAAAATAGTGAAAAACACACCGAGGTGATGAAAACCGACTCGCTTAAACAGGCTTTGAACAAATACGGGTTTGATGCAGCTTTTGGCGGGGCAAGACGCGATGAAGAGAAATCGCGAGCAAAAGAACGAGTCTTTTCGTTCCGAGATAAATTCCATCGCTGGGATCCTAAGAACCAACGCCCAGAGCTTTGGAATTTGTACAACGCAAAAGTTAATCCTGGAGAAAGCATTCGCGTGTTTCCTCTATCTAATTGGACCGAACTAGACGTTTGGCAATATATCTACTTAGAAAACATTCCATTGCCCGATTTGTATTTTGCCAAACCTCGCAAATGTGTGAATCGAAACGGCGTCTGGATCCAGGTCAACGACGATCGCATGACCATTGAACCTGGAGAAGTGGTGGAAGATAAAATGATCCGCTTCCGAACCCTAGGTTGCTATCCATTGACGGGTGGGGTCGAGTCCACCGCCTCCACTCTCCCCGAAATCATCCAAGAAATGCTGCTCACGAAAACCTCTGAGCGACAAGGCCGCGTGATCGACAAAGATGGCGGCGGAGCAGGTATGGAACTCAAGAAAATTCAAGGATACTTCTAATCATGTCTCATCAAAGTGAATTAATCGCCGAAGATATCCTCGCCTACCTCGAGCAGCACGAAAAAAAAGAGCTGTTACGTTTCATAACCTGCGGAAGCGTTGATGACGGCAAAAGCACATTGATCGGTCGTCTGCTGTATGACAGCAAGATGCTCTATGAAGATCAGCTATCGCAACTCGAAAGCGAAAGCAAGACTCACGGAACGGTCGGTGGTGCATTTGACCCCGCTCTCGTCACCGACGGACTCCGCGCTGAGCGTGAACAGGGAATCACGATCGATGTGGCCTACCGTTACTTTTCAACAGCCAAACGCAAATTCATTATTGCGGATACTCCGGGACACGAGCAGTATACGCGCAACATGGTCACCGGCGCTTCCACCGCGGATTTGGCCATTATTTTGATCGATGCTCGCCAAGGAGTTCTCACACAGACTAAGCGGCATAGCTTTATCGTGTCCCTTCTCGGCATCCGTCACGTTGTGGTAACGGTCAACAAAATGGACTTGGTCGGCTTTAGCCAACAACGCTTTGACGAGATCTGTGAAGACTATCGAGCCTTTGCATCGCGGCTGGAATTGCCAGATGTGCACTTCATTCCGATCGCTGCGCTTCATGGAGACAATCTGGTCGATGCCAGCCCCAACATGCCTTGGTACAAAGGCAGCACCCTTATGAATATGTTGGAATCGGTATACATCGGCTCTGACAGAAACCTCGTCGACTTCCGACTGCCAGTCCAATATGTGAATCGCCCCAATCTCGACTTTCGAGGCTTCTGCGGTACGCTCTCCTCGGGAGTGGTAAGAACGGGCGAGGAAGTCATGATCCTGCCATCCAAGCGGACTAGCCGAGTCAAACGAATTGTGACGTTTGATGGTGACCAATCCGAAGCCTTCGCACCACAATCAGTCACATTGGTTCTCGAAGACGAGGTCGATTGCTCGCGCGGCGATATGATCGTAAAACCAGGCAACGTACCGAAACTTCAGAATTCCTTCGATGCAACGGTCGTTTGGATGAACGCCGATGCGATGATTCCTGGCAAAACATATCTGTTTAAACATACGTCTCAGACGGTGACTGGTCAGATCGATTCATTGCGTTATCGAGTGGACGTTAACACGCTTCGTAGTTCGCCGGCTCCCGACTTACAGCTTAACGAAATCGGTCGTTGCTCAATCACTTTGAGCCAGCCAATCTTTTTCGATGCCTACACACGAAACCGTTCAACCGGTTCATTTATCATCATCGACCGCTTTACCAACGCAACGGTCGGCGCTGGGATGATCTCCGATCGCGACTCAGCTAAGACTACCGTCGCCGCTTGGGAAACGAACGATAAGACTGCAGGAGATAGCATCTCCAGTGTTTCATCCGTCACGTCAGCTGAAAGAATGGCTCGGTTCGGTCAATCCCCTGCTACCGTACTATTTGCAGGACTCACTGGCTCCGGCAAGACCACGATCGCTAACGCCGTAGAAAGACGATTGTTTGACTCTGGCAGAGCTGTCGCCGTTATCGATGGTGAAATGATGAGACGGGGAGTCAATCGCGATCTTGGTTTTACCGTGGAAGAAAGAAGCGAGAATCTTCGTCGCTCCGCTCACATCGCGAAAATCATCAACGACAACGGACTGATTTGTTTGGCCGCATTCAACGCCCCCAACCAGACCGTTCGCGACCGCGTTGCCGATTTGATTGGCAAGGATCGATTCTTTATCGTTCATTGTGTAGCAGACGAGAAAACACGCAGAGAGCGAGATGAAAAAGGTCACTATGCGAAAGCAGAAGCTGGCGAGCTACCGAACTTTCCTGGTGTTACCGCAATCTACGAGGATCCGACCAACCCAGACCTAGTTCTCGATACGAGCAAGAAATCGATTGCAGAATGCGTCGAAGAGGTGCTCGCAATGTTACAAGCAAAGAAGGTCATCAAGTAACGACAGGCATCGATTGCCAACCACAAAAACAGGACGGGTACTCGACCCGCCCTTTACCGATCATCGTTCTGATGAAACCCAAACGAAAACTAGACGACTCTGCCATGACTTTGCAGAGCTTGTCCCACCTATTACCCGAGAAACAACTAGTTGTCTCGGCGTGCTCGCCCGCCTGGGCCACCAGCTGCTCCACCTCGGCCGCGCAGTGGTGCTAAATCAACTTTCAGTTCAGAACCCTTGACCTCTTCTAGCTTCGCCTTTTGATCGTCCGTCAAAACTGCCATAAGAACCTTGTCGGCTTCAACTCGCATCTCTGCCATCTTCTCAGCTCGCTCTTCTTGCGACATGTCTCGGAATCCTTGCATAGCTTCTCTGGAAGCTTCGCGATTCTTTGCTTGAGCTTCGGTTAGCCCTTTCTTTTGCTCGTCAGAGATTCCAAGAGTGTTTTGCAACTCCGAATCCATTAACGAAGCGGCACCGACAACTTGAACCATGATTCCGGTAAGTCGACTTTTCTGTTTCGCATCTAACTTTCCGATAAACTCTTCGTCAAGCTTTTTGCGCATCTTACCTACCTTGGCCATCGCGGCTTGCCGATTATCACCGCCCTCCTGCATCACAGACCTTTGCTCTTCTCGCATTTTCTCGAGCATTTCCGTGGCCGCCTTTTTGACGCTATCGTCTAAAGCGATATCCGCCTGTACTTCCGGCAAAGTCGCTAATTGAAACCTAGCATATTGCTGAGGCCCCATAGGCATTCCGCCCCCCCGTTGTGCAAAGACGTCGCTAGACGTCGCAACAAAACCGACCAATGAAGCAAAAAGAAAACAGAGCTTCGAGAGTTTCATATCAACCTCAATTCAAAACCAATCCAACGGTGCGATCACAATTAAGAAAGCAGCGTTGTAGAAAACGAAATCGAGAGAATGCGTTTCATTCTTCGAGACATACCAGCGCAATCTAGCGTGCCTAGTGGCGCGAAACAATCAGCCCTGAAATCAATTTTTCCTTAGAGGTTGCACAGCCCAAGCAAAAGCCTCAACATACGAGAACAGGATTGAAGAGAGTGGAAAAATTCACCCCGTCGGAGGAAACGAGATTAGGCATCGGCCACGCCAAGAATGAAAAAGCTGCTGCGTCAAAAGCACCGCGCGGCTCGTAAATGCAAACGAGGCGACCAAACTGGTCGCCTCGATGTGCCGTTTTATCGGTTCAAGAACAAACTGGATTCGTCGTGTTGCAAACGGATATGAGTGCAAACGATTCGGTTAGAAATCGCCAGAATCTAGATCCAATAGATCACCGAGATCCGCTCCCTCTCCAATCACTTTGAGTTCGCCAGAGGTTGTCAGATAGATCTTGTCTTGGAGGATCTCTTGAATCACGATCTCCATTCTGTCGTCGCTATTCAAATCCACGAGTGGACGACTGCCACGATTGAGCTGAACAAGCCGCTTCTGAATCAAAGTCGAGAGTTTAAAGCGACCGCCTACTTTATTAACGATTGCTTCTTCTTTTAACTCTTCGAGCATGGGGTCTCTTCTCCTTGGTATTGTTGGAGCAAATGGTTGATTCGCTCCACTGTAGTGTCAACGTTTTCGTTTATTACTTCATGGGTGTAGTTGTGCCGCAGGCCCATTTCGTCAAACGCGACATCCAATCGACGCTTGATCGCGTCTTCAGATTCCGTGTTCCGAGCCCTAAGTCGACGCTCTAATTCATCCATAGATCCTGGGTGTACGAAGATCATAATCGCATTCGGGAAATGCTGCTGGACGGTCAGGGCACCCTGGACGTCAATCTCTAAGATTACCCACTTTCCCGATTCTAGACCAGCCTTAACTGTTTCCTTAAGCGTTCCATACCAATATCCACGGCCAAAAACCTCCTTGCATTCGAGGAATTCGCCTTTTTGTCTCTTCTTTTGGAACTCCTCTGAGCTCAGAAACCAATAATTCACCCCGTTTTGCTCGCCTGCACGCGGAGGCCTCGTGGTAGCCGAAACGCTCAGCACCAAGGGAAGATCGCTTTCCGCAATCAATTGGCTGACAACAGTTGATTTCCCCGCCCCCGAGGGACCGGAAATAATGACTAATTTTCCTGGTAATGACATTAGCTGCTCTAGCACTTCGCCCCTTACTTTTACGTCAACTTCTGATATCGGTATGCCTCTAGTTTACTCTACGTTTTGAACTAATTCCCGAATCTGTTCCATGATTACCTTGATCGTTACTACATGGGAAGAAATTTCGGAATCGTTCGCTTTTGAGCCAATCGTGTTCGTTTCCCGGCCCATTTCCTGTAGCAAAAAATCAATTCGCCTCCCCTGGCTCTCCGTTTGGGAGAACAATCCATGAAACTGCTTCAGATGACTGTCCAACCTTGTCAATTCTTCAGAAATGTCGGATTTATCACTGAACAGCACGATCTCTCTGGTCACATCTATGTCCCCGAGTTCCAAACCTCGAGACTCAACCGCCGACCGGACTTTTTGCTCCAGTCGTGATTGATAGTCTTGCAAAACAAGCGGAGCCCTACTCGATATTCTTGAAACAAGCGACTCTAGCTCAGCCAGATAGGCGAGAAGCCTAGCCTGCATCGACTGTCCCTCAGCCATCCGCATCCGCTGCAAATCGGTCAAGGCGCTTCTGATTCCCTTGCGAACGGCTTCTAATATCGCAGGGTCGTCAACACTACCCTTCGTCTCCAAAACACCCGGCAACTGCAACAGGCTCCCCCATTCCACGTCGAATAGAACGCCATACTCGACCGATGCTTTCTTAGCTTCTTGCAAATAGGCCTTTAGTGCTCCCTGGGACACGGATCCTCCGGCGGCACCGGCCAGCCCGCTGACTCGCACATTTACCGTGACACTACCCCGTCGCAGAACTTCTCTAACGAGCCCCTCAATTTCGTTTTCGAACAATGGCGAAAGATCCGGGGCACGGGCCGACACCTTGAGATATCGGTTGTTTACAGTCCGCACCTCAACGTCAATCGTGTTAGGACCAGACTTCGTCGAAGACTGGCCATGACCTGTCATGCTGTACAGCAAAGAGCTTTACCCCTAGAGAATTACTTGCCATCTCCAGACGATCCCGGTTGCGCTCCGCTGGCAGCCCCTCCCGATCCTCCATCCGCGGGAGGGAGCCCGCTGGCGTCCGGTAGGCCTGAACCTCCAGTGGTCGGCGTAGCATCGGATTTGGCAGGAAGATCTACTGCACCTGTTTTCGCGGGTTCTTCAGCGGTTTTTCCCTCTTCAGCCGATTTTGCTCCTTCTGATGGAGCAGGCAATACCGGCACTGCAGGGCTCACCACGTCGGATTTTGCCTCCCCCTCTGGTGTATTCGCACCAGCAGGGTTTCCACTAACCGCCCCGTCCTTTGGCCCAACGGTCAATGCAGGCACATCGCTAGATGGATCCGCTGCAATATCTGGGGGTGGCTCAAGGTAATACCAACAAACAAAAGCACACAGCACAATCCAAATCAATACGGCGACTGCCGTTATTCTCGTAAATATGTCGCCCGCTTTAACCCCGAGAGCGCTCGATCCACCGGCACCACCGAGAGCCCCTGCCAGCCCACCTCCCCGACCGCGCTGCAAAAGCACAATCAAAATGATGAACATGGACAGCAAGAACAAAAGCGGCCCTAAAATGTACTGAGATATTGAAAACGCAAATGGAAGTAGCACGAAAACTGGTCTCCTGTGCCCCGTATTTGTAATGAACCCGATCGGACTGGGGAAAAAGTGTAACAAACCAAGAGGAAACTGTTGAGACCTGTTTTGGACCGGAATCACAAATCCAAGTCCCAAATCGTATCTTCGCTCTGTTATCCCAGAATAAAAAACTTTGCAGGATGCTCTTCTAAAGTGAATCCAAAGACAGGTCTAACCTAAAAACACCTGCTCAGCGTGGGTTGCGAACGGGGCATTCTCCAGATCCACGCCTAAATGTTCTTTTTGTCCCGTACCGACCTAGAGTAACGCTCGAGAAATTTACGCTCTTTACTCGTTAATGAGTCTTTCCCTTGCTCATGTATCTTCGCCAAAATTCGATCTGCTTCCTGCGATTCATCTGGCTCTCGCCCCGATTCGGAGTGAACCCTCAACTTGGGACCAAACCATTTTCTTTTAAACCGCCTTAAAACGCCTCCGAGATCTCCGAAGCCGCCAAAATTGACCCCCAGGAAAAAATACCCGGCCGCAAAGATTATTCCAATCAAATGGACGTCTACTGCAACATTGCCAGGCTGATTCACAAAATTCATCAGCACCAACAAAATCCCCAACACCCACGCTGGCATCGGAAAAATGAAGAACGTTACCGTGCTGGTTGGAAAATTGAAAACGAACAGCATCTCCATGCAGATGACCGCTCCAGATGCCCCAACTAACCCCACAGAACCAGGGGATGTGCCCAACATCACATGCTTGAGCAACCATAGCGCCCCACAAGTTGTGGCACACAACAGATAAATTCTCAAAAACTCTTTCTTGCCGTATCGATACTCAACGGACCGACCAAGAAAGTATAGCCCGAGCATGTTGAAAAGAATATGAAACGCACCAGCATGTGCAAACGCATACGACAAACATCGAAACCACTGAAGCGGATTCTGAGCGTGCTCGGGCGACAACTGCAACCAACGATTTACAACGCCAATGTCCCCTCGGCCCCTAATGTCGCTGAACAGTATGTTCGCAACAAAAACCACAACATTGGCAATGATTAGTAGACTAACTGCCGATCGCCCATTCCAATCAGGCTGCAGATTAATCGAATCGTCTCGGTAGTATTCGCGTTCGTGAATTCCCATTTCAACAAGCTACACAACTTTCCGAAAAAAGGAAATCGCGATCCTTCGAGCTCGCATCGAATCTACTATTTCCCCGGATCCGTCGTGACCGGCGGTTCGGTCGGTGCAGGTTCGGTCGGTGCAGGAGTGGTCGGTGCAGGAGTGGTCGGTGCAGGCTGTGAATCGCCTGACTCTTCTAGATCATCAAGCCTCTTTTGCTCCTCGGACCACGCTTTGAAATTCTTTTCGACTTCAACATTGGTATCCGCACCCAAAACTTCGACGTCAATCGAATTTCGATAATCCACAAACCACTTCAATGGGAAACTATCGTCAAGCTCGGTTTCCAACAAACGCTTGTAACGATTCACCCCTCTAAACACTTCGTCACCAACCTCTTCCTTGGCAAACCTTGGGAACCGACGAAGCGTTTTGTTCCACAAATCAAATGAAATTTCAAAATTGCGAATGGCGGCTTCTGGATCACCCAAATTAATCATCTTCGTCGCTTCAAACATCGTTCGCCTCGCTTCAACCGTACGTGGCTTTTGCTCCGCTTGTGCTCGCTCCTGCCAGTAGTCGTAGTTGACGTTCGATCGATAGATATTGGTGATTCGCAACCGTTCTTCGAGAATAGTGATGTCGTTGATCATTCTCAATAGATCAGGCTGAATCGCCTTGGGACACTCGGCGACGACTTCCTGTAATGATGGGGTGACGATGTCCCTCGCCTGCTTCCGCCGGTCGAAAAGCTCCGATGTGTTTATTTCTGCATCGGTCAAAGCATACGCTTCCTTCAGTTCGTCCGGCAGCCTTTGCAATCGTCGTTCTTTGATCGCTTTTTGTTGCTCTGTCGACGCTTCATCAAATTTCGCGCGAATGCTTTGAGCTATCTCGGTTCCGCTTTCGACCTCTCCCAACCGAATGTAGCCTTCGCCACTCCATGGAATGTCGGTCATTCCATACTCTTTCCACAGCCTACCACCCTCGTCCCAGGCCAAGAGAGTGCTTTCATTAAGAACTCCCTCTTCTTGCATCGCCTCGCCATAGTACATAATCCACAAAGGTGCGTAGCTGTACAAAAGGTGAGGAGTTTTGGCGATCCGATTTCCCCGTTGGAACGAACTCACGGCTCCGTCAAACCACAACCGACCAACACGCCAATTGTCAGGATTCTGATCATAGCCCAGCCCCTTGGTTTCAAAGCCAGCGAGCCCTTCCTTGATAAAGAAGTCGTGAAACTCTTTGTCCTTTCGGAACATGGATCTATATTGCAGGTGTTCGTCAGCCTTGCCGATTTTGTGCCCAACATAGTGACCAAGATCATACATCAAAATGGGCTTCTTCTCGTTGTACTTGGTTCCCGTAACAAGATAGTCGATCCCTTTTTTAATCCAGGCATAACGTAGACGGTAATCGTCGAAAATCGGCGCGACGTTATAGCTAAGATTGTGAGCTTGGTGCTGCCAAACGCTGATAAAGTGAGGCTGGAGCAAAGAGATCTGCTTCAACGTTGCAGCAAACCGATCGTAGTACTTATTCTCCTTGTAATAGTCCGCCTTAAGCCAAAGAATCGAGGCGGCAATACCTCGCATTCCTAGCGTTGCCAGACGCATGCCTTCACTCGCCGGATCTGGCTGACCAAGATAGGTCTGACCAATACGGTATTTGTTCCTCAATTGAGAAATAGAACCGTTCTTCGGCTGCCCCAAAGCATAGAGCGGAAGCAAAAGACCGACTATGCAGCAAACGTAAATTACTTTTCGTCTTAGACTCTTGTTCATTGCTATTAACCTGCCATCTCGCGAGTCTTAAGGAAGAAATAAGAAATAATCGAGGTCATAATAAAGTACCCGAACGCAATGGTCAGATGCCGCGCCAGCAGCCCTTCGAACAAATTCACCCCATACGTTACAAACTCGGTCGTGCCGAGATCGTAAAGATTTGGCAAAGCATTCTTGAGCAAACCTACCGAGAACAATATGCCTTGGTCGATGGCCCTAATGACGTTCTCAACGGCAGGGCTACCGAGATCCAACTCGGTGACGGACCCACTTTGAAGGGGCAAACGGATCATCGATTCGACCGGACCTCCACCAGGAAGCTTTCCGCTGGTCAAATCATCCAGGAACCAACCAAACATACCCAAAACGATCACCGATAGTGTTGCGACAATCGCAACCGGTCCCGACAAAAATGTAGAAAACATCACCCCGAAGCATATAACAATGCACATCTGCAACCAGATACTGACAAAGCCCTTCGTAAAGTTCCATTCGAAAGACTTTTCTTTCGCTCTCAAATACAAATCAGCTTGTGCCATCCCCAAATACTGGCCACGGTCAGTACATCGAATGACCAGCTCGAAACTCCCCTCAGGTGCTATATCCTTGAAAAAATTGATATCCTTGCCATCTACGGACTTGATATCCAATGCGATCGTTTTTTGGTCAATCACGCCTTCCCTGACCTTAAACGGAAACCGCTCTGTCTCGACAGATCCGTCCAAAGATCTGAAGAAATAGATACCACCAACCGGTGTTACGATATCTCCTTTGAACGTTCGAAACGCATCAAGCGTCATATCGAAAGTAACGGAGTTCTCAAAAAGATCTTTAGGCACATTATTGAAGGTAAAAATCGCACTCGATAATGTGTCACCCTCTACATATTTCAAATACTCGGAAATGCTGCCAACATTGATCCCTTCACTATCTTCGCCGTCTCGCCCTGTAAAACGAAGCTTACCGTAAATTGGATTTCTCGCCTCGAGATCTCCTATCTGCGAGGAAACTACCAGCTTGTCTCCAACTTTCTTAATAATGTGCCGGTGCCCCTTCACAACATCGGTCACCCCTTCGCCTTGGTCATCCAGGGTAAAAGTGTGCGAGTGCAGTCTGTAGGTAGCAGTTTGGCCAGCGACGGTTTCCGTCGGCATCACCTCAATCTCGTGAGTATGTTGCAATCCACGAGTAATGAACACGTAACTCAATACCGCGAAGATGGAAACGGTCACGGTTCCCACTGCAATCATCCCCAAAACCCGACCCAAGAAAATCTCCGTAGGACGAACGGGTTTTGTGACCATTGTATAAATGATCTTGCTAGAGATGTCTCGTGGAATGCTGAACGTACTTAGAAACAGCCCCATCAACAGAACGAGCATATTGGTCAAAAACAACACAGTCGGAATATACAACTGTGCTGGATTATCGGACTTGGGATCGATAAACCACCCAGCGAACATGATCGCGACGACAAAGACAGCTACAACTACCAAAACACGGCTTCTGATCGCTTCTTTGAACGATAGCTTTGCCATCGCAAATATTCTGCGAGGCGACATCCTCGGCAAATCTGCAGTAAACAGTTGTCCGATTATCTTTGCGACCACTAAAAAACCTTCTGCAGGCCCGTGCTTAATTGTCGCGACGATGTAACCCACTAGGAATCCAAGCACAGCCAAGATGAGGGCTAAAATCCCCCCATACAAAAACCCCTGCTGGTCAAACGCCCACTCCCAGTATGTCCAAAATTGATTAGGCTCTAAACGCATATTGATTCGATTCTACGGTGATTCTAAATGTTCAATCAGTGCAAGAAACCTGATCTAGTTTGACGCTCCAACAGACCGTGCTCCCGGTCGCTGTTCACTTTGTTGAACAATATCCAGGAACAACTCCTCCATCGTGGTGGTTGGATTGTCCATTTTCAACAATTCAGAATTCGACTGCTTGATGATCTCTCGAATCTTCTCCTTGGCCTCTTCTGTTAGCCCCTTGGCATGTATCTGAGTGACGTCCTGAACCTTCAACAATGCGTCAACTCGCCCAGCCTCTTTTAATTCCCCTTGGTGCAAGATCGCGACCCGATCGCACACGTCTTGTACGTCAGCCAATTGGTGCGAACACAACAAGATCGTCTTGCCCTCTTCTCGCAACTTGAGGATCAAATCCTTCATTTCTTTTGTTCCAATCGGATCCAAACCTGTCGTTGGTTCGTCCAGCACCAAAAACTCTGGCTCGTTGATTAAAGCCTGTGCTAATCCGATCCGGCGAGTCATCCCTTTGGAATACTCTCGCAATTGACGCCGTCGGTGCCGCTGCAATCCTACTCGTTGAATGAGCTCTGCAGCTCTTTCTTTTCGAACGCTCGCTGGCATATCAAAAAGTCGGCCGTAAAAATCGAGCGTCTCCTCCGCGTTCAGAAACTTGTACAAGTATGACTCTTCGGGCAGGTATCCAATTCGCTCGTTTTTGGCGACATCGGTAGCCTCTTTGCCGAAAACAAAAGCTCGACCAGACGTCGGAAAAAGCAATCCCAGCATGAGTTTGATCGTCGTCGATTTTCCCGACCCGTTAGGGCCGAGCAATCCAAAAATCTCACCTCGCCTGATTTCTATGTCCAAACTCTTGAGGGCTTGCACCTTTTTTCGGCCCCAAAAATCTCGATAAATCTTGCCAAGATTTCGGGTTTCCACGATCACATCGGAACTTACGGCAGGGGTGGCTGGAATTGGAGTCTGAGTTGACATGAATAAGTATTTGGCTGGGAAAAGGGCGGCGACACGTGCTCAAAAAAGCAGATCGGGCCGGAATAGAGCGATTTACGTTTCTCTCTTCGCTCCGGTTCATCCCTGAACAAACCCGGCAATCCGAACAAGATCAGAACTATAAATGGGTTCCTTGGTGACTACAAGCGACCTACCTATTGAAGAAGATACCAGGGCAGAAATAATCTAAGATTGATCCTAACTTGGCAGTTGTGAGGCCTGTATGGGCCAACTGGGCATCTCAGACTGAACCTTAACACGAATCCCCTGCCGACTTAGCACCATCAACCAAACGAGCCAAATGGATCGATCTGACCGAATTTACGCTGACGCCGTTCGCTTTCTCCTCGACCGCGTCAATTATGAAAAAACTACAAATCAACCCTACAACCAGCGGACCTACCGATTGGCTCGAATGGAACGGTTGCTGGATATTTTGGACAATCCACAACAATCCGCCCCAATCGTTCACGTAGCCGGCTCCAAAGGCAAAGGCTCGACTTCCTGGCTGATCGCAGAGGCGGCGCGGGCCTCAGGGTATAAAGTTGGGCTCTATACCTCTCCGCATTTAGTCCATTTGGAAGAACGCTTCGTGCTAAATGGCCTTGCAATTACGCCGGAAGCGTTATGCCACGCCGTAGATGCCGTACGGGTTGCTGCTGCCCCGGAAAACTTCACTGACTCCGAAGGCCCAACGTTCTTCGAGCTAACAACCGCCATGGCTTGGCTAATTTTTCGAGAAGCGAAAACCGACCTGAACGTCATAGAAGTCGGACTGGGAGGTCGACTGGATTCCACCAACGTTTGCCAAAGCCTGCTCTCGGTGATTACTTCAATCAGCTTTGACCACCAAGCACAACTCGGACAAACCATAACCGAAATTGCGACGGAAAAAGCGGGAATCATTAAACCAAACCAGCATACGATCGCCGGCGCTCGCCATCCTGACGCTCGTAAAGTCATCCGATCTACGGCCCAGGAACGCCAAAGCCATCTCTGGGAACTAGGACGAGATTTCGACTGCCTAAGCATCCCTCCATCGGATTCTCCCGTACCGAATGATTCAAACGACTCTCCTTCCTGGGGAATGGAATATCTCTCCCTCTCCAACACCGCAGGCATCGAGCCTTTATCAAAAATTCATATCGGCATGCCCGGACGGCACCAATCGGATAACGGTGCTATCGCCATCGCAACCTGCCAAAAACTGAACGAACTCGGCTGGTCTATTCCAGAATCCGCAATCCGATCGGCGCTGCGAAACACACAAGTGCCCTGCAGGATCCAACGAGTCCGCTCCAACCCCATTCTTATCCTCGACACCGCCCACAATGTTGCATCGGTAAGCTCTTTAACAACCACACTCCAAGAAACTTTTGGCTCTCGACGCAAATGCTACGTCTTCTCGTGCTCAAAGGACAAAGAGTACGAGGCCATGCTAGAACTCTTGATGGGCTCAGCCGACCAAATTGTTTTGACCCAGTACACTACCAATCCGCGATTTGTCCCCCTCGAGCTATTGGAATCGGTATCGCAATCCATGAAACATCGATTCCCTAACGTTGACGTCTTCTCCGCTCCATCACCCGACGAAGCGTTGAACTACGCCATCCAAACCTCGAATCCGAATGACTTAATTGTCTGTACGGGTTCTTTTTTTCTCGCTGCAGAATACTATGCGAATCTGCCAAAGCTCGTCGACTAAACTACTTAATGTCACTGCCCCGTTGCATGTCAACACCGTCCTGAACACGTCCCTCAAACAGTGACATTACGTCAGGCCCAATCGATCGAATATGCAAATCTCGCTGTGGAAATGGAACCTCAATTTTCTCCCGATTAAACTTCTCCAAGATAGCAACCAACAACTCATGCTGAGTTGGCAATCGTAAATTCAAATCGTCGAGGAATAATCGAGCCGTGATCTGAAGACTGCTCTCTCCCATCAGCTCGAAGAAAGCTCTCGGTATTGGATCCTTTAGAACGTTTACATGCTCATTGCACGCGTCTTCAACTAGCTTACAAGCCTTAACCGGATCCGAACTATACGAGATGCCTACCGATATGACCAACCGACTGGTTTTATCGGTCAATGTCCAGTTGAGTAATCGCCCCGTGATGAGATCCTTGTTCGGAATGATCAACTCTTGACGATCAAAATTCACTACCGTCGTCGCCCGCATCCTGATCTTCGAAACTGTACCTGTCGTATTGTCTAGCGTGATTACGTCTCCGACCCGTACCGGCTGCTCAAATAACAAAATCAATCCCGACACGAAGTTGGCAAAAATCTCCTGCAACCCAAACCCTAACCCCACCCCCAAAGCGGCCACCAACCATTGAATGTTAGTCCAGCGCACCCCAAGGTTAGAAAAGGTCATGATGATGCCAAGAAACAAAATGGCATAACGTGAAATTGTTGAGATCGCATAGCGAACTGCATTCTCAATCGGCAAATGCTGCAACAATGCGATCTCGAGAAGCCCCGGCAAGTTCCGTGCTGCAACCACCGTCATGATGCCGACCGGGATCGCTACCAAAAGATTAGCCAATGTTACCGGTATGCGTTCTCCAGGTGTCGCACCCTCTACCGACCATCCAAGCGGAATAGAATTCAATACCCCAACCGCCGGCAAGACCGAGGCCCAGATAAATGCCACAGCAGCGACCGAAGCGAACAATAGGGTACTGCCCACCAAACGCATCGTCTGAGCGTTGATTTCCGCCAAATTCAATTCGCGATCAACGGAAATCGTCTCCAATCCTGTTTCGTTGCTCCCCTTTTTGGCCGCATCTTCAATTCTCTGACGAGCTTGCACCAACAAAATCTGACGTCGCCTCAAAAGCAACCAGCGACGTATCACACTGTAACATAACAAAATCCCACACAATGCAATGAACGTCGTATGCAAGTGCATCGAGAGTCGTACTGCGGTGTAGTGATACCCCATCAAACTTAAGAGTATCAACGCCAAAGGCGCTAACCCAAACAACCCGTACCAGAAGTAACGAAATCGATCGATCCAACCACCAGCATGAGCACTCAAATACTCATTGAACACCCCTTTGCTAGGGTGCATCGTTACAAATAGAAATATACTGTAAGCTGCTAATGCTACCGAATAAGCGATTCGCCCCAGGGACGTTTCGTAACGTGCCTCACCATACTCGGTAACCATCGCTACCACGGCAATCGCCGGTATCGCAATCTGAATTAACCACCTGGCATTGCTTCTTAACAAAAAGGTCGCTTGCGTCGGCCATCCAAAATGCGCTTCACCCAGACCTCTTGAAGCACAAATTCTTCTCAACAATTCCAAGGGCAAGTAATAACGAGCCGCAACCATCAACCCCATTCCCACCGCATAAGTAAACGGCTCTCCTTGATCTGCCTGATAAAGTCGGTACCCAACAAACAACAATGCTATGGGTAAAACACTTGCCATAAGTACCACGCCGCTTATTGCTCGCAATGTCGGAAGAAAAGATGTCACATTAGGCTGGGTCGCTAATTCCCCCTGTTTAACATACTCCTGTTTGATCCGCCGTAAATTCACAACGAATACAGTTACAACAACCAGTACAAACACATAAAGCCAAACCCTCTTGCGAACATCCTGCAGCAACGCACTTACCACCTCTTTCCAATTGGGATAACCCAGTATCCACGTTATTGTGGGCCACACTTGAAGAGCATCTGACCGTGCAAACTGATCGCTCGATCGGATCCATAACACATGTTCATCGATAAATGTTCGATAGTTGTTGACTTGTGTAATGTGCTCTTCAGTTCGAACTGCCAAATTGAACAAACTATCGAAATGACTGTTCACGTCCACCCGGTAGCCATCAACAATCTGCTTCTCCATCGCCATCAGCAATCGCCGCTGCTCGTCAACACTGATGTCGAGCAATCGATCGCTGAGCTGTTGTTCATACTCAGGAACTGTAATCTTCGTATCCACTAGAGCGGCCGCATTCCAATCCTCCAGTTCGAGGATTAGCGTTTGTGCGGAAAGCATTTGCTGCTGATACTCTGCCAATCGATACCGCAACTTGGTCGGGTCGGGTAGTTCAGCTCGTTGCTTGCGAAGCATAAATCCAACGATGCTATTAAAGTTGGTAAATTGCGTGGCACTCTGGGGAGCTATTTTATTACTCATGATGCGGAACCTCTCGTCCCACCTCTTGAAGTCAGCCTCCGTGGCATCGGCCGCCAACTGTACTCCCGCTGAACTACGAATCAGATTCAACCAACTGTCACACCGCTGCAACAACTTGTCCGCCTCGGGACGCAACCTGGGATCAGCTCGCTCAGCAAAGACGATCGCCATTCGCTTGTGCTGAATGACTCGGCTTTCCCTCCGCTGACCAAGCTCTGCAACGACCTCTTTGAGTTTTGCTTGGTAATGCTTTTGCTCAGTTGTTGTGTTCTCCTTGCGGAGCGTCAGCAACTCGCTTTCAGTATCGTAAGTCCTTTGCTCCTGCTCCAACCTCCTCACTCGTTCGTTAAGCTTGATCAATCGAGTCTTTTGAACTAATTGAGTCGCTTCTCGCAACCGCGGGTCAATTCCCTCAGGCGCAGGGGCATTTATCTCCTCACCCAACTTCGTAATCGCTGCTTTCGCATCCGATAACAGCTTGGGAATCTCCTTTTTCTTCGAGTCTCGCGTTACAACAGCCGCCTCAACGCTAGCTTTACGATCCGATGCGGTTTGCAATAACGTTTGCAACTCGGTTTGCAAAGCCTGCAATTGCTCGATCGATGCATTGGGCAAAAAGCTGGATTCAAAAATCGTTGGATAATTGGGGCTCTCCTTCCTACGCTTTGCCTCCGATGTCGCACTCGGCGCTGCTTCAAAAGCCGCTACTAACTCCTTATAAAATTTTTCGTTTTCCGCACGCTCTTTAAGTTCAGCTAGCAAACTCTCGTAGGCGGCCACCAGCTGCTGCTTTAGATTGACCTCCAACTCAGCCGAAGCATTCAGCTGATTCAAGGTCGCTTGAACGGACTCAACCGTAACGGCCGCTTCTTCTGTGACTGGCTTTTGGTCAACGGCCGGCACGCCACCCAAACCAACTGCACCGTTTTGCGGAACCATTCCCACGCCAGGCAACCCACTCGGTGGGACTCCCGGCAGCTGATTCCCAATCGGATTCGGACTCCCGTTGGGCGATTTCCCCTGAGGAAAGAACTCTTGCTGCCCCAATAAAGGTAGCGACAACAAATTTCCAGCGATCCAAGCCACTAGCAGCCAAACAAATCGCATTGATAGCATTTTAAGATTCGGAGTTTGCATGCCCCGAAACTAAACCAAACCATACATTCGATCAACCCTAACCATCTTTTTCGGAAAAGTTTGCACAATCGTCAAAGTTTACCAAACCTCCCGCCGATAACCCATTCGTGGCCAATAAAGTCTGGTAACAGATGGCATTGACCATGTTAGGGGGGCACCTAACCAAAGCACCAAATCTCTTGCATACCTTCGATCTATCGTGGTGGTAGAACGAAATGTGTGTTCACGTACGAAGGTACGAGATGAGATTTGAACGGCGAAAGATGGTACCTCCATGAAACGTAACCTTATTAAATGGATTGTTGGTTTGCAAATCGGCAGCACTTTGCTGACCGGATGTGCACCAACACAGCCATTCTTTATCGGTGAACGAGGCGAGCTCGCACATTACATCGATCGCGCACAAAAAATTGAGTACCCTGATCTTCAGCGTGAACCAATCCCTGAGGTAACTCAATCTCTTCCGCCCATTAGTCTTGATAACCTAAATTTCGAGTTCTCAGACCTCACGCTCGAAGAGTGCATCGCCTACGCTCTCAACAACTCACAAATCATTCGGACCTTGCCAGGAGTTCAGAGACAAAACGCGGACATGTCTGCAGTTACGCTGGCCACTCCGAGCCCGCAACTTTCGTCCATTTACGACCCTGCTCTGACCGCAAACACAACGAGCTCTCAGCCCTCTCCAATCGATGGAAACGGGAACCGAACGCTGGCTCGTGGCGTCTTTCGCGCCAACCAAGTCGGCGGAGTTGAAGACGCTCTTTCCGAATTTGATGCTCAGTACAGTGCCTTTATGTCGTACAACACGACTGATCGTCCGAGAAACGTCGGAGCTGGCAACGTATTTAACCCACAATTCTTTCAAGGCCGCGACGGCACAGGCCAAATGGCCCTGTCGAAACGCATGGCAACCGGTGGCGTGGTTACTCTTAGATCACAGTCGATCTACTCCTTTAACAATATACCTACGCAATCGCAAGGTGCAGGCAACTTTGGCCGTGCTGTCCCAAGCGACTATACGCAAACGATCGAATTCCAAGTCCAACACCCCCTCATGCGAGGACGAGGCACGTTGGTCAATCGAATTCCAGTTGTATTGGCTCGCATCAACGAAGACATCTCGCTGACTCAATACGAAGAACGAATCCGAAACGTAGTTCGTGACGTCGAATTCGCCTACTGGGACCTGTATGCATCCTACTGGACATTCGAAACAGCCAAAACGGCTCGCGACTCAGCAGCAACCGCCTACAAAATCGCAAATCAAAAGTTCTTGCAAGGAGCCGCTGCCAACGCTGAAGCTCAAGCACGACTACAACTGAACCAAGCCGAAGCACAAGTTCTCAGTTCTTTAGTGGGTGGAGCCGGAAATGACCCCGGACTGCTCGGACGAGAACAAGCACTCCGATTCTATATGGGATGGGCTGCGACAGACGGTCGATTGATCCGCCCAAGCGATAAGCCATCCGTTGCCAGAGCCTACTTTGATTGGGACACGATCGTCGGCGAGGGCCTTACACGAAACGTCGACATCCGATCCGCTAAATGGTTTGTGAAACAAAAGGAACTTGAGTTGATCTCGTCCAAGAATCAGCTACTTCCTGAAGTGAACCTCACCCTGTTGGCACGAGCCGTCGGTGTTGGTGGTCGACTATTAGACAACGACGGATCGAATCCTCCGTTTCCAACCGGCCCCAATGCGAGCGCCTGGGAAGAATTGTTAGAGGGAAATTATCAAGAAGGTGGCGTCCGACTTGATTTTATCCCTCAGGCGATCGGTTCTCGACGCGCATTAACCGACGTTGCAGGTCGCCGCCTGGATCTCGCTAAAGCTAATCGAGCTTTGGAAGACAAGGAAATGGCTCTCGTATCTCAACTAACTGACAAGTGGCAGGAAATCGAAGGTCTCCACGAACAAATGACGCGTGCATACCTGGCATTCGACGCAGCCGAACTCTGGGTCAACACGACCGACTCTCAGTTCCGTGCAGGTAGCTCGAGCGGCCAAGGCAACCCTGTTGACGAACTATTACGTGCTCAACAGTCGCGTGCTCAAGCAGGACAACTCTACTTCCGAACCTTGGCTGAATACAACAAAGCCTTGGTCGAAATGCACCTGCTAAAAGGCTCTCTACTCGAATACAACAACATATTGCTCGAAGAAGGACTCTGGCCAGAAAAGGCTTACTGGGATGCTCACGAACGAGCTCGCGAACGTGATGCGGCTCGATTCATGTCTCCTGGTGCTAGCCGTCCTCGAGTGATCAGCCAAGGTGAATACGAACAGTTCACTGGGTCTGTTGAACCAGAATCCCGACCGATCAAACAACCAGCTACAGACCGCAAGCCTCAACCACAAGAATCGGTCCCTGCGGTCCCTGATTCCGAAGTTATACCTCTCGATCGCCGCACACAATCGATCGGCTCAGGAAAGCGATACTAATCGAAACTCTCGATTAGAACCTCAGGACGGAATGACTCTCAGATGAACAACAGGTTTAAACCAACGAACACAATTTGATTTTCAAGCGAACAGCGAAAGCTGTGAACGAGTTAGGGGGCGCTCTCAAAGGGATGGTTTGTCTATATGGCAATCCATCCCTTGAGGCATTTTACGGCCCAATCTGCCGTGCTTTTCAGCACTACATCCTCATGTGTGCAAAACATCTCTATCTTCGAAAGCAAATCCACTCGATTGCGATTAACGGCAGCGACCATCGCGTTTCTTTGCATGCCGGCTAACTTTGTTCGGAAGAACGGCGTCTTACGATACAATTGCCGAAAAGTTTGGTCATCTAGCTCAAGCCAATGTTCCAAACTGGTCTTTGTGTCAATATCCACAGGCTCAAACCAGGGCATGCCCGCGTCCGGTCTCTTGCGATTCCATGGACACAC
The DNA here is from genome assembly GCA_046344995.1 of Pirellula sp. GTDB lineage: Bacteria > Planctomycetota > Planctomycetia > Pirellulales > Pirellulaceae > JBKCUI01. Next base: position 28,896 of record JBKDKR010000075.1, read on the forward strand.
AATCTGACAAACGTCACACCCAAAAATCCAGTCTCCCATCTGGGAACGCAAATCCTCATGACTTTCTCCCCGATGTTCAATGGTCAAATAACTGATACATTTCGTTGCATCTAGAACTCGTGGCTGTGGAAACGCACCCGTAGGACATGCATCCAAACACGCAGTACAGCTACCACAATGGTCACTCTCGATGTGGTTCGTCGTCTCCAACTCAACGTCGGTCAGAATCGCAGCAATAAAGAAATAACTCCCCCAGTCACGATTCAGCAAAAGAGTATTCTTGCCAATCCATCCCAAGCCAGCCAATTCCGCAAACTCCCGCTCCAACAACGGGGCGGTATCAACCACGCCTCGGTAGTTGCCGCTCAATTGCTCTTTCAGTACGGCACAAATAGAGTTTAGCTTTTCACGAATGACATCGTGGTAATCGAGCGGACCGACCGCGTAAGTCCCGATGTGCGATTCTGATTTCGATGCCCCAGAACCAGTTGCTGCACCCGAGCCGTGCTGCATTTGCTTGGATTTGTTAGGCAAAGTTTCCGGATGGGAATAGTAGGGCATACCAAGCATGATGAGCGAAGCGCATCCCTCTAGCACCCCCGAGGGATGAGAATAAGCCTCTTTACGCTTTTCCAAATAGGCCATGCTTCCATGATGCCCTCGCTCCAACCATTCTAAAAATCGTTGGTATCGCGGTGCCTCGACAGCCCTTACGATTCCGAACAATGGGAACCCATGTTCGAGGCACACGGATCTTATCCAAGAAGAATCGGTCATGTTCCTGTGGCTTATTGATGGAGGGAACAAGTCCCCCCCTCGTCGCAGTTTCGTCCCGCAATTTTGTAGCGACGCTTGGCTATCTGTCGGTACAAGTACCTCCAAATTGGCATTGTTCCAGGTACATGCATTAATGGCGCCAGCGGCCATAACATCGGCAACTGGCGGGAAAGATATCGAATCGCGTCCGCCCCTCCATACTTACGACCATCGTAGGCCACCACCCACATTTGATCCATCAATTGCTGGAAGCTCAGATCGGGATAGTCTCTGGCTACAACTGGGTCATGTAACGAAATGAATCGCAAACGACCTCGGCCATCCAAACGCTCTAAATTCTTCACCTGGCCCGTGCAAAAATTGCACTGACCGTCGTAGAGCACGACGATTTGTGTTGAAGCTGGCTCTGATTTCGTTTTGATTTGTGTCACGACAGTAACTTGGGAAATGACGAATACCGAATCGCTCCGGCACAATCGATACAATGCGATCATTCGCTGATAGAACGGGAACGAACTGCTCCAATTGTACACCGTGACAGACATAGAAGCATAACTTAGTGCGTCCCCTTTGCAAATTTGGCCCTTAGTGTTGGTTTATCGGTTCACTCCTCCCAAGATCGGAACCAACCAATTACCAATCAAAACGCTGACCACTAAGCAGCCTACCAATACGATTCTCAAATTTTTGTTCTTTGCATCGAACAACACTGCCGTCTTGGACAATGGCCCCAACAAAGCACCAATAAACATGGCTGCGGAGATGTCGAACCATCCCTCCGGGCTTACCCAGCGATTGATCAGCGAATTGCATTCCAGCATTCCGGCACCACCCAATCCTGCAAACAATGCGGAACGTTTCCACCAGTCTTTCGGCTTTCGACTTGGGAAGAGTGACCCCCACAACGACCCAACCACACCCCACCCGTAAAAAACCCCCGTGTCGTTTAAGCTCCCACCCGCAACGGCCAGAAACGCCAAAATGGAAATCAATGATGCCCAATACAACCGCTCTGTGATACGTCCCGCGATAAGCCCCACCAGCAAACCTGTCCCCAATCCCAGCGCCATAAACACGGTCGCTTGAACCGGTCCCTGCCTGCCCGTTGTCCTCGCATAAGTTAAAGGCAAAATCCATGCGAGCATACACCACAGCAAAGTCAGTAAAGAAAACTGACTCGTCTGAATTGTTCGAACTTGTGTTACTTCATCTTCAACAGGAGACACGTGCTATTCATCCGCTTTCAAAGCCAGAGAGGCAAAAACTCTTTCGTGCTTCTCGTATTGAACTGGCAGGCCGAAACAATCATCTTTGAAGCTATCTCGGCGGCACTCTCGGAGTCGCAATACAATTCCGCGATGGGATCTCCTGCGCACAACACGCTTCCTAGCGGAGCAAGCCACTTAATTCCAACCCCATGATTGATCGATTGGCCAGCAACTCGCCGGCCCCCATTCATTTCGATAATCGCATATCCAATTTTGCTACCATCGATCTCAGTCAAAACTCCTTCTCGATCCGCTTCAACAACCCGCTTCGTTTCGATGCGAAACGACTCCGGGATCTTTCCTCCCTGTGCTGCGACCATCTGTTCAAATTTCGCAAAGGCCGAGCCACTCGACAAATGTTCGCAAAGACGATTACGAATAGAATCTCGCGATTCGGTCGGATCTAGCTGCTGAATCGATCGAGCCGTCAATTCAAGAGAAAGTTCGCGAACCGATTTCGGTCCACCACCCTTAAGCACATCGATCGATTCCATGACCTCCACCGCATTGCCAATCATCTGCCCGAGCGGTTGATCCATATCAGAAATCAACCCGGTCGTTTTGATACCGAATTGAACACCGACATACACTAGCTCGCGCAATAGCAATTCCGCTTTAGCCATGTCCGGCTGAAAACTCCCACTCCCTAGTTTGACGTCCAAAACTAGCGAATCCAAATTCTCCGCGATCTTCTTTGACATGATGCTGGACACGATCAAGGCCAATGATGGCACCGTTGCGGTCACATCGCGAAGGGCATAGAGCTTTCTGTCGGCAGGAGCAATCGTGTCCGTCGCTCCGGTTATCACACAGCCAACTTTTTCTAGTTGGCTCTCAATCTCCTGGTTGTTTAAGTCGGTTCTAAATCCAGGTATCGCTTCGAGCTTATCCAGCGTGCCCCCCGTGATGCCCAACCCTCGACCACTTATCATCGGAACATGAAACCCCTCAAGTGCCAAAAGTGGCGCGATGATGAGAGATGTTTTGTCACCCAAACCTCCCGTCGAATGCTTGTCAATTCGCGGAGCCGATCCCCGATTCAGTCGCTGCCCAGAATCCACCATGGCTTGCGTCAAATCAAAGACTTCGCTTCGAGACATCTTTTTTAAAAAGATAGCCATAGCAAAAGCCGACATTTGATAATCAGGAACTTCGCCCTTCGCATAGCCCTGAACCATAAACTGAATTTCATCAGTCGAAAGTTTGCCACCGTCCCTTTTCTTGGCAATGATATTGGCGGGTATCACGCTACGGTCCTTTCTCACTCGATAAGTGATTTATTCTCAGTGTGACTGATTCTTACGACTAGCAAACGCCCACGCAATCAACGGCAATACACCTCGGGATAAATAGAGCAACAAAATCCATTTTACAGGCCCATCCCCCGATGTCTGCCATAATCCTTTTCTACCATCCGGTATGGGCTCGGCAATGAAAAATCCCTCTTCGAACCGACCAAGTTGCTTTTGAACTCGACCGCTACCATCAATCCAAGCTGTGATACCAGAGTTGGCGGCAATCAAAACTGGTCGCCGATTCTCGACCGCCACTAGAATGGCATTGTTCAAGTGGTGATCCAAGATACTCGAACCGCGAAACCAAGCGTCATTGGTAAGGTTTACAAGTATGTCGGGTGAACGGTTTTGTTGTTCAAGCTCAGAAACTTGCTTTTGAATAAAATGAGGAACAACATCCTCGAAGCAAACGCTAGGGGCTACGTACGTTCCAGATGCCAATCTCCAACACTCGAAACGCTCTCCGGCCACCATCGGCCCAATCCCGAACAACGCTTGTAAGTTGGGAAAGTGATAAAGAATTGGAATGTATTCTCCAAACATAACTAAGTGACGTTTGCCATAATAAGCGGGTTGATTCTTACCTGAGTCGACCAATAGAGCAGCATTCAGAACGCGAACCCCCGACTCTCGCACTGTGATAACGCCCCCACCGGCAATAAGTGGTGGTGGATTCGGCCCCAACCCTCGAAACAAAGTTTTCGACTGCTCGACATAAGACTCGTCGAACAGCTTTTTTCTTTCGCTAGTTTCTTCGAGACTCATCTCGGGGGATAGAGATCCCTTCCCGTCCCATTCCATCCAGCTCGCCCCAACGCTATAAGCACTTTCGGGCCAAAGTATCGCGTCTAGTTCAACCCCTCGGTTCTCTGCGACTCCCTGTTGCGTAAGCTTGGCGTACTTGATCCACGACTCCTCTAACTGCTCTAGCGAAACGTCGAACATCGTGGGCATATTCGACTGAACGAGGAGAAACTTCCCAAGCGGCTTGATCGGTGCATTGGCAGTTAATCGCCGATCATAGGTGTTTAAAGACCACATCGACCAGAAAATCCAACTTACACAAAACAGCAACGCAGTGATATTGGACCAGCTTTCAAATGGCTTGACTGAACCGCGTCTCGCTGTACCGTGCTCTGAAGAGTTGGCATACCATTTATCTCTCACTAGCGAGGTGACGATCGCCCCCAAAGTGGCCCCAGTCAACATCACCATAAAGCTGACACCATAAGAGCCAAACGTAGCCGCGATCGGCAACATATGCGGCCACGGTGTTTGCGAATGCCCAAGCATACAAGCTGAAAAACCTGTCAGTATGTACCCTCGACCTAACTCCATCGCAGTCCAAGCAACCGCTAGCGAAAAGGGGACTGCCGCATTCGACGAATTGACCAGCCAGCGGCAAAGCACCATCGCTAACGGAATGTAAACTGCGATGTACAAACTAAGTGCAATCCAACCTGCATACAACGGCCAAAATGCTAACCGAATCCCTTGCAGAAGGGCCAGCCACATGCAGCATGAGACCAACCAAATACGAAGATAGTCTCGCCCAGAAAAACGAAACGGCAAACCAACAAGTGCTGCAAAAAAGAAAGCCGAAACATACGCAGCCCATGGTTGACTGCACGGCGGCAAAGACAACCAGTAGAAGAAACAAGCGAGTGCGGAATAACCCCAGACCGCCCGATAAGCGAACCGCTCAGCAGACTCTTGGCCCACGGATCTATCCTGAGAGGATTGACTATCTAGATTGGGGTTATCCGACGGAGTTGTCGCCATCCGAGAACATCTGGCTGATCGAACGATTGGAATGGATGCGCCGGATAGCTTCTGCCAATAGGGGAGCAACCGTTAACACGTGAATGGAATCCAATCGCTTCTCAGGCGGTAAAGGAATCGTATTGGTAATAACCAAGGAATCGATCGGCGCCTTGCGAATGTTATCGATAGCGGGCCCGCAGAGTACACCGTGAGTTGCCGCTAAGTGAATCTCTTTTGCTCCAGCATCCCTAACCAATCTCGCAGCTCCGCATATAGAGCCCCCGGTACTGATCATATCATCGAACATCAAGCAAATCTTTCCTTCAACAGGACCACCGATGATGTTTTTTTGCTGGACCTGAAGCGCATTATCGCGAACCTTATCAACGATTGCCAGCTTTCCACCAATTCGCTTGGAATGTCCAATCGCCCGCTTGATACTTCCCTCATCGGGACTAACCACAACAATTTCGTTTGGATCCAACGAACGACTTTGGAAGTAACTGGTCAGAACTGGCCCTGCGTACAAGTGATCAACGGGCACATCAAAGAATCCCTGAATTTGAGGAGCATGCAAATCCATGGTCAACACACGATCCGCTCCAGCCCGCGTAATTACGTTAGCCACGAGTTTTGCTGTGATCGGCGTACGGCCTTCGTCCTTGCGGTCCTGTCGTGCGTATCCGTAATAGGGAATAACGGCTGTGATCCTGGCCGCACTCGCTCGTTTGCACGAGTCAATCATGATGAGCAATTCCATCAGATTGTCGTTTACGGGTGGGCAAGTTGGCTGGACCAAATAGACATCACGCCCACGTACGTCTTCTTCGATTTTGCAAAAATTTTCGCCGTCCGGAAATTTCCCAAGCGAAACGGATCCTAAATCGAGATGCAAAAAAGCACAAATGTCTCTCGCTAACTGCGGATTCGCGCGACCGCTGAAAATCTTTAGTTCTCGCATTTGTAGCCCATCTCTTTCATCTTCGATTCCACCATCGACAATTCGTCAATTGTATTAATACTCAACGACTCGCATTGCTCCAGCAAAGGCTTGGCCTCGACTCGATTGCCATCCTTTAGCAATAAAGCGGGGCAATCGGTCAAGTAATATTCACGCTGGGAATTGTTGTTACCCAACCTGTCCAATGCCCAGAGTAACGAATCTCTCCCAAATGCGTAGGTGCTCATGTTGACTTCGCAGATCTCTTTTTCCGAATCTGTTGCGTCCTTTTGTTCAACGATTCTTTCAAACGCTCCATCGGAGCCTCGCACGATACGCCCAAGACCAAATGGATTTTCTTTGATCAATGTCCCTAACAAACAGTCCCAGTTTCCGGAATAAAACTCGTTGATGACCCTGGAAACAGAGGAAGATTGAATCAATGGCGAATCGCCTGCGACCACCATCACTAATCGATCATCCCCCTCCTGCAGAAGCGGTTTGCACATTTGTACCGCGTGCCCCGTACCCAATTGCTCAGCTTGAACGGCAAACTCAATCCCCTCCCGTCCAGCGAGCTCCTGTCGAACCAAATCCTCTCGATAACCAACAACCACAATGATTCTTTCTACCCCAGCTTTTCCTAGCGCATCGAGCACCCAATGAATCATGGGACGGCCCAGAACCGGAAAAAGAACCTTGGGAAGTTCGCTTTTCATGCGCGTCCCCTTCCCAGCAGCGAGAACGACAGCAGTAGCTTTTTTCATGGATTTAAGCAGTTACGTGCAGAGTGCGAGTGACGAGTTGACATCCAAACGAGAGAAAAATTACTCCCGGAAAGTCGCACATCTTGCCAGATTTTTGCCGAAGATCATAGGTCGAAGCAAGGATTGATAACAAACATTGACGAATTTCAGTCTGTTGGTTACGATTTTCCTTCCGTTTTAAAGACAATTTGCCGCAATTTCTAGGATTTAAACCGAACATGGCTGGAACCGAACGTCAACGAGAAATTCGTCGTCGCCGCACTCGTAAAAAGAAGCTGGCTCTACTTCATAAGAAGTCTGAAAAGTCGAGCAAGCAAGAAAAGCTTGTTATCGCCGACAAGATCCGTCGTTTGACCCCAGGTGGTGAACAACTGATCAAAGCTTGGAAACTGAGCTAATCACTCTTCCACAACGCCAGCCTCTGGCTTTGTTTTACTGCAATATTCGGTAGATCGACCAACAATCTGATCTATCGAATGCACCTTTGTGATTTCAATTAGATTGGTTTAGGTAATCCGTGCAAACTCCGACTCGTTACGGTGTGACAAAACGCTGGTCTGACGCTGTCGTGGTGGGAAACCTAGGTTTCTTCGTCGAGGTGCCCGAGGATCCCGACGCAACGCCCGCGGAACAGTTCCGAGCTGTTCTTGCTCAAGTGGCCTCGCGATGTGTCGAAATCGGCACATCACACGATCAGCTTGTTCAAGTGCTGGTCTATCTTCCATTCGCTGATGATCTACCTATCTTCAACGAACTCTGGGACAATTGGGTCCCGACTGGATGCGCACCGACGCGTGCGTGCACACATCCTCAATTAGCAGACTCTCGCTATCGAGTCGAACTGGTCGTAACGGCCTTTGTTCCGACCAAGAACTAGTGCCGCAGCTTGCAGTTGCTATCGATCACAACCCGCAGCCTAAGCAAGGGAATCCCCCGGGTAATCGTCCCTCGCTTACACTTCGGGTTATGATTCCCATCGTATCTATGTTGCGGCACTGGTCTGGGCAGCTCAACCGCTTGTTTTGCAAGAGCAGACAAACGAAAAAAGCGAGCCATTTCTGACTCGCTCTTTTCATCTGATGTTTTCTATCGATTACCCCAGTTGACGGGGCCTAGCCAACTTATGGAGTTGGTGCCGAGCCAACAACCTTCTCTTCTTCTTCCTCAGGAATAATGATTCGAGGCGAGACGGTCATCATCAAAGTACTGGTTTCCCGACCGATCGCATTGTTCTTGAACAATCGATTCAAGTAAGGGATCTTGCTCAAGATCGGAGTTCCTCGTTCTACACGGCCTTCCGATAGACGCTTGATACCACCCAAGAGGATTGTACCACCATCTGGAACGTTAACCGTAGTTTGGATTTGAGTAATACCAATCGTTGGCTGCTGAACAGTTGTACCTTCGATAACTTCATCCTCTTCGTCGCGGTCGCCTATTGGCAAACCGGTGTTCGGATTAAGGATGCTGGTACCGGTGTTGGTCGATCGTCGGCCAGTGAAGGTGAATTGACGATCGGTGTTCTCCAATCGAGTGAACTGAGGAACCAAAGTCATTCGAACAAACCGTCGGTCTTGCGACACAACAGACTGAACGTTCATTTGAGTACCTTCGTTAAGCACTACAACGATCGGCTTCTGAGCAACCGCAAAGTCACCAACCACAGGTTCGAACGAGATAACGAACGGTCGCTGCGCGGAGTCGTTGATACTTGCGATTTGACCATCGAACATCGTCACCTTAGGTGCATTGAGAACGTTTTGGCGGCTATTACCTTGAGAAGCTTCCAAGAAGAAGAACAACTCGAGATCGCTTAAGATCGCCAAACCGAACGTGGTCGCTTGCCCGATGTCAGGAGCACCGAAAGGAGGGTTAACACTAAAAGTGTTGTTCAATCCGATATCCAAATCGCTCGTGAAAGATGGCCCAGTGGGAGAGTTAGCTGCACTTAAACCAACCGCAACAGAGGGTCCGCTGTCGTCATTTGGCAATCGCCTTACGTTATCATCCTTCTTGATGTCAAAATCGATACCGATTCGCTCGAAGAATGTATCTTGAAGCTGAATAAATCGAACTTCGATCGTAACTTGCAAGTTCTGGAGAGCCCGCAAACTCTTGAGCAAATCAGCAAGAGCCTCGTGGGTTTCCTGCGGAGCTCGAACGAGCAAACTCAACGTTTGTCGGTGCTCGATCATAGAGCTGGAACCAGAATTGGATTCCCACGCGTCTGGTGTCACCACGGTTTCGATCAAGTTGATCAACTCACCGAAGTTAGCTAACGGCGATCCACCGAACCCTTGCGGGGTTCCAGGGAATGCTGCCTGAGGTCCAGCACCGTAGATGTTCGGCGATAGTCCAGGAACGGCTCCCCCAAAGGCTGGTGCCCCCATCGGTCCGTTCATGCCAGGCATGGCGGCCATTTGGGTCATTACCTCTGATTTAGGATCAACGCTGACTTGTCGAGCTGCTGCGAGACCTGAAGCTGAACCTTGACCTGCGACGGTGGCGCTCGCAAAGCTCGTTTGAGCTTGGTAAGCAGCTTGCAATGCACCGGCAAGCCCCGAGTTATAGTCGGTCACAAAGTTTGGAATTGGAATGACCAAGTCTTTGACCGAATAGGTCTCGGTGATTAGCTCTGGCTGAGTGAATCGACTGCTTTGAATGATGAGCATCTCATTCTTGACCACATACTTGAGATTTAACTTCTCAAGCATAATATTGAGTGCACTCTTCAGCTTAATCGAATTCCCTTGCAGATCGATAGAAACAGGCTGATCAATGGTCCAACCTTCTTCTGCGATCGATCGCTCGTCGATATCGATTGGAACACCAAACATTTCACTGAAGGTCTGCATGACAGCAACCAAAGGCCGCTTATCAAATGAGCCTGAGAAGGATTCCTCGAGGGCGTCGTAAATACGACGCTCCGATGGCAGCATTCTAGACTCGCTCTGCGATCTCAATCTTTTACGAGACAACTCTTCCCAATCCTTGGGATCAGAAAAGGTCATGATCTTGCGATCATCGCCTGGCACCGAGGATGCCTCGGTACTCATGAGCATGTTCATCAAGCCATACTCTTTGCGTTCACGAATGAGTTCGTACTCATTATTGTTCGCTTGCATCTTTGACTTGGCAGTCATAACCGCTGCGATCTCGGAACCAGGCCGTAGTTCAGATACTCGTCTCGCTACCTCAACCGCTTCGTCAAAACGACGCTGATCGATCATCATGTTATATTGATCAACCAACGAAGAGACTTGCAGATCGGATTTAACCAACGCGTCAGCCTCGACCCTCATTCGGTCTTCAACTTGCTTGTTGGTCTGATCGAGTTGAATCGCAACTTTGTTCTGCTCAACCCATTTTTCAATGTTGCCGTTAACTTGGTCAACGGTGGTCAACAAAGACTTTTTGTATTCATTCGAAGCCTCGGATTGCTGGATCCGAACTCGCAAACTTCGGAGTTTATCGAGAGCTTCGAGTGGTTTGTTTTGAATAGCCAATCGTTCGGCATCCGCAATCTCACCAGTCACTTCGCTGAAAAGACGCTGTCTTTTGCGAAGCTCTTCTTGATTTGCGGTTGCAACAGCACCGATCTCCTCAGGAGCTCCGCTTTGACGAGCGCTGACCTGCAGCATCGCCATCTTATCTTTGAGCTGTGCAAAGGTTGGTGGATCGAGATCTTGCTTCTTTTGGTAGGCAGCTCGGAACTTTGCCATGGCAGCATCATTATTTCCAGTTGCAAGAGCGCTCAATCCCTCTTTGTAGAGATCTGCACCATTGGTCTCGGAATCGTAAGAGCTAAGCTCCCCGCTCGCAGCTGCTACCCGCGAACCATCTTTCTGTGGCTGGTATACACTAGGTTCTACAGGCTGAAGATTGGGAGGCAAACCGCCGGCTGCTTGCACAGCACTTGCAGGCATAACGCCAGCGTTGCCAGCCATGGTTTCGCGGCTCTTGACTGCTAAGTCGAGTTGCCAGGGGCGAGGTGAACCGGGTGCAAATTCTGCATCAGGCACGCCCATCGACTTGGCTTGATCGACTAAACGTCGAGCAGTCGCTACATCGCCCTTGTCCAAAGCGAGTTTAGCTTGTGCTGTTAAAGCAGCCGCTTGATCTCTCTTCGGATTGGCCGACATTTGCTGTGTTGGCAAATTCAAACCAGGGAGTGGAGGCAAAGCTCCGTTAGCACTGGTTGGAGGTAAAAAGTTCGGAGCTGCTGGAGCTCCACTAGTAGGCTTGGTAGCATCCGTTGTGCCAGGCTTGTCTGAGCTAAAAGCTGCAGTCGCTGCTGGCAACGGAGGCAACCCACCAGTTGGTTGGCTCTGCGCTAGGACCGTCGATGTCGCAACCATTGGTGTGGCGAGGCCAACAAGCAATGGAACATAGACGGGCGAAGGGACCGCCGACAAGGCGGTTAAGAGCCGTAATGTCCGGAGGGGGTTTAGGTGTTTCAACGCGACACTCCTTTATCGCTTTTGTTTAAAAAACGCTCGTCTCATTTCAACAATGATCGACAGTCCATACGCGAGGTTGTGTTCGTCATTCCCTTGTTGAACACCGCTCCGGTATGGAGACCAAAATCTATCTGGTAGGGGAATAGGTCCTGCAGAGGACACCAGTCAATACCAGATTCGCAGTTCCGAAAAGAATTTTTCAAATGGTAAAATGGAGAAAAACCAGAGGCTTTCGCAGCTTCTCTGGTTTACCCGAATTAAGGCAATCGCAACCAAACTACCGTTGCAACACGCCACCCAAAGTTTGAAGTGGCCTAGGTTGACTTACCGAATGCTGAATGCCGGCCTGCGATTGCGAGGAATTGGTATTCAAAGGCACGAACTGATTAGGCTTTTCGTTTGCAACAACAACTGGACCAGCAATCTCACTCGATCCGACAGTCGGCAAACCGGTTGGGCTGCTGATTCCAGCAGAAGCCAAGGTCGACTTCGAGTTGTCTCCGCTCGCTTCTCGGCTTCGCAACTCATTCAGGTAGTAACTGCCACCATCTTGGTTCAGTTTCCCAACTTGATTAGAACGAGGTACTTCCGCGCTTGCAGTTCTCACAGCACCTGCATCAGCAATTGAACCAGCTATCGCCGGAACAACTGGCTGCGCCGATGCAAGAGCATTCATTCCGTTGTTGTTGATCTGTGCTATCAGGGAGGTGCTCGCGAATCCTCTTGCAGATGCGGTAAATCTCGTCACGTCTCGTCCACCAGCATTAACCCAATCGTTCCAAGCAGTTTTCAAGTCGCCAACCATCGGATAGCCGTAAACCTCGTTGGTGGCAGCCACCCAATCGTTATTCTTCATTCCTGCTTCAAGGAAGCGGATGAAGGTTTTGGGGCCTTGATCTCCACCTTGAGCGATAAGAAAACTGGTTAAGCTGTACCCCTGCGCGTATAGAGGCAATGGATCGGCCGGATAATCTTCAAGCAAGAAAAGTGTTACGAATGGCAACCCCTTTCCCTCCATCAAAAACTTGATTAGCAATTGATCATGTTTGCGACGCTCCGCTTCATGCTCAACCGTTGTACACATGCCTTCATCAGCCCATCTTGGAACTGGTCGACCATAAGGAGCAAAATGACTAGCGATGATAGTGTGGGTCACTTCATGGGGCAAAACGGAATCGATAATTCGTTCGCGAGTACCACGCACGGTCATCTTGAAATTAATGACGGCACCGTTCACCAAGGTGTAATTTGTCTCGCCACTGGCTAGAGCTCGTGGGTTGTCTTGAACAAACAAAATACATGGCTTAGACCATTGAGGAAGCTCGTTGCCAGTCCAATGAATGGCCAAGGCTTTGCGGAATTCTTCAGCAACTCCGGAAACTTCTTTTGCCCAATTGGGATCGTTGGCGTAAACCGTAAAATTCGGTGTTGCGCTCATGAATCGAGGAGGTGCTCCCACGATCTGAGCATGACATTGCGAAATACCGGCGGCAACCGAAACCGTTGCCACTAACACGATGCAAATCTTCCTCAGTAAAAACATCAACGCCTCCATGCGGTGATTGGTGATTCCCCAATCCTATCTTGCATCCTTGCAAATGGTTTTTGGGTTGTCGTTGGGTCTGGACGTTACCGATAGCCGGGTCAGGCTCGCCGAGAGTCTAGGAAACCGCGAAAGATTTCCTCCAGGTCAATCTTGAGCCAAAATTAAGAAAATCTGACAAATATGTTTTTTGCTAGCCAACTGAATAATCGATGTTTTGAGCATCCTTGAGACCAATACAAAGATTCTTTCTTTACCCAAGACTCCCAGTCTAACCAAGCTGTCGCAGCGGATCGATAAGTCCTGCATGAACCTGCGGCATAACTTGAGAATCGGATTGGGGAGAGATGCAGTACTGATCGCAACGGTATTGCTGGCGGTCGCTGCTGGATTCTTGGCATACGTCGCTCGACTCAACGATGTGACTCACGATGCATTTCACGAGATGGCGTTAGCTCGCGAGCTATTCGAACATGGAACACTGCCCCTCGAGGATCGTTTTGCATTCACGCCAACGGTTTCGCCTGCCGTTCATCACGAATGGGGCACCGGTGTATTTCTGTATTTGGTCGCTGGTGCGAGTCCGCTAGGATTGGACGGAATGGCGATCACGAGATTGATTCTTATCGCCATGCTGGGTCTTTGTATCTACAGAGCGGCGAGAAACAACGGGGCCAACCCTCTTGTGATTGGCCTTTGCCTGCCTGTAGCATTCCCGCTCGCGTGGGTTGGGTTCGCGACGCTTCGAGCCCAGTTGATAACATTGGTTTGCATGGCTATCCAAGTCCTCTTGCAACAAAGCGACTGGCGAGAACGTCGATCTTGGGTGATCGCTTGGATGTTCATGTATGTCGTTTGGCTTAACATGCATGCGGGCTTCGTAGTTGGAGTTGCGATGCTTGGGTTGCATGTCATCGAACGCTGGATCGTTTATTGGTCTTCGATAGATGGCAACTTTCAATTATCTGATTTCTTGAATCGTTTCTGGCACCATTTCCTAATCGCAGCTTTTTTGGCGATCGGGATCCTAATCAATCCCTGGGGTGCACAGTATCCGCTATATCTTTGGCATGCGATTCTCATGCCTCGGCCCACGATGCTCGAGTGGCAACCCTTATGGCTTATTCCCGATGCCGTTATAAGCCTATCTGCGTTTGCCTTTATGGTGATCGGATTGGGATACGCGGCGAAAACGAGGCAATGGAAACGGTTGAGAGGCTGGCTGTTTTGTTGCCTGGCGGCTTACATGGCGCTAAAGCACATAAGGCACGGATCTCTTTTCGCTATTGCATGGATGATCTACATGCCTGGTTGGTTGACGGCTACCGAATTCGGACGAAGTTCTTTGGCAATACTTCAAACGTATCGCACAACAGTCCTTAGGGTTTCCTGGATCGCTGGAATCGCGTCAGCTATCTTTTTTGTCCAACATTCTGCTTGGCGGTCAGAGATTCCCAATACAGCGGAGGAATCCACGATGGTGTATCCCGTTGAAGCCGTCGAGTTTCTAAAACGCAGTGAATTCAGGGGCAACCTTTTTACTCCATTTACAGCCGGGGCTTACGTTAGCTGGAATTGCCACCCCAACATCAGAGTTAGCTTGGACGGGCGATACGAGGTTGCGTATCGCGATGATGTCCTGCCAAAACATGATGAATTTTACCACGCTGGCTCTAACTGGCACGATGTCTTATCCGAATACGATCCGGATGCGATCTTGGTTAAGCAGAACGTGCCAGTTCGTAAGCTCTTAGGCAAAAAAGAACACGATACAGAACACTTCCGTCTCGCTTATGAAGACGCCACGTTCGCGGTCTTTGTTCAAGACTCACTCTCGGTTCGTACGTCCGATTCTTGGCGAGATTCACAAAAACGCTGAATAAGTGCCAAATCGTCGTCAGGACTCATCGTTCGCAAAACGATCTCTACGCACTCCTGGTCAACGTTGCACCAAATAGGTTGGGAATCTTTTAACAAGCTTGCGGCTAGATCTTTCGCGTTACCTGTCTTGGGACAAATCCGGACACATCCGCTTTCCAATTTCGTGCCTGCCCACACTCCTGAACCTAGTCGACAAGATTTGGAAATTGCCTCGGCCGATCTAACGAGTGGGCTTCCCTCAAGTTGCTTCGCCATCCGCTGTGCACGTTGCAACAAGTTCTCGGAACTAGTCGTGAGAATTTGCCCGAGTTCCGTTTGCTCCCAGTCTTCATAGGTCGTCGATGAGCGGAGAACGGAGAAGAGCAACAACTTTGAAGCTGCTGACATCTCCACACCATTTAGGCCGATTCGCGCTCGGCTCGCCCCTGCAACGGCAGAATGATCTCGAAACAAGATCATACAACCTTCTGTTGAGCCGATCAAAAACTCACAAGGCACGATGGCAATATCAATACCATCCTGCCATAACTGATTGATACACTTTCCGACCCCAAGTTTACCGCGAATGTCTAAAACCGTGCCGTCTAGCACTAGTTCGACGATTTGCAGGCCGTTCTTTTCTTTCGCTGCGAGGAGCGAGGAACGCGTGGACATGCTTTCTGTGTCAGCTTGATTGGGAATTGCTTGACTATCCAAAGATAGTGAAACCGCAAAAGCGGGATCTTCCCCCAGCACTCTTACCAACTCATCCACATCGCAGTCCTGATTCGTGCCAACTTCGACGACATCTACGCGGGCATCATCCAAAATGTCTCGAATACTGCCGACTGACGAGTCGCCAAAGCGTGGTACTCGAATACAGTTTTGCCGTGGCAAGATCCACTTCGATTTGCCCTCAATGCGACTTGTAGATGTAACGACACTCGCGAGCGCAGCTACCAAAGAATTGACGAACAGGACCTCTTGAGCACCCGTTTTGCTGCAAACAAATCGGCTCAACTCTTGAGTTAAATGGGATGCATCAATCGCCCCGCGGATAGAACCAGCCAGCATCAATGATTGTTGTGACGACAGAGGCACTCCGAGCCAGCGGGGGGAAAACAATTCTCCCGTTCCGTTGATTCCTACTCCTACCAAGTCGGAAGTCGATCCATCGGTGAATTGTTTGGTGATGTTCTCCATCCAGCGCGAGGCATTCTCAAAAACTTGCTGGATAGGCTGAAGGCTCGAATTGCTAAAAGTGTCTTTAAAGCCTGCCTTTTCTGCGGCATCCCTGAGAGCTTCAGCAAGCTTTGGGTTGCCGATGAATTGGGAGACCTGTTTGACAGTTTCGGTCGGAAAAAACTGTCGAAAGTTGTTAGGGAACTTCATGGGACTCGCGATTGTAAATGCTCATTGACCGTTTTGATGTACTGTTTGCCAGGTCTGGTGAGCGGGTAGATTAAGTTGTAATAGAAAATATACCAGATGGCAGCGATTCCATCCTTGAGTCCAATTTTCTTTCCCTCTTCATAGGTTCTACCGTAATAGGATATGGGAACCTCATAGGTGCGAGCACGAGTCTTGCAAACCATCGCAGTAATCTCGACCTCCATTCCAAACCCGCTGCTAGTCAGCTTAATCGGCTTGATGACTTCTTTGCGAAAGGCTTTGTAGCATGTTTCGATATCCGACATGTTTCGATTAGTCAGAATGTTACTGAAGAAGGTAAGCCCTTTGTTGGCCAGATAGTGATAGAAGTAAAGGACTCGCGAGGCTCGTTTAACCAAAAATCGACTGCCGTATACGACGTCCGCGACGTCTGACAGAATGGGAGCAACGATGTCAGGAATTTCATCTGGATCGTATTCAAGATCGGCATCCTGGATGATGAGAACATCTCCTGACGCTTGCTGAATCGCAAGATCGATCGCGCTGGTTTTGCCACCGTTGGTTGCTTGGCGAATGAGTTTTACGCAATCAAATTTTGCTTGATAGTCTTCGACGATTTGCGAGGTCCGATCGCTCGAGGCATCGTCGACCACGATAACTTCCCGGTCAGAGAACGGCAGTTCGAGTAATTTGTCTAGCACTTTGCCGATAGTAGGTTCTTCGTTGAAGGCCGGGATTAAAAACGAGATTTTCAATGAAATTCCTCTTCACGTAAAAGGCTCCGATCATCCTTTCCATATTCAGCCAAACCCTTCTCTTTGTAAACCCACCCTTCCTTCAGTCTGCCGCCATTCCATTTGTTGCCACCCATCTATTGTGCTATTTGGTGCCACCCATTTATTGTGCTGCCCCAGTTTTTGTGAATTTGCGAGGTGACTCGGCTCAAGACAATCAGAGTCACTAATCAAACAGCTGCATTAGCCTGACAAATAGAGACTGCGTCAAAATAAGCGATGATTTAAGCTGCCGATTCTCCTATATTTAGGGCGATTCGTTTAGGACCAGCCCCATAGCATGCATTTAACTGATACTACCTCTTGCCGCAAATTCCGATTTCAACTCGCGAATAACCATATGACGAGACGAAAGGATCGAGTATGGTAAAGGTCACAGACGAGATCATTAAACCGATCGGTCTTCGTGAAATCACCGCACACCTAAGCGATGAAGGGTGGTACTTGGAAAGTTGGTAAAGAGTCTCGCGGCCACGGACTCTTTCCGAGATCCATCAAGAAGCAGTTGATGAATCCTTTCCCACCGTCCCCTCGTATTGTTCAGCACCATCTTTTCATCCAGAGTTGGTTGGTTGAACAGCGAACGCGAATGGAATTCCTAGGCTTAGAGTTGCGGATGACTAGCGAGCCGATCGGTTTTTCTTTTTTACTCCGATCGTAGTTCGAGACCAGATTGAACAGCCAGACCGTCCACATTCCTGTCCTTCTTGAGGAAGTAACAAAGGCGATCGCTGAGTCTGGTATTCCTGGAGAGCGTGTATGGATCGACGGGACGCTCGGTGGAGCCGGGCACGCATCCGAACTAGTCTCATTGCTTCGCAGTGGAGATTGTCTGGTTGGATTCGATCGCGACCCCTACGCTATAACCCGTTCCGAGGTCAAGCTATCGCAAGTAAGCCGAGCTTGCTCCGTAAAACTCGTTAACTCTAGCTATCGCGAGATCCCAGAATACATTCGGGAAGGTGCCTTTGGGCAGGCCGATGCAATATTGCTCGATCTTGGACTTTCGAGCGATCAATTAGAGGACCGCGACAGAGGGTTCTCGTTTAAAGTCGGCGGCCCTCTCGATCTGAGGTTTGACCCAACACAGGGTATCTCGGCTGCAGACCTTTTGGCCAAAGCCACCGATCGAGAACTGGCAGACATAATCTATCAGTTCGGAGAAGAACGCTTTAGTCGCCGAATTGCGCGTGCCATCGTTGAGCGCCGTCTGACAGATCCTGTTACCACTGCAGAGCAACTTTGCGATTTGATCCATCGCGTCGTGCCTGGCAAGATTCACGGACGGGTTGATAGCGCAACGAGGACATTCCAAGCTCTCCGAATCGCGGTGAATCACGAATTAGATCACCTTACCCAGTCGATGAAACGTCTACCTGAGTGCTTGAAACCAGGGGGAATTTTGGTTGTAATCTCATTCCATTCGCTAGAAGACCGCATCGTAAAACATGGTATGCGAGATCATCCGCTTCTGAACGTCTTAACTCGTAAACCCATACTACCCACCGAATCGGAAATCGACAAAAATCCTCGTGCACGAAGCGCCAAGTTAAGGATAGCGAGACGAGTCTTCGAGTAGCTGATGACTACTTGCTGAGCTTACTTTCTCTTGAGCTGCAGAATGGAACTCTCGGATTCCGTCCCTGGCATCGGATAAGAAACCAAACATTTCAGATCAACGCGTTTAAGTACTCCACGCCCTTCGGCCTCGACCTTTTCTTCCGGCCACTTTGGCCCCTTGATGGCAAGCATCCGCCCAAAAGTGTGCCAATATGGGTCCAGCCAACGGCACAACTTTACGATGGGCCCAACAGCGCGTGAAGTCAGCGAATCGTATCGAAAGTCATCCAATACTTTTTGGACACTTTCCGCATAAACGGGAACTTGGAGCTTCAATTTTTTCGTGATTTGCTCTACCACATTTGCCTTTTTGGCAATGCTGTCGCACAGTGTGACTTGCAGGTCAGGTCTGATCACGGCAAGCATAATGCCAGGGATGCCACTCCCTGTTCCCACGTCAAGTACTTCTTCGTTTTCCGCGATGCACTTTGAAATTTGCCATGAATCCAGCAAATCACGCCGAACAAAAGCCTCCGGAGTTGTGTGCCGCGTTAGATTTATCTTTGTGTTCCAATCCCAGAGCATCGTGCAATAATCACCAATGGGCTTCCAATGTTCGTGTGGCAGTTCGATTGCCAGACATTCTGCCTCGGCACGAAGTCGGCGATCGAGTTCTTGTCTGTCACCCTGAAAAACGGAGTGGGAGTCCAAATCTTGCATGCGAATTCTTAGTTAAGGTAAAGGGCTAGGATTAATCGTTATCGGATACGTTTATCATCGTCTTTGAAACAGCCGCGGGACACCAATCCCCGGGTAATTGCCATGATCAGGGACTCTATAGCGCTCGCGGCGTATTAAACAAACGTCCTGACGATTTCAGCCATTGCGATTCAAAACCACCCATTGATCACGGACTCACGGAACCGAAAAAACGCCGTAGTTGTTTCTTGTGTTGCTGGTCTCGGGGTTCTATATCACGGCATTTCTGGGAAAGCTCGATCGCTTTTTCAACGTTCCCAACACGAAATTCCAGGTCCGCTAACGTATCCAGATAAGTTGGATCGGGACGAAGCTCGACGGCTTTACGCGATAGCACAATTGCTTCATCAAGTCTTCGGTTGCATTGCGATGCCATCCACGCCACATTGTTCAACGTCATGGCATCGTTTGGAAACTCTTCAATTTGCTGTTTCAGCTTGTTCCAGAAGATATCAAACCACGCATCGACAGTCGCTTTGTCAAAGTTCTTATCTGCCTCTGGGATTATGTCGATGGGTATCTGAATATGACCAGGTTCCAATCTTGCTGCAGCTTCTAGCCATCTAGTGACCCCCGCAGCATCCTTGCGATAAACGGATTCTAATGCGAATGGCCCGATTAGCGATTGAAACAACATCCGCGACCGTACATCGTCTGCGATTGCTAATGTCGGGGCGTTGTGAATTAAGCTGTGCATGGCTGACAGCTTGGCTTTAGGTGCCTTGGACAGATCATTTTTCGCAATTCTATAGCGAATTTCTGAATCACTTTGCTCAATCGACCATGCTACCTTTTCCCATCGGTCATAGACCATTTCGATTTCTGGTCTGTGGTAGATCTTGGTATCATCCAAGAAGAACGCAATCGTTGGCTCATTCCTACGAGAAGCACAGGAAAGCCATCTGAATCTCAAACGATCCAAATCTGCATATCTTCCCGTTGTTTCTAAGAGATCTAGAGTTCTCACAAAGGTTTCAAGATTGCTCGACGTATTGACTAGCTCGAGCAACGTGTCGCTAGCCGCCCTCGGAAAACCGAGCTTTTCCTGAAACGATGCTAGCAACCAAAAGTACTCTTCAGAACTGCCGGCCGCAACCCCTAGCGACTCTTGCAGCGTTTTGAACGCTTCGCGGGTATCTCCAAACAAGTCAAAGAGCTCGGCAATTGACATTGCAAACTCAGCCTCACCTATAACGGTAGGCTGTACACTTTTCTTTAGGTTCGCCAGTTCTTTTGATCCACCCCAACCTTGAGGTTTCCGTCCATGATACAGATCGTCAAGGATGCGGAGAGACGCCTCCAACTTCGCAGATGAAGTGCCTTCTCGTTGTTGTGTGAATATATGATGCAAAACCAATATTGGTTCCGCAATGTTGTTACTAAATACGCGGTCGAGACATTGCGAATACCCTTCGCGGCGTCCATCCATATCCGTTGGTGAAACCGATGTACGAAGCCAAATGATCACGGAACTTGCATTCTTCTTCGAATACTCGATTAAGTAGTTTACAGCTTTATCTCGCTGGTTGAACCGCACCCAGTTTTCAATCATTGGACTCATGGCACTTGGGCCATTGCCTGATACATTCGCTGCAACAAGATCCATCCATGTCTTATCAAACTTTTCCTCAAGACCAGGAATGCCAAGGTTGTGAAATGCGATTGAACACATTTCAAGCAGACCGCGATTCACCATCATAGGGTTACCATCATTTGAGCGATCAAATAGCTCGCTACGACTCTTCAACCATTCGCCCAAAGCCTCAGGGGTTAACTCCTTTAAACCAACCTTCTTGAATGCTTCCTTGACTCGCCCCGCATGATACAGGGCATTAAAGGCATCCTGTTCATTCAACGTGCCAATCACTTCCTCGAAATAGACGGGATCATCCATGATCAACGCCATGGTTGCATGCCCCCGCTTAGGTCCTGAGTTGCGCAACTTTTTGATTTCTTCCCACAACTGTTCCACTTGCGATTGGTCGTTATTAACAACCGCTAATGCCCACGATTTCATTTTGGATTGAAGGCCGCTAGATGGAATCACACTGCTTTGTGTAGATCCCTTAAGGTAGGCTTCCCAATTACCGGACTCGATAGCTATCCGATCAAACAACACTTTCATGCTGCCAGCCGATGCGAGCTTAAGCGCCTCGTCGTACTTTCCCTGCGATGCCAGCCGCAATACCGTTACCTTGGGATCGTTTGGCTCGGAAATCCGCCACTCCTCGGGCATACCCAACTCCCGCCACCACAGATTAATGCCAATACGATTCTCATCCGAAGCAAAAATATCGACAAGCTGAGGAACAGCCCATTCATTACCGCTTCGCCAAGCCTGATCAATCAAACGACCAACGAATCGACTCTCCAAAAGATTTTTGCGAGTATCTCTTTCTAATAGCTCCAGCAATGCATCGTGCGGGACAGTTCTTAGAAGATCTAAAACATCATTCCAACGACCATCAACGATCCGCTGGAAAAGAGGTGTGTTATCACCCGCCAACATCGATTGATAGTCAGCCAGCATTTCGAATTTTCGTGCAGCATCCCCAGGTGACCTACGCAATTTGATCAACCAGGCAGCAACTCTCGAACGATTGAATTCGCTGGATTGCGACTCCTTAACGAGATAATCGTCAATCGGCAGCTTGTTATCGCACAGGAGCAAGAACGCTTCTCGCCGCACGTTATACTGCGAGTCGTTGAGATTGCTTAACAAAACCTCGGGAGCCGGTGACTGATGTGCTTGTGGCGAATCCCCCCTGCCACCTTCAGGTAGTGACAATAAAAAAATCACGGCCAAAAAGAAAACACAAAGCACCCTCATTTCAGCTATTTCTCCCCAGAAGAACACCGAACGTGGCAATTCTACTATCGAAGAAGTCTTGTTGTTTTTCGAGTTGAACATGCTGATGCTTCTTTTCGTGGCTAGCAAAATACCTACACGACCGCAACCGACTGAACGTTAAAAAAACCACCGAACTCAATTAGAACCCTGGCTGTGGACCTTACATCATAGCTCCTAAACAACAAATCGCGAAGCGACCGCCACAACCTCCCTACACTAGGCAGCCAATTAAATTGCCATTTCCGAACTCCTCGACAACCGAATAACCGCGAGCACTGGAAAAAGCGGCAGATTAAGAACAACGGAAATCGCTACCACAATTGCCGCTTAGACCTACTGTTACTCATTGCTGGAATAACGCAGAGGAAGCTTCACGCGAAAAGTACTACCGAATCCAACTTGGCTCGATAACCCAATATCCCCCCCCAATAACGTGCAGAGTTCTCGAACAATTGACAACCCTAATCCAGTCCCAGAATGTTCACGAGTTAAACCATCGACCCCTGTCACCCTTCGTGCCTGACGGAATTTTTCGAAAATGATATCGTGATCTTCAATCGCAATCCCAACACCCGTGTCGGAAACCGACATGACCACATCGTCCTCGCGACTTAAACAATGAACGGTTATGAGCCCTCCTTCTGGCGTAAACTTTATGGCGTTAGACAGTACGTTTGTGAGAATCTGCTGAACTTTGCTCTGATCTTGATAAACCAATATCGATTCCGAATCTGCATCAACTCGAACGTCGATATTCTTTTGCTCTGCTAAAGGACGAACCAAATCGCATTGCGAGTGAATAAGTCCTACGAGATCAAACTCGGATGTTTTCACTTGCATTTTGCCAGCTTCGACCTTCGCCAAGTCCAAGATGTCATTAATCATCTCGAGCAACTTTCGACCGCTTATTTGTATGTTGTTTACAAATCGCCGCTGCTTGTCAGTCAGCGTTTCAAATCCTTGCAACACTTCACTGAAACCAAGAATACTGTTCAGTGGAGTCCGCAGCTCATGACTCATGTTTGCCAAAAACTCTCCCTTGAGTCGATTAGCCTCGAATAGCTCCAAGTTGATTCGGGCTAACTCGTCCACCTGCCCATTCATTCGAATGTTCACATCCTGCAACTCGTTTTGAATATTAGTCAAGTGTCGAAGCATAGCATTAAACGATTCGGACAAATCATGAAACTCATCGTCCGTATCAAGCTGAAAACGAAGAGTAGTATCCCCCTGGGTAATTCTTTCGCTAACTTCTTTCATATGAAGTACAGGGCGAATAACCAGTCGCTTTAGAATGATGTGGATAAAGAAGAGCGATATTGCCACCGTCCCTATCGCAATCGACGTCAAAATGGAGTAACTCCATATGCTCCAAAACCTAGCGTAACTATCGGGCATCTGAACCCGCAAAACACGAAAAGGATCGATTGAAGAAATGGAACTATCCGCGGCGGGAACGAGCCGCACATGACACTCTCGACATTCACTTCGAAACGTTAGTGGGTGATAATAGTAGTAATACCCGTCATAAGGCCCAGCCTCTTCAAATACAAACGCTTGCGCTGGACTTGAGAATGTCAACGAAGATGTTGCAGATTGCTTGTCTTGCGATGGTATCGCAGCGACCGCTGCTGGCTCGACAGCATCCAGTCCAGAATCAGCTCCCGAACTCGCTGCCTGCTTCTCCTCATTGGCTATGCTGTCTCGTTCGGCTAACTTTGCATGAATGTTTTCGAGCCGAGGCAAATCCGTTCCCGTTGCCACATCCCCCTTGAGCAAATCATGCTCCAAGTTATCGTCCAACCTCAAGAGATAGGGGACGAATTGAGATTGCAACATGGACGCCCGAAGATGCTCCAGCAATTTCGATTTATCTGCGACAGGTACTGAGGAATCAGCACCGCCCTCTACGCGAACCGGATCCAATTTGCCGATCGCGTACAAATGTTTCCAGCCGATATAGGCATTTGCGTAATCCCGCGCGGACTGGCGAGCGGTTTCCATTACGAGCTGCTGTGCCACAAATTGGATCGCAAAAAGGGCCAAAACCATCGAAACGACAATCGCAATCCCTAGGAAAACCAGCGATTTCCGCTCCAGCGACCAGCTGCCGACCAAGGATTTTACGACGGATCGAAACATTTGCTTCCGTAGGAAAGTTCAATTGACGCACGGCTTCGTATAGCAAATCGCTGCAAAACCGGCAAAGTCGGATTTTATCGCGAAGTCTCTTGCTGTTTCAGCCCTTTCTGCCAACAACAGCCGTATTCTGAGAATTTCTAAGCCGAACAACCATTCTGCGTAAACGGAACAGTGTCGCTGATCGTTACAAATTTGTTGCGGCTCTGAATTCGATGAAGTACCATTTAACCTAGTTATAGAGGTTGTGCCGCTTTTAAGGCCCAACGTTACTCAATTTGCAATCAGGAGTCAGGTTCCATGTCTAAGCCGTTCACGTACTGGGTTCGTTTGGCAACAGTCGCAACCTTGTGCACACTTACTACCTTCAATCCTGTTCTCGCAGGAAGGTGCATCGAAAGGCTTCTCAAACGAAACAACTGTTTGCCGGCGACTTGTATCGAAGTGCCTGCATGCGAATCGCAATGCGTTGTCGTACCGTGCGAACCCATTTCGACATGCGAAGCAACTGCATCATGCACCGTCGCTC
This sequence comes from Pirellula sp., assembly GCA_046344995.1. Classification (GTDB taxonomy): domain Bacteria; phylum Planctomycetota; class Planctomycetia; order Pirellulales; family Pirellulaceae; genus JBKCUI01. The sequence goes on from JBKDKR010000075.1 coordinate 53,594, forward strand.
CATCGAAGACTCCATGCGACGCAGCTCCAACCGCTCCAGCTGTACAACCTGCACCTGCTGCAACAGCACCTGCTGCCCCGCTAATTCCACCTGCCGTCGTCGAGCCGACTCCTGCACCAGTACCTCCACCACCAGTTGAACCGACCCCATTAACTCCAGCTCTAGAGCTACCCGCTACACCGGTTGAACCTGCTCCAGCCGCAGCCGAACTAACTCCGCCCGCTTCGATACCCGCGACGCCTATCGAACCTGCTCCTGCAGCTATCGAACCTGCTCCTGCAGCTATCGAGCCTGCTCCCGCAGCTACTGAGCCTGCTCCTGCAGCTATTGAACCTGCTCCTGCAGCAGCCGAACCTGCACCTGCGACCAAGGATCCGGTTGATGCACTATTCGGTGACGATCCTGCAACTCCCGCCGTTACGCCATCAGCAGAATTAACGCCAGCGACTCCAGATCCGGTCACCCCAGAAAAAGAAGCTCCGCCAAAAACGGAAGCCATTGATGACCTATTTGGTGACTCGGCAAAACCTGCAGAGCCAGCCGCCGAAGCAGCCAAAGATATGGAGCCCGCTAAGGATGCGGCTGTTGACGACATATTCGGCGCAGAGACTACCCCTCCAGCAAAAGAAGCTCCTGCAGCCGAACCGAAAGATTCGATCGACGATCTCTTTGGATCGGAAAAGACTGACGCGCCTGCAGCACCAGCTCCCGAAAAGAAGTCCGGTGTAGACGACCTCTTCGGAACGGAATCAACGGAACCTGCACCAGCCAAGACTGAGCCTGCCCCTGCCCAAAACGAATCCATCGACGATTTGTTCGGCACCCCCGAAACCAAACCAGCTGAAGGAACAACAGAACCCGCCAAGCCAAAAGAATCCTTGGATGATCTGTTCGGCAAACCAGTTAGCATCGATGCTGCAGGTCCAGCCAAATCGAATGATAAGGCCAAGGATTCTCTGGTCCCTGTTAAGCCAGAAGCGAAAAAGGAAATTCCTAACACTCCGGCTCCAAGGCCAGAAACGGAATCTTCACCCAAAAAAGGCAACGCAGATCCTCTCGATGAACTATTCGGATTGGGTGAATTCACTCCTCCGCAGCAGTTCCGCGGTGCGGAGTTCCAAACCTGGGTTGATAACACTGGTACCTACAGTGTCAAAGCAAGACTCGCAGTGATTTACACCGATCGTGTCAAGCTAATCAAAGAAAATGGTAAGTTTACAACTGTTGCATTGAGCCGCCTCAGCGATCGCGATTTCGCCTACGTACAATGGGTCGCTTCTAATCTTGCCGCAGAAGCAAACGCAAAGTTTGTCAAGAAAGATGCGGAGACTAGCAATACCGATAGCATTCGCTAACTACGTAGCTTCGTTGGTCTCAACACATAGTACCAGCCACTCTCTCCGGAAACGTGGCTACAACTAAAGTTGTTGCCAAATGCAAAATACGATACCCACGTGACAATCCGCTCAACCAGCGGAACACGTGGGTTTTTTATTGAAATCGCTCGCCTCACGTTTTCCATAGATATCAACCATGTTTGCTCCTGCTCCAGGCTACATCACCGACCCTCGTGAACTGCTACTAGCTAGTAGCTCACCTCGAAGAAGTGAACTGCTCACAGCTTTTGGATACCATTTTCGAGTACTAGAGCCAGACCCTACGGCAGAATGTGGAATTTGCTCTCGGGAAACACCACCAGAAATGGTCGCTAGACTGTCTTATCAAAAGGCTGCCAACGTTATCGAAAAAATAGACTCAGGAATCGTTCTTGCTGCTGATACAGTTGCCGAATGTGTTGGAATCATCCTAGGCAAACCTGAATCACGAGCACATGCGCGAGAAATGTTACGACGCTTACGTGGGCGGGAACATACCGTCTACAGTGGTGTATGCTTGTGGGACAAACACACAGCATGCAGATCGGTAAGTGTTGACGCTTCTCGATTATGGATGGATCCAATTTCCGATGACGAAATTGAAACCTATTTAGACACAGACCAATGGGTTGGAAAAGCCGGCGCATTCGGCTTTCAAGACGGTCCTGCATGGGTTCACTTAAAGCACGGATCAGCAACAAATGTGGTTGGTTTGCCTATGGAGCTATTAGCAAGAATGCTCAACAGCTTTCGCCCGTGAATCTCGTCCGACTGGACTTATTGACAGCGTGCCACTACGTCCGACAATGACCTTTTGGGAGAATGGATAAATACCCGGCACACAACAGCGAAGCCAACGTGGATTCGATCTCAGGAGACAGGATTGCCAGATGATCATCGTGACACCAGTAATCGGCTTAGTAATTTGTGGTTTAAAAAAGCGATTGAATCACTCGCTCGCCAACCGGCTGTTCACATTGACGTATGCCGATGAGACGCGATCGCGTGAAGCCGCCGGGTTGCAGGTAGGCCAATGAGCTTCCTCCATCTTTCATTACTTGCAGGTGGATTACTGGCACTCGCTCCGGTAATGTTACATCTGCTGGGTCGCAAACAACCCAAAGTGATCGTCTTTCCTGCAGTGCGTTTCGTTCGCCAAACGGCCGTGGAATCGCAAAAAGGTTGGTCCATTCGTCGTTGGCTTCTAATGCTTCTCCGTGTGCTGTTGGTTGCTCTGGCTGCCATTGCCTTTGCATCTCCTCGTGTACCGAGCACGCAATGGGCGACGGCCGTTTTGATTGGCTTGATTTGTTTGCTGGCCCTAATCGCGACAGCCATCGCTGTTACTGCGATGCTGTCTCACCGTTCTAGAATGATCGTTTTGATCTCCTCTGTCGCTTCGCTGATACTTTGGCTTGTCGGCGGAGCGTGGTTCACACTCGCCAGCTTAGGCGGTGCCGGAGCCGCTATGCCCATATTAAGTGGCCCAATCGCGGCGGCCATCGTGATCGATACATCCCCATCAATGGACTATATGTATCAAAACCAATCTAGGCTACAACTCGCTAAAGAAACGGCATCCTGGTTAATGGACCGCCTACCGATTGGAAGCCAGATCGCTATCTGCAATAGCGATGGTGCTGTTCGTCTGCTCAATGATCGCACCTCTGCGAATCGTCAACTCGAGAAAACCAATGTCGAAGGTCGTTCCTCTTCGATGATCCAAAGAATCTCCTCCTCCATAGAAGCACTTAAGAAATCCGAACTTCAAAGACGCGAGATTTATATCCTAACGGATCTAAATTCCGCATCCTGGAAAGGGGTGGAAACGCCAACGATCGCCAAACTCCTTTCCCAAAATTCTGAATCCGACAAATCTGACCAGATCCTCTTGCAAATCGTGGATCTAAGCGTGCCCAAACCAGAAATTAAAAACTGGGGACTCAGCAACATTGATATGAATCAAAAAACGGGTACCGCAGGCGGCGGTCTCTCGATCGAAGTCGAAGTAGCTGGTGTTGGGGGTGATGCCACTGCGGAACCCGAACAAATGACCGTCGAGTTTTCCGTCGAGGGGACCAATCGAGAATCTGCCGTTGCCACAAGCAACCTCACTCCGCCCGACTTCATAGTTCGAGATAGACAATTGGTAAGTGTTGCGGGAGCCGGATCGGTCAAGCTTAAGTTCGAATGGCGTGATCTTATGGATGGACTAAATAATGCAGAAATTAGCATTGCTAGACCTGATCCATTGATGATCGATAACAAAGTTTCATTATCAATCGAGACTATGCCACTAGGCCAATCGCTGGTTGTCGCGTCCGAACAAGACTTTGGCGATCTGATTGCCATCGCGATCGATCCAGAGCCGAACCTCATCGACGGTGCGGCTAAATCCGTTCGCATTGAATCCTACGCGGGTCTCGCTTCAGCTCGACTAAAAGATCTGACCTCGATTGTTCTCTACGATCCTGCCTCCATCGACGCTGACACTTGCGACCGCTTAGAACAATGGGTAAACGAAGGGGGCGGACTAATGGTCATTCTCGGACCAGGTTACCGATCCGCAGAAGAATGGAATTCTAGCCCCGTTCGGAAACTCCTCCCAGGAACGATAAAACGTCTCACTCGTCGCCCCGATACGGACCGCGGTATCATACTAAACCCAGCCAACCCAAATCATCCAATGTGGAGCATATTTGAAATGCCCGTAGATGAAGTCCCTTGGGCAAACTACCCCGTCTTTCGACACTGGGATATCGAGGAGCTTTCGGAAAACGCTTTCCCGTTGATGAATTTCACCCAAAGCGAAATGCCCGCCATCATTGAGGAGTATCGCGGACAAGGACGCATTCTAACCTGGGCCCTACCCTATCCTGATTCTGCAGAACAACCATGGAGCGAACTCTTTAGAACGTCCTCTTCTCCTGAGTGGCCCTTTGGTTTATTCGAAGGTTCGCTTAGATACCTGGCATCTCCCAATAGCCAACAAACCAACTACTTTGTCGACCAACGAGTACTCCTAGAAAACGACCCCTCTCTATTTCCGTCCAAATACATGCTGTTCGACCCCAAAGGAGAACAGTCTGCAATAGAAGCTAGCGAATCTGCTTTGGAAGTCAGCTTTACAAAACTATCCGGTTTCTACCGACTCAAGGGCTTAAGACCCCAAGGTATCGTGCTGCGAGGCTTTAGCGTGAATGTCGATCGGTCTGAAATCAACCTAGATCGAATCTCAGAAGACCTTCTACAAACCGGCCTTGGTGAATCGAACTTTCGACTAGCCAAAGATCGAGATAGCATCGAGTTTTCACTCGGCGAAGGCCGCAGCGGTCGAGAACTCACGCCATACATCTTGGTGATTGTGGTTCTACTATTCATGGCCGAACAAGCTATGGCAAGTCGATTCTATCAGACTGCTAGCAACAACCGTAACGTCGTCGTAGGGGCCAACTCGAGTGGTCGCCTAAAAACGAACCCAAGCAATATTGCGTCAACAAGCAGGAGGGCGTAATGGATTGGTCTGTTAGCCCGATTTTTGGCAGTTTCACGCTGATCTTTGTATTCGCCCTTGCATTCCTGCTGCTACTCACACTGCTCAATGAATCTGGCAGGATCACGCGTTGGCAATCAATATGGTTATGGACGCTTCGTTTACTTACCTGCTTGGTTCTACTGCTAGTTCTGCTAAAGCCCGGAATAACCTTCACTCGCCAATCTACTCCTGGCGGCACCATTGCTATTCTTATGGACGAGTCGTCGAGTATGCAATTAGCGTCGGGAGACGGTAAACGCAGCCGATGGCAAGTGCAAAAAGAAACCGTTGATAGACTCTGGAACGAGCGAGAGTCGGTTGGCAACAGCAGCCGTTGGCAATCATTTTTATACGGGAAAAGCTTAAGATCCATTGGTTCGACAGACAGCAGCCCAACAACATCCACTCCAGACGAAGCGAAAGAACCATTGACCGATGTTGGCGGCCCTCTCAGCCAGCTGCTAACCATGAACCTAGAGTCCCCTCTCTCGGCAGTCATCTGGATGGGAGATGGAGCTCAAACTCTCGTTCCTGCAGCAGCCGATCCACTTTCGATCGCTCGAAAACTATTACAGATTGATGTACCGATGTACATCGTCGGCATGGGTCCTCGTGCACAAAGCGAAAACTCCAAAGACCTGAGCATCACCGGTATTGCAGAACAATTAGATGTTTTCACTAAGAATCAATTCAATCTAGTCGGTTCGCTTCGATGCCGAGGGGTCGCTAACCGGTCCGTCGCGGTCCGACTTTACTTGAAAACTGAGGCAAAAGAACCCACCGAGCTTGCCCGCGTCATTCTTAACCCCACGCGCGATGACGAAACGATTCCCTTTCAGCTCGGTTTGATTGCCCCAGAACCCGATGCCTACGAGCTCCTCGTTCGCGCAGACCCGGTTGCAGGCGAAGTTACCGAACAAAACAATCAACAAACCTCCTATCTCAACGTCCGCGAGGGTGGAGCACGTATTCTCTTCCTAGAGGGAGAAGCCCGCTTTGAAATGAAGTTCATGCGTAACTCCATTGCCGAGAGCAAGGACTTTACACTAGCAACTCGCCCGATTAGAAAACCGCCAGTACAAAACTGGCCAATCGATCTAACAGAGCAACTCTCGGGTGCCGCCTACGATTGTATTATCTTAGGAGATATTGATTATCGAGCAATCGATGCATCTGGCGCACAGTTGATTGCAGACCAAGTTAACAGTGGCGCGGGCCTAATAACCTTGGGTGGCTATCACACTTACGCACCAGGCGGTTGGGGTGAGTCAACTGCATTTCGCGACCTGTTGCCAATTGTGATTGGCAATGCACCTCGGCAAACGTTGGACGGAAAAGTCGATACGCGATCGCAAATAGATGGCCCGGTCAAGTTTAATGTGGTCGGTAATCCGGAGATGCTACGAATCGACGAAGCCGGTGGCCTCGCTATTTGGAATGAACTCAATCCACTTCTTGGAGCTAACCGGTGGGCCGGAATTAAAAATACCCCCGGTACAGTTCTGCTCGCCAAAAGTGACAAAGACGAACCTCTCATGGTGGCCGGTCAAGCTGGCATGGGTCGAGTACTTTGTTTAGCATTCGATTCCTCCTACGTGTGGGTTAGACAAGGCAAACAAGCAGAACACAAAGCGTTTTGGAGGCAGCTAATTTATTGGTGCATGCGAAGAGAGCAGATGGAAGAGGGCATGAATCTGCGAATGAATCAGCGACGCCTCACGTTGGGTGAATCCACCGAAGTCATTTTGGATTGGAATGGCGGAACGGAAAACAACGAGATGCCTGAGAACATATCGTTGCACCTATGGAACATATCGCAGACTCTAGACCCATCATCTGAACCAAAAGATCTCGGCGAGGTTCCTGTCTCCAAGCGGGATAGCAAATCACTAAGAGGCATGTTTGCTGGTTCGAATACTGCGGGCCGATACGAATGGCGTGCGCAAACGATAGGATCCCAAGGTCAAAAGATCGAGTCCAAGCTTCCGTTCGTGGTTGAAGACTTGTCGGTCGAAAACTTGCAACCAATTCCCGATTGGGGATTAATGGAGCAAATGGCTAAACTAAATCGAGATGCAGGAGGGGCCTTGGTAACGCCTGACCAAGTCGACGAGATTATCGACTTAATCAAAGAGCGACAGAAGATGGCAACAGAAACGATTGTCGAGAATCAGCGTTTAGGCGATGGCATAATCGATAGTTGGGCAGCATTTTTGATTCTTGGTTCTCTCATGATCGCCCAGTGGACCCTTCGTAAACGCTGGAACCTTCCCTAATACTTCTCGCTTAACGTAATTAGCTATGTTCTTCAATCCGTCGCTTGTCACGGCCTCTGGCATCGCGAACTATGGGCGTCACAGGCAAAAGATCCGATAGAAGATTAAAGTCGACTGTCGGTGGGACACCAATCACGTGCGACCTCGATTTCCCCTTATGCATGTAGCATAAACGTAGCCGTATGCGATCTCTGGAATGAAAGATTAAAAAGGTTGCTGTAACGTTTTTGGGGTCGATAATCCTCGCGGATTGTCCGTGTTGCCAAAGTATTTTGTTGGTGCGAATGGTGACCATCGGCGGAATCAGCGTCATAACTGCTTTCGATTGTTCGATTGATAGTGAACGAAATCGCTCCAAATCATACTCCGAGTTGTCCCTAAGTCTTAGGCCCCATACGACAGAGTCCGACGTAATCGATGTGCTTGTTCGCGAGTTCTTGAGAGTCCAGATTAGATACGCCGGTAAATAGAATCGCCAACCTTCGACATCAAACGCATAAGATAGAACGTGAATTCTTTCGAGCTTCCAATCCGGAATCTCCATCCAATTTCGTTCTGGGTCTTTCGCTCGAGCCGCTTCCCCCGCGCCGTCGTAGTCATGCCCCTCCAAGTCCGCTTCGTGGATGGTTAAACCACTTCCAAGCTCAACACCTCGGAATGCATCTCGGATTATAGTCGACGTTTTTTCGATGGACTCCAACTCCCTCGCGGAATACAAATCGGGATAGATCGCTCCTCCGTGGTTGCGTCGACATTGCGGACAGTATTCCCAACACGTTGTCCAAACCGTATCACAGTACTGGCACTTGGTATAGTTCATAAGAAAAACATAAAACGGTATAAACGTTCTGATTAATTCGTTCGACGACGACGCAATGAAATGCCTCTAGATTGTGATCTGATGCTTCTGATGATTGAATGCCCTCAACCTACTCCCAGAAAACTATTGCGGTAAGCTATTGTAGTAGCTTACTGGCGACTCTGTTGTTAAACCATAGTGAAGTCTGCTCGTCGGTGATTCGAAACTCCGTCAGCCAAAACGTCGATCGCAGGCCACTTTCTAACAAGGAACGAGGAATAGAAAGGTTCGGATGGAAATCACGAAACGGAAAACCAATTTTGAGTGTTACATACTGTTCGGATAACGTTACGGTTACGCATGATTTGTAGTCGATTCCACCCAAACGGACCGAACAAAACCGCCAAGTTTTCGCATCGAACTGTCCTTCAATCTCCGGAAATCGCAACGAAAGATATTGCCAACCACTTAAAGAGGAAAGCAATCGCAGCATAGACCGAAACAGAAGCCGAAATAGGATCAATCCCACGGCCAACATCGCCACCAAACTGAGGACAGACAATAAAGCGGCAATCAAAGTCATGGGCTTGCGAATTCACAAAGCGGTAAGGATATCGTTCACCAAGCAGCCTAACTATCCATAACGTCCTTGGGTATGTCACAGCAACTCTATTGCCGCACGCTCTACTAAGTTTCTCTACTCGCTAGATCCAGTGTCGACTACGCGAAGATCTCGTTTACGACTCGTCCATGGACATCCGTTAGACGGAAATCACGACCCGAGTATCGATAAGTTAACTTCTCATGGTCGATCCCCATCAAGTGCAGGATCGTGGCGTGCAGATCGTGCACATGGACTTTATTCTCTACCGCTGCAAACCCAAATTCATCGGTCGCACCATAGACCATCCCCCCTCGAACTCCTCCACCAGCCAACCAAACAGTGAAGCCATGATTATTGTGGTCGCGGCCCTTCGCTCCCTCAGAAACCGGAGTCCTGCCGAACTCGCCACCCCAGATAATGAGAGTGTCTTCCAACAATCCGCGAGCTTTCAAATCCTCGATTAGGGCAGCAATCGGTTGGTCCACGGCTCGCGCTTTGTCCGCGTGACTAGCGATGTTGTCGTGATCGTCCCAGGGCTGTCCGTCCCCATAAAACACCTGAACCATTCGCACCCCTCGTTCGATCAACCTGCGTGCCGCTAGGCAACCGTCCGCGAACTCTCCCTTTCCATACGCGTTTCGCGTTGCCTCCGTTTCACGACTCAAGTCGAAAACGTCTTGCGCCTCGGTCTGCATCCGGAACGCCATCTCCATCGACTGAATTCTGGACTCTAGTGAATTGTCACTTCCGCCACGTTCGGCAAGATGAAGCTCATTCATGGCCTTGAGCAAATCGAGTTGCTCTCGCTGTGCGCCTCGTAACAAAGCCGAGTTATTGATATCACGAATGATCGTTTTGGGGTCCATTTTCGAGTTGTTGATCTGTGCCCCTTGATAGATTCCGGGCAGAAAACGATTTCCCCACAGTGCAGGTCCTACCACGGGCTTACCTGGGCAAAGCACCACAAAGCCAGGCAGATTCTCATTCTCAGTTCCCAACCCATAAAGCAGCCATGAACCCATCGAAGGCCGGGTGGGTTGTGTTTCGCCACTAGTCATCATCAACAGCGATGGCTCATGATTCGGGATATTCGTGTGCATCGATCGAATCACACAAAGATCATCCGCGCAGCGACTCAAATGAGGGAAAATCTCGCTAATTTCTAATCCCGATTCACCATGTTTTTCGAATCGAAAGGGAGACTTCATCAGCCCGCCCGTTTTTCGTTCCGTCTTCAAGTCGGCTCCTGGTGGACGCTGGCCATCGTACTTGGTAAGCGCAGGCTTGGGATCGAACGTGTCGACTTGACTGGGGCCACCGTTCATGAACAAGTGGATGATCCGCTTCGCTCGCGGAGCAAACATGGGAGACTTTGCCGACAACGGATTCGAAGCTATCGCATCCGATGGATAAATCGCTCCTGCCTGCTGACTAGAAAACACGCTTGCTAATCCGAGTGCCCCCATGCCAGCACCCACTCGATGCAACATCTCACGCCGCGTTACTCCAGTCATCGCTCGTACTTGCTCGTTTTGGTGATTGTTCATCTTATTAATCCAAATACATAAATTCGTTACTTCCCAATAGAACCTGGGCATATCGTTCCCAACGAGTGAGCTCGTTCAAATTTCGCTCCGATTCATCGTCTTCGCCAGCGAGATATTGCTTGGCCAACAACATCTCCCGTTCGTTGACTGGACGCCCATACGCAAGCTCGAACGCATAGCGAATCCTCGCCTCGATTTCTTCTCCGGCTTCGTCCATTAATCGCTTTGCAAAGGCTTTCGACTGTTCGATCATAAACGGACTGTTGAGCACAAACAGTTGTTGCTGCGGTACTGTGGTTTCCGTCCGAGTCGACGCGGTGATGTTCGCATCAGGAAAATCAAACAATCGAAGCATGTTGTTCAGTTCGTGCCGACTAATAAACGCATAAATCGTTCGCCGATTGTTGTTTTGATCTGCTAGGTTCGTGGACGGCCCCTCAAGTCTGGAATCGAGTCTTCCAGAAACCGCTAGCAATGCGTCACGCCAAGCTTCGATCTGCAGCCGTCTGCGATTCATACGCCATAAAAATTGATTGTCGGCATCGATATTTAAATTTGCCTCATCCGAATCCGTGCTCAACTGATAAGTGGCAGATAGCATCATCTCGCGATGCATGGTTTTCATTGACCAACCACTTTCCAAAAATCGATGAGTTAGATAATCAAGCAGTTCTGGATGCGTTGGCTTTTCTCCCAAAACACCAAAGTTATCCGGAGTGCCGACTATACCTCTTCCAAAATGGTGCTGCCACATACGATTCACCATAACACGCGCCGTCAGCGGATTGTCCGCCGAAGCAATCGCTTCCGCCAATTCCAATCGACCACTACCTTCTCGAAACGCCTCTGGCTGGTCATCGCTAAGAATTCTTAGGAAACGTCGCGGAGCTAATTCACCTTGGTTGGCCGGATTGCCTCGTATAAACACCTTCATGTCAGCCGGTGTGGCTTCTGCAATCACGTGAGCAATCGGATACATTTTCGGAGCAGAATCGCGCAGACTTTTAAAAGACTCTCGTTGCATAGCAAGCACCTTTGCCTGCTCGGGTGATAGATGTTGCTCCAACTCTGCATCCTCGACAGCGAAAACTCCCTTATCGCTGAACAGTGTAGCGAGAAGATCAGGTTCATTGACTTGAATGTCGCGAGGCGCTTCGGTGTAAACATGGAATTGAACGGTCGCATTTACACCACAATCGCCGCCTTGATCTGTACCGCTGTTATCTAAACCACCGATTGCGAGAAATCGAGTGAAACCTGCGGGTAGATCGTAGGCAATGATTGACGTCGCATGGGTACCGATACCAAAACTATAAGACTTATCTCCGATCCTAATCGGTTGACCATTCCCGTTGCGATCAACGTTAACTCCACCGTGGGTAGTACTCGCTTCACGCCACTTGATCGCCGTTAACTTCAGCTCTTCACCATCCTCTTTCCGAAGCACCGGTTCGGCCCAATCGGCATGATCGCAACGATTCCCATTGCCACCATCTGTTACTACCAGGAACAATTGCCTGGCACCCGAAATGTCAACATCAATCTTTACGGCAGGCTCGCCCTTGGTCACCAAACGACTTCGATAGACTGCATTGCCAGCATCTTTATACTGAGCTAATTCGCTTGTTTCATCCCCAGACAGTTGCCCATCTCGTTGACGAAGCAGTAAAGTCGAGATCCTTTGAAATAGCTTTGCCGCATCGCTTATCGGCTCTGGAACCGTCAATGAGTCAGCCGATGCTTGCGCCCGTTGCTCCAAAGAAGCGGCCTGCATGGCCTCAAACCACTTAGCCAAAGCAGATATCTTTTTTGAATCATCCTTGCCGAGAAACTCCATCCATCGCTTTAGCGTTTTTACATGCAACCCCATGTCTTTGGCAACTTTTTCAGAACTGACCGTTAGCTTCAGTTCCTCGGCACGCTTAAGTTTCCAAGTGGCTATCATGTAAGAAGAGATTCGCTCGACGCCCCCTTCACGAACTAGCGGCCCCGCAGCCGCGATCGTTCGAGATATAGCCTGTTCCAAGTCCTGGATTTCTTTCTGGCTCTTATGATAGGTATCTACTTCGGATTGAGGAACCAACGGCGCATTATGCAGTTGCGAACTTTGGAAAACTCCAGCGAGCGAATAATAGTCTTGCTGCGGAATGGGATCGAACTTGTGATCATGGCATCGCGCGCAAGAAACCGTTAATCCTAAAAAGCCTCGAGTCAGCGTATCGATGCGATCGTCCAGTTCGTCAGCCGCTGCCTTGGCCGCATCCGAATTCTTGTAGTATTGGGCCCCTAAACCAAAATATCCGAGCGCTGGCAAATGCTGCAGTCGCTCATCGTCATTCGCGGCCATCAAGTCAGCCGCAATCTGACGCTTGACAAAAAGATTGTAAGGCATATCCGAATTCAAAGCAGAAATCACCCAGTCTCGATAACGATAACCATTGGTGTTGGGGGTCACGCTGAACGTGTGAGCTTGGTCTTCTGCATACCGAGCAACATCCAACCAATACCGTCCCCAGCGTTCTCCATAAGCAGGCGAACGCAACAATCGTTCTATCACCTTCTCGAAGGCCTCTGGACTGGAATCCGCCAAAAAGTCTTTGATCTCCGCTGTGTTCGGGGGAAGCCCAGTCAAGTCAAACGTGGCCCGGCGAAGCAACTCGCGTTTACCAGCTTTTTTAACCGGCTTCAGACCTTGTTGCTCCATTTTAGCGAGCACGAAATAATCGATCGGACCAATCGGCCAGTCGGACTGAGATAGGTGCGGAAGCTCAGGCTTGGCTGGATCAGAAAACGACCAAAGACTTCGAAAATCGTCAATGTTCATCGACGGCTTTTGAACCTTATCACCACCAACTCGAGGATCCACAGCTCCCGAATCGATCCACAACGCGAAATCGGCAATGACGTTATCTGGCAATTTGCCTTTCGGGGGCATCTCTGTGGATTCATAGCGAATCGCATGCATTAACAAACTCGCAGCACTATCCCCTGGTGCTAGAGCTGCGCCGGAATCACCACCCAGCCGTAGTCCTTCCGCAGAATCAACCAGCAGCCCACCTTTCAATCCTTTGGATTCTCCCGAGTGACACTCGTAACAATGCTCTACAAGCACAGGGCGAATTCGACTTTCGAAAAACTCCAGCTTCGCGGCGTCATCCGCTTGGGCGTGTGCAAAACAATTCGCAGCCAAGACTGCAATACCGATTGCGACCCCGTTATACGAAGAGGTAAAAAAGCAACTTAAGCTAATCAGCTTTGATTCCATGCTGGCTCCACGACGAAGCAGTAAGGGAGTAAATCAGGTAGGGTATTTAGGAAGTAAATTAGGCAGGTTGATCGAGACAGCAGAAACTCGACGATCCATTAACGATGCCGATTGACCACTCTAAATGTCTTGCATCTCATGGTTTAAGGGGAGGGACCTAAATGATAGCGTCTTCCTGCCCCCCACGCCAGCTTTTTCCAAGGGAACCCATAAAACTTGTCCGCAGACTGGACTTCCTATTCCGGAAAATGACGCATCGCAACTTGCGATTTTCCGATGCTAGCCAATATGTGTTTCATGCTTTCACCCCTCTAAGCCAGACAAGTCTTGTAGTCGCCAAGACTACGACACCTTCCCGTAGTGGACGAGGCAACGAGGCCTTCCCCGTAGCCGCCGATGCGACGAGGCCCAACCGCTAGTGATTTAAGATCGTCGATTCGTAAACTGTCCCAGCAAATCTCACTCAATGTTTACACGCTCCCCAACTCATAGCGATTCAAATCTTAAACACGCCCAATCGAGACCAATTTGACTCAAAGCGTTTAATATCCAACAGCACTATCTCGCGAGAATCGGATCAACGCTTTCGGTTATCTCAATGATCAACTCGGGATCCATAAACTTGTAGTTGTCCGGAATGTCTAGAACGTGCAACTCCTTGTATCGAACTTCGCTGGGATATTCACTTTTCAATCGTTCTTTGTGTTTATCTTCCATGACAAATACGATATCGGCCCATTTCAAATCTTCGGCTGTAACTGTTCTTCGTGCACTGCGACTTGTTCCGCGAGAACGTGCATTTACGAACGGTCTTTTGGAGTAAATGCTCTCAGCCGTTGGGCTCCTCCACTGATTCATGGAACAGACGAAGAGAACATTAATTGTTTCGCTTTTAGCCAAATTCTCCTCACTCTCATGCGGATACTCGAATCCTAGCTGCCGAGCCCTGTGTCGTTTTTCAGATCGGGTATAAACATGTTTCCAATTCTTCTCTCTTGGCCAATTTTCTTTCATTTTGACTCGAAAGCGATTGAATAGGAATCAGCAACGACTCTCATTGCAATTCGTCCTCTGTCAACAATTTGGCAAGAGAGTGTATACCATCTGGTAACCGTCGTGCCCATCGGGCCGCGTTGGCGTTCCAAGTCCGTGACAAACGCGCGAGTTAGTAAACGAACCTGCCCTGGCATGCTCAGATCGGGGCGATGCCCGCGAGGTTAAACAATCACATGCACTTACCAACGTCAGGCCACTTAGCCGGTTGTTCCCAATCCGCTGGCGATGGCGTTGACGGTTAACAAAAGCTGCGGGATCAAATTGTCGGCTTCACTGGTCGCTTGCATGCGATGATAACTTCGCCACATAGTCAATAATCCTATCTGCTGCTTGTGAAGGACTCGTAACCCCGAGGCTCGCAAGTTCATCATGCGCTGCACGTTAGGCCGTCGCTTACCTAACGGTCCACCATAGATGGTCTCCACCATCCGATTGGTCAACGCTAACTCAGACTCAATCTTGTTCATACATCGATTTCGTAAATCGACATCGTCCACCATTCCTGCATAAGCTCGCATGATATCCAAATCGGTAGCTGCCAAACTGGTGGCGACATTACTGATCAAATAATGAAGCGGCGCCCATTGCGACATGGTCTTCGAGAGCTCTTCAAACAGCATAGGCTCGTTTTGTTGTAACTGATGGAGCGCAGTCCCTACTCCATACCAACCGGAGAGAAAGAATCTCGCTTGCCCCCAACTAAATACCCACGGAATCGCTCGCAAATCCGCTAACGTTTGCTGCCCCGTTCGCCGTGCAGGTCGCGAACCAATCCGACTTTGCTCGATAGCATCGATCGGTGTTGCTTGACGAAAGAACGTCACAAAACCATCGGAATGCAACAATGACGTGTAACATACGCGGGCCCATTGGGCTAATTGCGTCAAAGTCCCCTCGAGCGGATGTTCTGCTTCGTCGTGCTCCAAATCCCACAAAGTCTTTCGGGTTACTCCTGCCAAAAACAATTCCAAGTTGTAGATCGCAGTCGATTGGTGAGCATACTTCTGCGGAATAGTTTCCCCTTGCTCTGTGAGACGCAGATCACCACCCAGCGTATCATCTGGAAGTGACTTTATAAAACGGTGAGTCGGTCCAGCTCCACGACTGATTGTTCCGCCTCGACCGTGGAAGAATCGGACTCGAACCCCATTCTTTCTACCCACCTCGAAAAGCTCCTTTTGTGCACATCGCAAATGGACCAAACTGGCCAGGATTCCTCCGTCCTTATTGCTGTCACTGTAACCGATCATTATCTGCCCGACCGGACTCGATTCTTCAGTATGCTTCTGGATCGCGATCAAGCTACGCTGAGTAATCGGATGCTTTAAAAATTGATCGTAGATCCCTGGACTGTGTTGAAGATCATCGACCGTCTCAAAAAGGGGAACGACGGGTAGAGGACACAATAACCCTTCTGCCGTCTCTTCCATCAAGCCAACTTCCCGAGCCAACAAATACACCACGAGCAAATCGGAGGCATTGCGAGTCATGCTCACAATTAATGCTCCAAGCCCATCTTGACCATAAGCGGCACGATACTCTTTCAACACTCTCAGCGAAGAAAGAACAGCGTCCGCTTCGACACCGAGTGATACATCTGGCCGAGCAAATGGTCGCTTAGACGACAATTCTTTTTCCAGCAGGTCTAATCGCTCCTGTTCGCTCCATTGCGAAAAGTTCGTGCGATCAAAGCCTGCGGCGTTCAACAACTGCTCCACCGCGCGGTCGTGAAAGGCACTATTTTGCCTGACATCCAACACGGCTAAGTGAAAACCAAATGTTTGGACAATCCGCATGAGCGGTTGCACCGAGTATTCGGCAGCGTGCTTTTGCCCACATGCAATCAAACTGTCGTACAAAATGCGCAAATCGCTCAGTAGTTCTTTCGAGCGTTGATACGTGGGAGCCTCTTCTCGAACGATCGCATTGTTGCCCATGTCGTGCTTCGGCAACCTAGCGATGATGGTGTTGATGAACTGCCTCCAAGGCTCGTTGGGATTGCGATCAAGTGCCTTCTTCCCCTCGGCTCCTACTTGATTAGCAGCCGATGCGAGAGCCTGCAGAAACTCGGGATTCGGCTTTTGCCAGTAAGCGGAAAGACTAAGTAAACGCGCCAACTGCAATAGCTGCCGATGGATCAAACCGATTGCACTCTTTCGCATCTCGAGCAAACTTTGGCGGGTAACATCTGCTGTCACAAGCGGGTGACCATCGCGGTCCCCTCCCACCCAGGTACCGAATGTAAGCTTTGGGAATACGAGTGGATTCTCGAAAACTTTCGGATCCAAACCGACATCGCTCCAAGCGCGACGCAACCGTTGATCTAACGGACGCAACACAGAAGGAAAAACGTGCGTCAAGTAATCGAGAACGTTACGTCGCTCAGATTGGATATCGGGCTTGTCCAGGTAGATCTCACCAGTCCGCCAAAGAATCGAGAGGATGGAATGGACTGCGTAATCGATCTCTTCGCTCACCGGATCAATGCGATCAGACGAGGATTGCGTCAAAGCGCTGCGCTGCTGAAAGCGTTCGAATAGACGTCGGTGATGGGCTAAGACTGTAGCACGCTTCGCCTCGGTGGGGTGTGCAGTGAGCACTAGCTCAACGCGCATTTTGGGTAGCTCGCGAGCAATCTGTTCCGAAGTAACCCCACTCTCTTTGAGCTGACGAAGAGAATCCCCCCACAGCGCCGGTAAAGCGTCTGCACCCGATCGTCGCTCTACACCCTTACGAAACTGGTCCGCTGCGTTTTGCTCCGCCATGCTCAGCAATTGGAACGCAATCGAATACGCCTGGGTCAGGTGAACAGAATCTTGCGTGATTTGAAGAGGCACAGCCCCATCGCCGAGCAAAGGTAGCAACTCGGCCAGATCGCCATCCCCCGACTCTTGGAGCACCTCTCGAAGACATCCGAGAATCCAGTTCCACTGAACGATAAGATTTTCTTCATTTAAAGCCAATACGCTTTCGACAACCATAACGTGCAAATCTTTAAAGTAGAGCTATTCGAGATAAACGCTGACCTAACCGTTTGAGAGGAATGCATAGACTAAACTTTAACGCGTCGTTTATCTACTCGCAATTTGCGGCAATCTCGGGCCGCAACTCGTTTAACCGCATGCCACAGCTCGGGGCGATGCCCACGAGGCTAACCGATGAAATCGGGCAACTTGTCGCTTGATGCAGGAGTTTGGCCTACAATACAGCGTTAACATTACATCATCCACCATGTACGCGAAACGGCTAAACATACAGAGGGCACATTTGAGCAGCGCTGAAAAGCCGGAGTATTGCACCGGATGCACGATCACTGGCGGCGTATTGGAACAGGAGTGTGACGAGCTCTTTGCTTTTGCGATTTCACGAAGGGATTCTTCAAAATGAAGTATGGTTTTTTGGCTGGCTTTTTTGCCCTGTTAATGATGAAAACGGTGATGTCCGACGATACACCGCTAACTCTGTTTGACTTCACCGGAGCCGACGCTGCAAAGCAGTGGCAAACCGTCAACGATGGAGTGATGGGCGGCGTTTCCGATGGCAAGTTCAAGATCACCGACACGAAGACAATGGAGTTCTTCGGTACACTTTCGTTAGCAAACAATGGCGGTTTTGCATCAGTGCGAACGAAAGCGAGAAAGCTCGACCTAGAAAAAGGTGATACGTTGATCGCCAAAGTTCGGGGGGATGGTCGAGAGTATATGCTGAATCTCTATCCCGCCAAATCGCAGGTTGCATATTCGTATCGTGCCGCCTT
>JBKDKR010000076.1:0-33611 GCA_046344995.1 Pirellula sp.
ATTCGGATAGGAGCTTCGTCAATTGAAACGCCAACGATTTCTGCTCCGTGCATCGCAGCACCGGGAAGGTTAGCGGAGGTTTTCTCTCTAAGCGGACACTCGGTTACATCCATGGGATACTATCGCTTGTAGGAGACGAACATATTGTATACGGAATTTACCATAATCCCGCTGGGGCACAGTTTACCATATTCCGGCGAGCAGTTTCAACCTAGCCGGACGAAGAACTATGTGTTTTCGCGGTTTGCCTCTCAAATGCCCCTTCGGTCGAACAACCCGCCTCCAGGATATATTGATTTTGCCTTTTCCGGATTATCTTGAATTTGCCTTTTCCTGGATATATGGAATTTCGAATATCACGACTCAGGCTAGCATTGATACGGCTTGGGTCGCTACGACAAATTGCTCGTCTGTGCTCAATTTGAGCACACTGATCGGACTCGATGGATGATGCAATCGCCCGTCTTGATTGCTTACATTTACTTCCTCGTCGATTCGGACTCCAAGCCAATCTAAAGCCTCCATTATTCGACTTCGAACCGCCGGACAGTTCTCCCCTATTCCTGCCGTAAAGACAATTGCATCCACCCCCCCTAAAGAAGTGGCTGCAACCGCAATGTGCTTGGCAACCGACATGCAGAATTGCTCGATCGCAAATCGACAATTCTCGTTTGATGCCGATTGTGCTAACAAATCCCGCATGTCCGAGGAGACGCCGCTGACTCCTAGTAGCCCGGACTCTTTGAGCAAAACTCGCTCGATGCTCTCCGCCGTGTACCCTTGTCTTAACCAATGCAATATCACGCCTGGGTCTAAATGACCGCTTCGCGTCCCCATCATGAGACCATCGAGGGGCGTGAAACTCATACTCGTATAGCAACTCTTGAGTTCTCGCATGCCACACACCGATGCCCCATTGCCGAGATGACAGACGACCACCTTGCCGTTAGCGATTTCCGAATAAGTTTGACGAAGCTGGGTAGCGATCGATTCGTACGAAAGACCGTGAAAGCCGTATCGCTGAACTCCTTGTTCGTAGAAACGCTTCGGAATGGGGAGTCGAGTTTCCAGATCAGGCAAGCTCGCATGGAACGCGGTATCAAAACAGGCAACATGCAATTGGGTCGGGAATATGGCTCTGGCCATTTCTATCGCAGCCAAGCCGTATGGCTGATGAAGAGGCGCTAGTTCGATGAGCGAACGGATTCCTGCGACGACCGAATCATCGATCTTGGTCGGCCCAGAAAAGAGTTTTCCACCATGCACGACTCGATAGCCGATCGCATCTGGTTGAAGCGGCAGTTGGGTTGCGATGTTGCGGATGGCTTCCTCGAACGCATGATGCACTGAGTCGCGGTTTTGGTTCGAACTTGCCACTCCGTTAAGTGATAAAGGCACGGTCTCGTGATGTATTGCCTTTCCACGAGAGTAGAATGCATACTTGAGAGTTGAGGAACCAGGGTTCAGAACCAAAACGTTCAAGAGATTAATCTCCCAGGATGGTGGTAATTGGAATGGATAATGATCGCAACGACTGGATTCAGCGAGCTTACATCTTAGCCGGTGGCAGGAGTAGTCGGTTTGGCTCACCTAAGGGGCTTGTGAATATTGATGGGGTGCCTCTCATTGAAAAATTATGTCGGCTCCTGAGCGGACGAGGAATCAAACCTACGATTGTTGCCAAACGCCATGCGGACTTCTCTGATTTCGAATGGTCGTGCATTGAAGATGAGCTTGAGGATGCTGGGCCGCTGCATGGAATCGAACGATCGCTCGAGGACTGCCAGGATGCGTCGCAATCTCATTGTTGGATCATGACGTGTGATTTGTGGGACTGGAATTCGGCATGGGAGGAGGCTATTTTGCAAATTTCTGCCGATCGGAGGCAGGATTGTTTTGCCGTTTTGTTGGAAACAGGGGATCGGTTTACCCCTTTTCCTGGGGTTTATGGCGTTTCAGGTTTGAAATCGATTCGGGAAGCGTGGGGGCAAGGAATTCGCTCGATACGCTCCTGGCAAACATCGATCCATGATAGAATTGTGAGGGTTCCGATAAGCTTGGAGAGCTATCCGCTAACTTTTAACACCCCTGAAGAGTTGGCAAAATTGCGATCCCTGCACAAGTCGTAGTTTTCAATTGGAAAGCTGCGAATTACGATGATGTCGGGATTCCGAGGGATGTTCGGAAAACAAAGCAAGATGACTCGGCATTAAGGAACCGAATGCCACAAACTCCTCCATATGGATTACACCCTCTCGGCGAGCTGTATCCAGCCTATCGATGCCAGCCAGGTCACTACGATGAGCTGTTAAGCGGTTCTGAGGTTCGGCCTCATTACCAGCGATTGCTCGGGATCGAGCCTCGGCTGGATGGTAGCCAACTCTATCTGCGATGGCAGAACATAAAGCGTTCATTGCGGGAGAATCCCTCCTCATCTAGCGGCCAATTCTCCAAAGCGGATGGAACTCGCAGCTGGGAGCTGGACCCTATCCCGTTCGTTATTCCGGAATCGGATTGGAAAAAACTATCCGAAGGGGTCGAGCAGCGGGTCCGATTGATCAATGCTTTGTTGCAAGATGTCTACGGATCGCAGACGCACATCAAGAGCGGAGCAATACCGGCAGAATTGGTATTTGGAACCGATTCTTTCTTGAGGCCGATGCAATCGGCACAAGTCCGCGAGCGGATGCTCCATCTGTATGCTGCCCAGATCGCCAGAAATAGCAATGGAGAGTGGATGGTTATTGCTGACCGAACCCAAGGCCCAAGTGGCGGTGGTTTGGCGGTGGAAAATCGGTTGGCTATTTCACGCGTACTCGAAACCGACTTTCGTCAAATGAAGGTCTTGCGATTGGCTAGTTTCTTTGCAGCGTTTCGCGACGAACTAAATCCGAGCGGTCGACGAAAGGAACGATCGGTAAGAAACGTTTTGTTGAGCCCTGGGGTCGCGAGTCAAACGTTCTTCGAGGATGCCTATTTGGCTAGGTACTTAGGTTACACGTTGACACAGGCAAGCGATTTAACTGTGCGCGGCGGTAGTGTCTTCCTGAAGACGCTTGGTGGTTTAGTCGGGGTGGATTCCATATTGCGCCGCATACCTGATATCGATTGCGATCCGCTCGAATTAAACACGAGCAGTCCGATTGGTATACCGGGACTTTGCCAAGCGTCTCGCGATCAACAAGTTCGGTTGGCGAATCAACTCGGAAGCGGATGGGCCGAGTCCCCTGCGCTGACTGCCATTCTGCCTGAATTGTGCCGTACAGTTCTTGGTGAAGATTTGAAACTAGGCAATGCACCAATGCATTGGTGTGGACGTCCAGAGAATGTCGAGGCGGTTCTGCAAGACCCTGAGAGATACATTATACGGAATTCCTTTTGCCGACATTCGAGGATGGATTGGGATTTTCAGTTGGCCAGTCAAGAATCCAGGGAAAAATTTCGAGCTGAGCTACTTGCAAGTCCGTGGAGTTTTGTTGCGTTAGAAAAATTTAAACCAAGCTGTGCACCGACGTGGCATGCGAACCGTGTTGTAGCGTGGCCGACGGTGATTCGGGTTTTTGCAGCGGCAACGAATCAAGGGTTTGAAGTCATGCCGGGTGGAATTGCTCGTGCGGCTGACAATGGAGATGCCTTATCGGAAAGCTTGATCTCGGGGCAGCTCAGCAAAGATGTTTGGGTTTTAACATCATCAAAAGTGAAACCCATTAGTCTGCTCTCTCCGAACAAGGTGACAACCGAGGTCCGTCGCAATGCGATGGATTTGCCGAGCCGAGTTGCGGAGCATTTCTTTTGGTTAGGTCGGCAGACAGAACGAGCAGAGGGGATGGTGCGTCATGCCCGGCTTTGTGTTTCGAAGCTGGCAGGAGAGCTGGAGCCAGAACTGTTGCCGTTTGTGTGGCAGGTCGTCTACGCACTCAACGCATCCGAGGGTGGGCTGACGGAATCTCCACCGCCCGACATGAGTGGGCATACCGAGGAGATGAGGAAAGAGTTAGTCGAGTTTTTATTCTCGGATCAGAGGTTAAATGCCCTAACATCGTCGCTGCGCGGCATTCGGTTTAATGCCGAGTCGATTCGCGATCGTCTTAGTTTTGATTCATGGCAGTTACTAAGCCGTTTAGATTTGGATGTTCTCATACCGTGGGTGGACAGGCGTCAGAAGATCGGGGATGCGGGAGTGTTTATCAATCAGATGACCACACTCTTGTCGGCTTTTGCAGGGTTAGTTTCCGAGAACATGACTCGCGGGCCAGGTTGGGCGTTTTTGGACTTAGGGCGTCGAATTGAGCGAGCGTTTGGCTTGTTAAGGTTGTTAGATTTATTGTTGGTACCGGGTGGGAGATCGATTGCGGCTTTGGCCGAGTCGGCGCTGGAGATTTGCGATAGCTCCATGACATATCGTTATCGCTATTTGATGAACTACGAGGTTGCGCCGACCCTGGATCTATTGCTTTTTGATCCTGCCAACCCGAGGAGTGTAACATTCCAATTCGTGAAGATAGTCGATTTGCTCGAGGGATTGACGGGTGCGAGCAGTGTTGATGTTACACTGCAAAGGCGAGCCATGATGGATGCGCGAGGAATGATGCGACTCTTTGATGCGGAGTCGTTATCGGTCGAGGTAGAGTCGTCGGATGGCACGCCACCGAAACGAGCACACCTAGAGAAGCTGCTCAACGATTTGGTGCATAGTCTAAACTCGCTAGTCGATTTCCTTTCCCAACGATTCTTGACACATACCGTAGCAGCTCGGCAGCTACAGGATGCGGCTAATCAATGATCGAGACCACTCCCGTTCGTTATCGAATCCTTCATGTGACGGAATATGATTATTCGTCCCCGGCCAGCATGTGTCATAACATGATGCGGCTTAGTCCGAGACGCCTAGTCTATCAGCAGGTAGAGCATAGTCATGTCGAGATCGATCCGGTTCCCGTTGTTCGACGCACCCGCTTAGATCGATTTGGGAATCAATGCGAGTTTTTTAGTATTGAGTCTCAGCACAATGCTATGGTGATTCGCGCTACTAGTTATGTCGTCCGCGATCGAGTTCATACCGTTGGTGCTGAGGACATTTCGTATAAAGATCTTAGGCAGCGATTGAGAGATCCGAAAAGTGAAGATGACCGATCGGCTCAAGAGTTTTGCTTTGATTCCAAATACGTTCGGACGCGACGAGAGTTTGCTGATTACGCCATGGAGTGTTTTCATCCAGATCGTTCTGTGCATGAATCATTGCTAGAGATGACAGCTCGGATTTATAACGAGTTCGACTACGTTCCCAACTCGACATTAGTTTCGACAACGCCTCTTGAGGTTCTGCGTTTGCGCAAGGGTGTTTGTCAGGATTTTGCTCATTTACAGATCGCGTGTTTAAGATCGATCGGCATAGCGGCTCGTTATGTGAGTGGCTATCTACTTACACTCCCGGCACCAGGGCAGCCTAAATTGATTGGAGCAGATGCGAGTCACGCGTGGGTAAGTGTTTATCTGGGGGACTATGGATGGTTAGATTATGATCCGACCAATAACCTTGTCCCAGATTGCGAGCACATTACGCTCGCGTGGGGATGTGATTACGAAGATGTGGCTCCGGTGACGGGAGTCGTGGTCGGCGGAGGGCTAACCACGTTGAATGTCAGTGTTGATGTCTCTCCGGAGCCTTTGACGCAGCAATAAACGATCTTCGGTTTATTGTTCGCCGATTTCAACAACGCCAATGCCTGTTACATTCTTCTTGACTTCTTTGGTCTTGCTGTGGACCGCGATTGTGCCACTTCCGGAGGAATCGATTTCGATATAGTCTTCGGCTTTAAGGCTCGCTCCGCCGTCGCCAGAAAGCACAACTTTGGCTCGTTTGGCTTCTAGCTTTCTAAGATCGACACGTCCGCCACCAGAATGGTAAACGTTGACTTGATCAACTTCACCTTGGCCAGTGACGCTACCGGCACCAGTTAATGTCATCGTGAGCTCATCACCCTTCAGGCCACGAAAGGTTGCTGAGCCTCTGCCGGGCAAATCAATAGACTTGAGGGAGGGCATTACCACGCGAACAACGGGACCTATGCCAGAGGAGAATCGTTTGTTGGTTGTGACAATGAGTTTTCCATTGACAACTTTGCTGTCGACTGCGTCTAGGAGATTGTCATCGATATCAACTTTGACGCTAAACTTTTCGCCTATGGAGATTTGCATTTCCCCGAAGGTGGTTAGTTCCACTTTGTCGAAGTCAGCGAGTTCTCTCTCTGATGTTTCTTTTTTTCCGGACCCGATGACTTTTGGTCCTTCTTCAACTTTGCTTGCACAGCCATTGAACAAAAAGGGAATGGAAATCAATAAACTGAGTTGCCAAAATCGAGACATCTAAATTGCTAACTTGGTAAGGGTAATCTGGGAAACCATTGAGTCGATTTCATGCAGTGACCGAGAGAGGCAGGAAAACTACAAGATTCGGCTCATTAGAGTTCGGCACTTTGTTGGTGGGCCTGGGGTGTTGGTGGGCCTGGCGTGTCGGCGGGCCTGGCGTGTGAGTGGGCCTGGGTCGTGCACGGGCCTGGGCGAAAGTTGGAGAGCGAAGGAACCACTCCGAGTCGTGGCTCGAAGAGCAGCCTCTCGGTGTTTTGTTTCACCGCGGGCAGTGTTCCCTACAACTGGCAAGGCACATAAAGAAATGTATTCCAGATATTGGTTTTTCACAAACCAAAACGGGGAAATACCGAGAGAAGCTCGGTTGAAAAACTTACGACAGGAGGGGACGTTGGTTGGATTGCCTGGCGCGCGTAGCTGGCGAGTGCTAACCGGGGTTAGCGCCCGCCGGCTGATAGGGATCGCAATCTGCAGCGCGAGGGCTTGTTGCTTTAATCATATTTCGAAAAACAAGCATTAGCCGCAGGTTGCTAGCCCACGGTTAACGGCCGATAACCGGACGCTAGCGCGTTCGCGGCTCATTAAAGCAACAAGCCCTTTCAGGCTGGGCTAGGCAAGCATTAGGCCTTTGGCCCGAAGAATCAGTCGCTGCACAATTTCAAAAAGCGCAAGCGAAGGATTCTTTTTCGTTAGCCGTTATGAATCGGCTTGCTCTTCGTCTGAATCATCGTCTATTGCTGGTTTACCCTCTGGTCCAGCGTAGCCACCGCATGCGAGGATTGCTTCACGAATTTCGGCAGCCACCTCTTTGTTTTCGACCAAGAAGTTTCGAGCCTTCTCTTTGCCTTGGCCGATGTAGGTTTCGCCGTATTTGTACCAAGCTCCGCTTCTGGAGAGAATCTTGTGGGCTGTTCCCAGGTCCAGTAGATCTCCCTCGTAACTGATGCCACAGTTATGCATCATGTCAAACTCGGCAACTCGGAACGGGGGAGCTACTTTGTTTTTGACGATCTTTACCTTAACGCGTTGACCGACGACATCTTCACCTTCTTTAAGTGCGCCGATTCGGCGTACATCGATACGGCATGAAGCGTAGAATTTCAAAGCTCGACCGCCAGGGGTCGTTTCTGGGGATCCGTAGCTCATGCCACCGATCTTTTCTCGGATCTGGTTGATGAAGATGACCGCGGTCTTACTCTTGGCAATTGCGCCGGTCAACTTGCGCATCGATTGACTCATCAATCGAGCTTGGAGTCCGACGTGTGTGTCTCCGATCTCACCCTCTAATTCTTGGCGAGGGACCAGGGCAGCTACCGAGTCAATAACGATCACATCGACTGCGTTGCTCTTGACCAACATTTCGCAGATCTGCAAACCTTCTTCGCCGCTGCTCGGTTGGCTAACCAATAGGTTTTCGAGATCGACGCCAAGTTTCTTACCCCAGCTAGGATCGAAGGCATGTTCTGCGTCGATGATAGCAGCGATGCCGCCGTTCTTTTGTGCTTGCGCGCAGATGTGTAAAGAAACCGTTGTCTTACCGCTTGATTCCGGGCCAAAGATTTCGATGATCCGTCCGCGGGGGATACCAACTCCTCCGAGCGCCACATCCAACGAGAGCGATCCAGTGGATATGCCCTCAATCTTAAGCTGTGCTTCTCCGCCGAGAGGCATGATCGAGCCTTCGCCGAACTGCTTCTCGATTTGCTGGAGAGCGGTCTTCAGTCCGGGCTCTCGTTTGTAAAGACTCTCCAACCCAGTTGCTTCGCTGGGGGCTCCCTTGTCTTTTTTCGTCTTAGCCGTGCTCTTGCTAGCAGCCATCGTTCGTACCTTTTCCTGTGAACTAGACGAGAGATAATGGTAGTAATCACATGAACAAGCATCCCTCACAAAACTTGTTCACCGGGCAGAGGTCACTCTCCGAGCTGAATAGCGTTCCAAACGCTGCTTTTACAGGATGCTAACGCATTCCCGCTACGTTCACAATCAGATACCTGCTTGCCTGAATAAGTTTTCGCCCATGGAGTGACACGTCTGGTCAATGGACAAGAGTTTTTTTTCATCTTCGAAAAATAGGGCAGCTAGTGCCGCGATTCGGAGATGACATTGAGCATAACACGACGCGTAAGGGCTTGTTGCTTGATTGGCGATTTGAAAAACAAGCCTTAGCCGCAGGGTCTAGCCCACGGTTAACGGCCGACAACCGGACGCTAGCGCGATCCCGGCTAATTAAAGCAACAAGCCCGTAAGCAATGGAATTCTCCGGGGATATCGTCCCTCGCTCAGGCTGCGGGTTGAGATTTCGAGGATTCTCCAATGAAAGTTATCTACAAGTCGCGGCGCTAGAGGTATCAGGCTGGTTCGACCGATAGCCCGAGCTCGATTCGAATTTGCTCTAAAATCTTGGGGCAACCCGCTTCCAGCATGTCGAGAACATACTCAAAGCCGTCGTCACCTCCGTAATACGGGTCTGGTACGTCGTTGGGCCAGTTGTCTCCCAGGTATTCGCTAAAGAGTTTCACATGGTTGGCAACACCGGCCTGACACCTTTGGATTTCCCGAAAATTGTCCCGATCCATGGCAATAATCAAATTTCGATCTCGGAAAAATGATCGCTCAAACTGTTTCGCTTGACTCTGGAGATTATAGCCCCGACGAGCTGCTGCGGCGATCATGCGGCGATCGGGGTGTTTACCGATGTGGTAGCCTGCGGTCCCAGAAGAGTCGACCATAACTCGGTTTTCTAGCCCGGAATTACGCACCACGCGGGTCATGATCCCCTGGGCTGCTGGGGAGCGGCATATGTTGCCGAGACACACAAACTGCACTTTGAAGTTCGGGAGTGCTAGCTTTTCAGAATTGTTAAGAAAATTCGTCATAATCTGTTAGATTTACGTGAATATTAAGGAGCTGATCTAGATCATCGGTGGCTTGAGATAAAGAATGAGAGTGTCGATAAACCACAGGTTGTCGTAGGAAGAGACTGACGGAAAGGGCAATGTCGGTGAGCAATTCGTTCCATCCCAATGATTGGGTCGTTTACACCAGAGAAAAGTATAGCCGTTCGCCAGGTCCGCGCGCCAAGAACATTAGCCCCGCTCCTCGAGGGGAGCTTTATTCTTACGAGGTTGACAAGTACTGGGTCGTCCGAGAAGTGAGAGAAAAGGAGCTAGTCCTGGAAACTCGTACAGGCAAATTGCACACGCTTCCAATCAATGACCGTCGCCTGCGAAAAGCCAGTTTGTGGGAAAGACTGTTTCAGTCCAACCGCTTCCCGCCGAAAATTACACGATCTGGCGAGCTGACCACCCGATAGCTTCGGAGGTCGGTCCTGTTGGTAGAAGAGGCCAACCCGCTATTAATACCAGCCCGATGCGCGAGCAGAGGAGTCGATAGCCGGTTAACGCCCCCGAAGCATTAGTGAACTGAACACCAATCCCCCTAGGTGCCAATCGCATGCGAGGGAACGAATCGCGGGTTCGCGCGGATTAGGCTTGATTTAGAATGGGGCAAACCCACAGTTCGAGCTTTTTGAAGTTGCGCAGTAACTGGTTTTTTGGGCCAAAGGCCTTATGTTTGCCTAGCCCGGCCTAAAGGGCTCATCCTTACCCACATTTTTCGTGCTCGTACTCAATGAAATGGTGCTCGTGCTCGTAATCGAATCGCCAACCCAATCGATTACGAGCACGAGCACCGTCCTTCGGACTGAGCACGAGCACGAAAACCAACGAATCCTGTATCTCGATGCCTTGAAATGTGGGTAAAGCCGACCCTAAAGGGCCGGGTATTGAGGAAACGACAATGCTAGGGCCAAAGGTCCGGCCGTTTGTGATGTCTCGGATGTCATTGAAATACAAATTGTCGGGCCGTTGGCCCTTGTAAATTCTTCTTGAAACGCGGTCCCGGCCCTTCAGGCCGGGCTAGGTAAACGAACTGGGCGTTGCCCCTAAAACCGTAATACTGAACGCCAATCCCCCTAGGTGCCAATCGCATGCGAGGGATTGAATCGCTGGTTCGCGCGGATTAGGCTTGAATTAGAATGGGGCAATCCCTCACCTTGCGCTTTCGGGCTTGTATTGGGACGTCCCTCGCTGACGCATTCGGGTTGGGATTTTTATTGGTCGGAATTTTCTTTAGTTCCTCGGCTGAGCTTGGTTTTGTAAAAACCACCCCCCAAATGACCAGACGTGTCAACTCAGTCCTTCTAATCGGATTCCTTTGGACCTAGAGGGATCGGAATGCTAGCATAAATCGATGTTCCCTTCAGGTTCTTCCTGGGGTTAACCGATGTAAAGGCATTCTATGTCCAGCTCACTATTTCTCTCAACGGCAGACCAAGCTCTCGCAGCGGCAGACCACGACATGAGGTCGCTATCGCTCCGCGATGATGCCAAGTCGCTATCGCTCCGCGATGATGCGGCTCCCGAAGCCCGGCAAGTGGTGGCTCGCTTGGGGGAACAGATCCGCGGAATCCAGTCCTCCATTCGCCGAACCGGGCCAGTTATCTCATCGGGGGCATCCGTTCTCGATCGGTGTATGCCTCACGGTGGATTTTTGGGAGGGACGATCCTCGAGCTTACCACTCCCCATGGATTACCTGTTGGGGCCACTAGCATTGCTCTCAATATTGCGAAACATGTTGTGGAGCCAGAACAGGATTCGGGCCGCAACACGGCTAACCAAAACGTTTCAATGGCGGGCAAGTATGTGGTTGTGATCGAACCTCCTGCACCGTATTACCCACCAGCCCTCGAGCATCTCGGGTTGCCGTTGGAGCGAGTCATTGGCTTGCGGCCGTCTAACTATGCCGACCTACTTTGGAGTTTGGACCAAGCATTGAGATGCCCGGCCGTTGGTTGCGTGATAGCCCATATCGATCGATTGGATGATCGAGCAGCGAGACGATTGCAGCTGGCGACAGAAATAGGCGGTGGATTGGCTATTTTGGTTCGACCTGCGATCGATGTGCGTTGCGAACGAAGCTGGGCCGATGTGCAATGGTACGTTTCCAGTGAACCACCATCGAAAATGCAACCCCAATCGGTAGCTCGCGAGTTATCTGCGAGTTTGCCGGCTATGTTATCTCCCACGCGTTGGTTTCGGATGACTTTGAAGCGTTGCCAAGGTGGCCGGGCTGGTGCCAAGCTGCGAATTGGGATCGGTGCACATGGGGAATGGGTCGAATCGGATGGACGAGAGGTAGGGAATGCCAAAACGAATCATGTGCCTCTGGCTGCCGAACTGGCCAAGCCAACGCGTATTCGTCGCGAAGCAGCAGGCTGAAGCCTCTCAAGAGTCACCGGCTGCGCACGTACATGCGATAGGCCCTGTGATACTTTACCGCACGGACTCTCGCAGAGGCCAAATCGTGGCTGCTGCCAATCAAACGGCTCGCGCTGCAGGTGTGTTACCTCAGATGCCCCTTAGTCAATGCGGCAGCTTGTGCCCCGATGCCCTCGTGCTCGAACATGATCCACAAGCCGATTTAGAAGCTCTCGTCCAATTGGCAGAATCTGCCCAATGTTTCAGTCCCATGGTCGGATTGGAAACAATCGATGCCGACGCGTGGGCTGGTCGATCGTTGCATGAGCCACAATCGATGTATCTCGATGTGACGGGAATTCCCGATCTCTTTGGCGGAGAACTCGCATTTGCCAAGAGTGTACAATCATGGCTATTAGCACGAGGCTTGGTCGCAGCCATCTCGATTGCCAATCAAGTTGGCCAAGCGTGGGGGCTAGCCAACTACGTTCATCGCCACTTGATGACCGGGCGATTGCAAGCGATGGAGAGTGGGTTGTTTTCCACGGTCGACGAAACTAGAGAGGTCGAATCCTACGCAGATCTTCAGATGGCCTATCAGACCATTTGTATTCATCCCGTCGATAGCGATGCAAATGATGATCAAAACGTGCTGAAAAAGTTGCCGATTGAGTCGCTGCGCATTGATTTGGCGACTTGTTCCAAGCTGCATCGACTGGGGATACGACGTATCGATCAACTGCTGCAATTACCTCGTAGTGGTTTACCATCACGTTTTGGTGAGCAGCTTTTGAAACGTATCGATCAATTGCTGGGTATCGAATCCGAAACAATACAAACGCTTCATTCGCGACCGGAACTAGAGATCGATGACACGTTTGAGTTTCCATTGCCTGAGAAAGAAGCGGTCCGAGATCGGATAGCAGAACAAGTGCTCCAGTTATGCAAGAGATTGGAGACGATCGGTCACGGAGCTACTCGACTCGTATGCCGGGTTGCGTTGGAGAAAAATGCATTTGATGTCGACGAAGCCATGCCACTGGATTCGAGTCGACCGAAAGATCCGAACACAGTTACAAAATTGAGGCAACCCGCTTTAGCCAGTATGCTCAAAATCGGATTGTATCAACCATCCAATGACCACGAGCACCTCATGTGGTTATTGCAATCGCAGCTTGATTCACCCGCGTTTCGTTTAGGAGGAAGTTATTGGGCCAAGGGGATACGCACTCAAGTCACTCTTTCTGCGCCGATGATCTGGTCTCAAGCGAGTTTGTTCGATTCGGAGTTCACAAAACACCGTGACTCGATCGCCAAGTTTATCGATAACGTTAGTGTGCGATTAGGTCGCGAGAATGTTGTGACACCTGTAACCAAGCAGAATCCATTACCGGAGGCGACCTTTACCTGGCGACCCATGACTGGGTGGCGTAAAGACGGTGGCAAACAAGAAGTAAAGCGAAAGCTGAGGCGTCCGCCTCGACGAGACTATCAATCGGGAGACATAGTAACAGGTCCGACGAAACAACATGTTTGGCGCAGACCGACCATGCTTCTTCGATTGCCGACGAAACTAAAGGTGACCGAGTTAGGAGAGTTTGGAAGACCAAGAATCGTATGTTATCCACGATCGAATGTCCGAGTCATTGATATCACGGGGCCAGAACGTGTCGAGAGTGGTTGGTGGAGCGGAGGATCGCAGAGACGCGATTACTATCGAATGATCTTAGAGAACGGCGTTTGGTTATGGGTCTTTCAAGATCTAAAAGATCGCATCTGGTTTTTACATGGCGTTATGGATTAGTTGACACACGAAGTGCCAGAACATTGCAAAGATGGGGCGAAAACAAACTCACCGTCGATTAAAAGGTGACACTTCGAGACGTACATCCAGTTCATCCAGGTCACAATTCTCGGTTTTGCCAAGCGTCAAAGACTTAGTAAACTGGGTCGAAAGGGTGATGCGCTTTTGTTGTGGGGCTTTGGCCTGATCATCTTCGGCTGCGATCATGGACATGGTAAGCCGATACTCACCAGGTGGGATTTGGCCGAACTCGAATGAGCCATCGTTCGTGACGACTGCCTGATATAGGATGGTGCCATTGGAGTTTTGCGTGCTAGCGTAAATGAGAGGTGCAATTAGTTGTTTCGGTTGCATGGTTCCCCAATCGAAACGGATCTTTCCGCGAATAGATGAATCACCTGTCAAATCGATGTCGATTTCATCTCCCGGACTCGCCTGGTATTCGATAAGTGGTTGCGATGTTCTTACACCCTTCGACTGAAAATAAGTAAAGTGTATCTGCGCCGGTGTTCCAGGTAGAACTTTCATTTCGATTTGACCCTTCTCGTCGATACCATATGGTCTCTCGGGGTTTTCTCCGAGTTTGAATAGCTGGTAAGCAATCCAGCTCGGGCGAAGTCCAGTACTCAAGCGAGACGGAATCTTAGAGGGTAAAGACGACTCGAGCTCGTTGAAAGGTGTTGCGTAGAGAAATCTCGGAAGCCGTAATCGAAGTGTTGCGTAGGGTTCGAGTTGAATCGATTCTGTAACATCAGTTTCGGCGAGATTGCATTGAAAGTAACCCTCCGAATTCCAAGCGATCAAAAAGCCATTAAACGGAATGGAGTCAAATGATGCGAAACCATTATTATCTGTAAAATGGATCCGATCATCGACATCAAAGAGGGCATCGTCTTTTGATGTTTGAAGTTCGATTCTCGACGATCGAAATTCACTTTGCGTCATGACGCTGACGTCCTTGGCAGGGGTACCATCTATACCCAATACTCTAATTTTCTCATTGCCCTTTGGTTTCTTCTGGAGCTTAACCACGCGATCAATAGACTCCTCTTCCGAATCACGGATTATGACGCTAGCGGGGGAGTAATCGTGAGCCAGAATTTTTAGGTCGATCTTGTCGTAAAGTCGTTCAACGAGTGTGGTTGCAATGCCTTGTTCTCCTCTTAGTCCCCAGCCCCGACTTTCCGGCAGTTGGCTCGGTACGGCAGGGCCACTTTCTGACACTTGCAATTCGTTAAAGAAATACCCAGTCACGAAATATTCTGGAATGGGCTGGTCAGTCTCTGCATCCAAGGCCCGGATGGTGATTTGCTGGGGTCTCTTTAAGGTCACTTGCGTTCTCTTGATTTGACCGGAATCGATTTGGATCCACTGTGGGCGAAACCCCTCGCATGAGAGGAAGATTGCGAGCTTACCAACAGGTAGTTTTTCAAACTTGGCAACTCCCTCGCCGTCTGAAATTGCAGAGAATTTCAAAGTTCCACAGCGTTCCCAAGATCGAACCTGGATGGAAGCATTCTCAATTTTGTTGCCATTTCTATCTTGTACCGTCACTTCTAAACTCGTGGGCGATCGAAGCTGAAGGACATTGTTCGCAAAGGTCGCATCAGTTATTCGGGCATAGTTTCCTTGATTGTCGGTAGCAAAAAAATTGGCCTTGTCCGTTTTCCAGCGAATCTGGAATAGCCCGTTTTCATCGGCAATATAAGGTTCTACTGGCTCACGAAAATCGTCAGACTCGATGTACGGGTATACTTTCGCATTGGGAACAGGCTGTCCCTTCTCATCAACGATTTGTCCTTGGTAGAGTGGAGCAAGCTCGAGTGAGATCGTTTTCTCAAGATCGATATCAAGTTTGGTTTGGATAGGAACGTAGCCACGTTTTTGAGCCCAAACGGCAATAAGCCCCTTCGTTTCGGTTATCGGTATTGAAAGAATGCCCTCTTCATTGGAACGATATTGGGTGATTTTGGGCGATATGTCATTCTTGCTACCTGTAAAAAAAGCTGGTGATATCTTCACGCCGGCAATCGGACCACCTTTTTCGTCAACAAATTTTATTAGAAATTGTTGATACGGATTGTCCACACTACTCTTTAAGGTTTGGCCGAAAACAGCGACATCCAATCCAAAAGAGATTGAAGTGCAAAAGATTGCCAAGAGAATTCTGTTGGCGATGAAACAAACACAAGCACGGACGTCGTTCATTAGGTTCATTTCCATTTCGGGTAAGGTCTATGTAACATCAAACAATTATTGAACATGATAGAAACCAAAGTTTAAGTCAACCGAGCTGTGGCTGCAACAAACCAGGTGATTATGAACCATACCGTAGATACTGAAAGTGAATCTCAAAACCTGATTGAAGTGGAATCGAACCGCCAGAATGAGCGAATGAGAAAGAGCTCAATCATGCGATCGATACTGCAATTCCTTAGGCGTGGACATTTGTACCTGGGATTATTTTTGCTCCCCTGGGCATTCTTGTATGGCGTGACTGGCTTTCTCTTTAATCATCCGACTTGGTTTTCGGATTCGCCAGTTATCTACTTCGATAGTCGAGATCTGGTGGGTACCGATCTAGAAAAACCACCTGAGCTAAACGCATTCGCGAAATCGATCGTCACTGTTTTGAATGAACATAACACGAGCGATTCGAAATGGACTGCAACAGATGGTTCGGCAAGACTAACGATTCGGGATGCATTTGTAGCTAATGTTCAATCGGGTTCGCGGTCGTTCTTTTTCGTTCTCGATGCCAACATGCAAAGCGGGCTGATTCGAGAGAATACAACCAAACGAACTAAACCATCGATCGCTCCGTTCGCAACATCGGAGCTGATCAAATCGGATCAGCAGAACCCTTCAAGTCAGAAGAGTTCGCCCGAAAAATTAGAAGGCCTCGCGAACTTGAAATCGATCGTAGATTGCATTCAGGCCGCTGCTCCTACCATTATGGAACGCAAAGGTCTTCCAAGTGGAACGGCAATCGTCAACAGTGTCCCCGACTTGAAGTTCTTGGTTATGGATCAAGACAAAAAATGGACTGCTTCTTATAACCTGCTTACAAAACAAGTGACTGGTGTTGAAGGAGAACCGCTAATCGATTTACCTTGGCGCAGCTATTTGTTAATGCTCCACTTGGGTCACAAGTATCCGAGCGAGTTCAATACCAAGTGGTTTTGGGCATTGGGAGTGGATGCCATGGCATTGGTGTTATGCTTCTGGGGGCTTAGCGGGCTCGCTATGTGGTGGCAAATCAAGGCCACACGAAAGACTGGTGCTGTCGTTTTGCTTCTAAGCGTTATTGTGGCGGGTTCATTGAGTTTGGGTATGTTTTATGTTTTTCGAACCTAATAGGCACTGAGTTCCATCAACATGCAAATTCGCGTCTTGCTTGTGTTATTGATTATCGTTGCTTTCGTTACGAATCTAATTACGCCCTATGTTTTTGAAAGGTATTTGCAATTCTCCATCCCAAGCAATACGTACGAGTGCTTGGCGGCTTTCTTCTTTGGCCTCAAGTTCAGCGAATATTCACTCCTGGGGTTGGCACTGGCTTACTTTCCAATGCCACGGTTTCAACGTGCGACGCTCGTCCTTGGGCTGACGACTTTATTTGTAATCTCATTTATGATTGGGATTCGATCGTGGGAACTGCCTTTCCAGGCAGCACTGATTCTCGTTGCTGGTAGTTGGGGAGGAGTCGCTTTGATAGGTGCTCTTGCGGCTGTGCTAAATCGAGTAGGTTGGAAGATTCAGCACGGAGCTTTTCCGCTATCATCAAAAACACAAAGTCATCAGTTTAATGTGAGCTTTCTGCTGTATGTGATGGTGGGAGTTGGCTTATTAGCGTCGATGTTAAAAAATGTTTTGCCTAAGGAGGCACAATCGACAATGTTGGCGGATCTTTCTAGCATCTGTTTATGGTTGCTCTGGCTCTTTATCTCAATCAGCATGATTTTGCTTGTTACGGTTTTTGCGACATTAAATCAAAAACCAGGACGAGCCAGAATTGCATTTTTGCTGTTGATGATTTTCGGACCGTTACTATTCCACTGGGTGGCGAGCATTATATTTAGCGGAGTCCCGGGGGGGCGGCTTACGTTTACGGTCGAGAGTTTCGCGATCGTTTATTCTGTTTTAGCTGGGATCCTGGTCGGAATGGGGCTGGTTTTGTTCAGCCTGCGACGCCTTGGATATCGACTCAATAAGATTCGATAACGCGAAGCAATCCTCTTCGCCCTTGATTTCAACAACAAACCGAAAACCAAGACTTTTCTCTGCAAATTCACTGTAAACACAGTTGCCAGAGAGCCATCTTGCTCTATCATGTTGACACACGATCTCAATAAGGTCGCGGGCACGATGAGCTGCACGCGGTCTCAATCGAGTCGATTTTCTCAAGCCAGCAAGCTAGCCAGCCATCCGACTCTTTTCGGAAAGCCAGCACGCCAGCCAGCCAACAGTTTCAAAGGTTTTGCAACTTTCTTTCGCTGGAGTTTAAGTATGCGTCGTGCATCCATTGGGCACCGTCGTGCCTTTACGTTGGTAGAGCTTTTGGTAGTGATAGCGATCATCGGGATTTTAGTTGGCTTGCTTCTGCCTGCTGTTCAATCGGCTCGTGAGGCGGCTCGTCGAATGCAATGTTCTAATAATCTCAAGCAAATTGGATTAGGTGTGCTCAACTACGAATCGGCTTATAGGCGATTTCCGCCTGGTTCCATTCTGAGTAACTTTGTAAGTGGCTTTGCTGGGATACTCGCGCATTTAGAGCAAGGCAACATTTACGATCGGTACAACTTTAGTCTTTACTATACGGTACCTGCAGCAGCAGAAATTTCGGCCTTACAAGTGCCGACGTTCCTTTGCCCATCAACAGTCATCCCACGGCAAGTGCCATCTCCTGCTCTAGCGGCTTCTGGTGAATTAGCAGAGGTTGGTGGTCCAGCTACTTACCTGCTTAACGAAGGGACCGCCAGCTTTATGACGGCCGCCACGAGCGACGGCATGTTTCCAATGCTTTGGGGCACGATGGGCTCAACCGTCTATCCATCGAGTTTTCTTGCCATGCGGGATGTGATCGATGGTACCTCGAACACCATCGCTGTTGGCGAAACAACATACGACTTTCCACAATATCGCTGGGCCGCATCAGTGCGTGCTCCCTTTGGCGGAACAGTTCGATGGGGCGGCGCTCGCTGGATTGTGGGTTATCCGAGAGTTGCCATGGGAACCACTCGCTTTCCACTCAACGCACCACGTGTTTCTATCACGGGTGGATATACCAGCCAGCACACCGGCGGCATCAATTTTTCGTTTGTCGACGGCAGCGTCCGGTTCCTGTCGAACAACACCCAATTCGAAGTGTTAACCGCTATATCTACTCGTAATCGTGGCGAGGGGGTAAGCGATGTTGGTAACTAAATCGAATACGACGAGCCTCATCGTCTTGCTATCCGCATTGGCTCTGGGGTGTTCCTCGGAGCCAAAGCGGGTTCCGGTTTCAGGCACGGTCAATCTCGATGGCAAGCCTGTTTCGAATTGTATCCTCGTATTGCAATCGGACTCAAGCGAGTTTGGTGCGGGTGCTACCGCCGTCGTTCAAGAAGGAAAGTTCTCGATGACGAACGAAACAGGTCCCATTCCAGGCAAGTATTTTGTTCTCGTTCAAGAAGACCAACCCGACTTGGAAGAATACGAAGAACGCAAGAAGGTCAACCCAAAGAACGCGCTCAATAAAAAGTTCGTACCAGATCGTTATCGCTCCAGGTCTGACCTAAAAGTTGCCGTTAGTGCTTCGGTGGATCCATTGGTTATAAATTTATCTAGCAAGAGACGATGACTCTCAACAGCCGGTGTCTTTGAAAATTTACTGATACCGTTATAACGACGGTATCAGTGCTCGATCAATTCTCAGTCCCTATTTTAAGTTTCCCTTTCGAAATAAATCGGAGTCTATGTTATGTCGCGAATTTTTTCTTGGTTGGTTGTTCCAGCGTTTCTGATGCTGACCTCGGTGAGCCAAGCTCACTTTCCATGGTTGGTAAAGGATAAAGAGGGCAAAGCTGTTCTCTACTTCGGCGAGAATATTGCCGACAAAACGTACAAGATTCCTGATTCTATCGCCTCAGCAAAAATCTTCGCTACCGATGCCAAAGGTGAGTCTCGCGAAGTGTCGACCCAACGTGTTGAATCGGCCGAATTAGTTGGATTGGTTTCGACAGAATCCATTGCTCAAGTCGCAGGCATTTCAACAGAAGTGACCTTTGGTATCTACAACGGTGGTCGCCTCAACTATTACTGCAACCACGTTGACGTGAATGCAACGCCCGTCGATCCGCAACCGGTTCCCAAATCAAAACAGGCTCGGTTGGCTGCCAAAGTCGTAGCGACCAATTCTGGAATCGATGTCTTCGCAACGTGGGATGGCAAGCCTCTCAAAGATGTCGAAATCAAACTCTACTGCGCTGAGGGGCACGAAGAAGGAAGTGCGAAAACCGATGGCGAAGGAAAGGTCTCTTTTACCAACAAACAAGTCGAAGATGGCCTCAATGGCATTATGTTTGGAAACAGTGTTGAAGAGTCGGGCGAACTCGATGGCAAGCCGTACACCAAGGCGGCTCATTACCTAACCACAACCTTTTTTCGATCGGAATCGCAAAGGCAACCATAGTAAAAACAATGGTGCGGTTCAAGTCTCGCGAGGTGCCGAGAGTAGTCAATTCCAGACGTACGCTCGGTTGCGATCAATCCCTCGCTTACGCGTTCGGGTTGGTATCAATACAAGCCCGATGCGCGAGCAGAGGGGTCGATGGCCAGTTGACGCTCCCGAAGCATTAGCATATCGATCGCCAATCCCCCTAGTACCAATCGCATGCGAGATTTTCGCATAGTCGGTTCGCGCGGATTAGGCTGGGGTTAGAAAAGGGCAATCCCTCGCTTGCGCTTTCGGGCTGGTATGGCGAACCGTCCCTCGCTTACGCGTTCGGGTTGGGAATATCGAGTCATTCTCTCAAAACGCTTTGATTGCTTTCACGCCGAAAATGGAAAGAATAATGGCGTTCACTTCACCGACAGATCCTATCGAACTGACTTTGATCCCCTCAGGAGCGACCCTCAACATATGTCAGATGCTATTGTCCCTTGGTTTGTTAGCGCGAATTGCTATGAGCTGTTTCGTTCCACCGCAACCGATGCGGACGTTTTCTTTGACAGCCATAGCGAGTGGGTGGATGCAGCCATGGAGCACGAACGGTTAGCTGAACAAGCAGGCGTAATCATAATTCGAATTCGCATGCACTTTGAAGACTTCGAAGTATGGCGGAGTGAGCGGGGCCTGCTCAATCATGCCGATACGCGATTGCAGTACGCAGAACTAGTTGCCCAAAAGCTGTTGGGATCATCCTAGTCGTTGAGTGCTACGTCGGTCAGCAACTCAGACATGTATTTCGGATCAGCGGAGCGAACGGCGACGATGAGATAGGGACTGTAACGATTACTCACGCCATCGTGGTAAGGGATCTACGAACATTGACCATTGATGAGGTGTTTTGTCCATTTCTTCGTCGTCTAGTAGACAATCGTCGAGAGCTTCGACAATGTTTTCTTGATTGAGGTCCTGACCGATGATGATCAACTCTGTTCGTCGGTCACCCCATGGTGCGATCCAAACCTCCATAGTCTCTTCTCGAAATCCAGGTGTATCTGGCCAGTCATCTTGCGGTACGGAAGCGGCCCAAATGCCGGCAGCCTTAATGTTGTAGTGAACACCCGCTTGAGACCACTCAGCCGCGGCGTCATTATGGTTAGCCAACCACAACACCCCTTTTGAACGAATGACTTCACCAAATAAATCCCCTTCGACGCAGCGATGAAAACGCTCCGGATGAAAAGGTCTTCTCGCGGCATAAACGAAACTTTGAAATCCATACTCATCCGCTTCGGAGGTCTCCGCACCTCGCCTTACGACGAGCCAATTATTGTTTTCCGCCGCCCAAGCGTCATTAAATGAGTGAGTATTAAGCACAGCATCGATCGGGATCTGGCCCTTTGAGGAACGCACGATCTTTGCTCGCGGATTCATCAGATGCAGCAACTCTTCGAGCTCTGCGATTTGCGATTCCTGAACAAGGTCGCATTTGGTAATCACCAAAACATTTGCGAACTCGATCTGATCGGTTAGCAAATGGACGATACCGCGATCGTCGTCATCCGTTGCACCGATGCCTCTTTGCTGCAAACTGTCATGCGAGAAATACTCTTTCTGAAAATTTAGAGCATCAACCAGCGTTACTAAAGTATCGAGTCTTGCGATATGGCTGAGTTGCTGACCATTTTCATCTTCGAAAGTAAATGTCTCTGCGACAGGCAGCGGCTCGGAAATGCCGGTTGACTCGATCAGCAGGTAATCGAACTTTCCTTGAAGAGCCAATTCACGGACTTCTAAGAGTAAGTCTTCTCTCAGCGTGCAGCAAATACAACCGTTGCTCATGGCGATAAGCTTCTCATCGATCCGATTGAGCTGGGCACCACCGTCGCGAATCAGGCGAGCATCGACATTGATCTCGCTCATGTCGTTGACGATGACCGCGACTTTGAGTCCGGCTCGATTTTGAAGAATATGGTTGAGCATGGTTGTCTTACCAGCTCCCAAAAATCCGGATAACAAGGTAACGGGTAGTTGCTTCATTTGGTTGATATTTCGATCCATTTTGCCTGCGACTCATTCACGTACTTTGTTCGGACAGAAATGAGGCCGTGCTTACTCAAGCGGTCCAACAACCAATCCATCTTGAGCAGCGATAATTCGGTAATAGGTATCCATATCGATGTTTTGCGAGATGGGGCGGACCGAACCGTCACAAAGGGTGACTTGCGACATGCCGTTGTGGAACGAATACATGTTGGTTGCTGACCAGTTGGTGCAGTTGATTAAACAGTTTCCACCAAACGACACAGTTCCCTCCGCGTTGTAGCGTAGAGAGAGGTGCCTGTTCCAACCCCCAAAGAATCCTGAAGAGGCCGCCTGGTCTCCAGCAGGTCTACGGGCGTTGAACCGTGTCGGACCGCCTGATGCTTCCACAGTCATTACCGTGTTGGAGAGGCCATCGGTGATCGCTTGAATGGTGGAACTGCCATTGGAGTATTGAGGCAAGAAACCTCGATCGCGAATGCTGGTCGGCAACATGGGCGGTTGGCTGACACTCAAGGGGCAAACGTATTCAATCACGGTTGCGTTAAAACGCTGTCCAGCCAAAAGAGCATGATCAACAGTGAAGGTTGCGCTAACAGGCTGAAAGCTACCAACATTCGGAACCGGCGACGACGGACACTTGTACATCGGAAGGGGTGACTCCAGGATCGCTCTGTTGGTTCCTTCAAAGAACCCTAAGTTAGGATTCCACAACTGAAACACATTGTTTTGCTCCATAAATGGCAGGAGAGCATGGGTCCAAGGCCCCTGGATGATAGTCTGCCCCGTTACGGGAGTGGATGCGGGGAGTCCAGTCAATCTGTTAACCAATGTGTTGTTGTTTGGGAATCGCCGGTAGGCCGACTCGTAGTTGAGAAACGCCAGTCCAATCTGTTTCATGTTGTTGGAACATTGCATGCGCCGTGCTGCCTCTCGTGCCGCTTGAACTGCTGGCAACAGCAAACCCACCAAGATTCCAATGATCGCGATCACGACCAGAAGTTCTACAAGGGTAAAGCCTCGACGTAATGTCATACTCATGTTGTTCGGTCCTTTTTTACGATAGTTCTATTTGGGGGTCTTTAAGTCGTAGGCAAGATTTGTGGCAGATTCTGCGGGTATCTTGAGTTGGTACGGAGTGGTTTTTGGGTCCGCAAACTTTCCTTTAAATTTATCCCGTGCTTCCAAGTCCTTGCCTTCGAGCCACGCAAACGTCACGGCGTACTCCCCCTCTATGACGCCTGGAGTTTCGCTCTGGCTACCGAAGGCGAATTTGCCACCAGCTCGACTCAGTGTGGATGGGTATTGATCGTTCCCTTCACCTGACGAACGACGAACTAATTGAACCAGCATTCCTTCGGCGGGGGCACCGTCCACAGTCACGATGCCCGCTACGTCATATCGAACTGGGCCCGCGGGCCCGCATCCAACGAGAAGGGAAATGACCGCGATCAAGGTCAAGAAGCGATAAGCCATGGTCGGTGTTGACGATAGCCTGACGAACTCCCAAATTTTGCTTTGGGCGAACATAAAATCCTCCGCGTAATCCAATAGTCCTACCATTTATCTTCAGGTTGCATATACTATACTCGTGCAACCGTATTGCAAGTGTTAACCTGGTTTGTTTTCTCTGGGGGCGGATCCGGCGAATTTAGCCCCCTTGGAACGTAACGAGCTTGCATTCGAAGGATGACTGGGAGGCCTCTGGGATGTTGATATTCAGGTTCGTTCTTTCGCATATCCTGATAAGCGCGAGTCTATTTGCTCAATCTTTCGATGATGAACGCGAACAGCAGATGCGGTTCAGGGAATTGCTAACTCCCTTTCAACAAGCTCTTAAAGAGCGGGACCCTGTACAGTTGCGTATGCAATGGTTGGTTGTGAGCCAGCTAGACGAACATGTGTTGGTCCCGCTACTTGATCTGTGTGAGGAGTATTCGTCACCCGCAGAGATGGCTTGGATCACGACCGCGATCGACAAGATCACATCAAGATCGCTCCATAAACTCGAGTTCGAAAATCTCGAGCCGCGGCTTCTAGATACAAAACGATCTGGTCGAGGCCGCCGCGTAGTGCTGTCGATTCTTGAGCGGATCAAGCCTGGCTATAGAGATGGCTTCTTACTATCGGTTGAATCAGATCCCGAGTTTCATCGCGACTACATGTCTTCACAAATCGATAAAGCAGTACAAATCCGCGATCAGGGAAACATCGGTGAGGCGAACGGTCTATTAACTCAACTTTACGATCGTGCCATCGATGCGGAACAAATTGTTTCGATCTACAACATGATTGAAGAGCAATCCAACTTGGTGTCATTGCACGAGAAACTCGGTTTGATTTCCGAATGGAAAGTGATTGGTCCCTTTCCGAGTGAGAAAGCAAAAGGGCCCGAGCAAACTTATCCCGTAGAGAGTCAGTACTTAAATGAGCAGTTAGATATCTCTCAAAGCTATGCCGTCGATGGGAAATCACTTGATTGGAAATCGTTTGAGATCGGTAAGGATGTTACATCGCTCAAGTTCGGTCAAGTTCTTGCAGGACGAAATGACTCAGTTTACTTTGCGGCCACTACTGTGCACTCAGATGTCAAGAAGAGAGTTGAGCTATTGGCTTCGGGTGGAGAGACGATTCAACTTTGGCATAATGGAGTGCTCGTGATCGATGCGCCGTTTTACAACCAAAGACCGCGACTGGATCGGTATCGTTGCCTAGTCGAGCTTAAGGAGGGAGATAACACAATTTTCGCAAAAGTATGCATCGGTGAAGGGGGTGGCGACGGGGGAGGACGAGGCGGTGCCCCTGCTGGCGAGCTGATACTCCGTATTGTCGATGAAAACGGAAAAGGACTTGTTCTCAAGCCATGATGCTAATCCAGACAAAATTGAATTGGAAAACGATGGCACTTTCGCGAGGCAATCTTAGGTTATTGATGTTGTTTTCATCACTCTCTTGCATCTTATTTTTGGTACCAATAGGCAACGCTGCAGATTGGCTATCTTGGCGAGGTTCGAATTACGACGGTATCGGCGAAGCCCTAAACCTGCCCGCAAGCTGGAATGAAAACGAAGGTATTCTTTGGCAGAGGCCGTTGCCTGGTACTGGCTACAGCTCACCAATTGTCATCGGCGATCAAGTCGTGTTGACGACAAGCGACGGTTTGGACTACACCGAACTTTACGTTGTATCGCTCAACGCTTTTTCGGGTGAGCTAAATTGGAAGACCAAGTTTTTTGGCTCTAAGCTCCCTTTTCTTTCCCAGTTTGCAAAGGAATTAGGAACGGCCGTTCCGAGTTGTGTTTCCGATGGGCAGAGCATTGTGGCGATGTTTTCGACCGGTGAAGTTTGTTGTCTCGATTTGTCTGGTAATCCGCTTTGGTTTAGAAGCTTAGGAGTTGACTATGCTCCGTTTACCAATGACTACGGCGCGGCGAGCTCACCTGTGATTGCTGCAGATAAGGTCTTTGTTTCGGTCGATCAAGATGGAGGTTCCTACGTTTTGGCTCTTTCTCTAGAAGACGGGAAAACGATCTGGAAAAGAGATCGACCCGAGATAGGAGATAATTGGGCTACTCCATTTGTGTATCGATGTCCAAGCACTCAGAAGTTGTGCTTGATCAGCTCTGGAAGTTATATGATAGAGTGTTTAGATGCACAGAGCGGAGAGACTCTCT
This sequence comes from Pirellula sp., assembly GCA_046344995.1. Taxonomy (GTDB): domain Bacteria; phylum Planctomycetota; class Planctomycetia; order Pirellulales; family Pirellulaceae; genus JBKCUI01. The sequence continues at coordinate 25,802 of JBKDKR010000076.1, forward strand.
GGACTCAGTCCGGCGCCGCTCGGTTGTGCGCACCGACCCCATTTATTTATCAAGACATGCTGATCAGCACGTCGGGACCGGGGGGGCAGACGTTGGCCGTTCGTCTTGGGGAGCAATCGCCCGAGAATCGTTTAGTCTGGAAGTCTCCCAAAGGGACTGGATTTCTCCCTTCTGGGATCCAAGTCGACGGAAATTACCTGCATAGTGGCGATCGAGGTATTTTGACTGTGCTCTCTTTAGAAAATGGTTCCGAGATCGCTCAGAAGCGAATTGGTGGGAGCTACCGGGCTTCACCGGTTTTGGCAGACGGCAAGATCTATTTTCTGTCGCTCGAAGGAACCGCAACGGTTATTGAATCAAAGACCCTTGAAATTTTAGGAGTATCTTCGATGGGAGAAAAAGTGGGAGCATCGCCCGCCGTAGCCCATGATTCACTGTTTATCCGGGGAGAAAAACATTTGTTTCGCATTGGGGTCAAGCGATAGAAGGAGTTAAACATTGCCTCAAAATGATGACTCTCTAGAACTGGTTAGGTCTTTGATTCGAGACGCGGGGCTTAGGACTACTCCAGCGAGAATTGCGATTCTCATGCTGCTGATCAAAGCGCAATCTCCCCAAACGCACTCGGTTGTTACCGACGTCCTATCGCCACTCGGAGTTGATAAAGCAACCGTCTTTCGTAACTTGAAAAGTCTCACCGAAGTTGGTTTGCTCCGTCGTACGGAACTCGGGGATCATGTGTGGAGATTCGAAGCCGTGCGTGCCAACCACGAACATAGCGATACAACTCATCCTCATTTCTTGTGCGTTGACTGCGGAGCTATTACGTGCCTTGATGACGTGCAACTTACTGAAGAAAGTAACCGACTAACGCGGTTGGTCGGTGAAATCACGGAGATCTTGGTCAGAGGGCATTGCAAAAAATGTAGATAGCTCCGCGATTTACGGATAAGCAAAGATAAGAAATTAACAGGCTGTAGATTCCGATCGGAATAAGCTAATCAGAGACTACTTCTTTACGCAATCCAGAATGCGATCTTGCAATTCTTCCCACGAGATCGAGGGTTGATCAAGAATAATCTCTAACCGACTATCGCGGCGATGCCCTGATGCCGAACGACTGGTGCTGTCTTTGGCGCGATTGATTGACCACCAACCATCCTCGCATCGAAAGATTCCCTTTAATCTCGCAATAGGATGGATACTTTCCAATAACTCGAATATGCGTTCTCGCTTGAAAATGTCATCGACATGAAATACCCAGCCGCATGCGTGATGCTCTTGATCATTGTTAGCAAGCCTTAAGGGCGCACCCGGTTTTGCATGGTTCGATGGAGTCGAGTTCTCATCGCTGGTATAGCCTGCGTTTAATACCGGAATATCGCCAAGTACCGATACTGATCTCGCATGTGCATCGGGAAAAGACGCTGATCGAAGTGAGCTCGCATCCACATCCAAGCAGAACGGATCGATCTCACCGAAACTGGATTCGAGTATCAGTAGTTTGGGTGGTGCGAACGTCTCGATCCAACTACGACAACGATCAATAAGCGATCTGTCCCGTTTGTCAGTCCAGTTGATGATGACAATATCGGCTACTTGAATCTGATCATGAAAGACGGCCGTTTCTCTCTTTCGCTCGTTCTCAAAATCGCTTGGATCAATCAGGCAAATGGTATTGCGCAGATCAATTACCGATGAAAAATTGTTGCTCCGCAGCATATCAATCACGTTGGCAGGATGACTCGCACCGGAAGGTTCTACGATTAGTCGATCAGGCTTCGAGCGACGTATGAACTGAGCCAACAGCGGTTGAAAGGCATACGACATGGTGCAACATGCGCACCCACCTCCTAGCTCTTCCACTGCGAGATCGCCCGTGCCGGTATCCACGATGGCTTGGTCGATCGAAACCATGCCATACTCATTGATAAAAATGGACCATTTTTGCCCGGCGGGCCGACGGTTTATCAACTTCCCGATCGCGGTGGTTTTGCCTGAACCGAGAAATCCAACAATCAAATTGGTCGGAATACGCACCCCTTTTGTCCAAGCCATTCGCTACTTCGAATCCTTCTCTACAACTCACCAAGTGATAACTCGCTACAGCGTGATTTGGAACAAACAAAAGTTCCTTGCTAGTCTTCTATCGGAAATCTAGCGATGACGGTGTGGCCTTTGCCCTGGGGGCTGGTGATGCTTTGGATGGTCCATAAATCGCGGCCGTTATCTCCATCGATAGTGCTGCCGCTGTAGTCTCCCCACGCCACACCATCGGTCGCTCCAGCCCCCTCACCAAGGCTCACAATCGCACGAGTCTCTCCGGGTGGATCAGTGCCTCGTCGGACAGCAAAACGAGGACTGATATACATATCGGGTCCTGTCTCTTGAAAGCCAATGAGCAAATCCTCTTTAGCGTTCACGGCCAACGTCGTTTGAATGTAGCCATTGGTTGGATGCCGGAGTAATCCTGATTGGGCCAAACTGCCGTCCAATCGAACTTGATGCCATTGCACCGCTGACCGCCCCTCGCAATTGACCGCTTGAGAAAACCAAATGCACTCGTTCTGCAACACAAGCACTTTGGGATTACGATCTCCCGACGAAGTCTTTTGATCTGTCCCCTTTTGAGGCGATTGCGGCGGATAATCGTAGTAGCTTAATCCGTGCTTTTGATTTGCGACTTGTTCCAACTGGGGTTCGCCATCCGCATTCTCGGTTACGCGAGAGATAACAATCTCACGATTGGTGAACTTGAGAAAGTACAAATCGTCGGTTGCGTCTTGGCCCTTTACTGGCTCTCCAGGGTTTCCTTCGAAGTGATAGACAGTGACAGGTTTTCCTGCTTTGGCCTCATCCGCTTTGAAGACGAACATTTGTTCTTTACCGCCGGGAAACGTATAGCCAATCCATTTCCGACTCCCCGCAATAGCGCCACCATCGACACCGTTTGGAGCGGGAATAGGGTACGTGTTCCATGCACCTGTCGGATCGCTAGTCTCCGACACAGAAACGTTCACCGGCTTGAGCTTTTCTCTGTCCCACGGATTCCACAAATCGAATACAAACATTTTATTGTGGATGTCAAAGTAGAGCTTGGGATCGATTCCACCATTGAAGCAATTTTGATTGACGCCACTGACAAAGTTGCCGGCTTTATCGTAGATGATCAAGCCGCTGTTGGTTCCGTGTAAAACGTGATCGCCACCGACCGCGATTTGCGGGTCTACTTGTCGATTTCCATCTTGAGACCCGTCAAAGACGAGCATCCCATCAACCGTTCGCGGATTTCCACCTTGTCGGCGTTCTTTGCATGAACCGTTTTTGTTGAAGCTTTCGTTGCGAATCGGTGTGATGACTTCTTCCCGTGCGGGAGGCTTTTGAGCGTTGGCGACCTCGGTGCCAATAGCAACTCCGATCAGTATGCAAATTGTAAAGCGAACGATGTTCATGAATACTCCATGGATGACTTTTTGGTTCTCTCGACTTGAGAGTATTATCAAATCGCGAATTGGAACAAGAGGCAAAGGATTCTTTACCTTAAGTTAACGTGTTCGAAAGATCTCGCTTGCAAAAATATCATCCATCATTGTGTTGATCGAATACTCAGATTCGATAACATGCAGAGTTATGCGATCCACCTCGTTCTGGTCAGTCTGCTCCATTTGTCTGCCGGTTGCAAACGAAAGCATCGTCTCTACCATATGCCGGACAAAGAATTGACTTCGAGTTCTTAATAACAATTGCTTGTACTCTGCAAAGTTCGTGTAGACCTCCCCCGAAGGTAACACTCCCGATGGATCGACCACTGGCCCCTTCTTTTTCTCCTTCGGTTCTTTGTATTCATTGCGAAAACGTCCAATGGGATCAAAGTGTTCGAGCGCAAAACCCATGGGGTCAATCTTACGATGACAAACATTGCAGGTCGCATCAGCCCGATGCTTTTCAAGCCTCTCTCGAATCGTCGTTGCTCCATTCACATCGGACTCAATGGCAGGCACTTCATCGGGTGGCGGAGGTGGCGGCAAGCCTAACATGTTCTCTAAAACCCATACTCCACGAGTCACTGGTGATGTATCGACTCCGTTGGCCGAAGCGGTTAACACTCCTGCCATCCCCAGTACCCCACCTCGCTGATTGCGATTCTCGAGAGATACTCTCTTAAAGCCATCGGCTAACCGCATGGTCTCTTTCTCAGGGAGCTTGTAAAGCTTTGCGAGCTTCTTATCGACAAACGTGTAATCTGAATCAATGAAGTCGGTAACAGGCCCGTTGGTGTCGAGCAAGTTTCGGAAGAAGTGCTTGGCTTCCTCCTTCATTGACATCGGCAAATCCTCAGAGTAATACTCGGTGGCATTCTGCCTCGGTGGTGGCAGAGATCCAATGATTCGCAAATTTAACCAACTGTCATTAAACCGATGAATGAACTCATCCGAACGCTTATCGGCCAACATGCGACGAGCATGCTCCTTTAACACACCAGGATCGGTGACCGCACCTGTCGATGCGGACTGCCATAAAGTGTCATCAGGCGGAAGCCCCCACAAAGTGTACGATAGACGAGTCGCTAGATCGTACGGTCCGAGTCTTGGATCATCTTCCGGGGTCCGTTCGAAAAGATAAAGAAACGATGGAGAACATAAAATCATTTTCAGCGCATCAAGTGCTGCCTGACGACTAGTTGCCTGTTCATCGATTCGCTTTCGATAAATCTTTTCGATTCTCGCTCGATCAGTATCTTGCAAAGGTCTGCGATAGGCTCGCTCCGCAAAGGTATGCAATTGTTCGATAGCTCGTTCACTTTGAAAACCGGTAGGGCCAAACGCAGCGATCTCCTCGGCGGGGCCATTCGACTCCAGCAGCGGTCCGCGAATCTTGATCTCGCTAATTCGAATGTGAGGCAACGCTCCGTCAGTGAGTAGCTTGGCTCGATTCACGCCGGGATCATCGTCTACTTTGAGCTCCTCTTTGTACTTTTTGTTGGCTTCTAAAACCGACGCTCGCGATTCGTAGGGACCGTTAGGAAAGATGAATCGCGGTGTTTGCCCCTCTTCCAGCCAAACACGAAACGTGGTCCACTCCGGCGCATCGTCAGGCACAATCGCTTGTCCTAAGATTGGTTCGATGGATTGCGGATAGTGAATATGACCGCGTTTAACATCACCGGGGACAACGGCCAACTGAAACGGCTCACTAAAATCAATGCGAAAGATCTTCGGATCGTAATGTGTGTTTCGATGCATCGCTTGGGCCTGCACCTCGATGTCGTAAAGCCCGGAAACCGGAACCCCTTGGAGAAAATCTTCAATGTGTCCGTAGCCCCCCTGGCGAGTATCCGTGTTGGGCTGTTCGTACAAACAAAGATAGCGATAGTTGAAAACCTCCTTGTGGGGGCCCTGCAGTTCCTCGTACTGTTTGAAGTTACCTTGAAAATGCCATTCTTGTGAAGGCACATCTCCCTTATTCAATCGTAGCTCGATCAATCGATTGGCTGCTGCAAAGTACTTGTCGAGCAAAACGCCGGACGTGATCATTTCTGAGCCGATGCGCTCCAAATTGTGCGCAGCGGTCTCCGACGGAAACTCGGTCGTCAGCCCGAGAGTATCGACGCGACGGCAGAAGAGGGTGGCCAAAGTATTCTCGTACTCTCGATTGGTTAACCGCCTAAGTACTGTTCGGCCGCCCGTGCTTTTGAGTTGCATCCGCGCTTCTTGTACGTTGTCGCGGAGAAATTCAATGAATGCGACCGAATCTTCCATCGTGGGCTGCTCTGCATCGGGAGGTGGCATCTGACGTAGAGTAAGCTGGTCGATGATCTCGGTCGCTGTGATGATTTGCAACTCCGAGGTCAGAGGTAGCCCTAACGATTCGAAATCCCGATTCCCCTCGGCGTTTTGTTGGTTATGGCAATCCATGCAATAGGTCTTTAGGAACTGCGAAAGCCTCTCCTGAGGTTCCTGGCTTAGGGTCGCAGTGGGCCGCGACATCAATGCTAGACAAAAAAGAATCGCGAGTTTTACTCTGCTATTTAGAAACACTTGCCTCGCAGCCAGCACTTTCTGCCACTCAACCATTGCAGACCACATGTTAAGCAAATGTACCCGTACTGGTTCCGAACGAATCCACTTCGATCCCCAATCGCTGAATAATGTCGAGATAGAGATTGCAGAGTGGAACTTGCTGCGTAACGTTTTTGAATTCTCCACGTCCGTAGCCACCGCCCGCCATAATGATGGGCAAGTCGTCGTTAGTATGGGAGTTAGCGTCGGCCATACCACTTCCGAATAGTACCGCAGTGGAATCGAGCAGCGATTGATCGCCGTCCGTGAGTTCGGATAGTCGCGCTACGAATTTTCCAAAGTGTTCTATTTGATATTGCTCCAGTTTGACTAGATGTTCAATGGCTTCTGCGTCATTACCGTGATGCGAGAGGCCGTGATAGGATTTGTCGATGCCCAGGTCTTGGGGTAAGAAGCTGCCACCGATTTCTAGTGTTGCAACTCGAGTGGAATCGGTTTGCAAAGCGAGTGCTATCAACTCATATAGCAGTGGTAAATCATGAACAGTATTGCGGTCAGCAGGTCGTTCGAATGGTGCATTAGGCTTAGGATGATCAATCCATTGCGATTTGGATTGCAATCGCTTTTCTACATCGCGCACGGAAGTCAAATACTGATCAAGCTTATCGTTGTCTTCCTTGTTGATTTGACCTGACAACGACCGAGCTTCGTCGAGCATTGAGTCTAAGATAGAAGCTTGCAAGCCGTTGGCGACTCGTTGCTTCTCCCGCTGACCAAGAGAATCTTCTACAAACAGCTTTTCGAAGAGGGCACTTGGACCGGTGATGGGAGCCACGCGAATGCCAGACCGTGTCCATGCCATTTGGCAACCGCCATGGATACCACCTTCGCAACCGACGGTTAGCGAAGCAAAGCGTGTTTGGCTTCCAATCGCGTCGGCAATGAACTGATCGACGGTTACGTTGCCATCGGGACGATTTTTTGCTTCGTGATGGAGCACACCCGACAGGAATGTATGAACTGCAAAGTGACCTCCTTTTAACCCATGGTTGAGCCCGCGATAGATAGTGAGTCGATCTCGAATGGAAGTGAGCGACTCGAGCAATCGTGTCGATTCAAATTCTTTGCCCGCGGTTTCCGGGAATAGATGCTTACGTTGAAATCCAAGCAAATTTCCTATCGCAACAAAACGACGAGCACTGATGCCAGCACCAGGTGCAACATCAACCACCGACCGAGCTCCGATCGTATCATCTGCGAGCGATGGCAAAACGGGAATAGCCAGTGAGCCAGCCAAGGATTTCAAGACAAAACGCCGGCGAGAGATAGGACTACGCATAGATGTATTCCTGACAAAGGTAGGTTGGAACGACGGCAAGTTTGGAGAGGGCGAGGCGGGTGCGGAAATGCGGTCGATTTATCGCAAACGTCGACGGCAAGTGCCTGTACAGTATAAAGAGTAGAGCATCGGCGTACTACGCAAGAAATGTTCCATCAAGTTGGAATTAACAACGAAATTAACGAGGAATTAGCCCTTACCCCCAACCCGAATGCGTAAGCGAGGGACAGCTTTCAATCCCAACCCGAATGCGTAAGCGAGGGACAGCTTTCAATCCCAACCCGAATGCGTAAGCGAGGGACGGTTCGCCATACCAGCCCGAAAGCGCAAGCGAGGGATTGCCCTTTTCTAACCCCAGCCTAATCCGCGCGAACCGGCAACGTGAAAATCTCGCATGCGATTGGTACTAGGGGGACTGGCGATCGATATGCTAATGCTTCGGGAGCGTCAA
>JBKDKR010000077.1:0-85844 GCA_046344995.1 Pirellula sp.
CCAGAATGCCTTGCCAGTGTTGCATTTGATTTGGGTCAGGGGTTCGCGCCACGAATAGGCTCCTTAAGGCCGGGGAATGAAAACCCCAAAGCCTACCGCCCAGCGATCATGAAGCTACCAATGGTTACCATTGGCGCTCACCGTCTTACCGCACTTCGTGCGGTCTTCCCATTCGTGTTATTCGTGTCATTCGTGGTCAATTGCTTTCCGGCTTTACAACGATTCCAAAAACTGAATGAGATTTTCCAAATCTCTATCTGACAACTCTTCGGTCAATTGATGCTTTTCGTCGACCAGCACCCCTCTTATCCCATGGGCTCGATTGTCATGAAACAACATGGGCCCCCTTTGCGATAAACCCTTTAAACTCGGCGGATTGAACAAACGCTTTTCGTTTTCGTCTTTGATCCCGACATCGTAAACGCCAAACGATGTGTATCGGTCCTCCGAATGACACTCGGCACATCCAACCCGCTCAAATACTAATTTGCCCTCGCGAACTTGTTCGTGGTCCACAATGCCTCTCGCTTCGGCAACGGATGGCAACGGTTCTAGCGACTCCATAAAAGCAACCAAATGCTCGACCTCGTCTTTATCAAGCCTCCGATAACTGTTCATCGTTTTACGAATCGATGCAACCGTTTGTGCTTCTAAGGTTTGACTATGCCCCAACCAAGTATAAGGAGCTGTATCTCTTATACCTCGCAAGCTCGGCGTGCGCTTGGGTGCACCGAAGTCGAGATCGCCGAGGTTGTCAGACAATTGATGATTGGTATGCCCATCGATGTGGCACGAAGCACAGGTCAACCACCGATCGTGAGAAAGGGTCGCGCTGTGAAACAATTGCTCGCCCAGTTCCTTGGGTTCCAACGAACGCATCGTACCAAGCGACACATGACGAACCACCTTGCGGTTCAGAACGTCCACAACCGAATAGGTATCGTCGAATTGGTTGGCCACATACAACTCGTTACCATCGGGTGACCAAGCGACCGCGGTCGGAAATCGACCGACGTCCAAGAACCGAAACGCGACTGAATCGATGTCCCCGATTGCAACTTGGTCGGTCCCTCCGACCGCCACGGCCACTCGGCCTGTTTCGTGATGCACACTTATGTCGGTCGGCTCGGCAGCTCCGTTTCCGGGAATCCCGACCGGATGAAAGCGACCGCTTCGGTATACATTGGTTTCTTCGTCATCGAGCACGCGATCGACGTTCAAGAGACGTAGGTCGTTGGTTAGCAGAACCCCCCACTGGATTTCTTGAGGATTGGTGCGGGCATATTCGTTGAGAACGGTATGCATGACCCCGATCTTTTTGGGTTCATTTTCCTTCGTCGGGATTTCCACCAGAGATCGAACCGAACTGCCGAACCAATCTTTGCGTTTCGTGACTTGGTGAGTGAGAGTACTGACCCGACAAGCGTCCGCACCAAAATTATCGGTAACCAAAAGCTCGTCTTTGATCATCATCATCGCACCCGGCCAAACAGGCAGATCGATCGTCGCGGCTTTCTTGTCCGCAACGAGGGATTCGGTTTCGATGGCCAATGAGAAGACATCCAGTCGCTTAGACCAAACGCAGCTAACATATAGCATTGAGTTCGCATAGTCCCACAAAGCGCGTTGAGGGTAACGCGAGGTCACAAGACTTTTGTGGAGCTTTGCATTAGAGCGTTGAGATTCGGTGGGAGATTCGACGATATGAACAAGATGTTGCACCGAATCGATGGCAGCTAAGTACTTGCCATCCAAGATCGGGACGACAGATTCGAGCGAACCACCCAGCGATAGTTTTTGTTCCAGCTGATGGGTGAGGCGATTGTAAAAGAGCAGGCTGCCGTCGTTTTTGGTAGCCAGGACAAGCTGATCGGTTCGAGGCAGGTGGAGAATTGCGACCGGCTTGCGATAGCAAGCGGCGTTGTCTTCCGCATCGCTGGAGAACGCATAAGTGGAGCCAAAAAAAAGACCAACCAGCATCGCGATCCAATGGATGCGAGCTAGTTGGTCGAAGAAAGAGTGTAAATTGGCAGACGTAGTTTGGGTATTCATCCCATCAATTTAGAGATTTGTCATGCCGTGCACAACAGAAATCTGCTGCAAAGCCCCCGCCGACACGTCGTGGACTCGCAAAGAGACCTTAATCGAAGGCAATTCATACGGGGCAGGAGGAATGGACTCGCGGGAAACAGGCAGATTATGAACACCATCTCCTGTAACATCTGGAATACCAGCTGGGGAAACCAAGCCGAATCGTCGCAATCCATTTCGATAAGCAGGAACAACACCAACGCTGGTTGTCAACAAATCGAAACGCTCTCCATCGATTTCATAGTAATCAGTATACGTATCGAAACTGGGCTGAAAGACGAACGAAGGCAAAGGTGTTTGTGCAAGCGCCCCCCCAGACAACAATGCCGGATCCCGGATATAAGCGGGAGACGCAGAGTTGTTTAGGGTAACGATACCGCTAGCATTGCCTCGGAAGAAATCCGAAACGCTTGCTCGACCAGCCGGTGTCAGAGCCACAACGGCTGGATGGGACAAGAGCTTGTATCCCCATCCCATATCCACGTGTGTTCCAAGCGACGCAACTACGGGTGTGGTTCCGGATGCGAGTAGGGTGCCATAGCCCGGATCGCTAGGGTTTACAGCGGCATCGTCAGTTCCTGCGATACCAGGCAACGTGGCAGTTGAGTCACCGTATACCGTATCGTTTCCTGGATGTGCAATAAGCTTGGCCGCAGGATCAAACGCCTTAACGTCAAATGCAACCACATTTGTCGCAACGATTTCACCTAGGGTTGGCTGGTAAAGAAATGCCCCTCCAGAGTCAGTCGTTACTCGACTGCGCATAAAACAAGGTGGCACAAAGCCACGAGCTTGAATCGCAGGTGCTGGATTGATTACCGGGGCGCCGGCGACTGCCCAATTAAGAGTCGTTTGTGTTGCCAATCTAAATGCCGCAGCAGTGTCAGTACCAGCTGCAGATACACCTAGCTCGTCAGTCAGCGCCAACATAGGAAGCAACGTTGCATCCGGATTGCCCCCACCGGATACGGTAACCGGGTAAGTAAAGTGAGCGAATCGATTTTCAGGCAATTGAAGATCTACAAGACTGTTGCTTTTAACGTACGCTGGTCTCGTACCTCCTGTTTGTTCGGCTCTCTCCCAAACGTGCGGACTTAAGCTAAGATCACAACGTTGATAAAATTGACTCATCACGAACTTCGCAGTGACCGGATTCTGACCCGACAAGAGTTGGGGAGCAACAGGATGCTGAATTCCCGTTTGGATCAAACTGCGAAATGTAGAGTTAAGGGGAAAAGGATTGAGGTCGATGTCGCTTCGAACTAGCTGTACTCGACGACACAACGCGATTCGATCAGGCATCCCATCAGTCGGAGCCAGATCGATCACCGTCTGATTGATTACAGTCGGTATATAAGCCCCTGAATAAGGTGTCGGAATAGGTAATCGGTTCCCTTCCGCCAGCGGCATCATGAACCAAGCAATCTCCGCGTAGTCAGATTCGATCGTTACATCGGTTGTCCATGCGTTGCGCCAAAAAACTGCTCCACCACTGTTAATTGGCGCGATAAAGTTATCAACGACAGCAACCCCAGGAAACAAACCTTCTTTTTCGAATTGATTCAGCTGATTTATAACCATCAGCGCCTTAGGAACTGTCCCGCGGAATACATCCCCAGGTCGAGCCTTTGCTGTCAACATTAACATGTCGTCAATATCTCCCCATCGGCTTCCAGCCAGCGGATTTGCTGGCGTAAAATTCGATTGCAGAGCCGTCGCATCCCAAACGGGTCCGTCATAATACTTTAGGTAGCCTTTACCAGGGTACGCTTGCGGCGTCCTGCCATCGACTGTGCAACGATCAAGATCTTGGCGAACGAGATTTGATAGACCTCGCAACTGATCGCTAAGAGTAAGCCGTGTGCGCCCCTCGGATACAGATTCGCTTAACACCTTGAACCCTTGTGCTAATGAAAGCATAAGCAGCAGAGTCAAGGTCGTTGCAATAAGGACCTCAACCAGAGTCAGACCAAAGCGTAACTGTTTTCTACTAATGAAATTCATTACGGTATCTTCCTTTCCAGAAGAACGGTCTTTTTCACGTTGAGATCTTCCCCTTGCTTGTATCCAACGGGGGTAGACCGATCGATGATGTAGAATCGTCGCTCGCGTTGAACTCCTCCCGCTTCGTTTACATACTCTTCTCCGTATCCGGTCAACGGATCATATTCGAATAACCCAACGGTCACCCACACAGCGAAAACGTTTGACTGGTTGGAGACTAAGTTTGGCATTCGGATCGCCCGCTGATAAAAATCATAAGGCTGAGTAACATTCACGTGATCCGCTGCTCCCGGCCGATTCAACAACATAGGTGTGTTCGTCAGAGCATTATCAGCTGGTCCTCCCAGGTCATTGGTTCGCAACAAGGTGGTCTCTACACCATGTCGCTGTCTCATTCTGGCGTTTGCAACCGGGTCTGGAAGTGTCGGTGCCAAATTGGAAGACAGTGCTGAACGATAGGCACCAACGAATTGCGTTGGATAATCCGGATGCAATTCCGGATTGACCACAGCGTCAAAGAAGCGGTTGTTAATAACCGGAGTGGCATATCCTCGTCGATTCGCAACAAAGGCCGCAGCAAACGCATCTGACACGGCTCCGTATTCTTGATTTCGATCATTTCCTGTGTAATACAAAGTCTCCAATGCCTTTAACGAATGGCTGCGAATCGGAGCACCTGCATTACGCTGAGAAACGGCTATCGTGTTGACGTTGATTTTGCCAGCTGCCACGTAAGATGGCTTGCTATTAAACGGAGCCAAGAAGCTCGGGCCGCGATAGCTTTGCGGATCCGAACCATCCGCTAAGTAATATCCTTGAGGGATAAACGAATTCAAAAATCGCGCCGCAACCGTATTTCGATTTGCGAGATAACTCATGACGTCAGGTCGCCAATGTGTCTGAGCATCAGCGAACAACGGTGCCGTCTCAACGAAGTCAAACAAAAGAGCCCAGTCGGCTTTGCGCTCGGACTGTGGTCCATTCAGTGGATTCCCCCAATACTTAGCGGTATTTTGCCATTGATCCGCAGGTGAGCCTAAATCGGCAGGAGTTGGTAGCGGTATGTCCACAAACCACAAATTCATTTGCTGGAACTTGGGAAGATGCGTGTATTGATCTCTGACTTCCGCGCCCGAGCGGCGAACGGCATAATGCATTCCGAATTGACCTGGCGAACTGTACGGAACCATCATGATTTCATAGGGCGTCGCGAATTGTCGGTTCATCCAAAGTGGATTCGCCATATACTCGCCAGCCCCCGCAAAATAAGGATTCGCGTTAGGAATTGGTCGGCCAAAACCATCGAAAAGCTGATTAGACGATGCGGCAACCTGCGGAGCCAGCGGCTCCTGTAACGGATCAACGGTACTTGCCAGATTTCCAGCATTCAAATAACCAAACGTCGCCGTTGTATTGCCAACTTGTGTCCAATCCGTAACCAACCTCTCATGCCCCAAAGAGTACATAAAGAATGACTCTGGATTGGTTTGATTCATGCTTCCCGTTCGAGGGGGTAGCATCGGCACGGCAGTCTGCAGAGTAAAGTTCGTTAACCCGGACGGAACCAGTGTGGAGAGAGGCGACAAATAGCTTATGCCTGACTCGCCTCCAGGAGGGGTCACCAACTCGCCAGTCTTGTATCGGGATGCAAAGAAGATCGGACGAGAGGTCATGGTTGGAACAGCGACATGCATTTGATTGAACGCATCTCGATCATCCATTTCTCGCGACGATTCACCATTAAACACCGTCAAATCAATCGACATCCAATCTACCGTGATGTAAGGATTAAAGGTCGGATCGTAAGGAACATCAGGATCTGCTAATCGCTGAAGATAAGCTGCTCGCACGTTCTGATAGGTGCCGCTCGGATACATATTATTCGCTGTCAGTACAGTATTGGAACGATCAATTGGCACGTCTGGAAAACGATCCGTTCCAATACTTGCCAAGTCGACCCAACTGTCAGGCAAGACTTCATCTTCATCAGCAAATCCAAAAGTATTGTCGGAACGAGAAGCTTGATTGTCCGCGCTGTTGAGTCTTTCAGTTGGCAAATTCCCGGCTGTGAAATAAGGGCTCGCAGCAATCGGATTAGGATAGGAGATGTTCAAGCCAACACCATCTCGAAAGATTCGCGGATTACCACCTCCATCGTTCCTCCAAGCGTTGGATGGTGCCTCAGCGGTACAAATCACACTAAAGGGCTGTCGAATACTGGCAAGCCATGGTGCGTTGGCATCGGTGTCGTTCATCAATCGAGTCGAAACAGTGCCACTCTCTAAACTGACGTATTGCAACGAGGGCGAATAGATAGGACGTCTGGTTACGTCAGCCATGTCTGCTTGCAATACCCGTGCTGGATAAAGAGTACCTTCAAATTGGTTGTGAGTTAACGAACCGAAATGAATTCGTGGCTTTGGTCCCACAACGAGATAGGAACCGCCAGGAATCGCCACGGATGGAGCCTGAGCGACAAACACGCAACGATCTGCCGACCCCACATTGGCTGGAATCATGTCTGGTATCAATTGCGCAGCTGTTGGCCGCTGATTCGTAAACCAAACAAATCTATCGAACCCACGAGCCATCGTGGCACTACCACCAACGTCATAACGAAGCCCATTGCCTAGATGTTGCTCGAGAAAGGCAGTTTGACTGATGTTGTTTTCACCCGTTCTTGCCGGATCGGTTTGACCTGCGACTGCAGGATCTGTTGAATGCTGGTGTGTCAGAGAGGTCGCGGTTCCAGCTGCCAAGCGTGTCTGTGGATGCTCAGCTGCATTCGCGGTATCGTAAACCTCAGATATCGCGATCCGCCACACCGGTTGCTGCCCCCACGCAACTGACGGAGGAGCCATCCTCGACAAGTTTAGACGTCGTTCTCCACCAACAGTTGTGTATAACGATGAGGTTCCTGCAAAGGTCGGATCGTTAAGTGCGCCCGTCGATCGATTCACAAACAACTCGATCATCAGACCAGCATCTGGGAATCGATACTGATCCAAATTGTCATCAAAATTGGGATCTGCTGCTAGTGGATCGTTGATCTTCTGCCCTTGCGGTCTCGAAGAATTATCCATGTTTGTATCTTTGAGGTTTTTGTTGTGATAGGCCATTGACTCTGTCATGAGTACCTCAGGCATTTCCATCCCCCAAACGACTCCGATATAAACACGATTCTGCACTCCGTTGACCGATTCCAAAGCGTGATCGGGGGCCCAGTAACCAGGCCGGCCAGCAGCGGGCGCTCCAATACCAGTCCCTGTACCGAACGGCAAGATGTCGTATTCAAAACGTGTCATCACACTATCAGCATCGCGATAGTCAACCACATTGATCGCCCACTGAGCAATAGATCTCGCACGGATGGATGCGAGTTCAAACTGCGTCATGGCTCCGAGATTCATACCATCGAAAACGAAGTCCTTAGGTATCACTAACTGAGCAAGACAATAAAGGTTTCGGGCAAGC
Organism: Pirellula sp.; assembly: GCA_046344995.1. Lineage (GTDB taxonomy): Bacteria > Planctomycetota > Planctomycetia > Pirellulales > Pirellulaceae > JBKCUI01. The sequence goes on from JBKDKR010000077.1 coordinate 7,570, forward strand.
ATTTGGCGCCCGGCTAACGCACCACGAACCGCGGTTGCTCGGTAACCTGTCGATCCGGACGTCCTCACGACTTGAGACACATCCTTGCCATAAGAACTTTGCTCGTTCTCCGCATTGCCCCGACCAACAGTTGCGTCGGAGGTGTTGGCTGGAAACGACGCTCGCGTATTGACAGCCCCGACAAAGGGAGCTGAAGTTGTCGCAATAGGATGTACTTCGTTTTCAAAACTAGTCAGTTCTATTGGTTCGTCTACATCCCCATTACCGTTATTGTCAAACCCGTTTCCGAATGGACGATTCAAGTCCATTTTGAGCCCCTTAGAAAACTCCATCGGGAAAAGCTCGGCAATGGCGGCGTAAGTCAACGCTGGGTCATCGGCAGCAGATGGTGGATACGCGACATTGCGATATCTCTGCGAGTGAAGCATTTGAATAAACTGAATGTAGCTCGGTGCGCCACTCTCAACCGCAACAACATCTCCACTTCCATAATTCTTAACCGTCTTGAACGCTGCACCCATCGGTGGATGTCGCAACTCAGCACTTCGTGAGGTCACTTCACGATTGATGGAAGACAAATTGCCGTAAGAATTCGGTGCTTGCAAATTGAACTTGTTAAACATTTCACGAATTCGAGACGGATATGCTTGCACATCAGCATCGTACCTACGCAGAATGACCTCCAAGTCCTCCAAGCCTAGCGGATCATCGCTGGCCGATACTGTCATGGCATTTCGATCGTATGGATCGTCGATGGTTTCTGAAAGTTGAGAAGGATTTCCTGGCGAATATGGGTTACCGTCGATCGGAGATGGATTGGCCATCACTGGATTGCCAAAAACATCGAATGTCAGCCCAACAGAACCTCGTCTGCTCAGCGGAAGCCCGGGCATACGAGCATTCGAAAATGCTAGATGCTGCTCTCGCTCGTTTACTTGGCTAATCGGGTCGTTCGCGAAAAGTGCCCCGTGCCGTCCTGGAACACGATCCAATGTGCTATCGAGATAATTGATATTAGGATACTTGGCCCCATTAAATCGTCTTGCTCCGTAAAGCTCATCAAAGAACGAAAACGAGTTTGTGTTGGAACGAGTGACATTCGTTATTTGGGCGGGAATAGCATAGGTGGAACCCGTTACGTCCTCGTCCTTGGTGAATAAGGTCCGCTGCGATATCTCAGCCGGCCCCGCTCCCATGCCTTGTGAAACTAGACTTCCTATGCGTTTTGCACCGTTAAATGCAGGTGCATCGAAATTGGCCAAAGTATGAGCACGATCCCCCGCGACATTTAGATTGATCCGGGAATCCATATCCTCAACTAACAAACTGACCAACGGCCTCAATCGACGACCATCCGGCGAATAAACGATCCCTAAACCTGGATCGACCCAAACGCTATCTGGAATTCCGTCACCGTCGTTATCAACATCCCATGGACCATTGATGTGTAGCCGCACATAGGTTTGGAGTGCCGTAATTTCCGTTGGAGTAGGCGGTGTAGACCAAGTCGTTAGGTTCAGACTCGGGTACCCTGCATAGGGAGCAAACCGCGGATTATTCGCAACTAAAGAGCCGAATCGAACACTCATGATTCGTCCTGTCGAAGCGTCGATCAATCTCAATAACTCAGCCACATCAGCAGAGGACAGTGCACTCGGATTACCAAACACATGGCTGATGTGATTGATAACAGCAGGTCTATGAAACGATGGGGTTATTGAAGGAGCACCGTTAAATGCGGTTTGATGCGCCAGGAACATATCCCGATAATCAGGTACGTCAATTCCTTCGTTACTTGCTCCATACAATCTGAATTCGCGATGATCTGTACGCCGCGAGCCGATCCCCTCAACACCTACTTGGGAGTTAAATGTATTGGTTGCCATTATAAGACTATCTTTGAGGTAGTCGTAGTGAGGCAAAATGGAAGGGCTGATTTGGCGACTAGTTCGTAACAATCGCCTTGCATCGATGTTTCCGAACCCAGACACTCCAGTCGGTTGGTTCATGCTATTAGGAACCACTGCAATATCTTCTAAACCGATGCCGGGATAATTGAACGGTGCATCGTTGATGATAAGCTTGTACGCGACCATGTTGGCTGCTGAAGCAGCGGCCAAGGTTGTCTTCGCGTAAAACAATGTTGCCGCACCAAACTCAGTGATCCAATCATTAACGCTTCGAGAAACAGAACGAATCGTACCGTCTGCCGCAAGTACATCACCTGTTACCCGCATATTGGCAACTTCATTCAAATCGATCAGTACTGAGTACTGAATCGAAGTGGAATCAGACGTTGCACCTACATTTGGACGCCATGGGAGCTCAGGGATCGTTGCCGTGTTTGGGTTTGGCGTTACTCGATCAGCTCTACCAACATACTTTAGAATTCGGAACGTTTGGCCTGTCAGTGGACCTTCGGTAAAAGTCATCAAGCGCGCGTTGTAATCGTTTTCCATATCGCTTAATGGTCCATTGGTCTCCGCATCGCGTTTTAACGATAGCTTCACCAAGTTAACATTGCGTTCTGGGTCGGGAGGAGTCGGTGGAGTCGTCGATGAATCACCTGCCGCAGGAACAGCATAGTGAATTACCGCATCCGCACTAAAGTAACTGGCTGCTGTTGTACGAATGGCATCGGGACCGTAGATGTCACCGAGCAAATTGCCCGAACAGTAAAATATAGAGTTCTGATCGTTGGTGCCACGTAGCAATTGACGCAGCACTTTATCTGCCGCTCCCATCTGCTCAAGATCCAGACGAGAGTTTTGCGCTCGCCTCTTGATCGCCTGACTCCCCGCAATCGAAGAACTAGAGGTTACTACGTAGGTCACCGCTAACAGCGAAAACATCGCCAACATTCCAAGAACGATTAGCAGAACCAATCCAGTCCTGTCTCGTCCCATCTTGTTACATTCGTACATCATTATTCTTTTCCTCTCTCGTTGTGTGTGTGGAGAGTTGGACGCTATTTCTTAACATTGAGTCTGCGTTCGTAAACCGTGACGACGTGGCTAAGCAGGGTGGCAACAGTGGGAACCGTTGGCTCCAAAGTTGTTGGATTCATAAGGGGGGGCGGGTCTGTACCGATTCGTTTGAAATGATCTAGCTCGTGAATGGTCCAGTCCCACGGAGAACCAGCAACTCGAACACGCCTTGGGAACGCGTCTCCACCTGTTACTCCGACAATTCGGTACCAACGATGCTTTTCTCGAATGGGACGGTCTGGAGCCGCTGGATTAGAATACACGTATCTCGATAGCATGATCCAATCCCCTACGTTGACTCGTGCACTGACGTTTCCCGGATCATCCACATCGGCCGCTGTGTTTCTGTAGGCCTCCAATTCGATTTCAAAGGACCCAGACACACCCGACTCTGAACTCATGTAATTCACTTTGGCTAAACGTTCAGATTGAGGAACAACTCCATTCGCTGCAAAGGCAGGATAGTCCGATCGCTCCAGTTCTGTGCCAGATAAATCGCGTACGTTTCGTCGACCAAATACAATAATGTTGACGTCGTAGTCTTCAGGGAAAAACTCCATGGCAGGTAGAAAGGTTGCCGAGGGAGTGTCTAAGCTCAATGGATTCACAATCGGGGTTTCTTCAGCCGGTGTCATCGTGACAATCCAGGATTGAAAACTGGGATTCTCTGTCCCCTTCACAAACTGAGTATACGCTGGAGCGTTGCCCACATCGTCCGGCAACTGGAACTGCCGATGAGTTGCTGTTCGATCTTCGCTCTTATTTGCGTTGATGTCTCTAGAGTCACCACTAGCAATGAGCTTGGCAGGATCATTCCTAATCCAAGCCTTATCTAACCAAACCAGTCGAGACAACGGATCTGCCGGTAAGGCGATTGGCAAAGAACTATCTCTGAAACTCACTCTTAACAATCGCGGAGTGCGAAACTCTGCACCACGAGGAAACTCCAACGGGTTCATTGAAACTGGGTAGAGTTCATCGTAGAACGGAAATCGAGATCTTCTAAAATTACCCCATGCCCCACGATAGACCTTTTGATCCGCGGCACCCAAACTTGGTATCTTCAACTGTTCCGCAAAAAAATAAGGATCAATACAAAACCCCTGCCCCAAAGCGCGATTTTGAGCCAATGCCACTTGCGCTCTCGCGTTTCCATTGAGTTCCCCCGCCGACAAAATGGAGTCCATATGATAGCGATACAACGAAACATTCCTGGCAGCATTGCCATCATAAAGCCGCTCCAGTGATCCATAGTAGCTCTGATTGGTCGCCCCTAACGGTGCCTGCAACACCCAATTCGGCTCGCTTGAAAACACCCATCCACCATGCGATAGATTCGGACTATTCTTTGCATAATAGTCATCAACCAACACCCACGGTCGATCAATCGAGGGCTTGACCATCAAGTCCCCTTTGAACGTGGCCAAGGTATTTGCCCCTGTGGCTAGACCGTGGGAAATTTGATAACTTTGCGACGCTTGACGAGCAGCGAAAGGAACCATCGCAGCGATCCCAACGAGCCCGACCAATATGATCCCAACTGCGAACAGCACCTCGAGTACTGTAACTCCACTCCGTTTCAAAGATTGATTCCAGTTTCGGGAAATCGACACAATCTGTTCTCTCATGGTTCTCTCTCCTATTGCCCTGTCAATTGTTGACCGAGGACGCTCTGACGCGTGAGACGTAACGCTTCCGAGATGGTGACTTCCGTTAGCGGTATTCCTAGCAGTTCGGCCTGCGTAGGAAAGTCCGCCGCTGGCGCAGTTGAAATCGTAGACGACTTACCTGAAACTCTTACGATGTAGGTTCGTTCATCAAACAGATTGGTCCCTTGTCCATCAACCAATGTCGTAAACTTGCGAACTTGATCGATTTTCCCGATGTGCAAAAACAAATCCTCTACCGATTGAACAGGTACTGAAGCAGAGGCCAGTCCATCTCGTCCATTCGCGAACACAGTACTTAGTTTTCCCTCTGGACCAAACTCGATGTAAATCGGCCGCAATTCTTGAGGTCCAGGTACCGATGTTACGTGCAACCAATCCGACGAAAATCTCGCCCTGCGATCACGCCCCCCCCCGACACTCCCTTGATCTGCAAATCCACTCAGTGACAAGTCGATGCACATGGTGCGAGGCAGCAGTAGTACTTTAGAACTAATCGGCTTGGGCTTTGGGTAGATGGTGAATTCGGTGAACGTTCCAACGGGAGAACTAGACGGTATGGCAATCTCGTCTGCATCGCTCGTTGAGCTCGAGGAAACACAAGTGAACCAGAAATTCGTCCCCATAGTTCCACCCGGGATTACCTCGGTAATCAAGAACCGAGAAGAACTAGTTCCGAACGAGATTTCACTTCCAGGAACAAGCTCCATCTGAAACGTCAATAAATCTCTAAAACTATCAGTTGACGCAATTTGAAAATAAAGACGTCCTGCTTGTGGATGCGGACCAGTTGAATCCGGGTAACCTGAACCATTGTTACTAACGATTTGCTCGCCATCCCAAATCGGTCCCATTAGCTTGTAGCTTCTGGGGCGAGGCCTCTCTGCCATACTTAGGCGCACGCACGTGTTATAAGGCACAAAGTTAGTGTCTAGAGGAGCGCCCGCTGGTATTGGGTCAATTGCGGTGCCGGAACGAAACCTATAGGGATTCGCAACGGTTCCGGCTCCAACCATATCTGCCGCATTGTAAAACCCGTCTTCATTTTGGTCTGAAGGTATCGAACTAACGCGTTCTAAGACCACCGACACATAATTGTTAGAGCCGATGGCTCTCGATTGAGCCGACTCAATAAAGTTGCGAACTAAAGTTGCAGCCTGAGTTGATCGACGATCTAACATCAGAGTCTTGACTGATGGCAACACTATCGCCGCAATCGCCACCACAATGGATAGCGTCACCAGCAATTCGACTAATGTCATACCAATGCGTTTACGGATCATAGCGAGTTCGCACTTCCGTCAAAGTTTGTAATGTTGTCAGCCGCAACGGCACGAGGGTTGGTCTCAAAAGCCGCTGGCCCACCCTCTTTAGGATCATGAGGAGCAGCCAATGGAGGCCTTACCAAAAAACTTCCCATCCGCATCGACGGATCTGTTCTAGGTGCCCATGGATCGCAGAACACGTAGGGACCAGGCAAAATCCCAACAGGCACTTCCGGAAATGGCAAGTCGCTAACCGCGTAGCTTGTCACACCGGGAAGGGGCCAACGCGGATTTACAACTGTCGACGCATAACGATCAATCTCTCGAAAATTCAAACCAAAGAACCCATCAGGCCCAGCACTCACAACTAATGGTGGTGGAAACACACCAGGTCGCAAATCGGTATTAGTCGTTCGCCAACCCGGATCTGCTTTAATACGATCGTAAGGCTCTGAATCTACGGAAACGCTCTGTGTTGCCTGATCCACAATGCCACTGTTGAGCATATCAGGATAATTCTTACCTCCTATTTGATACCCAGTCGGCCAACGTATCCACTTAATTGGTACCCCAAACGCATCCAAAAACTCGTTCAGCCCATCACCGTCTGTATCGCCGATTTCTGTTTGATCAAACATCTCAATCGCGCTCGAACCATCAAATTCCGAGTCTGCAATGATCAGAAACAATAGCTCTGCGTTAGCGTTTTGTGCGTCCCATGGTAGGTAAGTTGAAGTATATGGAGGTGGACGATTGACTGTTCGTTCACTTAACGTTGCAAAAAGTCTTGCTGCTCGTGATGATAAACCAGTCGGGAACACTGGTTGTTGTGGCACAAAAACATCGATCACACCTGAGACCAGTCCAGTCGCCACGGGGAGTACAATCACAGGAGGATTTGGTGCAAAAACACTAAACCAATGCCGAGTAGCTTTTAAATCGTCGGGATGATCAGGCATTTCCGTTCGGATTATTTCACGCAGCCTTATTAGCCTCGCGCGTTCAGTCAACTCCTGTTTGGGTCTAGCCCCAGGAACAGGCCTTGGTACAGCTGTCGATGGGATTGCTAGCGGAACTGGGTAATTCTCATACTCAAGTAGTCTCGCGTTAAGCACATCACTAATTTTCTCGACTGTTGTTCTGCTTTTTTGGTTTTGAGACTCTACCCGAGCCGCTCTGTAGGCGTAGATAAACATGCTTGAGACGGTTCCCAAGATACCGATTACCACTAGTAATTCGACTAAAGTGAAGCCCCTGCATCCACTCGTTAATTTGTTCTTCATTACTGCACCTTTTGGTTCCTACCCAACATCGTTCATGCCTAACCATCTAATGGTGGGGCATTGTGTTGTGAACTAATTCTGACCAAACGTTGGAGCTTGAACGCAATTCGCTGCGTTATCGAGCGATAAATTTAATCCGTTGTGCTCAGGAAGAGCAAATCGTGGGTTCAACGATGTGTCCTTAACGAATTGATTCGTTGCCGGATTATATTGATAAGGATCTCCCTTAACGGTGTGCCAAATCACAGGCGCGTTGGTCGCCGGTCGTTGAACAAAAGGCTGCGGTATTCGCCCTCCGTATTTGCCATCCAAGCCTGCTGATAGAACTTGAAACGTAGTAGGGTTTTCATACTTGGTCCTTACCGCACCCGGGCCGATCGGGTTTACATTTAGCAATGGCCGAGCAGCACCATGAAGTTCGATTTGGGTAGGATCAAGATTCGCAGAGTAGTATTGGTAAATTGGAACCGGAGTTGCCCTCAAAGGCTGATGATAGGTACGACTATCAAAATAGACGAGTGGGTTCCCTCGAATGCTGCCAGTGTAAACTGGATACAAGTCATTCACCCTTCTAGGGTCTGAGGTTGGCTCCGTTGGAAATCTCTGTAATTCATCTCGGAAATTTAGTTGATCAATAGGGAATTCGTACACGCCGTTTTCACGTTGCGGATTGTAATCCCAGATCGGAGACGCAGCCGTGCCCACATTTACTAGCGGACCTCCTTTGCCCGTAATTGGCTTTTGCTTGTTGGAGCTGTACCCTCCGAGGAAAAAAACAAGGGCCTCGGCAGGGTCCATCACTCGGCCCTCGTAGTCGTTTTTAACAACTCGTGTAGAACCGTCTTGATCGTTACTCGCCACCAACCCGGTAATCGCTGGGTTTATAATTGCCAATTCCGTCGTCAGAATTTCCGGAAAGATCTTTCTCAGATGTGACTCGACAATAGGCCAAGAACTACCGTCTGGAGGATAGTCTCCATACTGGGATTTGTACTTTTCGATTGCGTCCTCGACGGCCTGAACCTCCATCTTGACACGAGCTCGATCGAACGACAGCTTCGCAGAGAAAATTGCTGGCAAGGCTAATCCGGCCAAAACTGCGATGATGGCGATAACAACCAATAACTCAGTAAGTGTAAAACCCGAACGACCACCGCTAGATCGATTCCATTTCGCTGTTCTTTCATGCAACATGGCTTGCCGCTCTCCTCTACCCTTAACCAACTGGATCTATCACACACTCAAAAAATACATTTTCTGCGTCTCTCGTCCCGCAATGATATCTATCACTGGAAACTCAACCTTCATCAATTGTTAGATGAACAGCCAGAGTACACGCAACTATCACATAACCGCACATACTTGATTTACGACGCAAACCGCAAATCAAGACGTAAAACCGGAAGGTATCACCAACGTCGTACCGCTTTTACTTGCCGCCGCCGCTCAAGCTGGTGATCAGTTCGATCAGTGGCATAAACAACGACACAACAATGAAACCGACCGCGACCCCTAGAAACACGATCAACATCGGCTCGATCAATTTGGTCAAACCTTCTGTCATCACGCGAACTTCTTCGTCATAGTTGTCGGCTACCTTGTACAACATCGTGTCCAACTCGCCCGTCTCTTCGCCCACGTCAATCATGTTGACGACCAAGTCATCAATGACCCGCGTCCGCATCTTGAGCAAATACCAAAGAGACATCGCAACAACTCCCAGGCCAATCGCGATTCCACTTATCAGAATCAAGTCCGATCCACTCGCCGATCGCTTGGCCTGCTTGCCCTTGGCAACACCCTGCGCCGATGTCACCGCCACCGACATCATCATGATCCCTGGGAATGCACCCGTCCAAGCCCAATAAAATAAAGCCATCGGATGAAATCCTGGTATCGAGTTATCCTTCATCGGCTTGGCGATAACATCACCCTCGCGAATCGCTTCAATAACCTTATTAAAGATCCGCTCAAACATCGCATTACCAGCGGTCTCCCGCGTAATATTGAGCGCTTCCAAAATCGGAACACCCGAGGAAATCAATGTTCCCAATGTTCTCGTCGTTCTCGCCAAAATGTTTCGCTCAATCAACGATCCGAAAATCGGAACCTTGATGATGAACATGTCATACCCAACCCGACCATGCTTGAACTTACGTATGATCTTGCCAATCAACCAACAACAAATCGGTAACAAGATCATCAACCAGAAGTACTTCACGACATAATCGCTCATCGCGAGCAACAATACCGTCGGAGCTGGCAAAGCAAGCTCAAACTCCTCGAACATCTTCTTAAACGTCGGAACAATAAAGTACATAATACCGGCCAGAATCAAGATGGCGACCAACACCACCGCGACCGGATAAATCATCGCTCCCTTGACTTTACGCTTGAGCGATTCGGCACTTTCCAAAAACTGAGCCAACCGCTGGAGAATCGTTTCCAACGCACCACCGGCCTCACCAGCCTTGATCATGTTGACGTACAACCGACTAAACACCTTCGGTGCTCTTGCCATCGCTTCCGACAACGTCATACCGGTCTCAATGTCTTCACACACGTCTTGCAACGTAAACTTGAGACGGCCAGGCTTCTGGTTGGTCTCAAGAATCTTGAGCGATCTCAGAATCGGCAAACCTGCATCCTGAAGAATCGACAACTGTCGCGTAAATTGGCATATGTGCTTCGTCTTGGCTCCACCAATGACAAAACCACGCTTCTGCTTCTTCTTGCCAGCTACCGCGGCCTGAGCACCCTTCTTAAGGGATAACTTCGTAACGAAGTATCCCATCTGACGTATGGTATTCTGTGCTTCTTCCTCGTTGGGTGCCTCGATGACGTCCCGGATTTCCTGACCCGTACGATCCATCGCCTCGAATTGATACATTGGCATTTTGAAGCTCTCCGCCTAATTAATTAACGTCGCGCGACGCCAGCTCCCGTTACGAGCTGCCCGTCTGAGTTCATTCTTAGAGTGATTTGGATAAGTGCCAAAGAAAAAGATAAAAATTTCTCGTTGGCTAAATTTTTTGGATTAGGAGCCGATTCTGATTGCCAAAGGCAACTGGTAGCGGTAGGGCGCAAGCCGTCCGGTTAGGGCGCAAACCGGGCAATCGACTAATAACTTCTCAGGGAACGCACCGGGCGTAAACAATTGAGGACAATTGTTCTACTTTGAGACTAGCCGTCCAATACCGTTTCGCGAACCACTTCCTCCGCTGACGTTAATCCCTGGAAGACGAAGTCCTTGCCGTAATCTCGCAATGAGATCATTCCGTACGATTGTGCTTTCTTGCGAATGTCGTCCGTGGTCGCATTGACCATGATCATGTCTCGCAAATCGTCATTCATGATCATTAACTCGAACAATCCAATCCGCCCCTTGTAACCAGTGTTGTTGCAGTTATCACAACCTTTGCCTCGGTAGAATTTGTGCTGCTTTGCCTCGGTTTCACTGATGCCGAGCTCCGCCAAAACCTCGTACGCCACCTCAGCTTCCTCTCGGCATTTGGTGCAAATTCGACGCACTAACCGTTGAGCCAAAATCGCTTCCACCGTCGCTGTGATCAAAAACGTAGGAATTCCCATGTCCTTCATCCGCGTTATCGTGCTCGGCGCATCATTGGTGTGCAAAGTGCTAAACACAAGGTGCCCGGTCAAGGACGCTTGAACCGCAATTTCCGCAGTCTCCAAATCCCGTATCTCACCCACCAAAATGATGTCAGGATCCTGACGCAAAATAGCTCGCAAACAGGACGCAAACGTAACCCCAATGTCGTGATCGATCGGAATCTGAACGATCCCATCTATGTCATATTCGACCGGATCCTCAGTGGTAACTAGCTTTTCGGAAATCTCATTCATCTCGGACAACGCAGAATACAACGTGGTCGTCTTGCCCGATCCTGTCGGACCAGTCACCAATACGATGCCGTTTGGCCTTCTCATGACGGTGCGAAACTCGGTCTTGGTCCGCTCGTCCATGCCGACTTTCTCTAACGACAAACTCACCACCGTTCGGTCCAAAATCCGCATAACCACGCTCTCTCCGAACATGGTTGGCAAAACGCTCACCCGCAAATCCACTGGGTAACCACCCACCATCAACTCAATCCGACCGTCTTGCGGCATCCGACGCTCGGCAATATCCAAGTTCGCCATAACCTTGATCCGAGTCGTGATGGCAAACGCCAAGTGACGCGGCGGTGGCACCATTTCATAGAGCACACCTTCCGATTTGATCCGAATCCGAAACTCGTCTTCAAACGGCTCAAAGTGAATGTCGCTGGCGTGATCCTTAATGGCCAATAGCAAAACCAAGTTAAGCAGCTTTCGAACCGGAACGCTGTCTGCCAACGCTTCTGCACCGTCCAAGTCGAATTTATCGCCAGTCAACATGCTGGCTTGCCGGAACAATTCTTCGTCAGCCGCCAACTCCGCAACGATCTTTTCGACGCTCAACGAATCGGAGGAATAGTAACGCTCAAGACTCGCCTTGATCTCGCGTTCCGGTGCAACCACCATCTCAATGTTGTAGCCCAAGAACGTTCGCAACTCGTCTTGAACCGTCAAATTTTGAGGATCACATGTGGCTACCGTCAGCGTTTGACCGTCAAAACGAACCGGAATAACTCGATACAACTGAGCCATCGTTTCGGTGAGTCGCTCCAACAACTCGGGCGGAATTTGCTGCTCCGCCAACGATACGACCTTCATTCCCATCTGCTCGCCGAGAGCCTGACACAACTGATCGTCTGTGATCAGCGCCATATCCTCGGCCAACTTGCCTAGCAAAGCACCTGGCTGCTGCTGCTGCTCCTCCAATAGCAATTGAAGCTGCTCGTCCGATATGAAACCCATGTCGACAAAGATCTGTCCGATGCGTCGCGCGATCATTTACTTACTTCTCCAACTTTGGGGTTTCGAGCTACTTTTTTTGAAAAACCAGGATGACTTTGCTTTTGTTTTGATAAGCCGAATCGCGTTAGCGTCCGGTTGTCTCGCGTTAACCGTGGGCTAGCGCCCTGCGGCTGATACAAAACGGGGAAAACGATGTCCCTCACTTACGCTGCGGGTTGTGACGTTGCTCACGCTGCGGCTCTAGTTTCCGTGATCAAACTCTTCGTCTGGCGACTCATCTTCGATGCCTTTGCGTGCATTCACAATGCGTCGTGCGAGATCGTCCGGTCTGTGCGCTTTGGCCAAGATATCTTCAATGACAACCTTGCCATCCTTCCACAAACTGAACAATGCGTCGTCCATGAGCTGCATGCCGAACTTGGCTCCTGTTTGAATGGCGGATGTGATCCGGAATGTCTTGTTTTCCCGGATCAAGTTCGCAATACCATTCGTCACGACGAGAACCTCGTAAGCAGCCACTCGACCTCCTCCCACCTTGGGGATCAAGGTCTGTGCGACAACCCCCAACAAACTGGAGGACAACTGGGTTCGTATCTGATCCTGCAAATTACCCGGGAACGCATCGATCAATCGGTTTACCGTTCCCTGGGCACTGTTGGTGTGAAGCGTACCGAAAACGATGTGCCCTGTTTCAGCGGCGCTGATCGCAGCAGAAATCGTTTCCAAGTCCCGCATTTCCCCTACCAGAATACAGTCTGGATCCTGTCGTAATGCACGCCGAATGGCCTCAGAGAACGATGGGACGTCAACTCCCACTTCGCGTTGATTAATCGTTGATTTGATGTGATCGTGATAGAACTCAATCGGATCTTCGATCGTGATGATGTGGTGATCGTGTGATTCGTTGATGTAGTTGATCAAACTCGCTAGCGTAGTACTCTTCCCCGAGCCGGTCGGTCCCGTCACAAGCACCAGCCCGCGCGGACGAAGCACCATTTTGATGACAGCTTCAGGCAAACCTAGCTGCTCAGGAGTCAATTTGTCGTTCGGAATCTGCCGAAGCACCATGGAAATGTTGCCACGTTGCTTGAAGATCGAGACCCGAAATCGAGCTAGCGTTCCGAACGCAAATCCAAAGTCAGAACTACCCGACTCCTGAAGCTCCCGCTGACAACGCTCCGGCGCAATGCTTTTCATCAACTGCACCGTGTCGTCAGGCTCGAGCACTTTGGTCTCAAGCCTCCTCATACGTCCATGCAACCTAAACACAGGTGGTTGCCCCACGACGATGTGAATATCGCTAGCTCCCTGCTTAATGGCCGCTTGGAGTAGTTTGTCAATCAGAACAGTTGCCATGCTTGAGTCCGAACTGCCAGCTCTGCGTTTAAAACCTGACGCAAAACCTCGTCCCGAGGCTTGAGTCCAATGCGTTAGGTAATATAAGGGATCGAAATAAGGAAAAGGACGCGTTACGACAGCCTTAGAGGCGACTCTCCCGCGACAGTCTTATCTTAGTTGTTCCGAGGGTTAAAGTGAAACAACTGATTAGATATTCGGTGTTTTTTTGGTGCGGCAACCGCCAAAGGCCATTGGTAGCGGTAGGGCGCAAGCCGTCCGGTTAGGGCGTGAACCGGGCAATCGACTAATAACTTCTCAGGGAACGCACCGGGTGGCTCGCGCCCCTCCGCTATCATTTTCGTTGCCAGAGGCAATTGTTAGCGGTAGGGCGCAAGCCGTCCGGTTAGGGCGCGAACCGGGCAATCGACTAATGACTTCTCAGGGAACGCACCGGGCAGTGAACAATTGAGGACAATTGTTCTACATTACCGGGCAAGGAACAATTGAGGACAATTGTTCTACTTTACCGGGGGGCTCGCGCACCTCCGCTATTATTGGATACGGAGCCGCAATTCCGGCTTAATTATTCAACGTCTCTTTGATAACCCGAGCGATTGCCAAGTCCTCTTGCTCTGTCTTTTTGGCAGACCTGTAAACTTCATCCATCGTGGTGATGCCTGAAATAACTTTTCTTAATCCGTCGCAATACAGCGTCGTCATGCCTTGATTGATGGCTTCGGTTCTGAGTTCAGCCGAAGACTTGGCAGCGAACATGAACTCCCGAATCCGCCCGTTTACCACCATCATCTCGTAGATACCAATCCGTCCACGATACCCCTTCTTCTGACAATAAGGGCACCCCTTACCTTTCGAGAACTTGGAGTACTGAACCACCTCCGTCGGCAAGCCGGCGTCCGCAAGCACTGCTTCGGATAACGTGATCGGATGCTTGCAACGTGTACAGATCTTTCGCACAAGCCGCTGGGCCATGACCGCGATCACGGAACTGGCCACCATGTACCCAGGCACTCCCATGTCCGTCATACGGGTCACAGCACTGGGCGCATCGTTCGTATGCAGCGTACTGAAAACTAAGTGTCCAGTTAGTGAAGCCTGAATTCCCATCTGAGCGGTCTCGGTATCTCGCATTTCCCCCACAAGAATAATGTTCGGTGCCTGACGCAACATGGCCCGAATGATCCTGGCGAAGTCGAGTCCGATGTTGTGCCGAACTTCAACTTGGTTGATGCCAGGCAAGTAGTATTCGACGGGATCCTCAGCGGTGATGATTTTGCGATCAGGCCGGTTAAGCGCGTTCATAGCAGCGTACAACGTCGTGGTCTTTCCCGATCCCGTTGGGCCTGTTACAAGGAAAATACCATTAGGCCGCTTAATCAAGCCCGTGAAGATCTTGAAGTCACGCTCAGCGAGTCCTAACTGCTTAACCCCAACCTTGATGTTGTCCTTATCCAGCAGTCGCATAACGCAAGACTGCCCGTGATTAGTCGGGATGATGCTAACCCGGAGATCAAGCTCTTTCTCGCCGACTGTCAATTTGATCCGTCCGTCTTGAGGTCGACGTCGTTCCGCGATGTCCATTTTCGCTAATATTTTGATACGAGACATAATCGCACCTAATAACCGACGTGGTGGGGAGTCTCGCTCGACCAGCACACCGTCAATTCGGTAGCGAATTCGTACACGATCTTCGAACGGTTCGACGTGAATATCGGAAGCCCGCAATTGTACGGCTTCCGCAATCATGTACTGGACCAATCGAACGACCGGGGCACTGTCGTCCCCCTCCGCCTCATCCGCGGCGATTTTGTCTTCTTCCGTTTCCGTAAAGTCGATTTGCGTATCTGTGAACTCTTGCAACATCGAGTCAGCAGACTCGCCTTCTACCTGCCCATAATAACGGTTGATGGCTTCTACAATCTGCTCCTGAGATCCCAGTGCGGTCTCCACCTTGCGATTCAGAATGAATCGGAGCTTTTCGATTGTTTCAATGTCAAACGGGTCTGTCACCAAAACCTTGATCGAATCCTCCGCTTCGTCGATCGGTATGACGTTGTTTTCCCGAGCCACCGACTCTGGCACCAGCTGGATCACATGTTCAGGGATTCTAATGTCATTTAGATCGACGTATTCGAAGTGGTGGAATTCGGCCAGGGCTTGGGTGACTTCATCGCTTGCGGCGTACCCGAGACTCACCAGCGCTTTGCCAATTGTTGTGTCTTGTTTGTTCGATAACGCTTTTGCTTCGGTGAGTTGCTCGAGAGAAATGATGCCTCGAGAGAGCAAAAGGTCGGTATAGTCTCGCATCGGTCGATTCATGGTGCAGCTCAGGGGAAACGAAAGAGCAGGCAATTAATTAAGAGGTTGACGAGTGTAGGTCAGGATTCTTGCCAAACCTACAGCCTCAAGTATATCGAGTTTCGAAGGTCCACCACAAAGATGTTTTCCCAAGATGATTGCTTTTCTAAGAAACTCTTTCCTTATCGGTACGAAGCACCGTCCGTTTGCTCTGTCCCATCCCATCGATTTGTCCGATCTGACCTGAAAAATCGGCACTCTGTGCACTTGTGTCACGCGTGGCAGTGCGAACCCGGTTTCTGCGGCTTTCGAACGCCAGAGACAGCATTTCCAACCTTCTTTTGGTCGAAACGGAGAGGACGACGGGAGATTTCGGCACCCGAACCGATCCGGCGATCTAAGTTTTCGATGGTCTTCACGCGACCATTTCCAAAGAAAGCGGTTAAGAGCGGTCCTATGAAATTTAGACTTCCAGCGAAAACCAAACAAACTCGCCTCTCTTCCTGGCTCGCCTTGGGGCTTCTTGCCACCGGCACGTCGACCGCAAATGCTCAACAATCGCCCTTTCCACCTCGTGGGACCGAGCAGATCCCAATCTCTGTTCGAAAACCCGCTGATTTTTACTCCAGCCAATCTCGCGAGGAGCAATACGCCCAAATCAGCCAGGAGGTGGAGATCCTGGAACGTCAGCAATCTTTGCTCCGACGCGTGGTGAGACTGGTCTCCCCGACGGTGGTGCACATTGAAGCGGTAAAAGAAGAGCAAGCCCCCGAAAGTGGCACCTTTAAATCCGCATCTCCAAAGAGAATCGAGGAAGCCGGTTCTGGGTTCGTGGCCCGAATCGCTCAAAGCACGGTCATCCTTACGAACCGACACGTCGTTCACGGTGCACCTCTTCACAGCATCCGAATCGAAACCTCCGACGGAGGTATCATCAACCCTCGGCGAGTCCTAGAAGATCCGTCGACCGATATTGCGGTCCTCGACATTGATGGCGTGGAATTACCTAACGCTAGAATCGCGGACAGCCGAGAAGTCGCGATTGGTGACTATGTTTTTGCAGTGGGTAGCCCCTTTGGACTGAATCACTCGGTCAGCTACGGAATCGTCAGCGCCAAGGGACGTCGCAATCTCGAACTGGGCTCCAAACAAATCGTTTTCCAAGACTTCATTCAAACAGATGCCGCCATCAATCCTGGCAACAGCGGCGGCCCGCTTATGAATTTGCGAGGCGAGGTGGTCGGAATCAATACGGCAATAGCCAGCAATAGCGGTGGCAGCGAAGGAATCGGCTTTGCTATTCCCATTAACATTGCCATGAACGTCGCACAACAATTGGTCGAGCGTGGCGGAATTCAGCGATCATACCTGGGAGTGAGTGTCGACCCGGTATTCAACAATCCGACCCGATCAGCCCCTGGCGCTCCTCGTCCTAAAGGCGCCTTTGTTAAAGTCGTCCGCCCAAATAGCCCAGCCGAGCAAGTGGGCATGAAGTACGGCGACATCATATTGGAATTCGACGGTAACATCGTGGATAACGATGAGCACTTAGTGCAACTCGTTGGTTTAACCGCGATGGACCGACCAATCGATGTCCTTTTTTTGCGTGACGGCCAACAATACAAGTTAAACGTCACCCTGATTCCGCTTACCGCCGCCCAGAAGTAAAGGCGGCATTAGAAAACAACTAGCCCATGTTGTTAGGTCGGCGAGGCATTTTTCGAGGAAAAGGCAGTTCTTCCCTCTCAGGCAACTCCGTTTCCGTTTCTAACTGCCATTGATCTCTTTCCACGTCGGTCGCGTAGTACCTTAACCAGCACTCCATGTCGTTTTCTTCCAAGCAGTGCCAATGCAAATAGTTACGATGGTCGGCTATTCGCTTTTCAAACGAAGGCAAGATATCTCTAGCTATCAAGCAGTAAAGCTGGCGGTCGCTCAAATGATCCGTAAGATCGAGAACCACTCTCTGATCGTAAAGTTGATCGATCGTTTGCCAAAGAATCGAATGAACTTGATCGTCCGTCAGATGTTCAGGATTCGGAAGCTTGAGCTCTGGTTCAAACCATTGGCTGATTGGCAATGTTGGTGCACGTTCCCACGCGAGAATGGATGCGAGAAACTCGTTCTCTTCCGCGAGCGACATGTGCCGCAAGCTGACCAAGTCGACAGACTCGTCAATGTATGGTTCTAGTTCATCTCGCAATTGTGCATTGCGAAGCAAGAGGTCGACTTCGGTTTCGGCTGGTAGCGATTGAGACATGGAGAATACGTTCCCGTTGTGAAATCACGATCGACAATAAAAACTCGCTCGTGTGCTTAACTCAATCCAATGTATCCGTGCGCGATTTAGTATTAAAGCATCGACTTGAATAAATTCGAATTTGTCAAAGAGATTATCAGAAAGAAACACGCAGAAACCTAAGAACCCATACCATTTGACATCAGACGTCGTCATAATCGTCACAATCATTACATTCATCCTGCTTTGACTAAAGAAACATGAGACGACTCCTACTTTTAACCCTACTAAGCACTGCTGTCATGGACCCAAAGACTGTTCTCGCTAACGACGGATACTTGCTTCCCCCCAAAGAGATCGTTGACATCATCGATGCGAAGCCGGAACCGACTTTGGCAATGAGCCCTGACTCGAAATGGGTCATCTTCTTAGACCGAGACGCCATGCCAGAAATTGAGGATCTCGCTAGGAGAGTAGTCCCTCTGGCCGGAATGCGTATCGACCCCACTAACAGCAGTTCATTTCAGACCAGCTTTTATCGAGGCCTCTCTTTGCGGTCGCTCGATAGACCCAATGATCCACCTGTTCGCATCCCAGTAGATCCTCCGGTCAAGATCTCGAGTTTGAGCTGGTCTCACAACTCCGATTGTTTTGTGTTCGTTGTTCAGCGAGATACCAATCAAGAACTTTGGTGGGTGTCTATCTCCAACCTTGCTAATCCAGTTCTGCTCTCGGATCAACTTTCGACCGTGTTGTTTGAATTCGAGTGGATGCCAGATGGAAAAAGCGTTCTGTGCGCGACGGTGCCTTCCGATCGTGGAGCTGAGCCTCCTAAACCCAAGTCACCGATTGGACCCAATATCCAAGAGTCTTATGGCAACAAATCTCCAGCACGTACCTTTCAAAATCTCCTGACCAACCCTCATGACGAAGAGCTTTTGGATTATTTTGGTACGGTGCAGCTAGCTGTTCTTACTCCTGGTGAGCCGGCTCGCTTTATCGGCAAACCCGATCTCTACCTCGACGCCGATGCATCACCAGATGGTTCGTTGTTTCTCACGACATCGATTACTAAGCCTTATTCCTACCAACTTACGGTAGGCTCATTCCCAAAAACCATTCGTGTTGCAACTTGGACTGGCGATGAGGTTTATCGAGTGGCCGATGTTCCTCTCGAAGAGAATATTCCTATAGAAGGGGTTCGGCTCGGACGCCGTTCGATTCGCTGGGAACCTAACTCGCCTGCAACACTTGCATGGACAGAAGCATTAGATGATGGTGATCCCAAAAACAAGGTGCCCCATCGAGAACAAATAAAGAGACTGTCAGCTCCTTTTCAATCAGAGCCAGAGAATGTTGTGAAATTGGAGCATCGCTTTTCAGGCAGCTCCTTTTTTTCCGATCCAGCTTTGTTGATGACCACGGAATTCGATCGCGATCGTCGTTGGGTCCGCTCACTGTTGTTTCAAAACAAACAACTTGATGCACCTCCAAAGATAATCATCGATCGAAACCAACGCGATATCTATGGCGATCCTGGCCGCATGCTTACCAAGCCAAACTCGAGTGGCATCCCTGTCGTCGCCCAAGATGGCGACTGGGTCTATATGTCCGGAACCGGTGCTAGCCCCGAGGGCAATCTCCCTTTTCTGGATCGAAAGAATTTGGTCACCCTAGAAACCGAACGGCTATGGCGTTGCTCACCCGGAACACTGGAGAGTGTTGTTACCGTTGTCCCAGGATCGACAAGCAAAACGCCACGATTCATCACACGACGAGAATCACCAACAACTCCACCCAATTACTATCTCAAGGACTTGGCTGACGGGTCTGAGATTGCGTTAACCGACTTCCAAGATCCCGTGCCTCAAGTTCGCGAGATGAAAAAGCAGGTCGTTAAGTACCAACGTCCCGACGGGGTGCCACTATCTGCGACTTTGTATTTGCCAGCCGACTATAAACCAGGAACCAAGCTACCTCTTCTAGTCTGGGCATACCCCCTCGAGTTCAATGACGCAGCAACAGCCGGACAAGTCTCTGCAAACCCGTCGGCATTCACCCGAATTAGCGGAATCAGTCATCTTTCACTGCTCACACAAGGGTACGCGATCATGGACAATGCCACGATGCCGATCATTGGTGATCCAGAAACGATGAACGACACCTTTATCGAACAAATTGTCGATGCCGCCAAAGCAGCCATTGATCACGCTGTTGAGCTCGGTGTCGCTGATCGAAATCGAGTCGCTGTTGGTGGGCATAGCTATGGCGCGTTTATGACCGCAAACCTCTTGGCTCATAGCGACCTTTTTAAGGCGGGAGTAGCACGAAGCGGTGCCTACAACCGAACCTTGACGCCATTCGGCTTTCAATCGGAACGACGCCCCATCTGGGAAGCAAAGGACGTATACGAAAAGGTCTCTCCGTTTATGTATGCGGACAAGATCAAGACGCCACTCCTTTTGATTCACGGTGAAGACGACAATAACCCCGGAACCTTTCCGATCCAGTCGCAGAGAATGTATCAAGCCGTCAAAGGGAACGGCGGCAACACGCGATTAGTCATGTTGCCCTACGAGAGCCATGGTTATGTCGCTCGCCAATCCGTGCTTCATACTCACGCCGAAATGGTTCTGTGGCTGAACAAATATGTTCGAGATGCCGCGGAATAAAGACGCTTGATCTTTCAAGTAACACGCCCTCGCTGCGCGAGGGCGTGTTGCTTTAATCACATTTCGAAAAACAACCATTAGCCGCAGGGCGCTAGCCCACGGTTAACGGCCTACAACCGGACGCTAGCGCGTTACGGCTAATTAAAGCAACAAGCCCGCGAGCAGAGGGATCGATGGCCGGTTATCAATACCAGCCCGATGCGCGAGCAGAGGGATCGCACGCCGGTTAACGCCCTCGTAGTATTAGCAACCTGAACTCCCATCCCCCTAGGTACCAATCGCATGCGAAGGAACGCGTTGCTGGTTCGCGCTGACTAGGCATGAGTTTGAATAGGGCAATCCCTCACCTTGCGCTTTCGGGCTTGTATTGTGAACCGTCCCTCGCTGACGCTGTCGAGATCAATACAAACTGAAAAAAACGCTACTAGAATCTCGGAGCAATCTTCGTGATCGCTTCTGGTAAAGCTTCGTACTCAAGCTGCAGCACTCTCTTTTGCAAATCCAGTGCAGTGTCATGCTCAAAGACCTCGCAAGCCTTTTGCAGAATAATGGGCCCGTGATCATACTGGTTGTCGACGTAATGCACTGTGCAACCTGAGATTCTGACCCCAAACGCGATGGCAGCTTCGTGGACTCGCAACCCATACATGCCTTGCCCGCAGAACGCTGGTATCAACGACGGGTGAATGTTGACAACTCGGTTCTCGAAATCGGATGGGATCAAAACGTGCTGCAGATATCCTCCCATGACAACCAGCTTGGCCCCCGATTGGCGTATCGGCTCGAAAATGGCATGGGAGTGTTCTTCAGACGAAACCGACCTCCTTTTAGGAACAACAATCGATCGGATGTTCGCTTCGGCGGCATAATTCAACCCGGCGGCGTCCGCTCGCGAACTAATCACTAGTCGAATATCGATATCGATTCGATTTGCATCACGCCGGTCGATTAGATTCTTTAGAGTCGAACCGCCTCCTGAAATCAACACAGCAATGGGAAGTGGCATTCGTCTATCGCGATACAGAAGCTTGAGATGTTAACTTGGCCAGAAACGCATTAAGGGCAGGCTTCTGGCTCTCATCGGCGAGTTCAATCGCCTGCGTCTGATGTGCAATCGCCTGCTCGGTTTTCCCGACCAATCCTTCGAGTTTAGCCAATGTATGCAGCATTCCAGACTTTGTCGACCCATCATCGATTTGGCCTATCGCAACGCTTAGCCCCTCAACGGCAATTAACATTGCGGTCCTATCCTTGAGGTGCCCACGAATCGCAAGCTGATAGACCGAATTAGCTACATCATGGGCAAAAAGTGGCTCCTCGCTACAAATGGAAAACAGACTCTTCACGACATCTGCGATTTCTTTGGATGAGTTCCCAGACCGGGCGTAAATCTCGATCTTGCTCTTTAGCAATCCGAAAGTAATCCTTGGATCGTCAGTAAGTGCCAGGAATCGGTCTAATTCACGAATCGCCCCCGTCCAGTCCTTGGCTTTTGTCAGCTTGGCCATGGAATTTTGTATCTCCGCCATAAGCATCTGGTCTCGTTCGATTTTTTGGCGATCCCATCGACCTTGAACGACGGCATCAAGAACAAAATCCAACTCGCTAGGATGCCCCTGCCATTCCAAAATTCCCTCACGACCAATCAAAAAGGCCCATGGAAGCTGACTGGAGTTTTCTCTTCCTAAATAAGCAACGTGTCCAGAGCGATCCGGATCCGAACCGATTGCGAGCGACGAGGCCAATTGCCGATAAGGAACCGATTGACCTTCGGGCGTTCGCGCCGAGCCTTTTAAGAATGATTGGATAGCATCCGTCGACTCATGGCTTATTAGTGCGAAGTGGACCTCTTGTTTAGCGTATTGCTGTTTCAATGTTGCTAGCTGCAAAAATCCAGGTACGGCACCTTCGCAATCCGTACTCCAGAATTCAATGACGTAAATCCTATCTTTGTCGAGGTTAGCCAGGGATTTGGCTGCTAAGACGCCAGTTGAGACCCATTGTGCAACCGACAACTTTGGCGGGACAGTACCAGGCTGCAATGGAGTGGTTTCCTGAGCCGAACCGTGATTTGCTAAGAGGCAAACAACGCCAACAATCAGAGCATTTATTCTGGCAAACATGAAATCCCCAGCATATAGATTCGGTGCAACGAGCTGCTGAAAAAGCCGTAGCGTATCATCGCCACATCGACATGAATTGATCGGCGAGGCTCGGAACCTCTGGCTCTATGTTTTCACCGTTCATGTACTGTTTCCACTTGGCGACATCACCTCGAAAATCAACGCCCGTTTGTTCTTTGAGGGCGGTCGTGGCAGACGACTGAATAGCCGGAGAGCGATCGTTTAACTGCTGCGCTAGAAATGTTTTCACATCGTCTGTCTTGTGGTACCCAAGAGACTCAATGGCCAGTAGTTTAACCGCTTGGCTCTTGTCCTTAGCTGCCATGGCCAAAAGCGCTTGGGTCGCCATTGTGTCCGTTGTTTTTGCAAGCGACTTTGCGACCGTCATCCTTACCTTTTCGTTTTTGTCTTGCGACAACTTTACCAAGGCGTCGATCGATCGGCGGTCATTAGGAACCTCTTCTAGCACCATGGCGACCCGTCGGCGGATTTCAGGGGAAGAATCATTGATGGATTTCTGTGTCAGAGTATCAATGTAGCGAGTCTGTTCTTCCGTTGGATAGGTCGCGATTTGTGATTTGAGTTGGTCGAACTCACTAATGCGATCCTCATAAAGCGAAGCCCTCTTTCTATCCTCATTCCACTGTTGCACAATGACCGGATTGAGCTTCTTCATATGATAAAAGGGACCGTCCGCGCATCCGGTGGCAATTGCCATCAGAGAAAGACAGGCGAGTGTCAACACGCGACTCGGAACAACTTTTCTAATTGGTTTTACGGAGAAAGAACTCATGTGCGGTCCATATCTAGTTCGTAGGGAGAGCAACCGCTCCAGTATTCCAATGCGTTCATTTAGCCAGTCCAAAGGGTCTTTCACCAATGGAACAATAGAGAAATAGCGTTTCTGAGATCTAGACCATTCGGCAGAAAAATTTGTAGTAAGAAATTATGAATCGGGATTTTTACGAAGCCAAAGCTAGCTTAAACTCGGCATTCGCGTGACGTAAAGAAAGTGGCGATGGCAGATTCTCAGGATTCAGATTCTCAATACATAGTGCAGTGATTCGGAGATAATCTCGATCGATCGTAACCCGACGCGTGCGGGCGTGTTGTTTTAATCACATTTCGAAAAACAACCATTAGCCGCGGGGCGCTAGCCCACGGTTAACGGCCTACAACCGGACGCTAGCGCGCCCACGGCTAATTAAAGCAACAAGCCCGTAAGCAAGGGATTTTGCCTAAAGAATTGTCCCTTGCTCACGGGCGTGTTGCTTTAATGGCGTTTTGAAAAACAATCATTAGCCGCAGGGCGCTAGCCCACGGTTAACGGCGGACAACCGGACGCTAGCGCGTTACGGCTAATTAAAGCAACACGCCCTCACGCTTCGGGTTGAGATTTCGGCGGTTCTCCAATCCAGATTATCTCTAAGTCGAGGAACCAGAAATGAAGCGTTGGTCCAAACCCGAATTATCGAACCTTGGAAATGCAGCCATTACCTGGTTCCAGGACCACGCCCGTCCGCTGCCATGGAGATCGACGCGCGATCCCTATCGGATTTGGGTCAGCGAAATCATGCTTCAACAAACCGTCGTCGCAGCCGTCATACCTTACTACCACAAGTTTCTGGCCACATTCCCTGACGTTGTTTCGCTAGCTAACGCAGGGGAGCAACTTGTGCTCCAGCATTGGGCAGGCTTGGGTTACTATCGTCGAGCCAAGCAATTACACGCAGCGGCCAAGGTAATTCGCGACTCCTATGATGGTGTATTTCCAGCGGATTTTGATCAGGTACTCGCATTGCCCGGAATCGGTCGTTACACCGCGGGCGCCATTATGTCCTTTGCATTCGATAAGCCATACCCCATCGTCGAAGCGAACACGCAACGACTTTACGTACGATTGCTTCGGTTGCCTGGACAATTTGCAGAACGCTCGGTTCAGACAGCGCTCTGGAGTTTTGCAGAGTCATTTTTGCCCGATGGACCCGGAAGTGGTGAAATCAACCAAGCGATGATGGAGCTTGGATCACAAGTTTGCACACCCAAAACGCCTCGATGTAGCGAGTGCCCCCTCGTGAGGTATTGTCCAACTTACAAACACAACGAACAAGAACAAATACCTACACCTAAGCCACCTCGTCTCTACGAAGAACGACGCGAAGCGGTCTTAATGATTCAAAACGCTCAACAACAGTTTTTAATGCGTCGATGCGGACCAGGAGAACGCTGGGCAGGACTTTGGGATTTCCCGCGATTCGATGTCACAGATTGCAAAACAGATTCCGAAGTACACAAGCAATTGCAGTCAGAATTTACGAAACGTTTTGGATATGCTTATCAATTAAATGCAGAGTCATCATCGATTAAACACGGCGTAACTCGATACAAGATAACGTTGCGATGTTTCCACGGCGTTGTCGACGCACCTACGCTAATCTCCGAGAACGTCTCTGTGGCCAGCCAAAACCAGGAACAGCAGTGGTACTCAGTTTCCGAACTTTCGGATTTACCTCTTAGCTCCACTGGCAAGAAGCTCTCAATTCGGTTGCGTGAACCGGATGTTTCGAAGCCGAAGAGCATTGCTAACAACAAAAACACTCGACAGACTCATCGCTAATGCCCCGAGCATCGGAGAAAAAGAAAGCCCAAAGTACGGCTTGAACATGCCCGTTGCCAAGGGGATGAGCAATATGTTGTACCCGAAAGCCCAGGCTAAGTTTTGCTTGATGTTGCGCATCGTGGCTGAAGCAATCTCTACGGCATCACAAAGACTCTTTAGATCACCTCCCATCAGCACGACATCTGCAGACTCGATTGCGAGGTCTGTTCCTGTGCCAATTGCCACTCCAACATCGGCGCAGCTAAGGGCTAAAGAGTCATTGATTCCATCTCCTACAAATGCAACCGTATTACCGAGCGAGATTTTGTCTCGAAGAATCGCGGCTTTGGATTCAGGAGTGCAGTCCGCATGGATATTTTCGTGATTAATCCCTAGCTGTTCACCAACAAACCTACATGCAGCAACATGATCACCTGAAACAAGCAAAGGTGTAATGCGTTGCTTCTTAAAGAAAGAAACGGAAATGGCCGCAGTTGGTTTGACCGAATCCATCACCGAAACGAGGGCGATCAAGTTCTGATCCTCGGCCACATAAAACCAGCTTGCACCAATCTTCTCCCAATTCGGTTGACGCAGACTTGTCACAGAAACATCGACATTAAATTTATCGAGGAATCGATCCGAACCTGCGAGAAGTACATGGCCGTTATGAAGATTGCCAGAAATCCCCAGCCCAGGATAAACCTGCACATTGGTCAATCGTTTTTGATTTTCGATGCCAAGATTCTTAGCGGCTTCCAAAACGGCATTCGCCAAGGGATGTTCTGAGCCGGCCTGCAATTCGCTTAGCTTTCCCAGAACATCTCGTTCTGTCTGAAGATTGTCTCGAGTCAATGTCCCGAATAGCTCGATTTCGTATAGTTTTGGCTTTCCTTCTGTAACAGTCCCCGTCTTGTCTAACGCAATAAGATCGACTGCCGCCAAGCTTTGGATCGCTTGACCGTTCCGAAACAGAACTCCTTGTTTTGCCGACGTTCCTGAAGCAACCATGATACTGATTGGCACAGCCAACCCCATGGCGCATGGACATGCTACGATCAAAACCGCCGCGGCGTGGATCAGGCCTGATTCAAAGCCATCAGACCGCAGCAACCACCACGCTAGAAACGTAGCTACGGCGATCAGCATGACCACAGGAACGAAATAGGTAACCACTGTATCCGCGAGCGATTGAATCTTGGGTTTGGTACTCTGAGCAGTTCGAACCATCTCCATGATTCTCGCAAGCGTACTGGTCGCGGCAGTATGAGTTACTCGGCATTGCAAGACTCCGTTACCATTGAGGGTCCCCCCAATGACGACCTGGCCAACATGTTTTGCAACCGGAATCGGTTCTCCGGTCAACATACTTTCATCTACGTACGACCCGCCCGATTCCACGACGCCATCTAGTGGAACACTGGAGCCAGGTTTAATCTCAACTAATTCGCCGACTCGAATGGTAGATACATCAACCTCCACCCACTCGTTATTGCGTTGCACCGTCGCAACATTAGGCTGAAGCTCCAAAAGGCTTTGCATCGCGCGAGTGGCCTCTCCTCTAGCTCGCAATTCCAAATATTTTCCAATCAGTATTAACGTAATGACCACGGCAGCTGATTCGTAGTAAACATGCTGACTGTCCTCTGGTAGCCATTGAGGAGCAAAGGTCGCGACCAAGCTATAAGCGAAGGCAGAATTTGTCCCCAGGAGCACCAAGGTGTTCATATCCGGAGAGCCTGCCAGCAAGCTCTTGACTCCCGAACGATAAAAGGGAAAACCAATCCAGAATTGAACAGGGATACACAATGCCAACGCTACCGTGTTCCAGAATTGCATCGATTGCCATGTCATCATGGCGTCCATCAATGGGCTCCACAACATGGGCACCATGGAAAGCAGAAAGAGCGGCACACTGAATAGCATTGCCCAAAAAATGCGAGATCGCATGGCGACCAATTCATCGCGTTTCTCGTATTGCGTCTCTATGGTCTCGTCGGAGGAATCTGGTGTCGTTCGATTTTCGGGCTCAATAACACGCCCTTCGTATCCGCCCTTTTGAAGCGCAGTGAGCATCGACGCTGCATTGGCCCGCAGATGCTCCCCCTCGACCAGCGCCTCCTCCGTTGCCAAATTGACTGTAGCAGTCGTAACCCCTTCGACTCGTGAAAGAATTCGCTCGACACGACGCACGCAAGCCGCGCAGCTCATCCCTCCTACATGGAGTCTCATCGACGCGTCGGTTCGTGGCTCTGTGGACATTATGCGCCGATTAGACTTTTGGCTCGTGCGATTAAGTCTTGTGCATCATCGACGGTGGGGGCTTCTGATATCAAACGAACAATTGGCTCGGTATTGCTTCCACGTAACAAAAGCCATCGATCATGCCAATCTAATCGAACTCCATCAAGAAGGCTTAGCGACTCAGCTTGCAACCCGACTTTAAGCCGATCGATCGACTGCAGGAGAGTCTCTTTGCTCATCGACATCTTGTCTTTAATCATGGCTGATTGAGGCAAGCTGTCGACAACATTAGCCACAGTCATTTTTTCGCGAGCCATTAGCTCCAGCACTTGGGCCATGCCGACAAAGCTATCTCGGATCAATCCCACGCTGGGATCAATCGGCCCACCGCTTCCTTCGCCGCCGTAGATGGCGCCGGTTTGGACCATCATGTCTGCCACATTGGCTTCCCCCACAGCGCTTTGATGGAACGCTACTCCAAATTGCTCGGCCAGTCGTTTCATCATGCTGCTCGAGGCACAATTGGTAACGAGTGGGCCTGCTTTCGAGGTACCTGCAAGTCGTTTAAGTCGATTTAAAGCACAGAAGACCGACGTATACTCTTCGCCAATGTAGCGACCGTTCCCGTCGATGATGGCCAATCGATCGGCGTCCGGATCCTGGCAGAATCCAACCACAAAGCCCCCGTCGCGAACCGAAGTCGCTACTTTGACCAGGTTTTCGGCCAGTGGCTCCGGTGGGTGAGAGAATTGGCCGTCTGGTGATGCTCCCAGAACCTCGACGGTACACCCGAGCGACTCTAGTAAAGTGCGTCCTAACGAACTTCCGGCTCCATGGTTACTGTCTAGAAGCACCTTGAACGCGGCTTTACGAATGAGTTCCTGATCAACCGTGGCCAGTACGGCGGCTAAGTGCGGTTCAAAAGGCCTCTCAATTCGGATCCGCTTCCCCAGCTTCTCTACAGGTACCCAATCAAATTTGGCTGCCCGGTACCGCTCGAGGACTTTGCCCCCTGCTTCGGCACCGATAACCCGTCCTTGGGGGCTAAACAGTTTCATCCCATTATAGGGAGGAGGGTTGTGACTGGCCGAAATCTGAATTCCGCCTGCGGCTTTCGACGATTTTACGAAAAATCCAGCGGTCGG
The DNA here is from genome assembly GCA_046344995.1 of Pirellula sp. Taxonomy (GTDB): domain Bacteria; phylum Planctomycetota; class Planctomycetia; order Pirellulales; family Pirellulaceae; genus JBKCUI01. The sequence continues at coordinate 36,311 of JBKDKR010000077.1, forward strand.
CGTACTCGCAACATCCAGGTCCAAACAATCGCGGCCGCTGGCGGAAATCGTTGCAGAAATCGCGTCCAAGAGCATTGGGCCGCTGGCTCGACCGTCCCGAGAAACCACGATCGGCCCGGCCGGAGCCACTTGGCAAAAGGCGGCGGCGTATTTCACCGCGGTCTCTGGAGTCAATTCCGAACCGACGATTCCCCGTAAACCGCTGATACTGATGATTGGTTCTGGCATTTTGGAACAAGGGGTAGGAGAAATCGGAATAGGACAAAAACAATGAATATTCGGCAAAACTGGCAATGTCCGTGCATTCGACGGTGGCTAATTGCTTGACAGCGCAATTTAGCCAACTTACCATCGAATTGCCCAAGATTTGTGGAGAAACCGGACAAATTCCAACTAAGATATCGTCATGGTTGGGTTCCGAAACTCTAATCTCTAGTCCCCTTTTTTTGTCACCGTCTCAACACTCGTGTAGGCTGGCTTCATGGAACTTTCAGGAATGCTTGTGTGGGCAGCTGTCCTTGTTTCCCTGATCGCCCTTATCATTTTCTTGGTAAAGGGGTTCAAAGGTTGGGGAGCGTGGATGACGGTATTATTCGTCGTTCTGTTCATCGAGGGCTGGTGCTACCTATTCTTTGCGGCAACGGTCAACAAAGAACGCTTAGCAACGCAAAAACAACACGATTCGCTCGTTAAAAAAGTTCGAGAACTTGAACAACAAAAGAACGTGCTGCTCTATGGCGAGGCATTCGATCCCAAGCCAGATTTGCAAAAGTATGTTCCGTTAAGTAATGAGCTTGGACGGGTATTGATCGAGCGAGGTCGTGCTTGGAGAGGTGCGCGTGTTGCTCAAGTCACACCGCGAGCTCTAACATTTGAGCTTCCTGCCCAAACCGCTAACTCTCAGCCCGCAGCTCCAGGTGGACTTACTCCCGCCGAAGGAGCTCCCGTACCTGCTGCAGCTGGGGGCGAAACACTCAAGCCAACTGACGTTATTTATCTGTTCAGCGAAAAAGAAGACTTTACTCCTCGCGCTTACATCGGTGAGTTTAAGGTTGAAACAGTAGCCGGCAGCAACGTTACGGCTATACCTACAACGATTTTGACACAGCGACAGATACAAGCGATCAGCAGCAGTCCAACTTGGGCAGTTTATGATCTGCTGCCTATCGACTCACATCTTGCTTTCGCAAAGCCAGGTTCCGAGCCATCCGCGGAAGAAATCTTTGGCACAATGGACTCGGATGCAATCTCGAGACTGCTAGAGATTCCACTTGAGCTTAGCACTCGCGATATGAATTCCATGAGTATCGCTGAAGCCAACCGAGCCAAAATACTTAACGCTTACCTTCAAGATGGTACTCGCGCTCGAGAAGGTACACCGCTGGAATCGATTATTTATGAAGTCGAATTCTTGAAAGACTATGAGCTCAAGGTTGACTCGAACATTACGAATAATGCGGAAACCGGAGGGTTTTTCAACCCTGAAGGTCAAGCCGTTGATTCGCGAATCAAACGGGAAGAAGGTCAGACTTTCGTTTTCAAAGCAAACGAAAAAGATGTGTTCAAGATTTACGGTCCGGCCGCCAAAAAACTCGAAATGGAAGGCGTTGTAAAACTTGGGGCAGCCATCTTTGTTCGGCCCCTTAACGATTACAACATCGGTCTCAAGAGCACGAAACGACTCACACTCGCTGCAATCGATGAGTTCACGGTGATCGAACGCGAAGTTAAAGTTGCCGAACGCTCCCAAGCGATTACTCAGGAAGAGTTGATCAAAGCAGAGGACACGCAACGAAGGCTCGAGGCTGATCAAGCTCAGTATAAGCTCGAATTGGATCGCGTTACTTCTGAGACAGTTCGCGTCGAACAAGAGCTCCAAGCTAAGCGACAAGAAGCAGAAAAACTCTACAAAGAGTTGGTCGGTTTCTATAACGCACGAGTTCAAAAGATTGACGTGCCAGCTGCAAAGTAACCTATCGCAGGCCCCCGTTATCTCCCGTTATCTCCCGTTAGCCGTTGTCTCCGCTAACGCTTTTTGAAGTTGCGCTATTTCGACTTTAGGGGCAACGCCCAGTTCGTTTACCTAGCCAGGCCTGCAGGGCCTGGAGCTCGATTCACATTGAGTTTTCAAGGGCCAACGGCCCGGCCGTTTACTCTTTGATAGCAGCCGAGACATCACAAACTGTCGGACCTTTGGCCCTTACGTTGTCTTTTCCTTAATACCCAGCCCTTCAGGCTGCGCTAGGCAAAATCAAGGCCTTTGGCCCGAAAAAACCAGTTACTTCGCAACTTCAAAACTAACGCTATCGGGACCAGATTGGGCCAGGACGACATTGGGTTGATTGGGCCGGGACGAGGCAAGTCAGGGCCGGAAAGAGGCAAGTCGGACAGGCATAAAAAGAACCAGGCCCCGACCAACTGAATGATCGAGGCCTGGAGTCAGGACTAATTTGACCTCGGCAGAACCGTGCTCTCCAGGAATCCCTGCAAGCATGATTCAAACCGAGCGGAGTGAAGGCTGCATGTCACTAGCAGCCCGCCGGCTCACCAGGACACCTCACCCCCATGGCCAGTACAGAAACAATTCACTGATCACCTCCTTTCTCGAATAGCCAGGCTCGAGTGGTCTCACGGCCAGAACCGGACCACCAAGCACGGAAACAGTCGCCGCGACGCGTTTCGCAGCACTGCCTCCATTTTATTTCAGTTGCCCCCAAGAAATCAACTAGAGGTTAGGCTATGATGCTGCAAGTTGTCGAAAATTCTCTCCTACATTTGACAACGGTCGGCTAACTGTCGGATATTTTGCAAGTGTGAATTGTCTCTCCTTCGCTGTGCATCCTTCATGCACTGTGCAACTTCCCTGCAAAGTTACCGAAGCCGCTTGGTTACTGATCCATTACTCATTCGATTCATCTCTTTATGGGCATTCGCGTCGCGCTGAAGCATCACACTCAATACAAATACGACCGACCTATTCAACTGGGCCCGCAGGTTGTCCGGTTAAGGCCAGCCCCTCATTGTAGAACGCCGGTGCTCAGCTATTCGATGAAAGTGAAGCCGACAAACCACTTTTGTAATTGGCAACAGGACCCGCAGGGGAACTACATAGCTCGATTAGTATTTCCCGAAAAAACCGACGAGTTCTCCATTACCGTGGACTTAGTGGCGGACATGACGTCCATAAATCCATTTGACTTTTTTCTAGATTCATCAGCGGAGCAGTATCCTTTTCAGTACGAACCTTGGCTGACTAAAGAACTGGCCCCGTTTTTAGTTCTCAGTCACGATATCGAGCCGGTCGATGCATGGCTTAAGGGCAAGACCACCAAAGATCTCCATGTCATCGATCTCATCACAGACCTTAACCAAAAACTCCAACACGACATCCGCTACGAAATTCGGATGGAACCGGGAGTTCAGACACCTCGCGAAACCTTGGAACGCAAAGCCGGTTCGTGCCGAGATTCCGCATGGTTGCTGGTGCAAATTCTTCGGCGACTTAATCTGGCGGCTCGATTCGCCTCTGGCTATTTGATTCAATTAACGGCTGATCAAAAGTCTCTCGACGGCCCTTCAGGTCCAGAACAAGACTTCACCGACCTACATGCCTGGGCCGAAGTCTATTTGCCAGGTGCCGGCTGGATCGGTCTCGATCCAACCTCAGGCTTGCTCTGTGGCGAGGGACATTTGCCGGTGGCGTGTACACCTGATCCATCGAGCGCGGCTCCCGTGACTGGGCTAGTGGAAATGTCCAAATGTGAGTTTGACTTTCACATGTCGGTCCAAAGGATCGAAGAGGATCCTCGCACGACGAAACCATACACCGATGACCAATGGCGTCGCATTGATGCACTTGGAAAAAAAGTGGATCAGCAGCTAGTGCAAGATGATGTGCGGCTTACCTTTGGCGGTGAACCAACATTCGTTTCGATGGACGATATGGAAGGTCCCGAGTGGACAACCGACGCAGTCGGGCCCACCAAGCGACTCTTGTCAGGACACTTGGTCAAGCGACTGCGAGATCGATTTGCACCCGGCGCTTTCTTGCACTACGGACAAGGGAAATGGTATCCGGGCGAATCGCTGCCTCGATGGGCGTTAACTTGTATGTGGCGATTAGACGGCGAGCCGATTTGGCAAGATGCTAAATGGATCGCCGATGAAAAGAAAGACTATGGATTCACGTTTAGGCATGCCCGGCGTTTTTCGGAAGCCCTTTCGGAAAATCTGGGTGTTGACTCCAAGTGGTTGGTTCCTGCCTACGAAGATGTTCACTACTATCTTTGGAGAGAACAGCGTCTTCCCTTGAATGTGAAACCATGGGATCCGAAACTTGAGGATCCCGAGGAAAGGGCGCGCATGGCTCGCGTCTTTAGCCGAGGTATTAATAAACCCGTTGGAGTGGTGCTTCCGGTTCAACGTCAATGGTGGCAATCGCGATTGAAATGGCGAAGCGGACCATGGCCCGTTCGTCCAGAGAAGTTGTTTTTGCTTCCGGGTGATTCTGCGATCGGTTTAAGGCTCCCTCTAGATACGCTTCCGTATTCCAAGTCGCAGCCTGGACAATATCCAACCCCAACAGATCCTTTCTCGCAAAGGCCGCCACTATCTCCGGCAGTTTCGATTGTCCAACAAAGTCGCCCACAACCCGATGAACCAGTCCGAGCCAACAAGACAGGTTGGGGTTCACTCGTGGCACTCGATCCGGATGAAGATATCAGCTGGTCCGAGAAACAAGCCGAACGACACACCGAAGCCGAAATCGATCCAAACGCAGTTGTTCGCACAGCTCTATGCATTGAACCTCGCGATGGGCGCATCTATGTGTTTATGCCACCAACGGAAACACTTGAAGACTATCTCGATCTATTGTGGGCCATCGAAAAAACGGCTTGTGAATTACAGATCCCAATCGTCGTAGAAGGTTATTTGCCGCCTAAAGATCATCGCGTGCAGATGATCAAGGTAACACCTGACCCGGGGGTGATCGAAGTCAACATTCACCCGTCTAAGTCTTGGGATGAATTGGTTGATAACACAACATCACTCTACGAACAAGCTCGCCAATGTCGACTGGCTACGGAGAAGTTTGATTTAGATGGCAAACACACCGGCACGGGAGGTGGCAATCACATTGTCATGGGGGGACCGACCCCGTGGGATAGTCCGTTCTTACGTGCCCCCCATGTGTTAAAATCAATGATCGCCTTTTGGATCAACCATCCATCACTGAGCTATCTGTTCAGCAACCGATTTGTTGGTCCAACTAGTCAGGCACCACGCGCGGATGAGGGACGACAGGACGCGATTTACGAGCTACAAACGGCGTTGAATCAAATCCCGAGTCGAGGTCAGGATTGTCCGCCTTGGTTGGTGGATCGCATATTGCGAAATCTTCTCATCGATTTGACCGGCAACACGCATAGAGCGGAGATCTGCATCGACAAACTCTATTCGCCGGATAGTTCTACGGGTCGATTGGGACTGGTGGAACTGCGTGGATTCGAGATGCCTCCTCACTCGCAAATGAGCTTGGCAACTCAGTTATTGGTCCGCAATTTAATCGCTTCGTTCTGGCGAAAGGAATACGATCAACCAGTTATGTCGTGGGGTAAAGATCTACACGACCGATTTATGTTGCCTCACTTCTTGTGGCGTGATTTTGAGTCGGTGATTTATTACCTACAGCAAGATGGGTGGGACTGGGAAGCGTCCTGGTTTGCGTCTCATTACGAGTTCCGCTTTCCGCCGGTCGGTCATGTCGAATACGATAACGTCGAAATCGAACTAAGAACCGCTATCGAACCGTGGTATGTCATGGGTGAGGAGCCTGGCGGTGGCGGCACGGTGAGATATGTCGACTCGAGTATTGAGAGAGTCGAAGTTAAGGTCAGCGGTTTTGATAAGAAGCGGCATCGAGTTTTGTGTAACGGTTACATGCTTCCTCTGCAATACGGTGGCGCACCGGGAACGTTTGTATGTGGAGTTCGGTATCGGGCGTGGCAACCTCCGTCCTGTTTGCATCCAACCATACCTGTGCATACGCCATTGGTTGTGGAATTGTGGGATGCGTATTCCGGGCGCTCGCTGGGCGGGTGCACTTATCATGTGGGGCATCCTGGCGGAAGAAACTATGCAACATTCCCGGTGAATGCACTTGAGGCCGAAGCGCGTCGCACGGCTCGGTTTCAGAAGTTTGGTCACACACCTGGTTTTAGTCATCCGAGGATGCCACGGCCGAATAGCGACTTCCCGTGCACACTAGACCTAAGGCGCGAGCCCAGATAGCCAAAGTCGCTTACCGCTCCGACGGTAAGTCCGTTATTGTTCACGAATCGGGCGTACCCCGATCGGGACCATAGGAAATCCAAAACAAGGTTGGAAATCCGGCAGTGGAAAAGATTAGCTCTCTTTCATACCCAGTTTTGTAGTGGACGAGGCTACGAGGCCCAGTTTTGTAGTGGACGAGGCAACGAGGCCCGACTGCCTACCACGAACATGACACGAATCTATTCATCATCTTAACAAGAGGTCTCCGGTGCAAATGGCCTCCTAGCGTCGTCCACTACAAGAGCCGTCCCCCTCGTAATCTTCCCCTCACTCGACTCTCCCGAATTCTTCGGGAGAGCGTGCTGTGCCGTAACTGCGTCGCGTTGCGACTTGTTACGGCCTACAAGAGCGAGACTTGTTACTCTCTCCTGCTTATTGCGAAGCCACCTTTGCGGCAGCAATCATTCCGCGGCCGGGCGGCTTAGGTTGGTCCAGTGATTGCGGACGTCGTGACCGCGAACTTGGACCCCTTTTTCATTCCAACCTAGCGCTGCGTGAACATCGGCCGCACAGTATCGCAGTGTCAGTGCACAACGTCTGCGAGTCGACCGATTCACTTCGGAGCCGTGCAGAAGTAGATCCGCGTGGATCGATGCCCAGCCTGCTGGTAGCGGGTTCCAAACAACTCGACCATACTGTTCCGGATTATCGATCGTTTGATTAAGAACATTATGATCGTCAGAACTGCTTGGGCGATACGTCATATGTCCATGGTGATGGCTACCCGCTATGAACCGCATACAAGCGTTCTCTTCATCGGCATCATCAATCGCCAGCCATACCGTTACGGCTTTGGATGGCGTCAACGGCCAATAGCTGGCGTCTTGATGCCATGCAACCGATTTGCCATCCCCTGGCATTTTGCAGAAGAAGTGTGAACCCCAGCCAATGACGTTATCGCCGAGCAAATCACTGACGTAGTCCACAATTTTAGCATTGGTCAATATGTCATAGACCGGACCATACTTCATGTGGGCCGAGCTTATCGAATAACTATCGCCACCCGATTTAATCACGCGAGCCAACAAGCCATCGAAGTAGTTTCGAATCGCGGTGATCTCGTCTTGCTCGAATATCTGAAGCGGAGCGACATATCCATCGACATTGAATCCGTCGACTTGTTCGCGGGTCAAAGTCTTGGGCGAATCATTTGATGTTGGATAGAATCGTAGATCACGCTCCAAAGATTGAAGCTCTTGGTCGGTAGGAACGATAGAATAGGCTTTCATGATTACTTTCTCTTGAGAGGCAGGGAGTTAACGGTCTTATATGGATAAACGATTCCGCGAGCCCAGTATTTCGACGAGGCTGAGATATGCCGCCCCATTTCTAAAACGGCCTTCTTTTTATCGCGGGCGATTAATGCGGAGGTGATAGCGGCGTGTTCCTTGGCTTCTTCCGTCAATCGATCGCAATCTTCGCGGGACTCAGACTCGATCCATGATGCATCCCGGAAGGATCGAAAAAGTTTCGACAAGCGTTGCAACTCTCGACTTAGGAACTCGTTGCCACAATGGGCAGCGATGGTGTCGTGAAGCTGCGAGTCCAGCTTCCTCGCTCGGAGTATGTTCTTTTTTCCTTGGATAGGCCCGTTCGCAAGGTCCAGGAATTCTTGATCTAGTTTCATCAAAATACTTTGAGGGATCCGTCGGATCGCGCCTCGAATCGCTTCGCATTCCAAAGCACGCCTAACGCGGCATACGTCATGAATCTCGCGTTTCGAGAAGCAATGAACGGTAGCCCCTTTATTGGGTTCCAAATCAATAACGCCGATCCCTGCAAGCTCGGCGAACGCCTCGCGAACCGGAGTCAAGCTCACATTAAGCTCATCCGCGATTTGCTTTGTGGTAAGGCGAGAACCTGCCAAGAAATTCCCGTCCACGATCTTTTGCAAAACAAAAGCCACGATGTGCTCTCGCTTTTCGCCGTGGTTAGGTAATTCGACCATGCAATTACTGAAAGTGTGAGAGGAGCTTTTTTGTGCACAATGCGTACAGGATTGTATACAATCACAAAAAAATGTAAAGCATTACGACAATCCTCAATTCAGCCACTCATCGGCACTTAGGATCTGGGTGGGCGGGATTTATAGAGGACGAGTTATCCGCCTGCGATGGGGGGAGTTTACCGGTCGTCCAAAACCTTTGAGGGCAAATGTTCTCCTTTGCTCCGCATTCCGGTTTTGACGGCTTGGCGTTATACTTCGGCTTCCAAAGTATCCACGGCTTGCAGGATTTAAAGTTCTCGATACGTCTTATCGAAGAGCAATTCAAATCAGGAATCGCGAGCCCCAAGACTTTTAACGAATTACTCCTCAACGCATAAATCCATGTCGAAATACGTTGTCCGATGCGGACGAATGCGAACGCTTTACGTAATGAACTCGCGGAGTGAACATCCGCGAGGACGGATCGTTATCGCCCGTACCAACCGCGGCTTGGAACGAGGCGAAGTGCTTTGCGAAGCAACCGACCGAGTTATTGCTCAAATGTCAGACCCTCTCAATGGTTCCATCCAACGGGATGCGACCCCGGTTGACGAGCACGAGCACCAACAAATCCAAAAATCCTTGGAGCGTGATTTCGAAACATGCAAAGGTCTGATTCGAGAAACTGGGCTACCGATGAGTCTGGTAGACGTCGAACGGATTTTTGGAGGAGAACTGGTAGTCGTCTATTACACCGCGGAAGATCGGGTTGATTTTCGCGAGCTGGTAAAAAAACTTTCTAGCCAATTTCAAACGCGGATTGAGATGCGTCAGATTGGGGCTCGTGACGAAGCCAAGGCACTGGCAGATTACGGCGATTGCGGCAAGCCTGTTTGTTGCAATACTCACCTGAGCTCAATGCCCCCGGTTTCCATGCGAATGGCCAAGCTTCAGAAGGCAACGCTGGATCCTAATAAAATTTCCGGGCGTTGTGGTCGTTTGAAATGTTGCTTACGGTACGAAAACGATACTTACGAGGAGCTCGTTGCGGACATGCCACCACCTGGAAGTGAGATTGTGACTCCGCAAGGAAAAGCTAGAGTATTAGGACAAGAAATCCTTGGCCAACAATTGCTCGTGGTTACGGAAGACGACCGACGGATACTGATTCCGTTATCCGACTGCCTCACTGTAACGAAGCGAGGCGTCAGCTTGTAAACCTGTCCCGAGCGAATTTTACCCCCGAGCGAATACCGTGAATGAACAAGTTCTAGCTATTATTGAGCTGCTGCAAAAAGACCAGCGTTATCATTTGGAAGCGTATCAATTCGTTCGCGAAGGACTAGGTTACGCCCAGAAGGTCATGAAAATGCCCGCGACCAAAGAGGATGGTACTGATTCTGGTGCCAAAGATCATCATCTTACGGGCCAGCAGCTCTGCGTTGCACTTAAAGAATACGCACTAGATCGATACGGTTACTTGGCTCAAACAGTTCTCAATTCCTGGGGTATTTATAGTACGAGTGACTTCGGAGAGATCGTTTATAATCTAATTCGCATCAAAGAAATGCGCAAAAGCAAAACCGACCGACGAGAGGACTTTGACGATCAATTTGAGTTCGAGGATGCTTTCCAGCCTCGGTTCGAACTCTCCTCGGACGCGAGTTAACAGTGGCCACTTTGAATCAAAAGCGTCGCGCGATAGCGACTAGCCTAATGCTCGTAGTGTGGATTACCTATTTGCTGTGGGTATGCTTCAAGATTGCAAACAGTGGATAACGTGTCCCCTCTTCTTGATTTCGGAATTTGGACTTCTGGACTCCAGCTGTTAGACTAATGATCTTTAAACGTTTGGCGTCTATACATGGTAAATCACTGATAAAGACCATCACACGTGATTAATGAGGATTCGTAGGAAGCTGCCCAATGCCTAAGGAGAATAATCGACCTCCTATCGATTTGATTGCTCGAATCCAAACGCCTGAGAATATTGAGTTTCAATACCGGCTAGCAGGACCGTTTTGTCGTTTCCCTGCTTTCGTAACTGATGTTGTCGTGCGCAGTTTGATCATTGCGGCAGTTTGGTTTCTGTTTGTTCTTGTGGGATCACTGCTCTTCGGCCGGTCCGGTTTCGGGGCTTCGATGGATTTGATTATCTTTTTGCTGATGGTATTCCAGTTTTTTTTGCAGTGGTTTTACGGAGCTTTGTTTGAGGCCTATTGGAATGGCCAAACCCCTGGTAAGTGGCTCTGGGGTTTGAGAGTCATCTCAGTTGATGGTCGTCCCATTAACATTTCACAGGCTATCGTTCGCAATCTTTTACGAACCGCGGACTTGTTCCCAACCGGGATTGTTGGAATGATCTCGATGACCGTGACTCAACGATTTCAGCGCCTCGGAGACTTAGCTGCAGGAACGATGGTGGTAGTGAATCAAGTTTCTTGGGTTCCACCGAATGTCAACTTTGAAGACGCGCGCGTACCATCGCTGGCGGAACACATTCCGGCCGATTTCCGATTAAGCTCCACACTTGCGAAAGCAATTGCACTTTACGTCGAACGCAGAACCCGAATTCCTTCTGGGCGCCGAGCTGAGTTGGCCAATTACATTGCCATTCCGCTCTTTCGAAAATTTGGATTTCGAGAAGACACGAGCTCGGATTTGCTTTTATGTGCGATCTACTACCGCGAATTCGTTGCAAGCGAAGCGTTTAGCCCTGAAATTTCACCGCCGAAACCTGCAAAATTCCTAGCTAACACGCCACTGGATTCCCTTAGCAATCCGAATCCAACGCTACAAACAGAGCAGATTGCTGCACCGCCCGTTCTGATCTCAAAGCAACCAACACAACCATCAGCTTAATCCAACAAGAGTTTTAACCATGAAAATTGCTGAGGTTCTTGAGAGAAGACGCGAAGGCTGGGCCGAGCTTGAAACAATGTGTAACGAGATGAAGTCGGGCAAGTTTTCCTACAAGGCTAATGGAGCAAAGCTAGTTCGATTCTCATCTCTCTATCGGGCCGCTTGCACCGATTTGGCCATGTCGGAACAGTACCAACTGCCACCATCGACGATTCTGTACTTGCATCGACTGGTAGGTCGAGCACATAGCCAACTCTATCGATCCACGGCTCCTCGTTTGGATCGCATCTTGCAGTACGTGTTGCTTATTGTTCCTCACGCCGTTTTTCGCGACCCCTGCGTTATCTTAGCTGCCTTACTATTCTTCGGATCGTTCGGGCTCTCGGCATACATCGCGTATTCAACACCGCAAGCGAGAGAGCACGCGAATCGGGTTCTTGGTGAAGATCAAATTGACATGATGGAAGAAATGCATTCCCGTTCGATCCGTTCCTTTGGAAAGAGCTCGGCAGGATTAGCAAATTCAGCAGGTTACATTCAGCATAACGCAGGGATTGGGTTGCAATGCTTTTGTCTAGGGCCACTTATATTACCTACAATCGCGATGTTGATCTTTAATGGCTGTACACTGGGGACCGTCTTCGGGTACATGGCTTCAGACGATGCTTTGTCTTCAGAAAATTTCTTTCAATTTGTTACAGCTCACGGAGCATTCGAATTAACTGCTATCGCATTAGCGGCGGGTGCTGGAATGCGAATTGGGGTTGGTCTGTTTTCAACCCAAGGGTTTTCGAGAGGAGCCTCGTTTCGTATAAATGCAGAGCGATCGCTTCCAATAATCCTCTGTTCGGTTGTACTATTCATTCTGGCCGCCTTTACAGAAGGTTGCCTCTCGCCAGTCGACTTTCCTTTTCTTTACCTGGTCAAGCTTTCATTTGCCGTCTTTTCTTCAACCGGCTTGGCTGCTTATTTTCTCCTCTTGGGATGGCCGACCTCCAAGCGTTTGAACATGTTGGCTCACCATCTCGATAACCCGTGGAGGAAACGAGATGCAGTTTGACAAAACGGCCGTTACCATTTCTCAAAGACGATTGCTTGACCTGATCGACTTGAGCCTGATCTTATTTAGATCTTATCTTTCGGTAATCCTTCTCTGTGCCTTGATCGGTATTGCACCTTTCGCTGTTCTCAACTTCATATTGACGTTTCCGCTTTGGGAATACGAATACCTGGCCATGAGATCAGCCGATTTCACCGATCCGCTCGTCTATCGAATTAGGTTTTATATCATCCAAATGGCATTGGTTTTTTTGCAAATGCCGCTCGCACTATCTGGGCTAACATATTTCATCGGTCAAGCAGTCTTTGTAGAGCAGCAATCGATCAAGCATGTCTTCAAATCGTGCTGGGAACGTTGGTTTCAATTGGCTTATGTTCTTGGGTTCTGTAGGTTTGCCTTGCTTTGCTACGTTCAACTATTGTTCATGTTTTACAATCCTGAATTGAATCTAGGATGGGAACTTGGGATTTGTTTGTTCCTCCTATGCGGTTCAGTTTTCGTTGTAAGAGCCGCACGTCCGTTTGCGCCTGAAATGTTAGTCTTAGAGAGAGCGAATTTGCGCAAAGGAAAATCGTCGAATGCTCCCCCCTCGTATGCACAGCGAAATAAATGGCTTCACTCCATGCAGTTTAGCGACAACTTCGGGGCTCATTTATTGCTATCTTTGATTGCATTGATGGGTGTCGCTTGTTTGTCCATATCGCTCGTGCTTTTAGCAGGAGTGATATCCAAAAACTGGACGTGGAGCGAGTGGGTGGATCTGCTTGGAATACCCATCGCCTGTTGGATGATCGCCATATGGATGACCATTATTCGATTCCTGCTCTATATGAACACTCGCATCCAAACGGAGGGCTGGGAGGTCGAACTCAAGTTTAAGGCGGAGAGCGAACGGCTGGCAGAGGCCACTGGGCAATGATTACGATTTTTCCACTCAAGAGGACAATGCAATTGATTCTTTGCGGATCGCGATGCTGCTCGCGGACAGCTGTGTTTTTAGTCACTCTATTGCTGCCATCGTTTTGGTTAATCAATGGTTCGATTGCTCATGCGAGGGTCGACGATGCAGAGAAAGCTGCGTTGAAAAAAGGCACGGATCCCGTTTGGTACTCCGCTGAGAAACTAGCCCTGGTACCAGCGACGCCGATTTCGCGCAATAAAATCGACGCATCCGATAGATACAATCGAGTTGCTTCGGCGAACAGCACCAATAGCAAAAACTATTCGTGGTTAACTGAATTCTTCGAGGGTCTTCTGGATTTCATTCGCGGTTCCTGGCAGATCTTATTGACAGTGGCTATTGTGGCCGCAATCGCTCTTGTTATTTTGTTTCTAATAAAAATACAGAGACTTGTGGAGGCTCCCAGCAAATCCATCACCGGCGCAACGTCCGTCGCTACTCAACAGCGTAAAGTGACCGACCTTCCTTTCGAACTGGACAGCCCTGACATTCCGCTTTTACAGCTCATTGAACAGTACAGAGGTCGAGGCGATTACGCCAAAGCGATCGTCTATCTTTACAGTCTAATTCTCATTGAGCTGGACGCAGTTGGTTTGATTCGCTTAGCGCGGGGCAAGACCAATTGGACCTACCTCCGTGAGTTGAGTCCCCGACAAGATGAAAAAGCATTTGCCACGACAGTTGTCTATTGGTTCGAGCACGTTTTCTTCGGGAAGCAGAACATGGATGCCCAGACATTTGAATCGATCTGGGCTTCGTTTCCTCAATTCAACGAACGCTTGAAAGATGCTCGCAGGGAGCAACGCTAAAATGAATAGCACATTACGAATTGTGGATCGCATCCTTTTGATTGCGTCTTCATTAACGTTATTCCTGACCGGTTGTTCTCCAATGCAACCGACGAGTGATTACGGCGCCATCGAAGGAGCGACTTCCAGATCGAGTCCCGATGGCTTTTCGGTAGTACGGCAACTTTGTTTGGAAGCAGGATATGCTACAACGTCCATTCGAAGCCTGCCATCTAACGGTGAACGTAAACTTTCCACGTTGGTGTGGGCTCCACATCGTTTCCGTTCCCACGAAGCGGAAACGATGGATTGGGTGGAACGTTGGCTAAAGTCTGGTAACAAGACGTTGGTCTATGTAGGAGCAGACTATTCACCGGTCGCGGACTATTGGGAAGCTATAAGCAAACTGAACCCCTCTGAGAATGAGTTCCAGGACTCGTCCGTTAACGCTGCGCTGGAAAAATCGACTCTTCTGAACAATCTTCTTAGCGGATACCAGTTCATCGCATTTCCATGGGGGATTTATAGAAAGAAGCTGGGCGAGCACCAGTCGGTAATGGAACCGAATGAAGACTGGAGTCGTGACACGGAAAATCGCGACATCAATCTTAAAGTACGCAGTTATTTTCAAGTCTGGAGTGAGATTTCTGACTCCGAAATCGATCAAATTCTTCAATCGCAAGCGACGAGTAACACGCCCCCCACCAATACCCCCTCCTCTTCGCCGAATCCACCCTCCTCTCAACCCAATACACCACCAGGGTTTTCTCTCCCATGGTTAAAATCAGAGTTTTGGGGTGAGGAATACGTTTTGCAAGAAAAAGCTCGCCGTGATGCCATCAAAGCTGATGAACAAAAGGAATCCGCCGAGGCAACCAGTGATAGCGATTTCTGGACCATCTTTGGGGGGTTGGTGTCAAACGATGCTGATGAGAGCACTTCTGATTTGGAGAACAAATCACTGACAGAAGATTTCGTTACTCATGAAGTTGTTTTGAGCGGCCCGAATCAGTCACCCCTTATATCGATCATATCCAAGCCTAGCTGGAACGACTCGAGAATCGTTCTTCTTGCCAACGCATCTCTCGTATCCAACCTTTCGCTAACGTATGACGGCAACCGAATGATCGTCAGCCGCCTAATCAGTACATTTTCGCCAGGGCGTGTTGGGTTTCTGTCTCAAGCCGAGGACCCTACTGTTCTGGACGGAGAAAATGGCTCCAACGGATTGGTCTCTTTATTGACCAAACCGGTGAATTTGCTGGCAGCACACCTAGTCTTCCTGGGGCTTGTTGCGTTGCTTTATCTTTGGCCCATCTTTGGAAGACCAGCTGAACTACCGACTCCATCTACACAGAGCTTCTCGCTGCATATCAATGCGCTCGGTAGCTTGCTTCAGAAAACTGGTGATGATTTTTATGCTCGGACGACAATCGCTGATTACTTTAAGCAAGTAAAAAAGGATCAAAACTCCGTGTGGTCGAACTTGGACGCAGAATACACGCCGACCACGGAATCCCCGTTTCGTCAGGATGATGTTAATTCTGCTACTACCAACTCGAACGACTAGACATCCAGGTCATTCCTCCCCACAATGCGCAAAACAAATAATTTAGACCCTTTTTGACCGAGAAGAAAATGGCGAAGAAGAGCATTGCTGCAGTGGATTGCAAAGGAAAAATTGTCCTTATGCGAGTCGACTTTAATGTCCCGCAGGATGATACCGGAGCAATTACCGATGACCGCCGGATTCGAATGGCGTTGCCCTCGATTGAATCCGTGATTTCCCGAGGTGGTAAATTGGTTTTGCTCAGCCACCTTGGTCGCCCCAAAGGGGTTGGTCCCGAGCCAAAATACACGCTGAAACCGGCAGCGGAACGACTCTCTGAAATGCTCGGAAAACCCGTGGCGTTTGCAACGGATACGGTTGGCCCTGAAGCAGAAAAGGTGATCACCAATCTGAAAGATGGTGAGATCGCCGTTCTCGAAAACGTTCGTTTTAATCCTGGCGAAGCTAAAGGGGAGACTGAATACGCGAATCGACTAGCTGGTTGGGCAGATATCTATTGCAACGACGCATTCGGAACCTGTCACCGCGAGGAAGCGTCCATGGTAGCAGTACCACTTGCCATGGGTTCGAAGCCAAAGGTTGTTGGTTTCTTGGTTGAAAAGGAAATTAAATACCTGAGCGATACCATTTCCAATCCCGCTCGCCCTTTTGTGGCTATTTTGGGAGGAGCAAAGGTTAGCGACAAAATCAACGTTATCAATAACCTGCTCAACGTCTGCGACCAAGTCATCATTGGCGGCGCGATGGCTTACACGTTTTCGCTTGCACAAGGTGGCGAGACTGGAAAAAGCCTCGTTGAGAAGGACAAAGTTGAGCTCGCGAAAGAACTGATCGCTAAAGGTGGAAACAAACTGGTATTACCAGTTGATACACACTGCGGTGATGATTTCAAAGGTTCGTGCAACAAGCAAGTCGTACCAGCCGGCCAAATCCCTGATGGCTGGGAAGGTCTCGATATCGGTCCTCAATCAGCCGAAAAGTTTGCATCGATCGTTCGGTCTGCCAAGACGGTTGTGTGGAACGGACCCATGGGTGTATTCGAAATGCCCCCATTCGATAAAGGAACGGTCGCAGTGGCTAAGGCCGTGGCAGACGGCGATGCAGTTAGCATCATCGGCGGTGGAGACAGTGCAGCCGCAATCGAACAACTTGGGTTTGCTGATCAAGTTACCCATGTGAGCACCGGTGGCGGAGCCAGTCTTCAAATGCTCGAAGGTGAAAAGTTTAAGGCAGTAGAGATCCTCGACGAAGCATAAGTTTATGCCCAATTAGTCTCTCGATCACGCGACAAAAAATTTAGGAAAGAAGGGACCCGGACATCCGGGTCCCTTTTTTGTTTCGACATTACATTAAACGCCAAGAAGCTCTTCGCACTCTTTGGCTAGTCGCTTTCTCGCAACGTGTAATCGTCGCTTGATGGTTCCGACTGGAGCATCAAACGCTTGGCTCATTTGAATCAAGCTTTGTCCGTCAAGGTAAAACGCTACCAACGTTTGGCGGTCGAGTTCTCCAAGCCGATCCAATCCAGTACGGACATGCACGGTTCGTTCCGTCGATAAAACGGCTTCGATAGGCTCGTCGTCGTATGAAGCGGTCGCTTCCAAGATATCTTGGTCGACCGAGTTTGGCTTGGGCCTTCTAGTCAGACGGTTGATCGCCATACGATGAACAATCTGTCTTAACCATCCACCGAACGCTTCAGGAGTCTGAAGCTGATCGATGCGTCGAAACGCTTGGATGAATACGTCTTGGCTCAGCTCCTGTGCCTCATCCCAGTTGCCCATTCGCTTGTAAGCGATGGACAGGATGTGGTTTTGGAATCTGGTGTACAAGGCTTCCATCGCGCTGTGGTCACCCACTTGCGCAGAGCGCACCAAGTCGGCAACAGATTCTTGAGTCGTGTTTTCTAGTAATTCAGCAGTGGTCATATTGAAAATCTCTCTCGTAACACACAACCCCAGCTGCCTCCCACAACGCAATTCCATGCGTAAGAGTTAGCTTCGGTTCTGAGTGGATGTTGCGGATCACGAGATGACATTTACGAGCGTAACACCTGCCGGCGCTTGTACGGAATTGCCGGTACTAAGTGCTGAGTGAATAAGCTCGACAATGCCACAACTCTGCATTTGGGTCTTAGGGCAACCTAGTAAAAAGGTTAGCCCTCAACAAATGACGGGGTTGTTTTATCTCGTGTGTCGCCAGGTACGTTTTTCGAATCCAGCCAACGGCGATGAATGGCTAGAGTCGTTTCAGACAAGTCTGAGTAGTGTGATAGAGTTACGAACTCTTACACTTGGTCGAATTGGATATGGATTTGACTACGGGTTGAAATGCGAGTTGAACTTGCATTCGCCCCTGGAGTCCTTGCCATTCCTCTGACCACGGATAACCGCTGGGGCTGTCTAGCCTTGTGCAGTCATCTGTCGTACCTGTCATGCGTTTGTGTAGATGGCTCAGGAGGGATGCAGCCTTGAGCACTGCTACATTCGCGCTGTTTCGCACTACGGCGACAACATTGACAAATCGATTAGCAATATTCACTTGACGCATAACATCCTCCCAACGCCCTTTTCGGCGCATGTATAGAGAGATCACATTGAAAATGAGCAGCGGCCCGTTGGCCATCTGCCTGGTACACGAACACGATACCGCGTTCGCTTACCCCGTTAGACTATCGTATCGTAGGTGAGGTTCGGAAGAAAACTTGCAAAGCGTAAAAATTTTCCTAAAAGTTCGTATTCTTGCTCGGTAAATCAGCCCCAATTTGGGTGGGATGAGGCCAATTATCGGATTATGGACACATAGAATTGTTTGACGGACAAGTGAATAAGGCGCGGGGAAGCGTTTGCGTCTGCTCATTTTTTCGCGAACTTCGATAGATTTCCTTGCCATCTACCGAGAAATTCAGGAATTCGCGTCCCTGCCAGTCCAATGGGTGGCGATTCCCCTAGAATAAGTTGCAAGACCAACTGAGCCAGAAAACGACCACCCTCAAAATAAGAGGCTGGGGTTTCGCTAGCTAGAAACACACCGATTACCAAGCCTAACCAGGAAAGACTCAATGAATCGAATGAATGGGTTATCTCGAAGTCCATTCTATGGCTTACCAATTCTGTTTTTTATGACAGCATTTTTGGGTAACGTTTTTTCTGTGGGGACGTTAGCACACGCCCAGCCAAACGCCCCAAAAGTCGCCGATTCCAAATCAGCCATTGTCATTGACGTCAAATTGCCAATCGACGCCGCATCCGAAGCGAGCCTTACACGTCAGCTGGAATCGGTAGTGGTCGGTGCCTCAGGCCTGGATCGACCAATAGTCGTTCTCAACTTTCAACGCACATCCTCGTCCCTCAACCAAGCGGAAAGTTTGCTTGGGCAAGGAACCTTGTTTGAGAAAGCGCTATCCATTTCACGTTGGCTAACAGGCCCTAAGGGGAGTCGATTGAGGACTGTCGCCTATTTCAACGAGTCGATGGTGGGCCATGCCGTCTTGATCGCATTGGCTTGTGAGGAAATCGCGATGGCGGCGGACGCTGAGTTTGGCCGTGCGGCGATGGACGAACAGGCAGTGGATGACACCATCAAACAAGCCTACGTGGACATAGCTAAAAGAAGAGGTAGCTTTCCAGCTGCTGCAGTGCTATCAATGCTGGATCCCTCCGAAACGCTCTTCAAGTTGGAGCTTGAAAACAAACAGACGGAATACAGAACGATCAAGCAACTGGAAAGTGACGGCCGTCCAGAGGGAGCGTGGAACGAAGAGCAGCTTGTGCCTAACAACCAACTGTTCTTTGTTGATGGTCACACCCTAAGACGATGGCAGTGGGTCGCTCATACGGCAATGGATTTGGAGCAGCTCGGGCAAGTTCTCCGACTAAACGGCCCTCTGGTTGCGTTGCCTTCATTTAAAGGTCCGCGAGTCGCAATGCGAACCCACCTGCGGGGCATCGTAACACCTCGATTAGTCAACCGTGTTATTCGCGCTATTGACGAAGGACTCAAAAATGAGGATCTGAATCTGATCGTCATTGAACTCGACTCTCCTGGCGGTAATCTCGATGAATCACTTCGCTTCGCACAATACCTCGCAGACATCAGCCCAACCCGAGCCGAGGTTGTGGCTTACTTGCCACAGAACCTACTTGGCGACGCATCACTTGTAGCTCTAGCTTGCGACACTATCTACATGCATCCAACAGCGAAGCTAGGTGGACCTGGTGAAGCGACCATTAATCAAGCAATTGTTCAGGAAAAGAAATTTGCATTTGATGCCCTTTCCAAATCCACTGGTAGGCCGATCGGATTGCTGCTCGGTTGCGTTTCATCAGAGATCCCGATCTTTGAATATAGTGCGATAGATGGCAGAGTCATTCTAAGCAATCCAGATTGGCTCCCCGAAGATCCATTAGCGCCGAAGTGGACTAAGGGGGCTCAAGTAAGCTTTGAACAAGGGCTCGATTTCTCCAGGGCGGCCGAACTTAACGTTGCCTCGGATAACTTGATCAATATCGATGAGGTCGCAAGCAGATTCGGCATCGAAGCACTGCCAAAAGAAAAGGAAACTAGCTCGGGCGAAATGTTGGTGGATTGGCTTGCAAGTCAAACATGGCTCGCGTTTCTACTTTTCACTATCGGAATCGGTGCATTGTTTGCGGAACTAAACACTCCTGGCTTGGGAGTTGGCGGAGCGGTCGCAGCGGTATGTTTTGGATTGTTTTTCTGGATGCAAGTCCTGAACGGCACTGTTGAATGGCTTGAGATACTGCTCATTGTCGGTGGCATTCTGTTTGTTCTGATCGAAATCTTTGTTGTTCCTGGCTTCGGCATCTTTGGTTTCCTGGGAGTCGCCATGCTAGGGATTGGCCTATTACTGACAGGTCAAACATTCGTGCTCCCGTCGAATGCATACCAGCGACAAAGAGTCGTCGAAGCCTCAGGGCAATTAGGCTTGGCCGTGATTTCGCTTATTGGTCTTGCGATTGTATTTCGCAAACAGATTGCGAACTCCCCGATGGTGAGATGGATGTCGCTGGAACCACCCAAGGATCAGCACGATAAAGAAGTTATGGAAGAAGCCCAGGAGGAGGCTCATTCCTTTATCGGCAAATGGGGCACCACATTGACTCGTTGCAATCCTGCGGGCCGTGCTATGATCGATAATAAAATGGCAAATGTGACCGCAGAGAATGGCTGGATTGATGAGGGATGCGATATCGAAGTTTGTGATTCGAATGGCAGCGTTCTTGTGATCCGAATTCGACAAGAAAACCAATAAGATAGTCGTTTATCGAAGGCTAAGCCGATACAAGCGAATTCGCAATTCGGTCAAAAGCAAGTCTTATGGCAGCTCGATGCTCGTGGCAAATGTGATCTACACGAGCATTCCTATCCAATCCGAGCACATAGGCTAAGCGTTGTAATTCTTGTTGATCTACTGGCAGATCATGCCTCGCGGTGGTATTCATTAGACGCAACCCTGACTCGACTCCTCGCAAAAAGAGATAACCATCCCTTAACGTTATAAAGTCGGCCTCTGAGATTACACCCAGCTCTTTTGTATTGTTTAAGCAATCTACAGTGCCACTCACAAGGTACTCTGACCTATCCCTACAATTCTGCAGTAGAAGTAGCTTGGCAAGTAGCTCGACCTCCACGGTCCCTCCAGAACCTCTCTTGATATTCGTATTTGCGACACCCTGCTCTAGATCCATGCGATGCTGCAATACCGAAGCGGTATCCTTGACCGTCCAGTTACGACAGACCAGCGATTTGGTCTTTGCGTCGTTAACACGACTTCGGAAAACTGGATCTCCGTAAAAGACTCGCGATGAACAAAATTCCAGTCTCTTGATAGCGGATACCTCCACAGACTGAAACAGATTCTCAAATTCGTCTATTCGCCAGGCGCTTGTGCTTCTCGAGTTCTCCGTGACCAACCAAGGTTTCGCTTCGTAAAGCCGACCAAATCGTCCCAATCGATTCACAGCTTGAGTAACTCGATACGTTAGCTGATGAAAGAAGTCGCAGTTATCGAGAGGTTGATGCCGTCCAAAACCGAGTGGCGCTGTTATGCCATCGGATTCATACAGACAAAGCAAAGACATATCGCTGTGATAGTTTGGTTCTCGACTGCCGTATTTCCCAACAGTTATAAAAGCAAAAGGACAAACGTTTCCTGTTGAGCTTTTCGGCACTCCAACTTTGGTTACCAAAGTGCCGTAACAGTTTTCAATAACCTGTCGAACACAAACGTCGGCAATGTCTGCAAGAGCTCGGTGGGTAGCCGTCACGCTTTCCTTGCCTAGAATATCTCGAACCCCAACATTGAGATGCATCGCATTCTTAAAGGATGCGAGAATCGGCTCAATATCGACTGCCCCTCGACAAAGATCATACAACATAGCCTCTAATTGCAGCTCCGTTGGCAGCCGGTTCAACATCAGAGAATCGAGTAACTCATCGATCATCCCTGGATTCTTGGTAAGTATTGAAACTAAATAAGGACTAGCACCACAAATCCGAATGTACAAATCCATACTCGGCTCATGAACGCTAAAGAGTTCCCAAAGAACACCTTTCCCCCCAAGCGAACGAGTGGTTTCGACGAGATTTTCGAGAGTCAGATCTGGATTGGGCGTCAAATGTATCTTTTGCAAAAGTCTAGGTGCGATAGATGCTAAGAAATGACGACATCGTTTGGTGGAGAGCATTTGAATGTCCTCCTTGGCCAACTCTTGAAGGTTTCGGTAAGCCGCTTGCAAGCGAACAAACCCATGGCTTCTCAAAATCTCGTCTGCCCATGATGCAGAAGGATTTGGATCGAGTATTAAATCCGTCTCTGCCTCAACCTCTTTATCTCCAGAAAAGGCCTCGGATTGCATATGCTGCAGAATCTGCCGTGCTTTAGAAATGCTCTCTCGACAGTTTTCAAATGCGGAAGTTAGCGAATCGGTCATCGGAAACTCAACGGAAGAGCCGCTCGTTAAAGTCAAAATTCTCGATTGCAACTGTAGTATCGCAGCTGAAACGTCCTTCCAAGCGGTATCGAGTATTCCTCTCTCCGATTCGGTTATGTGATTAACATTCGCCAAGGCACCGATGGCTGCTCTCGTATTGGTAACTCGTATGGATTCATCATCAACACCATGAAGAAGTTGGAGATAATGAACAAGGAATATTACTTCGTCTCGCCACGATATCAGCAGCTCTCGCATCGCTACTAAAGACGATGGCTTTTCATCAGAAGTAACAGCGCGCTTAATGCGTCGGTAAAAAGCAGACAGGCCTGCTAGATCAGCCCCAGAAATGCTTCTTCGATAAATCAGATCGGGAATCTGTTGATCGATGGTCTTAAAAAACGACTCGCTACCGGCCAGCAGTCGACGTCGTAGTAACGTCAATCGATGCAACGTTCTGCCTTGATTTTCAATCTGCTGCAACCACTGGCGTCCATTGCATAACAAACGCTCACTCAAAAGCGTTTCTGCCTGCGAGCCTTCCCCGGGTTCACCAGAACCGAAAAAACTATCGACTCGATACGCAAAACCATCCTTGTGTGTAAGCCAAAAAATAGTGCGTTGAACGACCCGGGATCGCTCGACATCCCCGCTTGAACCCCTAGTCTCCAACGATGAGTCGTCTGCAGACAAAAACTGAATGGCAAGCGGGGACTCGAAATCCGTTTCGCAGCCGCCGAAGCAACCTCCAGCAATCGCCACCAGCCCGTCTTCAAGTTTTGCTCTTCGCTCGATCCCTCCTCGGGTTTCGGAAATCGCAAGCACCCACGATGAGTAAAAAGCCGCATCTGCAATACATGTCAACTGTTGCAGCACGTCGTACCAAGGCATCGAGTGAAGATAATAGGCACATAAAACACGCAATGTTTCGCGACGTCGAAATGACCTCATCGACGCGAGCCTCACCTCTTCGTCCTCTATAGACAAAACCTCGGTTGCTATGATGTCTCGCAATTGTTCCAGTGAAACAATCTTTCCTGCAGAAAGACGAAGCCAATCAAAACAATCTTCATCGTCCACCAACCATGCAGCCGCCGGTGTTGGTAACGAAAGGATTCGCATCAACACGGGCAATGCGTCACGATCTCGCTCCATAAATCCCACAAAAACGCCCGGGCTCCTGGTCGACAACAAGAACGGAATCAAGTGAACGATTCCCGTCTCCAACTCTGGGAACTGCTGAAGCAATGGACCTAGCTGGTTTAGCAAAGCCGCATCCGGGTCCCAGTAAGAAGACTGACTAAGCCAATCCTGTAATGCGGCAGTAGAAGCACGACCAAGCGAGATCGAACAAGATTCCATCCACGATGCGAGCCTGCTGCTGATTCCGTCGTTATCCAACTTGCAACATCTCCCTAATTCGATTCACCATCCAGGCCGCGCACGACCCGTCCGCTTGCTCAAAGCAACAGTCTGCTATGGTAACCGTTTTCAGAAATCTTTCGAACACAGCAGAATCATCTACAAAGATATTTACCCGCTCTGGAAACGAAAAAAGCGGCTTCAACAGCCGCTTTCTGCATACATCAATCTTCTTTTCCAAACCCGGCATCCAACTTTTCCTAACTTTGGTTTGCAATTCAAATCAGGCGATTGCAAACGAAACTTTATAAGGATTGGTCGTCAAATCGATCTGCCCACGAAAAGTCGGCAAACCAAGCCAAGGAATATTGACCCTAGACTCGACGTTCCTTGAGACGGACAGCCTTGCCAGTTCGATCTCGCAAGAAGTAGAGCTTAGCACGTCGAACAACGGACCTTCTTTTGACTTCGATCTTCTCAATCTTTGGCGAATGTAGAGGGAACTTTCGTTCTACACCTTCACCAGCCACAATTCGGCGAACCACGAACATTTCTCGAGTTCCCGATCCACTCTTGGCTATGACTGTGCCATTGAAAATCTGAATTCGCTCTTTGTTGCCTTCTTGAATTTTCGTGTGGACATCGACAGTATCACCGATTTCGAACGCATCCACATTCGGCTTAAGCGAAGACTGTTCTACAAGTTGGAGCAATTTTTGGCTCATGATTCCTATTTACAACAAAAAAACGTGAACAGAATTTTCCTAAAATCAGGACGAAGTATGTTGACGATCGATCGAGGATTTGGAAAGCCCAAAGGCTGTTTTTGATGAAAAAACAGGCAAAATCCTCACAACACAACATGGCTTATCTAGATCGTCTTAAAGGTGGTTGATAGTCCAGCTTTAATTGTTCGAGCCAAATTAGAAAGCTGTGCCATATTGTCACAGTATGACGAATAAGCGATGCGTTTCCTCAAGTCTTCATAAATTCCCCCGCCGCCAACAACGAAAACCACCCCTTTAGGGAGGCTCTGCGCAAACTGAGTGCAATCAGCAACAAATCGCTCTTCGTCGGGAACATAAGAGACACTGAGCCAGAATATTTTTGGCATGTGCTTGCGAGCCGCCGACAAAAGACTAGGAAATGGCAAGTTATTCCCCAGGTTTATCGATCTCCAACCAGCCTCGCGGAACACCATTTCCACCAATAAATTGGGAAGCTGATACTGATCACCGCTCGTTGTCCCCCCCATCGCCAGTGGCGATGAACCCATTGGATCTGGCAAAAGCCTACGCAGCTCATGAATCAGACGAATACAAATCTCGCAACCTCTTCGCTCCTGGTATATCTCCATCTCGCCGCAGGCCCATGAATCGCCTATAGATTGGAAAGTGGGCCCGATTAGCTGGTCGGCCACAGAAACAATTCCATGACCAGCCGCGTACCATCGACTCACTATTCGGCGAGCCTCCGCCTCATCCCCGATCACGACTGCACGCAAAAAACCCTCCCGCATCGATGCCTGAGTCGCTGAGTCGAACGGAATAACGTGCTCGTTGGGATCAATGGGCTGCGCCGTAACCGCATTCCTAAAGATATCTGAAGCAACCGCTGGATGATCCGATTTCGGCTCTGCGGCCCCGATTGCGTCTGGGTCCACCACCTTGCGATTCGTTGACTCTAAAAACTCCATGAGTTGAGCCAAGGATATTCGACGATGCCCCCCCAGAGTGCGGTGTGTGCGTATTACCCCACGGTCGCACCAACGTTTTACCGACGACTCGCTCACCTGGAGCGCCTGCGCTATTTGTTTCGGAGTAAATGTTTCTTCCAAGATTACAAAATGTCCTAAGCGTACAATCAAAATCGTCCAAATCGTTCACAACAGTATAGGACACAGGACGGGGAGTTTTCAAGCCACTATCAGTTTTTTGCGGGAATCATTGGGATGTTTTAAACGGACTAAATTCCCAGAATTCGTTCTCGCAACTCTTGAATCGTTCATCAAAACAACCTATAACGATCGATATGAACGATTTGAACGATTTGTCAGCGAGAACTGGGGTCAAGGAAATTATGGTTGCTCGAGTTGCGAAGAAGCGAGTGTCGAAATCCAGCAAAACAGCGGTTGCTGAGGTCTCTAACCTAGAGTCGGTCAGGGATGGGGCGGATGCGTCTCTACCCGTCGCGCGAAAGGAAAAGCCGAAAAGGAAGACGTCCAAAACCTTCAAAGACGCGAAGCTAGAAGCATCCTTTGTAAATTTTGTTCAGCTCTCTTTCCCGGAGGCTAGCGACGAAGCCGATCTTCAGAGGAAGGCAAAACGGATTGCTTCGACCGAAATCGCGTTCATAGGAAGTCCCGATACATTTTCGGCCGACACCGCCGAACAGGAATTCATGGGGGAACATATCCTCGCTCAAATGACTTCCGAACCCGCCAAGAAATCCTCGAAACTAGCAGACCTTCCCGTACACCTCGCGAGACTGTGCGAGACGAAGTTACTGACCCCGGATGAAGAGAAGATGCTCTTCTTCCGAATGAATTTTCTGAAATACAGGGCTCTACAACTTCGCGCTTTCGTCGACCTTAGCAAACCTGACGATTGGCTGCTCCGCCGAATCGATGGGCTCGTCAAGGCAGCAGATTGGCATCGCGACTGCATTGTTAAGTCCAACATGCGGCTCGTGATTTCGATCATCAAAAAGTTCGTAAACCAACATAATGGGTTTGATGATCTTTTGAGTGACGGAATCGTCGCCGTCATTCGAGCCGTTGAGAAGTTTGACGTCGCCCTCGGATTTAGGTTCAGCACCTACGCAACTCAAGTGGTAAGGCGAAACACATACCGCAAAGTAATGGAGAAGCAGAAGGAGCGTCAAAAGAACATCGCCAGCTTGAGCGAAAACGGTTTGGATTTCAGCGATGACCAAAAGTCATCATCGATGAGCGAAGAGCGATGGCATGCCTTGCGTAACCGTCTGGCTCTCATGCTCGACCATTTGGATCGCCGAGAGAAGTTTATTATCCGTGCACGTTTTTCGCTCGGCGGACATCGCAAAGTTCAAACGCTACAAAGGCTTGCTGACGTTCTCGGCGTATCGAAAGAGCGAATTAGACAACTTGAAAAACGCGCCCTTGATAAATTGCGAGGAATGACCGAAACCGCGCCGCTCCTACCAGACTCCGACATTTAGTGTTCAAGAAATCCTCCGAGCTCCCATTTGATCAAAGGACGGTATTCGACTACCACGCGCGTCGTGGAGCAATAGACCGCCTGATCCCACCATGGGAACGCGTAAAAATTCTAAAGCGAAATAAATCGCTTGACGTTGGGGCTGAGGTCCTTCTTCAGCAGACCCTAGGATTTCTAAAAATGGAGTGGCTCGCTCGCCACTCAGCTTTCGAACCGCCGCTGAGCTTTCAAGACATACAGGTGAGAGGTCCGTTCCGCAGCTGGGTCCATGACCACCTGATGGAATCGTTGCCGAATCATTCCTGTCGCCTCACGGATTCAGTCCGATACCAATTACCATATGGAGTGTTTGGACGACTAGGTTCGCATTGGATTGAGAAGAAGATCTCTTCCATGTTTGCTTACAGGCATCGCACAACTCTTGAAGATCTTCGATTCTCGGCACACATCAAGAATCTCGCCGCACATGATAAGGTGCCCCGAATCGGCCTTTCCGGTTCCAGCGGGATGATTGGCCGTCGCATCTGCGCTTTAGCATCCGTGTCTGGAATCGAAGTCGTTCGTATTGTTCGCCCTGGAACGCCTAACGCAGATGCGAGTATTCCTTCTGATGCGATAACGACCTTCTCCAACGAAACCTTTTCCGAACCTGATGTCGTTGAGCAGCTCGATGCTGTCATCCACCTAGGCGGACATGGAATCGCAGACAATCGTTGGTCTGAAAAAATCAAAAAGAAAATCCTTTCAAGCCGAGTTGAAAGCACATCGTCCTTAGTTAGGGGCTTGAGAAAACTCAAAAATCCACCCAAGAAATTCGTATGCGCATCCGGTATTGGAGCCTACGGCGACCAAGGTGAAACAATTTGTTCAGATCTTGACGCAGATCAACAGATAAACAGTGGAAATTCTTTTCTGGAACATGTAAGTCGACAGTGGGAAGCGGCAGCCAGAGAATATGCCGACTGCGGCGGAGTTTGTATTGGCAGACTGGCAATGGCGATCCATCCTCTCCAAGGTGCTCTTTCGAAAATGATCCCCCTGTTTCGACTCGGTCTTGGAGGAAAAGTCGGGAGTGGAAGACAATACTGGAGCTGGATTCACGTCGACGATGCAGCGGGAGGTTTTCTTCATTTGGCGTTAAATCCAGAGAGTGCTGGGATCTATAACCTTGCATCCCCAGAGCCAATTACGAACCGAGAATTTACAGACCTTTTATCTCGCAAACTTAAACGCTGGGCGATCGCACCTGCACCCGAATTCGGATTAAGAATCATGTTGGGACAGATGGCAGACGAACTATTGCTTGCTAGCATCCGAGCAACTGCAGACCGTCTGGAAAGAGAAGCTTACCCCTTTCGGGCCCGAACTTTAGCCCAAGCTCTCGATCAATTACTTCCCTAGATCTTCTTGTGATTATCAGTAGATTTCTTGAAATTGAAGCCAATGCTGTAGCTTTTCCAAAACTGGAGATGGGGCAAAGTTTTCTTTATTCGCTTCAATATCTTGGTCGTAAAAGTTCACATTATAGCCAGCCTTGCTGACGTTTTCGGAAAGGTCTTTGATCGATTGATCGGTACCGTTCAAAAAGAACCTTAATGATTCGCCTGGCTCGGGGGGCGTTAGGCGAATCCTCGCTTTGAGTTTGCCATTACCAACCCACAGTCCTTGGTATTCTCCCGGTTGCTGGACCGCTGTGATTATGCCTAAAACGGCTCCTGAGGCGATTCCTCCCACTACAATTCGATTCCGATCGATCGAGTAATTCGTCAATGCGTGGCCTCTGGCTCTGGCTGCAATTTCCATCTCCTCAAATGTCCATTCTTGCTCATCAGCCGATTGCAAAACAACAACAATCCATCGATTCGCAGCTGCAAATTTCTCCCACTGAGTTGACCATATCTTTGGCTCTGAGGGGCCAGCTTCGGAAAACAGCAATAACAAACCGTGAGGTATGTTGCTCCGGTAGGTATTAGGGACAATGGCAAACGCTCTGTTTCTCACGTCACCCATGGGAATTTGTTGGATAGATGTCTCTGGTGCGGACTCATTGATTTCCGTAGCGGGATAAGAAATAGCAGGAACAACAATTTCCCCGGTTGGTCTCGCGGTTGTGGCAACACTCACAGAGATTTCCTCCCCCGACGCTTTCTTAACAGTCAGCTGAGCTGGAGATCGAAAATCATGAAACCATAAATGCTGGCGTAGTCCTTTTTCTTTCAGCAATGGAAGCCCAAACCATTTTGTAATGGTGTCTCCAACTGCAAGCCCCGCGATATCTGCCGGACTCTCCTTTACCACGTGTAGGATGCGTTCCGATTGGTCTGACTCCCGAATTGTTGCAATTCCAAGATATGGCTCTTTGTATTCCGGTAACTCTTTGGCCATGATCATTTCAACTGGGATGACTTGCCCCCCCCGATCGATCTCGACAACAACAGGCTGACCTGCGTCGATTGGATTGATCGCATGTCGGAACTGCATGTAAGTCGCTACCGGTTTGAGTGCTTGAAGACTTCGTCCCACTTTTATAATCTTGTCCCCGGCCTGCATTCCGGCTTTTGCGGCCGGCCCCCCAGGACTCAAACCAATTAGCGTGATCCCTTCCTTGAACTCATCTTTACCCTGAGTTCGTATTCCGAGTTTGCCTGGGTAGATATCTGTGCCGGTCTTTAGAATAGGCAGTCGATCTAAAATGTCCTGAATAGGAATCGCAAACCCAACACCTGAGTCATACCATTGCTCGACCTCGCCCTCTGTAGCAATCGCAGGATTAAGCAAGGTCAAAATCCCCATCGTCTCCCCCTTGAGATCAACGAGTGGACCTCCGTAGTTTTGTGGCGATATCTTGCAGTCCGTTTGAATGGCCTTATCAAAGACACGACCCATTGCAGAGAGAATACCGACCGACCGACTAGCAATTCTTACGTCAAACGTTTTCCCTAACGCTAAGGTCCATTGTCCAACTTGCCAGCTATCTCGACCACTAGCAACGACAGCTTTCAAGGGCTGATCTGTTTCAATCTTTAGAATGGCTATTTCGCGGTTATGGTCGCGAGCTACGAGTTTGGCTGGCTTCCGATCTCCATTGGGTAGTAAAACTGTAATAGAGGCTGGTTGACCTCGAAAATAAAACGTGCTCGATGCAATCCAACCATCAGAGGTCAAGATTGTTCCCGTCGAAGGGCCACTAGCAATGGCTTGCCGATTGACGAATTCTTGCCCGCCAAACGCTTCTACCTGAACTGTGTATTCCTGAGCAAAGTCGCCAGCTGCTTGTAATGCTTGCTGTTCGAGCTCGTCTAATGACTGCCGGGCTTCAGACGTCGA
Source organism: Pirellula sp. (assembly GCA_046344995.1). Classification (GTDB taxonomy): domain Bacteria; phylum Planctomycetota; class Planctomycetia; order Pirellulales; family Pirellulaceae; genus JBKCUI01. Next base: position 66,654 of record JBKDKR010000077.1, read on the forward strand.
AATCGATAGGAATGTGATGCCTATCAGGCAAGCAATTCGTTTTGCAATTTGAAGAATCGAGAGATACGATCTCATGCCAAATTTCTATTTATGTAAGAGCTAGGGCCGAACTTGAATTCGAATCAATTCCTGCCCTCGTTGGACCAATAACTCGAACGAGTCCGCTCGGTTCAGTGTACTAAGCAGACGTTCGAAATTCTTGCGAGAATCAATTCTTTGGTCGTTGAGCAAAAGGATTAAGTCATTGGCTTTGAGCCCAGACAACTCAGCCAGCGACCCCGCACGAACTTCGTCGATAAACACCGGGGTTTTAGGCAAAACGTCAGGGATGAGCGTCATTCCCAAATCGTTGATTTTGTGAGGTTTCTCCGCCATAGCCAACTCGGACGCGGGTGTTGAGACCACTCCGCTTTTCATCCTTTCAACCGAGGCGGAAACAACCTCGATGGGCAAAGCATAATTCACCCAAATCCCTGTCGATGCGTCGCGACTTTCTTTACCCAGCACTCCGATGAGCCCCCCACGAATATCGATCAACGCTCCACCTGTCGCGCCTGGGTTATTGGTCATGACATCGAGTACGTAGACTTTTCCCAGGGACATATTCTTCGTCGTTCCGCGTTTTTGTGTCAGAGAGGAAATCGCCATGATGACTCCCTTCTGAACGCTGCAATACTCATCCCCCGTCGCAATTTTGAAAAGATTGCTAACGGCAAAGACTCGTTGACCAACACGAACTGACGATTTCGAATCAATATCGAAACCCTCAATTTGCGATTCGCCTACCTTTAACAAAGCCAACTCAGTGGATGGATCAAAACTTAAAATCTCTGCATCAAACTTACGACCATCATGAGCAACAACCCTCAGCTTTGACACGTCCAAGACTGTCGACCAACTGGTGAGTATCAACCCCTCTTTTCCAATCCAAAAACCGCTCTGGTAGCTTTCGAGCCCACGAGCTCCCCCAGCGCCAAAGATCTTGACCATTTTCTCTTGCACACGATCCACTAGTTCGTCGTGCTGAAACAAAGTCTGATCACCATCTGGGCCCAATGCCGCTTGGTCGGACATGGTCGCTGGAGTTTCAGAAGGCGTAGTTGCGGCTGCTGCCGATGCAGGAACACATAGAATGGTTAAACTCAAAATCAATCCGAATGCTCGACTCAGATTTGTCAGTGTCATTCTGTCGCTCCTCCATTTTGGCCAACCAGCTTGACCTCGGTTAGACGGACCAATGTCTGTAATTCCAAACCGAATTGCAGACGAATGACACTTGGAGCCTTGGGTTTGCTTTCAGTCAAATAGGCATCAAAATAGACTTCAGCTGGATCGACTTGATTGTCAGCAAACAACTCGATAAGCCGAATCGATCCGTTCAGAGTGCTGGTGTAGACTAAGCAATTGACTTCGCCCGTGGTTAACCTGATTGTATCAAATAACTCATCAGTTCCCACAATCGGATTTCGTCCAAGGTAAATCGCTTCTCCCATCTTGTCTGGCCCAATCGTATTCCATAGGTGCCAAATTCGAATCGCCATCCCTATGCACACATTCGATTTAGAACGAATCTGAGGCAACCAACCTTGGATCGGGTGTAATGTTTCGGTATCTGTTCCAATGCGACACAGAACCGAAGTGTCTGATGACACACCAGAAAATGACTGATTTTCAGCGAGAACTGTTCCATTCCAATGGACTGCTTGCGATGTCTCGAAAGGTTCGGAAAACGCATGCAGCAAACTCATGACTCGATTCTTTTCGAGTCGATTGAAGTAATAGTTAGAATACCCGCGTTTGAGTTCATATTTGTCGATGAGCGGGTCCTTTTCAGCCTCTGATTCCTTACTTTCAACCGGCTCGTTATCCTCCCCATCCGATCTCTCATCGGGTTTGGGCACTGGAGCTCGCCTCGGCGTGGGATTTTCGCCTTTAACAATTTCTTCTAGCTCACTGGACAGGTGTAAACTTGGTAATCGTATAAAGGTGTCTAAAACGCCATCTGCATTCCTGTAACGAATTGGGATTCGCCAACTATCAGGATAGATCCCTACGATGTTTTTTAACTGGTTGGTTGTGGCGATTTCTCGATCCCCAACTTTTAGTATTTCATCGCCATAACGAATGCCTCTTCGAAAAGCGTCGCTGGATTCAAGAATGTTCGAAACGGTGACTTTACCTTTGGTGTCGGTTGCGACCGTAAATCCTAGTGTTGCATGGTCAACGACGCGACCCGAACGAAGTTGCCAGTAGAAATTCATAGCCTGTTTGATCGAGATAGCGTAGCCTACCCCCACATTCACTCGCCCTCGTTTTTCAAAAGAACAGCGGCCGTTTATGCCAATCAGTTCACCATTCATGTTAAAGAGCGGGCCACCAGAATTTCCTGGGTTGATGGCCGCATCAGTTTGAATGCAGTCGCTGTACTCCAGAAATGTTCCGCTCGGATATTGATACCTCCGAACCCCACTCACTATTCCGTAGGTAATGGTTGGCTGCAAATTGGTGGCCAGCACAAATGGGTTTCCAGCCGCAAAGCACCAATGCCCAGCCCGAACCAAATCGCTATCACCCAACGAAGCCGCTGGAAAATCATCTCTTCCGTACATCTTAAGCACGGCCAAATCACCAGTAGGATCAATTCCAGCAACAACACAATCATACATCTTGCCATCGTTGAGCCCGCATTTCATCCGATAACCAAACGGGCTTGAGACGTGAAAATTTGTGAGCACATAACCGTCCGAGGATATGCAGACCCCCGACCCCCCACCCTCGCCATCTTTGCTGTGCACGGCTACTGTCGCAAAGGAAGCTCTTTTCATTGCTTCGATTCGAGCCTGCTGGGCCGCGAGAACTTTTCCAGATGGCACCGGTGGAGTTATCGAGGAATCCGACGCGACTCCCTCCCCTGGTAATCCGTCAGCCGCAGTAGGGGGTGGTGCAACATTTTGTTCAACACCTGCATCGTCGTTCGATTGAGGATTTGACCGCGCCGTAGAAGCCATCGCTAGCGTTGCTACTCCGAGAGCAGCAAAGATGGCAATAACTGATTTGATTCGAATCGTTGGAGTTACAAGCCGATTCATGTAGCGATTGACCCCACGACTGTCACAGCAATTCATCGTAGCACTCGTACTTGTTTCCACTGGACTTCCGTTCCTAAATTAGACGGGCCGTTTGCCGATACTGATAACTTAGTCTTTTTCTCGGGAACTACGTTCACTTTTACCTCCATGGAGTCTTGCGTGCCAGCTAGAACTTTGGAAAACAATTTCTCGTCCTCCTGCCAGACCTCAATAAGTAAATCGGAACGATAGTTCGCCAATCCTGGGCGTTCCACGGTGGCTTGCAAAGCCTGGAACCCGTCAGGGACGCGAAATACATAACTCGCAGGAGAGGCAAAGAGTAACCCCTGCTCTTGCGCTGGCAGCATCACCCTTTTCGAATCCCCGCCGGCGCGGTGCCTCACGAAACGCGGTAGCAATGCTGTTTTCGAAGCGTCCAGCGAAAACTCCCACGGAATCGGAGACTGAAGAGTAGCATCCAATGTTGGCAATTCCGCTACCCATCGCATGTTCGTAGTAGCAAACTGTATCGTCGCAACTTTGCTAGCTGGAACCTTTATCTCGATATCTGAGCCAACTGAAAACGTGAACACTGAATCGGCAAACCCAATCGACTTGCATTGCAGGCTGGACTGATTGCGCAATTGAACTTCCACCGCAGGGCCTCGAGAGGATTTGGCGGTTTGAAACCAACTAATCCCTTTGAGTCGCTCAAGCGGCATCTCAAGGTTTTGGTCGTCGAAATCGAAATGGATTTTCTCCGCTTTCGCCTCGCGAATGGTCCCGCCGACTCGAACCAGCTCTCCCGTAGCCCGAACTACAATCAAGGCATCGTTGCTGCCGTTGTCGCTCAAAGCCTCTTCCCAGGCAGACTTTTGTGCATCATCAGCTAGCGGAGTAAACAGCAAATATCGTACGCTACTCGTCGGCAAATCAACTTTGCCAAACACCTCTGACTCAAAAACCCAACTGTTTCCTTTCCCCGTGAACAAACTGCCGTAAAGTTTGGTTCCATCGCTCAGCTCGAGCAATCGTTTCTCTGAAGTTGCTTGTCCACCGCCGTCAGTTACACCGGTAGTTAAACCCTCGGTCTCCGAAAAACGCAACGAGGAGATTACTGTGCTTGAAAACACTTCTCTCTTTCCTGCAACCTCAACCACAACCTCCGATGCCCCAACAGAGATCAGGCGGGCATCAAAACTACGCCCATCCAAAAGTGAAACGGAAACGGACGGTTTCGCCTCGACTATTTGATTTTCGCTTCGACAAATAGAAGGAAAAATAAAGATAGCCAATACCACGACCCCTACCAAACCCCATCGATTCGTTCGATCCACCCTAAATAAACTCCTCTTGAGAATAATCTGTGAGTCGCCAAGACAAGCAGCCCTATCTTTTGGTAGTATACCCGAAACCAAGTCTAGAAGGAACGAAAGCTAGTACGACGAAAACTTATGAAAGCTGCATTTATCGAAAGCACTGGATCGCCGGATGTAATCCGGTACGGCGACCTATCGGAACCGGTCTGTGGCTCCACTCAAGTCAAAATCAATGTCGCTGCTGTGTCGGTCAACCCAATCGACACTTACATACGGAACGGCGCCAATTTTTGGCCATTGCCTACCCCTTATATCATCGGCTGCGACTTTGCTGGCACGATTGTTGAGGTAGGACACGAGGTTCGCGGCCTAAATGTAGGGCAGCGAGTCTGGGGATCGAACCAGGGGTTAATGGGTCGGCAAGGCACTTTTGCTGAGCAAATTTGTGTCGATGCTAAGTGGGTTTATCCATCCCCCGATAATGTTGCCGACAAAGATCTGGCTGCCATCTCCTTGGTTGGTATCACCGCACACATAGGTTTGGTGTCCAAAGCTCAATTACAACCAGGTGAGACGATCTTCGTTCGAGGCGGGAGCGGAGGTGTCGGTTCCATGGTCCTGCAAATCGCTAAAGCGATGAATGCAAACGTGATTACCACGGCCGGTAGTTCCGAAAAAGCACAAAGGTGCCGAGTACTAGGAGCCGACCATGTGATCGAATATCGCACACAAAACGTCACGGATGAACTCAAGAGGCTCGCCCCTAGCGGTGTTAACGTTTACTGGGAAACCCTTCGCGATCCAGATTTCGACCAGGCAGTACAGTCAATGGCAATAGGGGGACGCATGATCTTGATGGCCGGTCGCGACGCAAGACCGGCGTTTCCCGTAGGACCTTTTTATGTTAAAGGTTGCTCTGTTTTCGGTTTTGCCATGTTCAATGAACCACCCGAGAAACAATCGGTGGCCGCATCGGACCTTAATCATTGGCTCCGTACGGGAGCGATTCGTGCGCAAATCGATCGAGTTCTAAAACTCTCGGATGCTCGCGTTGCTCATGAACTCCAGGAATCCAACACTATTCAAAAGAGTGGCGCTTTGGCGGGAAAACTGGTACTAGTTCCTTGATCTTTATCAATCCAAACACACGTTCGTTACAACATTAAATTCTAAAATATCCCATTCGCAGGTACGTTATGACACGGAATTCTTTAAACGAAGCTCGAACCAAAATTGTGGCCACGGTAGGTCCTGCTTGCGAAGATGAAGCAACGCTCGCCGAAATGATCGAACATGGCGTTGATATCTTTCGGATTAATGCCGCTCACGGCACCCAAGCCGACTATGAACGCATGCGAAGCAAAATTGTCCGAGCAGGTGAGATGACGGGCTTCCATGTCGGAATTCTATTAGACTTGGCAGGCCCCAAAATTCGATTAGGAAAACTGTTCAACGAACAGCCTCTCGATGTCGATATCGGTGACCATATAACCTTTGTTCGCGGCGATACTCCCGGTAACGAACGAGAAGTAACCAGTAACTACACGCGCCTTATCGACGAACTGTCTCTCGGCGATCGTGTCATGCTGGCCGACGGTATGATTAGCATGCACGTCGTTGAAAAACTTAAGGATTCCGTTCGTTGCGAAATCGTTGTTAAAGGTACGATTCGCTCGAAACAAGGTATCAATCTACCTGGTACCTCTCTCTCGGTTTCATCCATGCGTCCCGAGGATGTTGATAATGCGCTGTGGGCAGCCAGAAACAACATCGATTTTATAAGTCTCTCTTTCGTGCGATCCGCACAAGATGTTTTGTCGCTGAAGAATCTGCTAGCATCCATGGATGCATCGGCTCTCGTTATCGCGAAGATAGAAAAACGAGAAGCGCTCGAGGAACTAGAGGCGATTGTCGACGCGGCAGACGGCGTCATGGTGGCACGTGGTGACCTAGGGGTCGAAATCGATGTGGCCGATACCCCCGTCGCGCAAAAGAAGATCATTCGAATCTGCCGCGAAAAACTAAAACCGGTCATTGTCGCAACACAAATGCTCGAAAGCATGCATCACAATCGACGGCCAACCCGTGCCGAAGCTAGTGACGTCGCTAATGCAATTCTCGACGGCGCTGACGCTTGCATGCTCAGCGGCGAAACGGCTATCGGCGACTTTCCGGTACTCGCTGTCGAAACGATGAACCGAATCATGATTCGGACCGAAGTACTTCTGAAATCGCAACCTGTAGAATCCAAAACCCGATTCTCCAGCCGCGTGCACCCTGTTACATCAGCCGTAACCCACAACGCAGCGAACATCGCTGAAGCCATCGATGCCAAGCTTGTCGTCGTTGTCAGCCACACGGGTGGTACTGCTTGGGTAAAGGCAAAACAGAGAAACTATATCCCAACCTTGGGGGTAAGCGATTCCGACGCGGTTCTGCGCCGCATGACCCTGTTCTGGGGTATCATGCCTCACCATGTCGAGAATCTTGAAAACCCAGAGAAACTAATCGAAAAAGTCACTCAATGGGGCGTTGCACGCGGCATGCTGGTCCCCGGTGATCGCGTAGTCTACGTTACGGGAACGGGTGTTCTGGTTAACACACACAACCTACTCGTTGTCCACGAGGTTCCTCCGATAAAGTCCTAAAGCATTAAGAACTCGTTCCTTAATCCTAACAACGAACAGAACCTGACATGCGAAAAATCTCCAGCAAACTATTGCAACTTTCTTTTAGCAAAAAATTGCGATCCTCGCTTTTTTTGGCTTGGGCAATGTGTGCGGCACCTTCCCTTTCTCTTTCATTTTTAACCAGTCAGTGCGCCGGTGCTGACTGGCCATTTGTGAGGGGGAATTCCAACGGCACGGGGGTCGCGGAGGGCTCGCTTTCCGACACGCCAGCTTCTCTCTGGGAATTCAAAACCGAAAAATCCGAAGAAGGCTTCGAAGCAACACCAATCATTGTGAATGGACTGGTGATTGTCGGAGACTTTAAAGGAACGCTTTATGCCATAGAGTTGGCAACCGGGAAGTTAGCCTGGAAGAACAAACTCAAACAGGGGGTGGTTGTCCCTGCCGCATGCAATACAGACAGAATCATCATCGCAGATTTTGATAGCAACCTTTATTGCTTCGACTTGACCGGCAAAGAGATATGGTCCAGGGAAACAGAACAGCCCATGGTAAATGGAGCTATTATCCTGGGCTCTGACGTGTTGTACGCGAGCGACTATGGCTCCCTGGTTTGTTTGGATCTCGAAACAGGCAAAGAGAAATGGATCTACGAAACAGGTGATCAACTAAAGTCATCACCAGCAGTTTGGAAGAACCTGTCCTTTTTGGGAGGTTGCGATAGCCAACTTCACAAAGTAGATATTTCCAACGGGCAATCCCAGGGCTCACCTATCCCTCTCATGGCGCCTACTCTTTGTACTCCTAATGTTATCGGTGACATTGTGATCATCCCTACCCAACCTGGTACCGTTTACGCGATCCGCGTGGATACCTGCGAAAAGGTTTGGAGTTATACCCCAGATCCAGCGCTCGGACTCGATGTGCGAAGCTCCCCTGCTACCTCCGCACAAATCGATGGCAATACCCTCAAGGGAACGGTAGTTCTCCCCAGTCGCAATCGTCGCATTGTCGCTCTCGATGCTTCCAATGGACAAGTCAAATGGGAATCGCTGCTTCGAAAGCGATCCGATAGTTCCCCCGTTATTTGCGGCGACCGCGTCTGGATCGGATCGTCTGATGGCAAGGTCTATGGATTGGATCTGAGTACCGGAAAAGAAGTTTGGTCTTATCAACTCTCCGGCCAAATATTGGCCTCGCCAGCGATCTCTAACGACAAACTAGTGATTGCTACGGAAAAGGGCTCCGTCGTATGCTTCGGTAGCAAATGATCGTCACACAATTCTTGGTATCCGCTTAGCCTCAAAAAGCGAAATACAAACAACTGCCGAAACGCCCAGAAGAGCCTACGGATGTTCAATAAAAAACGACCGGTATCAACCGGTCGTTTTTTGTTTTAGGATCTATGGTCGATCAGTTGTTTTATTGCCAAACTCTGCCCGAGTTTGTCCATTCCTTAGCAGCCTCAACTCTCGAAACGCTGTCCGAAGGTTTCGCGGTCGCGGCTACTTGCCATGAGTCGACCAAAACTCCACCACTGGCGGAAACAACAAAGCCACGTGCGGATTGAATAAAGCTGCATTGAGGATCAAGCGACTTTGGTACGGCTAGCTTGGCTGTTTCGACAACGGAATTGTCACCGAGGATCGAGGTCAAATCGCAGGAAGCCAAGTCTTGCAGGCGATTCGATTCGATGATCGCGGCGACAACACAGAGATCCATAACGTTGCGGAGTTGTCCGAAAACGGGATCCTTTACCGATAGCTCATCGAGCTTCGAAGTAAAATTGTCGGCCCATTTCTTGGCAATTGGATCTGCCTTGCCTGCGCCCTTGACCGAACCATCAGCTCCGAATTGCTCTTGTTCAGTTAGGGTCTTGATACCAGGACCGCTAATCTTCCATGCAAGCCGGTCGGCACTGTGTTCGATCGCTGTGTAATCGCAAGCCATCCACCATCGGGATTGAACGTTCTTGGTCGCTGAGTTGCGAACCATCTCAAGATAACTTGGCAAACCTGCTACCGGAGCTTTTGCGAGATTCATGCCGTAAAGCTTCATCTTGTAGTCAGCTGCGAGAATGATTCTTGCGATATGGCTGTCTGAGCTAACCCCTTCCAATTTGATTTGTTGAGGACCAAACGCTTCACACATAGCGAGTTCAAGCTTCTTCCAATTCGCTTGGTTGGTATCGCGAACTTGAGATAGCAACTGATTCAATCGAACAACACCTTCTTCGGTAGGTTCGATGGAAACCGAAATACCAGTACGTTGTGCATTGTGAACCGTCTTCATAGCGTTGAGAAGATCATCCAACAACACGATCGGTCGGCCAGATTTGGTTCCAACAACAGTCCCGTTGACCCCAACTGTCCATGGTTCAGAAGGACCAGCGATAACGATATCGTTGCGTTCTGGGTACACGTAAACATTTTCAACACGAGTTAGACCACCGAGGAAAAGGGTTTCTTCGGGAATCTCAGTGTTGTTTTTACGGGACTGGTTCACAACTTCTTGAAGATTCTTAAGCGATATCAAACGAGTGTTCGATTCCGCTTGCAGTTCTCCTTGAGGACCAACCAGCGTCTCTCGCAATTCCGACAAAGTCTGATTTTGGTCGGCAACCGTTGCAGATCGCATGACCCCGTCCGCATCGATACGAACACCACCAACGATCGGCTGACGGAAAAATCCGTTGCCTTGCCCAAACGCTGACTCACCAATGGCAAACACGCCAATGGTTACCGCAACAGCCATCGCATGCTTTGCGACTGGGTGGTTGCCCAAGCAAATTCCCAGCGTTTGGCGGCAAAGTCTTCGAAAGCCCATACTCAGTACTCCGGTTCAATAAGTCAGCAAGGGGTGCAAAAGAAAAGTGATTTTGGGTGGCTTCTCTTTTTGAAGCACACTGTATCCTATTGTGTACGGACTCCCGGCAACTTTCCACAGTTTCCGAATGAAAATCGCCAATGGAAAGCCAAAAAGAGTTCCGCCGTCTCCGTCCTAGGTTAATTTCCCATCGCCGCTTATGCAACCAAACAGTCCATCGGCTTATTTGATTATCCGGCAAGGAAGCCGCTGGACCGACGTTTTTCGCCTGGAACCGGGCAAGAACTTGGTAATTGGGCGAGCTTCATCCAACGAAATCCCTGTTCCAGACGATCGATCGAGTCGGCGACACGCGGAAATTTTCTTTGATGGCATTTGGCGAGTTCGCGATTTGGGCTCCCGAAATGGAACTTTTGTTGACGGTGAGCGGATTTCTGGCCCTAAAGAACTGTCCCCTGGTACAACCGTATCGGTGGCGTCGTGCCGGATGACGTTTTCACACTCTTTAGAGGATATTGCCCCTCCTCTAGACTCCGACGGCCCACCACCAGATACGACCCAAACCGCCGACAATGAGGTTGCCACCATTGTTCATCGGCAGTCCAAGTCTGCGATTTTGGACCCTGCTAGCCTAGGTTTGACGATTCCCGGCCACCCTCCTGGAGGCCCATCCTCGGTTCCGAAAACCGGAACTCCGATGGCAACCGCCCCAAAACCGGTCGCTTTGAGCTCGTCCACGGTCAACCTTTTGCAACTTGCTTTTGAACTAGCCAAGGAAACCGATTTGGCGAGAGGATGCGAACTGGCGCTCGATCGACTGCTGGCTGCAACCCGTTGTCAATCTGCGGGAATCCTAAAGCTCACGCCTCCCACCAAAGGGACGAGCTCTCATGCAAGCCGCTCGGTCATTGCTGCGATTCAAAAGGCCGGTCGCGCTTACCATCCGGTTTCCGACAAATTGGCGAACGCAGTCCTTAAAGAAGGCTCCGCAATCCTCGCACGCAACGTCCATCTGGATAGCGAACTTGTCACAACCGGATCCGCAAACCAAGCCGCTCAAGAAAGTCAAATTCGATCAACGACTAGCGTGATCCTCGCTCCGATACGTACGGAAACCGAAGTCCTCGGACTCGTCCACCTATACAGTCGACTAAATGAACCAGATCTAACCGCAGAGGACTTGGAGGTTACTCTGGCTGTTGCCGAAGTTTTGGCAACGTTTATGACAAACCTCTCGAATCGCAAGATGTTGGAGCATCGGCTCAATCATTCCAAATCGAGAATCCAAGAACTCGAGCAACAACTGGGGCATTCCGATCAATGGGTCAGCGCCTCCACTGGTATGACACGAATTCGTGAACAAGTTCTTAAGGTTGCTCCAACCAACGCGACCGTACTACTGCGAGGTGAAAGTGGTTCAGGCAAAGAAGTGGTCGCACGCGCCATCCATGATGCCAGCCTGCGAAGCTCAGGTCCGTTTGTTGCCATGAATTGCGCGGCCTTAACCCCAACATTGTTAGAGAGCGAACTTTTCGGTCACGAAAAAGGGGCCTTTACAGGCGCAACGGACCGGAAAGCCGGCAAGTTCGAACAAGCAAACGGCGGCTCAATCATGCTGGATGAGCTCGGTGAAATGAGCATGGAGATCCAATCAAAATTTCTCCGTATCCTCGAAGGCAAACCTTTCGAAAGAGTTGGTGGCAGCAAACCAATCGTCGTCGACGTTCGTGTTATAGCCGCCACGAATAAAGATCTCGAACAAGCCGTAAAAGATGGTGCCTTTCGCTCCGATCTCTATTTTCGATTACGCGTCATCGAGTTGAGAATTCCTCCTTTGCGCGAACGCCCCGAAGATGTGATGCTATTGGCGAACTACTTCCTTCAGCAATTCCAACAAAGATCGGGCCATGGTCCCAATGGATTCTCACCGAGAGCCATCGACGCCATGAAAAAGTACCATTGGCCCGGCAATGTTAGAGAATTACGAAATTGTGTAGAACGTGCACACGTTTTGTCGGCGGGTGAATTAGCAGAACCCGAGGATTTAGCTTTATCTCACCTACAAGTGCCCGGAATGGAAAATTTCGACTCACAAACGCTTTTGCATTCGGCGTCGCTCGCATATCGAGAGCGCACGATTGAAGACGTTGAGGCGGAACACATCCGTGCCACTCTCGAACATACGGGTGGACAAAAGAATATCGCTGCCGCTATCCTCGGTATCGAACGATCGACTTTAGATCGTAAGTTGAAAAAAATGTACCCCAATGACTCGGATCGGTGAGCTTCTTGATTCCCGAAAACTACCTGACCTGGATCGATTCTGCACAAGGAATCATTTTCGATTGTGACGGTACGCTGGTTGATTCCATGCCTATCCACTTTCTGGCTTGGTATAAAACCATGCAGAGATATGGGATGGAACTGCCCGAGGATCGATTCTATGCCTTGGGAGGCATGCCTAGCCACAGAATCATTGAACTGCTCGCCGCAGAACAGTCGGTCACCGTAGATGCCGTTCACGCAGCACACGAAAAGGAACAAGCCTTCTTGGATTTGATCCACTTGCTTAAACCGATCGAGCCGGTCATGGCCGTCGCTCGGGAGCATCGTGGCCGCAAACCTATTGCCGTCGCGAGTGGCGGTTTTCGTCGAATCATCCATCACCAATTGGAACTGGTTGAGTGCATGAATTGGTTCGATGCCATTGTGACTGCCGAAGATACTCAGCGGCATAAACCAGAACCCGATGTGTTCCTAGAAGCTGCACGTCGGCTTGGTGTGAACGCATCGGATTGTATTGTATTCGAGGATGCTGATCTCGGTGTAGAAGCGGCCAAGCGAGCAGGGATGAAATGTATTGATGTACGTGAATTTCACCAACCCATTCGCATTCCAATTTTATAGGGATACGAACTGAATTGCCAACGCTTATCAAGTACCGTTCTCTTTGCTTTATTCTTGCGTTGACTGCCGCCGTTTGCTTCCTGCCTGGTTCGATCCGACTTAGGCTTGATCGCTCGCTCGAAAACATGTTTTCCGAGTCCGATCCAGTAAGGCGAAACTTCGAGCAATTGCAACGCACCTTTGGCGTCTCTGATTTGGTGGTCTTCGCTTACCGAGATTCAGATCTTTGGAACGCTGATGGCCGTGGATTGATTCGATTGCAAGGCATTCGAGAACAACTTGAACAGCTCCCTGGGGTCGATTCGGCCATGGATCTTTCGAAACTCAACCAAATCTTAAAGCAATGGAATGCCGCGACGTCGATTTTTAGCCTCGCTAAAAGCAATAGTGATTTTCCTCTATTGTCAACCGAAGATCCTATTGCGACCGCGATGAAAAAACTCTTCGAGGGACAAACTCATTCACCATCGAGCGACCTAATTGCGATCGCATGCATTTTGAAGAAACCCTCCCACAGCACCGGTTCTGTTACGGAGACTCTCGCCGCAATGAGAACCATAACAGTCGGAGCGGGACAGATTCCTATGCTTGCTGGACAGCGAGTCATGGTCGAGGAGGGCTTTGAAGAGATCGAAAAAGATGGCGTTCGCTTGGGATACTTCTCAATCATTAGCCTTTCCCTATTGCTGTTGATAGGTTTCCGCTCCCTGCGTTGGGCTTTGATTAACATTGCATTGATCCAGTGGTCTCTAGTCGTTTCACGAGGTTTGATGGTCGCATTTCGATGGGACATCACAATGGTTTCCTCCATGATGTCTTCTTTGGTGACGGTTATTGCGGTCGCCACCTTGATGCATTGGTTGATTGGTTATCGAACTGCTCTACGTACTGGCTCTTTGCCGGAGGATGCGCTCAGGGTATCTTGGCTTCAATTAAGGAGGCCCATAGCCTGGGCATGTATTACGGACGCCATTGCGTTCGCCGCTCTTGGAATCTCCAAAGTAGGCCCAGTTCAAGACTACGGCTACATGATGGCCCTCTCTTCGCTGGTCGTGTTGCTTGGAATTGTGATGTTAGTGCCAGCAATGGCCCTCACTCCGCTTCTAAGTCGCTCCTGGGAAAAGCGGCTTGGAATCGCTGCGGATCTTAACCTTACATATCATGAGAATAACGAGCCTAAAACAGAGAAATCGCTCGTCAGTAGTGACCGTTTATCCAACTGGCTTGTGAATTTACTCAACACCCTTATTCCACGCTCCAGAGTTCTGGTATTGGGTTCGTTGATTGCCTTTGCGATATCGCTTTGGGGGGCTTCACTCGTTCAAGTCGAAACGAATTTCATTCAGAACTTTCGACCTGGATCACCAATCGTACAAGCATATGAGGCTATTGAAAACGACTTGGGTGGAGCTGGTGTTTGGGACGTGATCATCCCGATTGAACCAACCCTCGGAACGGAACGAACGGAGGCTATACGGGAACTCGAACGGGAACTAAGGGAGATTCGTCTTGAGTCACAAGATGCCATGCAGGAGAAGAACATTCAACTCTCCAGCGTGATGAGTGCTATCGATGCAGATGACGTTTGGTCCAAAAATAGACTGCTAAGGGGCCTTAGCTTCGATGTTCGATTTAATGCCGTTCGAGCTTTGCTGGGTTCTTTTGCTGAGTCGCTTATCGCGGTAGATTTCCTCGATAAACCGCCACAACGAATGCTCCGGATTATGCTTCGGTCACAAGAACAATTGGAGGCGAATGAAAAACTGGCTCTCATTGACGCAGTCCAGTCTGCTGTCAACAAATACTCCGCGACGAACGACCTGGGATCCGCCTCATCCCAGCAACAGGCGGCTATTGCGTCTAGTGCCAATCGACCTCAAGGTATCGTGTCTGGCTATTATGTTCTGCTAACCAGCTTGGTGTCGAGCATTGTTTCTGACCAATGGATTTGTTTGGGTGTCGCTACGATCGGTGTATGGCTAGCGCTCGTTACCGCTCTGCGGAATTTTTTACTACCTACCCTAGCATTGCTTCCTAATTTGCTTCCTAGCATGCTGATCATGAGTTGGTTTGGCTGGACTGGCACACCTATTAATCTCGGGGCCGCCATGATTGCAGCTGTGTCACTAGGAATTAGCGTTGATTCAAGCTTGCACTATCTTTATCGATTTCAAATGGAGCGAAAGAAAAATCGAACCGTAATGGAGTCACTGAAATGTGCTCAATCGGAAATCGGCCTCTCCGTTACACTTGCAACTTTGGCACTCGTTCTCGGTTTTGGCTCACTGTCAGTAAGCGACTTCCTTCCAACCGTTGTATTCGGAACCACCGCGGCGATCTCAATGATCGGTTCCATGGTCGGTAACTTGTTTTTGCTTCCGTCTTTAGTCCACCTCTTCTCTCGCAAGTAAATGAGTTCTCGCAAACATGCAACCACTTGAAGCCGAGTGCAAATTTGTCGATCCCCACCCAGAACGCACACGATCCAGAATCCTCGATCTGGGTGGCATCTTTGTTAAAACCGAGCGACATGTTGACACCTATCTACGACATCCATGCCGCGACTTTCAAGCTACCGATGAGGCTCTGAGAATTCGTCAAATCGATGACGAAGCTTACATAACCTATAAGGGAAAACGGCGACAAGGACCCATTAAAATCCGACCTGAAACGGAATTGCCATTGGCTTCGAACACCGTCGAAGGTTGGCTTCAGATTTGGGAAAGCTTGGGCTTTGAAAAGGTCCGGCAAGTTAAGAAAACAAGACAAGCATTCCAAATAAATCGAGCCGACGGCCCCATCACTGTGACATTGGACCGAGTTTCAGGGCTTGGGGATTTCGTAGAGATCGAGCGCGTTTTGAGCAACGAAAACCAAATCCAGGCTGCTCAAAACGAAATACTAAGTTTGGCCGATGAACTACACTTGGGCACGATCGAGAAACGAAGCTATCTTGCTATGAACCTGGGCCAGACAGAGTCGTAATCTAGAACCACCACGATTCGGCGACACCCGTCGCAAAGCCCACTATTCGTAAACATCATCCCCGCGTCGCGCGATGACCATCATTCTCTTGGTTCGCGTTGATGGCCTAGCGTTCGTCTGCTCCATGAAGCCACTATGCAGAATATGAAAGCCAGCTTGTTCCAATAGGTAAGGTATCGTTGCAAGTGATCGATTGCAGGACACGGGTAACTCATCTACCCAGTCAGACCAGTTACCACTCCACGAGCTTCGATCAAACATCCCGTCCAGTACAATGACGACACCATCTTTCTTCAACCAATAATGCCAATTTCGAAACGCGGCAATTGGATGGTACAAGCCGTTAACGAGTTGCTTGGCGACAATCGCATCGAACTCTCCTGCCGCGAAATGAGAACGATCCTTAGGATGATCGCAATATCCCTGGGCGACACGAACTTGCGAAAGCTCGGCTTTTTTCTTTAACACGCTAATCATCGCAGCAAGAGGCTCTAACGCCGAAATGGTAAGCCCTGAAACCCGGGCCAATACGACACACATGGCTCCGGTGCCCGCACCAACATCAAGTACTCGCGGGTATTCAGCTAGGTTAAGTTGTTGAGCGATATCCATCAAACATGCGTCATGATCTTCGTCTGTTAATTCGCTCACCCAGCTATCGTACTTGGCCACTTCGATATCATCATAGGTTGATTCAAGCTTCTGTCTTGATTGATTTTGCTCAAGGCGATAGGACATGGAAATCTCCGGATCGAAAGGAATATGCAACAACAGGGATCAACGATCCTGTTCTCGGGTTCACGCTTTGCTCCGTATTATGTCAGATTCCGCGTTAGCCTATCTAGCCAGAGACGTTACGTCCCCCGCCAATTACCAACCGCCCATTCCCGCACTAACCGAGGCTACGAGTCATATGCTTTGTAGTGGACGAGGCAACGAGGCCTATGCGTTGTAGTGGACGAGGCAACGAGGCCTATGCTTTGTAGTGGACGAGGCAACGAGGCCTTTGCTTTGTAGTGGACGAGGCAACGAGGCCTACGCTTTGTAGTGGACGAGGCTACGAGGCCATACCGCATGGCACGAATCCTCTCACCCCCCCCCGCAATTGACAATTCTGTACAATGACAGTCACAACTGCGTGGCAACGCACTACGTCGAAATTGATCGCGTCAAAAGAATCTCGTTAACTGCACGGACAACCACACATGAAAGTCTCTCGTTGCTTGCTCATCGGTTTGAGTTTTTTGGGGGGCGCTAAATCCCAATCTCATGCGGATTTTCCCCAGTTTCGAGGAACCGGAGGCGCAGCCAAGGCCACTAGCAATGACATCCCTCTCGATTGGTCCGACTCAAAGAACATAGCATGGAAAGTCCCTATCCCAGGAACGGGATGGTCTCAGCCTATCGTTATCGGAGACAAGCTTTTTGTATCCTCCGCGGTCGCTGATAAAGATCTAAAGCCCAAAAACTTCGCCAACGGCGTTCGTACGCCACAAAGCATGGGGCTCGGAGGTCTTACTCCGCCACCCAAGGTGAACATCCAGTGGCAGCTGCATTGCTTCGAGTGCCAGTCAGGCGAAAAGCTTTGGAGCACAACCATTTGTGAGGGACAACCCAAATACCCAGTCCATCCCTCTAATACCTACGCTACAGAAACCCCTGCTGCCAGCGATAAAGGGATCGTTGTGTTCTTCGGTGCCACAGGTGTTGTAGCTGGGGTATCACCACAGGGAGAGATTCGCTGGAAACAAGAGCTCGGCGTTTTTTCAACGACGAGCGGATTTGGTACTGGCAGTTCGGTGGCCATTCAAAACGATCTCGCCTTTGTTCAACATTTCACGGAAAACAGTTCCTCCGTCGTCGCTTTTTCCATCGAAACCGGTGAGAAAAGATGGACGCATGATCGAGATAAAAAGGGTACCTCATGGGCCTCGCCGATCGTGTGGACCAACAATCTACGATCGGAGCTCGTCGTTTCCGGTGGTGAGCTAATCGAGTCTCTTGATCCCCAAACCGGCACTGTGCTGTGGAAGATTGAGAACGTAAAAGCCCCGACAGCATGCTCCGTTGCATCCGACTCGGAGCGGATCTACTTCGGCGGTTCAGATCCTATGTCCAAGGGACCTTTGTTTTCGCTTCTAGCTGGTGGAGAAGGGGACCTTAGTCCAGAAAAAAAGAACGGATCTATTAAAGGTAGTGCTTGGATCGAAAAGAAAGCCGCCCCAGGTATGGCTTCTCCCCTTTCCACAAACAAGTTTGTCTTTGTCAACGATAACAACGTACTCCGGGTCTACGACGCCGCCAGTGGTAAAAAAATGAATGAGCGTCGCATCGACGGGCTCTCGTCTATTGCGGCTAGCCCTATCCAAATAGATGACAAAATTCTGTACTTGGATGAGCAGGGGAATGCCGTATTGGTGAGTGCAAATGAGTCCTGCGAAGTGGTTGGACAAGGAAAGATAGAGGACACGTTTTGGGCCACACCAGCGATCGCCAACAACTCTATCTATTTACGCGGACTCGAACACTTGTACTGCATACGAAAAACCCCTTAGATCTGCGGTCAGTTTTTTGATTATCCGTAGCTTCTTACAACCACGAAGATCGCCACTAGCAGAATCGCTACTGCGAAAAGCCGCTGTAGTGTTTTGCCATGCAATCGAGTTGAGAGCTTTGTTCCCAACAGCAATCCGACTAAGCTTCCCAATGTAAAAACCAAGGTAACTTGCAATGGAAGCACCCTGCCCGCCAACAACTGACTCGCGGTTCCTGATACACCAACGATCGTGATGACAAGCAACGAGGTACCAATCGCTTTCTGCATTCCCATGGATGCAAAAGAAACAAGCGCTGGTACTATGATAAACCCACCCCCCACTCCAAACATGCCCGCCAAGACTCCGGCTCCAAAGCCAATACTTCCCAGCAGAAGCGCGCACGGGGAAGTAATGCAAAGTTTGCCGTCCGCTGATCTACTACAAACGGCTCCACTCTCTTCAATCGATTTTTCCGGTGGGCGATGTTCGTTTGCAATCGATGCAGTCCACATTTTCACGGCTATGATGAACATCAGCAAGGAAAACGACGCCATTAAAACGACTTCAGATAACTGAGAAGCAATAAGCGAACCGAGTGGCGCTCCAGCGATGCCTGCAGCTCAGAGCACAATACCCGTTGAAAAATCAACTTGATGCACCCGAGCTCGCTGCACAAATCCAAAGCATGCCGTAACAGCGACGGTAACAAGCGATACGCCAATCGCATCCTTCGCGGATAAACCGAGTCCGTAAATCAGTAGAGGAACGGCAAAGATAGCCCCGCCTCCCCCAGTCAACCCTCGTTGTACCACACAAGTTAGGCGGTCGAAATTTTTTTTGCCCCAGGCCCGAAAGTATTCCATGCGTTGGACAGGTCGTAACATCGTTGCAGCCCAACCCACAGAGTTTGGGTTCCTGG
>JBKDKR010000078.1:0-393668 GCA_046344995.1 Pirellula sp.
CGATCAATTAGCAATATCGAGGGATCCTCGAAAATCCCAGTGGTGATTGCACCGATAACTGCATTAGCCTTTCAATAAACCCTTATCCTAAGAGTTGTTGCGGCAGCAAAAATATGTGAAAAACGACATCGCTCGCATTGATGTCCATCGCGAAAAGTGAGCTTCGAATCAAGGGAATATGCCTGCCTCGAACAGCATATTCCTTGAACATGCTCCACGATGCTATTTGCCGAGGAAACTTTTGGCGATTTCGATTAAAATGATGACTCCCGCCAGATCCTGCTTTTTAGAGGCCATTTCGTGTTTCGTCGCCGTCTTTTGAGTGTTTCGCTTTGTTTGCTTCTACTAATTGGTTCGATTTTAACTGATAGCCCCTACGGGCCGAACAGCTGCGGTCAGTCTTTGGAGGAGGAACTCAAAAGCATTCCGCTAGTCCAATTAGCCGATTCAGCGCGTAACCTTGGGGACGCCTCCCGCGGTGCGATCCTCTTTCACCAGCCGCAATTCAATTGCTCGAAGTGCCATGCCCTTGGTAAACCAACCTCTAGTCTCTTAGGCCCTGATCTTACTTCGCTCGGAGCACAAACGACCGATGAACACCTCATTGAATCCGTTCTGGAACCATCAAAAACAATACGCAGTGGTTTCGAAACGATCTCCCTCCTCACGACCGATGAGGAACTGGTTTCAGGTCTCTTGGTGGAACGATCAGAAAGCCAAGTTGTACTCCGAGACCTATCACAACCAGAGGTAACTTACTCGGTACCTACAGCCTCCATTGAGGAACTTAAGTCGAGCCAACTCTCTTTGATGCCCGCCGGTTTAATGAACTTGCTCAGCAATAAAGAACAATTCTACGATCTCATTAAATTCCTAATCGAAGTACGCGACGGCGGAAAGGAGCGGTCCGCAGAATTAATCCCTTCCGAGTCGCTTCAACAGCTGGTTGTACCGGAGTATGAAAGTCGTATCGATCATGCTCAGATCATCCGCGAATGGAACGACGACTCGCTGCAGCGTGGCGAAGCTATTTATAAACGAGTCTGCGCTAACTGCCATGGAACCCTGGAACAACCGGGCTCCCTACCGAACTCATTGCGATTCGGCGAAGGTAAGTTCAAAAATGGAAGTGATCCCTTATCCATGTACCGAACCATGACTTATGGTTTCGGCCTTATGATGCCTCAGTCCTGGATGGTGCCTTCTCAAAAATATGATGTCATCCATTACCTTCGCGAAGCCTATCTTAAACCTCACAATCCGACACAATTGGCGTCCGTCGATTCAAGCTATCTCGACAAGCTGCCTAAGGGGGATACCAGAGGCCCCTCTCCAAGCAGTATCGAGGTATGGTCGGCTATGGATTACGGCCCTAGCTTGACTCACACCTACGAAGTTCCAACGCGAGGTTCCGCGAACAATCCACACAACATTGCTTACAAAGGTGTCGCTGTTCGGCTCGATGCGGGAACAGGTGGCGTCGCACGAGGTCGATATTGGATGCTATTCGACACGGATACCCTTCGCATGGCAGCCGGTTGGACCGATACTGTAGATCATGACGACTCGAAAGTGAAGCCATCCACCTCTGGTGGTCAGAACTTTATCGACTGGCGCGGGATCCAATTCAACGGAGAACACGGCATACACCCGCGTTTGGTCGGTGCCATTGGATTTAGCAATTCTACCGGTCCTGGCTGGGGTAACCCAACGACGCAGTCCTTCCAGGATGACCAGAGAGTCCTCGGTCGCGATGAACGTCGATATGGACCATTGCCTCGCGAATGGGGAAAATACAAAGGGCAATATCACTTTGGCAATCGTTCGATCTTTTCGTATTCGATCGGTGATACCGAAGTTTTGGAATCTCCATCGATTCAGCCGTTCGACGATTCAAGCTTGTCTCCGGTGTTCTTGCGTAGCTTTAACATTGGTCCGCGAACAACCGATCTGTATCTCCAAGTCGCCGAACACGCCGATCAAAATGCCATCGCAACCTATCCCAACCCCGATGATTTAACGCTGATACAGCTTGATTCAAGTAATTCGAATCCAGGAACCAAAGCCGCCATGGCCTATGATGGCAGTGCATTCTTTGAGCTAGAAAACGCATCAAATTACGACACCTTCCAAAAAGACTTTACCGTTACCGCCTCTATCAAAACCTCTTCCGATGGGACGATTTGGTCTATCAGTGATGGTGGGGAAAAATGGATTCCGAACGGTCAAAGCTTTTTTATTCGCGATAGCAAACTCTGCTTTGACATCGGTTGGGTAGGTGCGGTCCAAGGCAAAACTTCAATCACCGACAATCGATGGCATGATATTGCCGTTAGCTGGCAAAAATCAAGTAAAACCGTGCGTCTGTTTGTTGACGGCAAGCTTGACGCTAAGGGAGTGCTTGCGGCTAAAGAACCATTGGCCAACCCAGTGTTCCGGTTCGGTTTCACCTCTCCTAATTTTCCTCAATCCAACGCATTCCAAGGGGAAATGCGAGAAGCGAGCTTCGTTCAAAAAGGGATCGACTCGAATTCACGCACGTTTACTGGTTTTCAAGATGGAGACCCTTCCATTCTCGGCAAATGGACTCTCGACAGCCAGTCTAACACACCAGGGCATGATCAAACGAGCAGCAAAAATCATGCGATAGCTAGGAGGACCCATGAATCGAATATCAAGCACAGGAATGTTACAGCAGGCATTGTACCAGCCATACCTCAGATGAAATGGGTTAAAGATGGCGGCGCACTCCGCTTAATGATTCCAGCGGGGAAAGAGCCGATTCAGTTCTCCATTTGGCAACCTACTTATCGCGAAGCGGATGCACCAAAAATCGACGACATCGCTGTCCATAAAGCGGTGCAACAATTTGTTCGCATCGGAATCGACTTGAATCGTTACGTTCAAGGAGGACCGCCACGCTGGCCCGATAGAGTCGTGACGATTCTGCAACCGGGACGCACGACGGGGGCCTTTGCGATCGATATACTTACGCCCCCGGACAACAATCCGTGGCTTGCGCAGTTTCGACCAACCGGTATTGATTTCTTCTCTGATGGTCGGATGGCGGTGTGCACCTGGGATGGAGACTGCTGGATCGTTGAAGAGAAAAAGTCGGGTGACCAAATTTCTTTACAATGGCAGCGAATTGCATCTGGAATGTTTCAGCCATTAGGGCTCAAGATTGTTAAAGAGAAGATCTATGTGACTTGCCGCGATCAATTAGCGATTCTCCATGACCTAAATGGAGACGGCGAAACAGACTACTACGAGTGCTTTAACAATGATCACCAAGTCACCGAGCACTTTCATGAATTCGCGATGGGACTACAGACCGACGACGCAGGTAATTTTTACTATGCCAAGTCTGGCTGCCATGGAAAAGCGGCAATTATTCCGCATCATGGCACTCTATTGGAGGTTAGTGCCGATGGGTCCCAAACCAAGATTCTTGCTACCGGGTTTCGCGCTGCCAACGGAGTCTGCTTGAATCCTGATGGTTCGTTTGTGGTGACTGATCAAGAAGGATTTTGGAATCCAAAGAATCGGATCAATTGGGTTACACGTTCCGAGACAGGCGAACCGAACTTTTATGGCAATATGCTCGGGTATCATGACGTGACAGATACGTCAGACGCAGCAATGGTGCCTCCGCTTTGTTGGATCACGAATGAGTTCGATCGTTCGCCAGCTGAATTGCTTTGGGTCGATAGTGAACGATGGGGATCGCTCAATGGTTCACTCCTGAATCTATCCTATGGCTATGGTAAAGTCTTTTTGGTGCCACACGAGAGCGTCAATGGCAAGGTACAAGGGGGCATGATTGAGTTGCCTATTCCAGCGTTTCCGACAGGTGTCATGCGAGGGCGTTTTTCCCCACGGGACGGGCAACTTTATTTGTGCGGCATGTTCGCTTGGGCGGGCAATGCCACGCAGCCTGGAGGTATGTACCGACTGCGAATGACGAGCGAAAGCGTCAATTTACCGCTAGAGCTTCACGCGAAGAAATCAGGCTTGGAGCTCACGTTCGCGAAAGCGATCGATCCCGCTTCGTTGGATTCCGCAAAGGTTTCTATAAAAACGTGGGGGCTCAAGCGTACCGCGAACTACGGTTCACCGCATCTAGACGAAAAGAACTTGCCGATCGAACAAGTAAGCCTTTCGCCTGACGGTCATCGAGTCACCATATTGCCTCGCGGTTTACAACCGACTTGGTGCATGGAAATCCAATACAGTTTCCGGGACATAAGTGGCGAGGTGGTCAAGGGAACGATTCACAATACCGTTCATGAGCTTAGCGAATGAAAGAAAGACCAAAGAGTGTGCTTTCTTTGGTTTGCGGGTCGATTGAGGTTTTCTTGTTGGGCCATTTCGGAACAATAGGTTAATCAACTGAATCAAGATCGGCCCTGAATCATGAGCTTGCAAAAAACGTATGATTTAATCTTAGTGGGTGGAGGAGTCATCGGCTTATCCATCGCTTGGGAATGCGCTCAGCATGGATTAAAGGTAGCGGTCATTGATGCAGGTCGAGTTGGTAGCGGATCATCATGGGCAGGTGCGGGCATACTACCTTCGGGTGCCACTATCGAGCCGCAGGACCCGCTCGAACAGCTGAGAGCCTTGTCTCATCAATTGCATGAAACATGGGCTGTCAAATTACTGGAGCAGACGGGCATCGACAACGAGTATCGAAAGTGCGGTGGGCTTTACCTGGCGAGATCGGCAGGAGAAAAGGCAACGCTGGCGGCTAATCGTGTTTGGTGGCAGGAACATGGCATACCCTTTCAGCAAGTAAGTCAAAACGAGGTGGAGATGCTTGGTTTTGGGCGAACAGGGGACGAGGGGGCATCACGCAATTTGCAGTCGGACAAGCGTCAATTTTGGTGGTTGCCGAATGATTGCCGAGTCAGGAACCCACGGCATATCAAGGCTTTGCTCGCGGCCTGCAAAGCGAGTGGTGTTGAAGTTGTTGAGCACAACGCGGTTGTCGATATCAGCCGCACGAGCGATTGGGTTGTCGCTTGTAAGGTGGGGTGTTACCAGGCTTCAAGAGTTTGTTTGACAGTCGGGGCGTGGACTGTGCAACTCCTAGCGAGGCTCGGTATTGAGACAGGGATTATGCCTGTACGTGGCCAGATGCTTCTTTATAAGTTGGATGACAAGCCGTTCGATTGCGTCGTCAACGAGGGGCATCGTTATTTAGTCCCACGCGACGATGGTCATTTGCTGGTGGGATCGTGCGAAGAAGAGGTGGGTTTTGTGGCCGAAACGACAGAATTCATGCTATCTGAGCTTAGGGGGTGGGCTGAATCAATTTTTCCTCCGCTTAAAGATCGATCGGTGATCAAGAGTTGGGCAGGTCTAAGACCTGGTTCCTTTGACTCTTACCCGTATCTCGGACCAATTCCCAGCATGCCTGGACTATCGATTGCGGCGGGGCATTTTCGGCACGGTTTGCATTGGTCCACGGGCACGGCGTTGCTTATGCGGCAGTTGATTTGTGGGGAAGCGACCAGCATGGAACTAAGTCCGTTTCACGTTTACCGCAAATTTGGCACGCTATCGGTTTAGTTAAAAAACGCTACAATTCTGCGGTCTGTTCGCATTGTTTAAAAGAGACGGCATTTGCCTCGCGAGCGTTGTATATCACGATTGTCACATTGGAAGAGCCACGTAATGACTCGATCTCCTGAGCTAGATCTTTATTCCTTTATCCGAGATGTTCCTGACTTTCCCAAGCCCGGGATTATCTTCAAGGATATAACCCCTCTTCTCAATCACCCTCTCGCTTTCCGCGAATCGATTGCCCGAATGGCAGACATGTTTCGTGGAAAACAGATCGATTCAATTGTTGCAGCGGAGGCGCGAGGCTTTATTTTTGCGGCCCCTTTGGCCCTAGAATTGAACGCTGCTTTTGTTCCGGTTCGCAAACCAGGCAAACTCCCGCATGATACGCATTCCTTTAGTTACGATCTCGAATACGGGCAGGATACCTTGGAGATTCACAAGGATGCCGTACGTGCTGGTCAGAAGGTTCTAGTTGTAGATGATTTGCTCGCGACGGGAGGGACCGTTGGAGCCTGCTGCTCATTGCTTTCCCACTACAATGTTGACATTGTTGGTTGTTTATTCTGCATCGAACTAACATTTTTAAACGGCCGGGACAAGCTCGTGCCTTATCAAATCGAAAGCCTACTGAAATACTAGTGTCAGAAAACCGAACTCAAACTTCGTCGGGCAACGACAAAACGATCGAAAGCGTTTATCCCGCCGAAGAGATAATTGCGGCTCGAACAATGCCACCGCGTCGTCGTCGTCCTTGGATCATGCCGACGTTTCTGCTCATTGCGACCATCGTGTCGATGACTTGGGCCGGGATTACAGCTTGGAATCCCATGAACGTATGGGAGCAAGCGGCTTACGAAGGTTCGATGTTTACCATTCGCAAGCATGTGCTGGCAAACTGGAGTGGAGGTTTAGTGTTTTCTCTATCGCTCGCCGTGATCCTCGGAGCGCACGAGTTGGGGCATTACATCGCAACGAGACTCTACAAAATCCCATCAACTTTACCACTATTCATTCCATTTCCGATTGGACCGACTGGCACTTGTGGTGCTGTTATTTTGATGGATGGATTCAAAGCAGATCGCAAGCAGATTTTTGATATCGGCATTGCTGGTCCGCTGGCTGGATTGGTGTTCGCCATTCCGATCGCTTGGTTCGGCCTTACAAGTAATAGCTTCCTAGAAACGACCACCTCAACAATTCAATTTGGTCAGCCGCTGGGCATTTCTCTTTTGAACAAACTCGCTAATCCTGACAGTCCTGTGGCAAGAGACTGGATTCCTAATACTTCCATGAATCCCATGCTGATGGCTGCATGGGTCGGATTGCTAGTTACTGGTCTAAATATGATCCCGATTAGCCAGCTCGATGGCGGGCATGTATTGTTTGGTTTGCTCGGAAAGAAATCGGGAGTCGTTTCACTCAGTGTTTACTTCGCCTGCGTCACTTATGTAATCTATTCAAGCATCAAGTATCGTGAGCCGGTATTTATCTTGATGTTGATACTGATTCCGCTCATGGGGATCTCGCATCCACCGAGTCGTAACGACAATGTAAAACTCGGTCCAGTAAGAGTGCTTCTGGGGATGGTTGCGTTAACAATCCCCATACTATGTTTGCCATTGCGGCCGATCCAGATTTTATAGAAGCCGACTAGTTCGTCTTTAATTGCTGAAGAACTTCGGTAACGATCTTAGAAATCACAGCATCGTCTACAACCGGTGTTACTGGCGAGGATTTTGGCTCTCGCATGAAGTCGAATTTCGAAAGCAATTCGCTGATGCGAGCTTGAGTTCGGTCGGCAGCGGTAGCTTGTTGAGGTGTTAGGGGAGTGCGTGATTCGCCCAGGTTCCAGCCACGTATCTTCGCCCCTCTTCGGAAACCTTCGGGGAACTCTGCTGTTCCTAACATTGCATCAAACAACGGTAACAACTGGTATTGAAGAACCATTGCCAAATCCCAATTCTTGGCACGGCATGCTTCGTAGATGGCGCGAGTTAATTCCGGGACAACGCCGCTGGTTGCGTTCGTTCCGCCGTCGGCACCAATCATTAACATTGGAACCAAGGCCGCATCCCAGCCTGTCATGAAAAAGAAATCATCTCGCATAGGCTTCACCTCGGAGATCATGCGCATCATGTGAGGTATGTCTCCTGAGCTATCTTTGATCCCCACTACGCGCGGGCAGTCTTGAGCTAGTCGTTTTACGGTCGCCACATCGATGGGGGAGGCGAACAAAGGAATATTGTAAAGCGTCACATCGACACTTACGCGATCTGCGATTTCCTTAAAGTATGCGTAAACGCCATCTGGAGCGAGTCGATAATAAAACGGAGCGACGATCGCAACGGCGCGGCAGCCCAAGGCACCGTAGGTATCGCACGCGCGAACTGTTTCATCGACGTTGGCTTCGGCAGCCCCAGCCAGAATCGGCACACGTCCGCGAGTTTGGTCGGCAACCACCTGGATCACACGCTTGCGCTCTTCGGGTGTAAATCGAACGAACTCGCCGGTACTGCCATTGGGGTAAAGGCCGTGTACACCTTTATCTATTAGCCAATCGACATAACCGCGGAGCTTATCTTCGTCGAGTCGCCCGTGGGAATCCAGTGGAGTTATATTAGGGGTAAAAATACCGGAGAGAGGTGGCTTGTTCATGCTTCCAAAATACCACACGATACGCAAAGTGGGTATTGTTTACCAATTTTTCGGGTAAAACCGCCCGTTTTCGTTTTCAGATTGCCACAAAAGAACCGTAATTAATGAGTCGATCCGCCTCAGTATTAGGAAACACCATCTGGATCGCACTATCGGTGGCTACCCTGCTTTATCCGTGCCTCCCAGCCCAAGATCCTAACGGGGAAATTTTCGCGCTATCAAGGTTCGACTTTGCCCTCATATACCTCGCCAGCCCAGAAGCCCTTTGGCTCCAGTGGACCGCGGGATTACCTTTGAACTACTGGGCCGTACGTGGGGACACGGTTGCAATTGCAATGGTTTGGATAGTTGTATTGGGTTTGGTCGGAGTTCTTTGTTTGGGGGAGCCAAAACGGCATGAACCGAAACAGAATGAGAGCCGGATCGCATTTTGGTCGTTGAGGCTTGTGTTGGGGTATTCGATCCTGCAGGCCGTTTTCAATGCTCAAGAATGGCTGCCGACTATAAACAAATTGCCAATCACTGTGATTCTGTTGGCGATAGTTCCTATTGCCAGCTTCGTGTGGAGAACGCGGCATCGAAAACTGGATTCTCAAACGATAGTCGATTCGAAAAACGCGAGTGGAAGCCAATCAGCAGATCAGTCACTGGACAAACCGTGGAAGCGTCGTCTGTATGGGCTGGCAACTATAAGTTGCGTTCTTTTGGCAATCATTCATATCGTTGGTGCGATGGTCCCAAGCGTTGATGTACAAGTTCGAAATCAAAAGTGGGTCAGCACAGCGGACGCGTACGAGCAACAAAACGCAGCGAATGTGATGTTGCATTCGGAAGGCGGCGACACAAAAAAGGCAACATTGGCTAACAGTGGTCAATTGGATGCTGTTGCGTTTCTATCTATGGCAATATTGCAGGTTGATGTCCGCAAAAGTTCATCTGGATTAATCGAGTCATCACCGTCATATGGTGTGTCATCTGTTTATCCCGCTTTGCTTGCGAGCAAACTAGTTGATGTCATCATTGGGATTGCAGGGTTCTTGGTTATTTGGGGGCGAGCACGAGAGTGTTCTGGCCGGGGTCCTGCCATAATCATGTTGATGCTGCTTCTGTCTACTCCTGCGACGCTTGAGCTTGGGAGGCTCGGAAGAGTGGAATGGTTAGCAACAACACAGCTCGCCGCAATAATCTCGGTTGTATCTCGAAGGAGCGAAGCCTTACGGGCCAGGTCTTGGGTTTTGGTTTCCATTTTGTCGCTTCCAGTTTTAGAGTGGCTTCTGTCGCTGAGTACTCAACCTGTCGTTCCGGAAGTCGATCGCTTGGGAGCTCTTTTACGATTTGTCGGTTTTTCAACTTTATTTGCAATACCATGGATTGGATGTTTAGCGATTGGAACGCTCACCAGACGTACTAAATCGCATTTAGTTTTAGTTGGGGCAGGGGCTGGACTTTTTGTCATCCTCAGTTTTATCTGCAGCACCCCAGACCGATCTTGGATTCCCGTTTTAAGCTTCTTCGCGCTACCCGTAGCGAGTGGCGTTTCCTGGCTCTTGGAAAATCAAAATCGTTTTATTGGGTTCATTGCTTGGTTTGGCATCATGGTTGTGAGCCTTGTTAACGCAGCGTACTGGCCTACTATGGAGAATCGTGTTCTAGCTCCGGTTGAATGGTTAGTTTTGGAGAATTGGTTGGAGTATGGAGAGGCACAGGAGGATGTGCGATCCAGATACCCTATAGAATTCAGAAAGCAGCTTCGCGATGGTAGTTTGGAGTTAAATTCCACGGTGTTGTTGTTGGGCACCAACGATGATTTGGATGTACCGATTTCCTGTGTAACCATTTCGCCGATTCTACCAATGGACAAAGAGACGATCGAATCTTGGATTCAGCAGTCGAAAGTGACTCACATTGGGATCGTTTCGAATCCTGAGGGAAGCGATTCGGAATCGCGAGCTTTTGGCGAGGACAACGAACGAATGGTCCGGAGTCATTTAGAGCGTTTGGATAAGCAAGGAATCATTCAAAAACAATCGGTCTCTGCGGACTGTTTCGATTTGACATTGTTCAAAGTCCGACGATAGTCAAAAGCAAATAAAAGAGCCGGGGACCGGGGTTACTGGCATTTCCCATCTTAATTGTATCTTCGCGTTATCTTCATCATTGCCCAATGATCTCAGCCTATTATTTCGGTCGCTAGCATTTCACGTAATTCTTTCAAGGAGATCGTTTATGATCACGGTTTGGAATGCAACTTCGAGAGCGGAACAGAAAAATCTTTCAGAGCGGATTATTGAGTTCCTTTATTTGGGACTCGAACATGAGAACTCGGACGTTCGTCGTCGTATTCGAGAAGCGACCCATATCGCTTCTCGAGCAGCATCTGAGAATGCCGAATCGTCCATGGTTGTTGCGTCTCTTCTGTACATCCCATGCCAAATGTTGGCACGGGGCGAATACTCATCGGAAATGTGGAGTGGAGATTCCTTGTTGGAGAGCGGCACTCACGATTGGCTTCTAGAACATTTCGGACCAGACATTGCCGAGGTCATTCGTTTGCAGCCTCACGCGTTTCGATATTTGTCGTCCGTGGTGCCCGGCTATTTTCATCGCCTAGATGCGGAAGTACAGAAGCGAGTCTATCGCGAAGGTGGCATGCTCTCACCGGATGAGCAATTCGCGTTCGCTAATTCTCGCTATTTTGCAAACGCGATGCGTCTGTCTCGTTGGATTGATAAGCGAGCGGAGCGTTGGATGGAATCGCACGACGTCGATTTCTTCGCCTACTTCATCGAATCGGTTGTGACCAAATAACCCATTGTCTACGGAAGGGTTTCATCATTCGTCAACAGTTGTACCTTGAATTGATCGAGAATGTTCCAAGGGAGTTCTTCAAGCGGGGTGGGCTCTTTAAGTTGATCGTTCAATTCTTTCAGCAGTAACGGAATTTCAAGAGAATAGAGTTCGTGACGTTCTATCGTATCGTCCAATCCCGCCGCGCGTCTCGACGCCTGTGCGTTGACCCAACGTTCAATCTGACTTAGCGAGGAATTGGCCTCTTTGGTAATCGATGCAAGTTTCTTTTTTGGGCTCGCGATTTCAATTTGCCTGGATTTCTGTACTAATGCAGCGAGTTCCATCAACCAATCGAGTGGGGCGGAGAGATTCCGATCGAGATTTTGTGATTCGCGTGCAAACTTGATAGCGTCATCAAAGTTTCCTAGTCTGTATTCGACGAGAGCGAGCGTATTGGCATAGTAAGGCTGTTTTCGTTGACGGTGAAGCTCTCGCAATTGCAGTCGCCAGTGCTGTAGCAGATCCTGATCCGCACCTATTAGTGCTGCATACCACGCATTCCAATTGGCGAAATTGGGATCTGCTATCGGAGAACTGATTGTCCGCATCTTGTTTAATTGAGATACCGCATCGTCTCGTCTATTATTTCTTAAGTAGTACCTTACTACCAAAGGACTGGTCGACTCGGCATGATTTTCGATCAAGTTCGCAAAAGCGAGATGAACTTCTTCGGGCGATAGCTTGGGTTGTTGAAGTGCTGATCGAAGAATAAGCTCTCTAGCTTTAAGAAGCTCGTATCCTGTTTCAATCGATTTTTGACAATAAAACAGAACCGCTTTGTGGTTCCCGCTTTGGAGAGCGAGATTTGCCATCCCTAAAGCCCACGAATCATCTTGCTCCATCTCTCGGGATTTGATGCTCCATGTACTATAGTTTCGCCCGACGAATCGAAATATCGATCCTCCGTCGGGAGTGAATTGGATCAAGCCGAATCGACCATAGGGACCATTAAAGTTAAGTAGTTCGGTACCAACTTTGGAATCGAAGAGACGAAGTGTATCATCTTCACCGGCTGAACATAATCTCTGACCGTTAGGACTAAAAGTGACGCAGGTCACGTTGGATGCGTTTCCAATAGAAATACTTAGTGGTTCAAAAGACCGCTTCGATTTTACTTCGAATAAATCGTAGACGACGCATTTACCATCCAGACCGGCGACTGCGACTAATTCATTGGATGGAGAGTAGGCGAGTGTTCGAGGTTCGAAATCTAAACTCCAATCTTGTATCACTCTTTCTAGAGTCCAGTCCCAGATTTGTAGTTTCGGTGCAGGACTAGATGTCGTAACGAGAATATGATTACGGTTTGATAACGCTCTAGCGAGGCAGATTCCATTCTTGGAAGTTTTTGTAGGAGTTTCTTCAGGCTCGGTTTTGTTGATCGTGAAAGAGGAAATTTGAGTTCCGGTCTCGCAGTTCCAGACACACAGATTCCCTCCGTTGTCGACCGAAACAAGAGTCTTGTCATCTAAAAAGTCGAGGGCCGAAATTGGATCTGAGTGAGCATCCCATTGATAGATCTTTTCGAGTGTGTTTGGATCCCACAAACAGACGGTTTTGTCGAGGCTACCTGATGCCAACCGTTTGCCATCACGCGAATAAACTATCTTAGTCAACCAGTCTGAGTGACAATAAACCGATTGCACTAATTCCATCGTGTCGAGATTGCGTATTTCGATTCGAGGATCGCCTGTAAATACAGCACTTCTCGCATCGGATTTGCGAATCGCCATCGCAATCTCGCGTTTTGTTGGGTGGAACGCGAAATCGGCTACGGCACCTCCGCCGCTCAATAGCTTAGAGAGCGGGGCGGTTTGCTTCTTCAAATTCCAAACGCGAAGTGCACCATCAGCACCACCAGTTAGAACGCGTTGCGCATTCTTGGATATACTTATTGTGCGTACGTTGCCTCTGTGGCCATTCAACTCCTTAATGATCTGGTGATTGTGTAGCAGTCTTACTTCTACCCCCTCGCCGTAGCCTGCTTGCGCGTAGATCAAAGAATCTGGAGACGGAGCTATAAAAGAAAAGTAACGCACCTTCTGTTCGTTTAGGAAGCTGAGTTTTTCTTGCCGTATTTCGAATTCGAGGACCGTGCCAGAAAAGAGCTGAATCCATACGGACTCGCTTTTCGGAAACCAGACAACTTGTCTCGCATCTCCGATATCGTTTAGCTGACAAAGGAGACCTTTATCCAGGTGCCACAAGCACACAATCCCATCGTGTGAAGATGTGATGAAACGGTTGTGAGATCCAAAGGCGATTCCCTGTACAATGGACTGATGTTCTTTATGCTTCTTGATGACCTCACCTGCCGCTGCATCAAGAATCAGAACCTCTCCCTTGGTCGTACCAATTACAATTTTGGAGCCATCGGGGGAGTAAGATGCGACTCTCGCATTTACAGATGCGATCTCTCGCTTCATCAGTCCGGATTCCAAGTCCCATTCGATAACACCGCCAAACTTCTTGCTTTCGGAGACGACAGCTGCGGAAAGCAGTCGCGAACCATCTGGGGAGAACTGGACTGCGGTAATTTGGCAATTCGGATGTCCTTCCAGCGTGAATACGTGTTTGTTGGTATCGACATCCCAGACCTGAATGGATTGCGGATTGTCCTTGCCCCATAAACCAACTTCCCACGCCACTTTTTTTCCATCGGGACTGATCGCTGCGGCGTTGACTGGCATGCTTGCTGGAGCCGATTCCCAATATGCGTCGCTAGCCGACTCGTTGAGGTATTTCCATTCCCAGTCACGAAATCGAGGGTCGCATTCTTCGAGGATCTTGCGGCATCTCATGACGTCATGGGATGACAATTCGATGGCAGCCAAGGCAATCTGGCTACCATAGAGAACTCGTTCAGCATGTTGTCTAGCGACTGTTTCTAGTTGGGCGCGCCGGGAAGCAGAAAGCCAGAATAATATGGCAACGAACGAAGTGATCATGCATAACGCAATTACGCTGACCGCGGTAGGGTGTCTTCTCGACCATTTGATCGAATGTTCTGCAATACTTGGCGCTTTGGCCTGAATAGGATTGTGTGTAAGAAATCGTTGTAAGTCGTTTGCTAGTTCTATGGCGGTCGGATATCGATTGTCAGGTTTTTTTTGAAGGCACTTGTTGCAAATGACTTCGAGATCCCTTGGGATTCGGCGCGAGATAGTTGACAGTGGTTGCGCATCGTCTTGGAGAACTTGATCCAGTGTCTCTTTTACGGTTGGCGCTTGGAATGGTGGCTTGCCAGATAAGCAATGGTATAGAATCGAACCGAGCGCATAGACATCGCTTTGAACGCAGATGGCCCCGAACTTTGAGTCGATCTGTTCCGGTGCCATGTAACACGGAGTGCCAAGAATCTTGTCGTGTTCTTCGACGTCTCCAAGTCCAGCAGCCAATCCGAAATCTGTTACTTTTGGTTCGAAGCCACGTGCAACCGACGAAGCCTGCCCGCGAGAATTCGGTTTTGCCTCAATGGATAACTGCGAATGTAAGCCCAGGGCTTCTGGGCGGTCGCTAGGTGCGAGCAGAATGTTACTGGGTTTAAGGTCGCGATGAAGGATCTTTCTTTCGTGTGCGTAACCAATCGCTCGCGCGATGATTGCGATCAACTTGGCTGCAACGGTAGGTGTGAGAGGGTAATGACGGATCGCATCAGCCAAGGTTCCTCCAGATACGTGCTCCATCGAAAAGTAAGGCATTTCATCGTGCATTCCCACTTCGAAAATCTGGACAATATTAGGATGTTGCAATTGTGAAGCTATTTCCGCTTCTTTGACTAATTCCGCAACAGTGACTTTGTCTCCAAACCTCAACCCATCGACGGTTTTAATCGCGACAATTCGATCAAGAGACTTTTGAATCGCTTTGTAGACGATTCCCATGCCTCCTCGTCCAATGGTTTCCACGATCTCGTAGTCGCCCATCTGTTGCGGCGACTCATTTGACGATTGCAGTTCCTTGTGTCTTCGTGAATGACTGCGGGGTTTGCTGGGAATCGCTCCCTGTTCCAATAGCGGTACAAGGATTCGCCCTACTTGGAACAATCTTTCAAGCTTGCCCTGCATGTGGGGAAATCGGGCGAAAAACTGCGAAACCAATTCGCTTTCCGATTCTGGATTCAGTTCCGTCTTGATAGTGAATTCGGTGTAGAGGAGCTCCATAACCGAATCTTCGTCATTACAAAGACTCGGAAACCGTTCGAGTATATCTTCCGATCGGGCATTCCCTCCATCGAGGAGATCCCTTTCCAACTCAGATAGAGCTTGAGACAAAACGGGATTCTTGACTGGGTCACTCTCTGAAATAAACACTTTTCTATTGTCTCGGTATTTCGATGTTTGACTCCCAATAATTCTAATCTAGAAAGACTCGCTACATTAGGATTTTGGGATAAACCGAAGCAGCTTGGTTTCGGTTATACTTCTAGTATGGCAGAAAAGGACACGGCCCCAAAAGACTTGTGCGAAACCACCCGGCTTCTTCAACTTAGTCTGAGGGGGCATTTTTTCGGTAACCCTTCACCAGTGAGGGAACCTACTAATCTACTATTCCTCCTCCCGTCCTTTTCGTTACCACCAATTGCCGAAAAATGTCCAGCAATCAAGAAAGCGAAGATGGTTCTGTTCGAGCTAATGCGGATTTCGAGATATTGTTAGCAGAGGCTGCTCTTGGGTCTCTTGATGCGCAACAGGCATTGGTAGATAAATATGCGGATGAGGTCCGCATCGTTGCGAGAGTGCTTTTAGGGCCGCAGTTGAGGCAGCATTTCGATTCCATAGACTTGGTTCAATCCGTCCATAGATCCATGCTTATTGGCCTGCGGATGGAGCGTTATCAGTTTTCCAGTCCCGATAAGCTCATTGCCTTGGCGTGCGCGATTCTTCGTCGAAAAGTAGCCAAGAAATGGAGGAATTGCAGGCGGCAAATTACTGTCGACCTCGACAAGAACGGCGACTCGCCGCCCGTTTCGAAGATATTGAGTGACCTCACCAATCGTGAAACGGACCCTTCGTTAATTGCTCAGTTCGATGATCAGCTGGCTAATCTATGTAGGCGTCTGTCTGAGTCAGATCGATGCATGCTGGAAATGAGACTGGGCGGATTCTCAAATCAAGAAATCGCCGAAGCGTTGGGAATTCATCCGATCGCTCTTCGCGTCAGGTGGACGAGACTCAGAAAGCGGCTCAGCTTGGCAGGAGTAAACCAAGAACTTATCTAGAATCTTCTTGCACGAATCGAACGTGATCTGTTCCAAATTGGGGGGCGAGTTGTTCGATCCATTTTTGTGGGACTTTAATCTAAATCGGGAAAAAGTTCTTTTTTCGGAACTTTCGGTAACATTGTGGGGCGTCTGAGGCATTTGGGTGTATCCGTATTCTATGGCTACACGAGTCTACCATGTCCTCATTCCGCTCTTCCCGAAATCGTCGGCAACGTGCCAGACGTGCAAAAATCCAAAGACGGCAGTTAGTCGTCGAGTTTCTTGAGAATCGTCAACTGTTGGCGGTTGATCTGGAGATCCCTGTGGTTTCCGGAATCTTTAGCTCCGACCTGACTCTGCGAGCTCAAGGTAACCAGCTTCAACTGGTGAACACCGGGACCGACACCGTTGTCGTTCAAGGGAATTTCAGCGGACAGACCGATGGAGTGGTCAACATAACCCGACAAGGGGCGAGCGGTTTACCAGTCGATCTGTTCAACGATACGATTCGCATCGACTTGAACAGCCTTCAGTCGCTCAACTCGCAAGCCTTCGTTGGTAGCGGGCTGAGGATCAACTTTGACGGTGGTACGCCTCCACCGATCTTACCTCTGTCGGATGAAGTGATTCTGGTCGGCACCAATGCGAATCTTAACTATGGTTTCTCGGTTGTGGCCAGCTCGGTTATCACTACAAACCCTCAGGGTGTAGTCACTGCAACGTTTACAGGACCATTTTCGCTTCGGTCGCAGCCATCCACCACGGGATCGGCCGATACGACCAATCCATTACAAGTGCTGGCGAAACCCACAGCAGCCATCAATATAACCGGAGGCTCGATCTCCGCCGCAGGCATCACGTTGGAAGCGGTGGCTATAGTCGACGTGGACATTGCGGCTACTTCCCTGGTCGATGGTCAAGTGAGCTTTGCGACCCTGATTGTAAACTCGGATGCCAACGTAAATATCTCAGGTAACGCCATCTTAACGACCACTGGCGTTACTAATCTGACGATCCTTGCCAATTCGAATGTTGATGGACTGGTGGGACGAGCTCCGTCCGATGATGGCGATACCAGCGATGACGATCGTCAGGATGATGCGGCGGTCGCCAATGCTACCGTCCAAAGTGATGTGGGGATCAATATCAGCGGCGCGATTATCAATGTCGGCGGTTCCGCTAATATCACCTCGCAAAATACCGTTACCTCTACGACCAACGCCGATGGCCGGATCGGAACGTCGGACGCTGGCGGAACCGTGTCGATCAACTCGATCTTGGGCAACACGACCCTGCTCATCGATGGAAATTCGTCGGTTACGGCAAATGGTAATCTGGTGCTGCAGTCCAACAGCGATCGCACTTTAGTTGCCAATGCCTTCGCAACACCGCGCGGTGTGACCGATGATGACGATGAGAATACTGATACCGAAGGTGAGTCAGCACTTGAAAACAATGCGGAGACCAACGATGGCGACCTGAAATTCGCAGCCGCCGTGGCGGTCTCTTCGTTGCTAGGGGACACGCGAGCCACCATCAACAACGCGACGGTTCGTTCGAATACTGGCAATCTGTCCCAGTTCGCCAATTCCCAGTACTCGGTCACCACCATCGCCGACAGCTCGAATGCAACCGGCACCGGAGGCTCGAACAACAATACCAGCGCGGGCGTTGGTGTTTCCGCAGCGATTCAAACCATCGATACCGATACCGAGTCGCTGGTGAGCGGCACAAATACGGTACTCGATGGCAACAATGTCAACATCAACGCCAGCACGCTCAATAGCACCACGATGCTGGACAGCGTCTCCGGCCCCAGCAACCCCGACGCAACGTCCAATGGTGACTTGGGCGTGGCTGGTTCCCTGGCGATCGGTACAAGCATCGTCAACACACGCTCGATGATCCAACCTTCGGCAGTGGTCGACCTGTCGGGGGCCAATCTGAACATGACCTCCACCAGTGTGAATACGGCCGCAGCCCGCGCGCTGCCGAAGGAATCCATCAGCAACGAGAGCTTGGGCGTGGGAGCATCCTTTGCGCTAAATATCCTTGATCGCACGACATTGGCCTCGGTCGAAAACAACGCACGCATCAACAATGCGGCTAACGTATCGCTATCGGCCACTTCCAACAGCACCAAGACCACCGAGGCTCAAGCCGGCGCGAAGGGCGGAACCGCCTTTGCCGGGGCTTTAGCCATGTTGATTGCCAACGAGGACACGGTGGCTCGCTTGGAAAGCAACGCCAACCCGACGACAGCGATCTCCGGCAATTTGACGCTGCAAGCCAACCATACGGGTAGCGCGACCACCACTGCCAACGGAGACGCCGAGGGTGGCGAGGATGCCGGAATTGGTGCCGCTATGGCCATGGCCTACCTCAATGAGATCACAGCGACAACCACCAATCGCAATTTGAACGTTCCCGGCAACATGACTTTTTCGTCGCTCTCGACCAGCTCCAGCACCGCCAATTCGCTGGCCAGTGCCACCGGCGCAGAAAAGGAAAGCAACAATGATACAACCGATGCTCAGGCCAATGGTAATCGCCAAGTCGGGAATAACCGCGCTTCGGGAGCGGGTGCTCGCACCTCGGGCAACACCGATACTCCTTCAGCGGCCACATCCACAGGCGGTTCGATTGCTGTGGCAGCGGCTCTGTCGCTGAACATTCCCAAGGGAGTAGTGCAAGCCACGATCCCCAACAATCGCAATATCACGGTTGGCGGCGTGACCAGCTTGACAACGCAAGCCAATCATGATGCCACCACCACCGCCGACGCGTCGACGACTCAGTCCGGCGATTGGGGTGTCGGCGTCGGAGTGGCCATCCTGGCAGCTGATCTTGTCAACGAAGCCACGATTGGCACTGGAGTCACGTTAAGCACCGATGGCTTGACGTTGGATGCAGGCATGCGCGACGTGGCGTCGAACATGCAGCACAACTTCTCCACCAACGCTACTTCAGGTGCCGGTGGCGGCGACAACGGCATCGCTGGTTCGGTGGCCATCGCCGTCATTGATATGGATACACGGGCGTTGGTTCAGTCCGGCACAATCCCCTCTACCATTACCAACATCAACGGTCTCAGCGGCTCCCCCATTACGATTCGAGCGACCAACAATACAACTTCCACGACGGAGGCTCGCCCCAACGAAGACACCATTGGGGCGTCAGGTAAGGATTTCGGCTTAGGTGGTTCATTTGCTCTGGCCCGTCCCGAATTGCGGACAACGGCCGAGATAGCATCTGGGGCCAACCTGGCATTGCTGAGCAACGGAGTCAATCCGACCAACCTCACCATTGAAGCACTTGCGGACATCAATACTACCGTGGTGGCTGAAAATGGCGGAGCCAACGAAGAAACGGATGATGACCCTGATAGCGATTCCATTGGTATTGGAGCAGGCGTCGCCCTGCTGCTGGCCAATAACGACACTCGGGCGAACTTGGGCTCGGGGAACTCGCCGAACTGGAGTGGTAACGCCACCCTCCGCGCTCGTCACGAGCACACGGTTCGCGGAACGGCAGATGGAAATGCTAACGGTGGTGGAAACACTGGGATCGGCATCTCGTTTGGGTTGAACCTTGTCGAAGACGATGTATCGGCCACGATTGGCAGGAGCCTGGTGGTGGGCGGCAATTTTTTGCTCCAGTCACAGCTTGAACTTGACAACGAGATGAGCGCCACGGCCAGTTCGAGCGGTACGCAAAGCACAAGCAATACGCCCGACGACGAGGCGGCTGCTCAAACCGGTCCAGCTCGAACAAACACCGGTTCCACCACGACCTCCACGCCAGGAAGAAACGAATCCGAGGGGCAAGCACAATCGTTGCAAGCTCAAGGCAGTGCGGCAGATGAGTCCGGCAATCAGTCGGACGGTCTAGGAGTATCTGCGGCAGTTGCGCTTAGCATCGTGCCGGTCTCCAATCGGGCTGAAGTCCTGAACGGCGTGACGATTAACGCTACTGGAACAGCTCGCGTCTCAGCCAGGAACCACTTCGATAGCGAGACGCTGGCTCTGAGCGATACGGTCAGTCTGTCGTTAGACGAAGAATCGGAATCGGATCGAGTGGCTGCATCGGCTGCCTTCAATTTTGCCAAACTGACGAATGAAGCCATCGTTAGGAATGCAACCGTTCGAGGAACCAACGTTACGGTAGAAGCGATTACCGCAGACGCTAGTGGCGCGGTTCAGGTCAATGAGATGATTGCCATGGCGGCTGCGGCTGCCGGAGGCCAGGGTGAATTGAGTGTCGCAGGCTCAGTAGCCATCAACGTCGTCGACATCGATGTCCTGGCTAGCACAGCCGCCGGTTCGACGATTGTTGCCACTGGAACGAACAACACGGGCAATTTGACGGTCAATGCCAACAACATCATGAACCCGCAAACGCTGGCTGCCAGCGCCGGTTTTGCGGCTCAGCAGGAGGGGGATGACTCCAAAGCCATCGGTGGCGCGCTAGCTTATGCCAACGTGGATCTGGATACCACCGCTCGCATTCAAGGGACTGCCAATGCGAATCGCATCATGACTGTCGATGCGGTCACGAATGTCCAGCCTCAGAGCACTGTCATCCCAGGGCTCAATGTCAATGTAGCCTTCACGGGACTAGCCGTCGCGGGCGCGGTCAGCGATGGTGAGGCTGACGTTGCCATCGGATTGGCCCTCAACGACTTTAACAACAATACGCATGCCTATATTGGCAACGAGGCGTCGATCAATCAGGCCGTTGTACAGAACGCAGCCGGAGTCAATCCATCGATCGTAGTGAGCGCGACCAACACGACCAACATCACGTCACTCTCTGGGACCTTGGGCGTTGCACTGGATGGCACGGGGGTCGGAGCGGGCTTCGAAATCGGCATCATCGACAACGAGACGTGGGCCTACATCGGCGACGAAGCGACCGTTGATGCGAAATCCGATATCAGTATTACGGCAACCTCTATGGAGGATCCAACAACTGCCACGATCAACGCCGGAGTTGGCGACGACGCGGGGGTCGCGGGGGCGCTGATTGTCTATGTCATCACCACCGACACGTTGGCTTGGGTTGGTGACCAAGCCGACGTCGAAAGCTCGGCAGGCAACGTTTCTGTGAAAGCGGATGGTACGTTCCAAATCGTAGGCTTTGCTGGAGCAGTTGGAGTAGGCATTAACAGCGTCGGCTTTGGGGCTTCGTTTCTAACGATCGTCCACAACGATACCGTTGAGGCTTGGATCGGTGATCTCGCCACGATCACCACGCGCGGAGACGCAGGTCTGACGGTCGAAGCCATTTCGCAGGAGGACATTATCGCCATTTCAGCAGCCATCGGTGCCAGCAGCAAAAACGCTGTTGCCGGATCGGCCACTGTCAATGTCTTGAACGAGACAACCGTCGCCAAAATCGGGAACAACGTTACCGTCATTGCCGAAAACACCGCCAACAGCAATACGCCCAGTATCAAGGTGCTAGCAACGGGTACTTCGAATTTGGTAACCGTGGCTGGTTCGATCGCGGCTTCGGGTAACGCCGCTGTAGGACTGGGTGCCGACGTGATGACCATCGACAAACGCACGGAAGCCTCCATCGGTACATCTGTGGTGACGGCTAATCCCAACGATGGTCCGCGAATCTACGCGGAAGGCAACATTGAGGTGAAAGCCAAATCCGTGGAAGACGTAACTAGCGTCTCTGCGGGGCTTGCTGCGAGCGGAGGAGTCTCGGTAGCAGTCAACGCTGGTGTTGGTGTCTTTGATGTGACCACGCGAGCCTTCATCGGCGACGATCCGGATGACTTCATGTTTTCACTAGGAGGAGGGAATACGCGCGCACGCGGGAACATCATCATCGATGCGGAAAGCGATAGTGAAATTGATAAGTGGGTGGGTGTTGTTGCCATCGGTAGCACGGCTGGTATCGCGGCTGGCGTGGGGGTCGGGGTGATCGATAAGAATACTCACGCCTTTATCGGTCAAGGTGCAAATGTAACGGCGGAGGGTTTGGGTAATGCCAGCTTAGTCAGAACGGGACAATTTGCAGTGAGTTACCCCTCGTGGCCCACGGCTACCAACGGCGTCGAGGCTCAAGGTGTGGGTGCCAACCCAGATATGCAAGGCTTGCAGGAACAAGGTGAGGTTGGTCTTCCCAATGTCAATTCAACGCGGCGCGCCGATAGCAACGAAAATATGGCGACCGACGAAGGGTTGACGGGACAACGAACCGTCCTGCCTGCCGAACGCAACGATTTCCGTGGGCTGTCCATCAATGCAACCAATCGCGACGATCACGGCTTCTACACGCTCTCGGGTGCCGGTGGGACTGTAGGAGTAGCCATCGCCGCCGGTGTTGGTGTTTTCACGACCAACACCACGGCAACAATCGGAGATAATGCCAAGATCAACAGGCTCAGTCACAATGGCAGTGACTCTCAGTCGGTGAATGTGACTGCTGCCAATGACTACCAGCAAGTCATGGTGGATGCCGCCGCAGCAGGTGGTGTGGTGGGTGTCAGCCCATCAGTCGGCGTGGCAGTTGTCGAAGTGAATACCGAAGCGTCCATTGGCAGTGGGGCTCTGGTGAATGCCAAAGACGACATCATCATCGAGGCTAGGAGCACGGATGATCTTCTCATGGTCGGCATGGGGGTCGCAGGAGGAACCGTCGGAATTGGCGGCACGGTCAACGTGATGGATTTTGAAAGCCACGTTAAGGCTCGCGTCGAAAGCGGTGCCGATCTGTTTGCCAACGGTGACGTCGTGATTCGCGCCAACAATCATTCCGATGTCGACTTGATCTCAGGGGCCGCTGGTGGCGGATTCGTGGGGGCCGGTGTATCTGTGGGTGTCCTGTTGATTACCAAAACAACCGACGCTTCCATTGCGGACAATGCAGCCGTGGATGCTCTGGGCAAGGGGACCGGTGTGAGCAATGTGCTGAGCGGCGAAGTCAATTCG
Organism: Pirellula sp.; assembly: GCA_046344995.1. Taxonomy (GTDB): domain Bacteria; phylum Planctomycetota; class Planctomycetia; order Pirellulales; family Pirellulaceae; genus JBKCUI01. The sequence goes on from JBKDKR010000078.1 coordinate 23,227, forward strand.
GCAGGCGACGCTTTTTCCTCTGAGCCCGAACCTGTCTCTGGGCTGATTGTCGAGGCCCTCTCGAGCGAAGATTTTACCCACTTGGCTATCGCTGCTGGAGGTGGCTTGGTCGGTGTGGCGGGGGCAATCGGGATTTCGGTCGTCGAGTCCAGTACCAATGCGTCCATCGGCTCCCCATTTGCTCCCAGCGGCTTCGGTGCGGATATCAACCAGACACCCAGCAGCACGACAATCCCGTCGCTAAATAATCAACAGATTTTTGCGCTGGCTCCCAACGGTTCGGCAGACCCCCAACAAAGCGTCTACGTGAATGCAGCCAACGATGTGAGCACCTTCTCGTTCGCCGGTGGTATTGCTGTGGGAGCGGTCGGTGCGGCGGGCGCGGTCGACTTCGGAAAGATCAACAACAATACGACAGCTACCATCGGTGCCAATGCCAAAGTGCGAGCCAAGAACGATGTTGAAGTGAATGCCCTTGGCTTGAAGGATATCGACGGTTACAGCATGAGTGCCGGTGGCGGCTTGGGGACACTGGCTGCTTCAGTATCGGTGTGGTCGGTAGGTACCACGCTCACCAGTGACTATTCCAACGACCAGGGGCAGTCCAGCGATGCATCCAAGGGCAGCAACCAAACGGCTGATGACGATGCCGCCGGCGCAGCTTCGAACCGAACATCGCAGGCATCGGGGGGATTGAGCAACTTTCAGGGAGCAGGCTCCAACTCGAAACGCTCAGAAAATCGCGTCGACAGTACCACCCAAAACGCGGCCACAAGATTAAGTGCTAAGTCGGCGGAATTTGACGTTCTTGCCAGGCTGCGTGGCGCAGTCACTGAACCAGGAACAACAGCTAAGATATTCTCCGATGCCGAGATAATTACAGGCTACGATATCACGGTGCAATCGAATGAGAACAGCCAGTTCGATATGCGCTCGGGAACTGCCTCAGTAGGCTTATTCGTCGGAGTAGGTGCTGGTATCGGCGTTCATTCGCTGGCTACCAATAGCACTGCCAGCGCTGGAGGTACCCTCAGGGCCGGTGGCAATATTAACATCGATGCCAAACACAATTCGCAATCCGAAGTTTTGTCCTTGGCTATCGCTGGAGGTTTTGTCGGTCTGGGTGCGGCTGTCGCATCCACTACAGATACAACGGCAGTTCAAGCTTATCTGGATCATGGCGCGACGGTCACAGCCGCTAAGAACCTGAACGTCCGGGCCAATGACAAACGGAATCACGAAGCAGACACCACTGGCGTTTCCGGAGGTGCCGTTGCCGCAGGGGCATCCTTTGTAGTGATCAATGTCAATAATCCAACAGCCGATATCAAAGCGACCAGTGCTTATATCGGTAACGATGTGCAGGTCGGTACGGCAAGTAACGGCTTAGTTGGTAACGTGCTCATAGAAGCCAAGCCAGACATTAAAGTCGATGCGAATACTTTTGGACTAGCAGGTGGCATCGGTGCTGCCAGTATCAATTTTGCCGAAGCCAATGTGGATAATCATGCCAGCGCCACCATCGGCAACTCTGACATCGAAGCTACCGGTACAGTAACCGTTAGAGCCTTAGGCAAGGGAAGCGGAAAGGTCACAGGTACCGGTGTGGCTGCAGGTGGACTGGCGGTTGGTACAATGAAAGCCAGTTTGGATCGTGGTCAATCGGAGGATCAGCCCGATACGGACAACGAGGTTTCAGCAGGTATCCACAGCGGTGCCAATATCAAGGCCGACCGGCTGGCGATTCGCGCCTACAGCGATGACTTCATGGATGTTCGCTCGACAGCCGGTGCGGGAGCCGTAATCGGTGGAGCCGGTGCCAACTCGACCCTTCGAAGTAACTACTCTTCGCGCGCGTTCGTCGGGGCAAACGCCGATGTCAAAGTAAATACTCTCAGCATTACGTCTGAGAACGAGCAAGATCTGGATTCCAAGTCGACAGCCGAAGCCATCGGAGCACTTGCTTCTGCAGGGGGAGCTGAAATCGATAACGAATTCACTGGCAAGGCTCGAGTTGACATTGCGTCGGGTAGCTTGCTGGAAGCCAGCTCGATGTCCATCTCAGCGCGTAACATCCTGGACAAGGATCGCTTTGGTAATGGTGTCTCCGACAGCAACTACAATTTGGTTACTGTCACCGTAGCAGGTGGCATTGGTGGTGCGGGTCAAGCTAGTATCAGCGACATCGATCCGACAGCTCAAGTCAACATCACTGGAGCGACGCTCAGAGCCACCGGCACGGCCAAAGAGGCCGGTGATGGCTTGAGCAATTTTTCTCTAGCGAAATTGGGCCCTGGTGGTGGTCTAATTGAAATTACAACTCTGGTCGATGCGGATACGATCGATCGCTCCGTGGCCACCGATTTCGGTGGACTTGTCGGAGTCACCGTCGCAGACAACCAAGTACGGCTGACGACTCGCTCAGAGGTCAATGTTACCAATGCGACGCTGGAAGCCACCGAAGGGGTCGTCCAGATTGCAACCCGCACCGATGCTAATAACTCAAGCTCGACCGAAATCGATGCGGGTTCGGTGGGTTCAGCCAGTGCCTTTGCTTTAGCCAACGCGGATACCACTGCCAATCAGACGGTTAATTTGAGTGGCACCACCCGAGTCGAATCGAGCAAGATCCGAATCTACACCGGACAGGATGCGATTAAGGCTAAGAATAATCTCTATTCGCAGTCGCGAGCTGACGCATTTACAGGTTCGATTTTGCCGGGAGCTCCCTTCTCTCCGCAATCTGTTGCTACCATTCTGGAACGCAATACCATCAACGTGGAAGACACCACACGGTTAGAGTCCTATGGCGATATCGATCTGATCGCCACGCGTGGTATCGGCGATGTTGGCGATCGAGCCCGCGCTTTTGGTGAACTGCAGGTTGTCAGCGCGGCGACAATCGGAATCCCAGTTATTACCGACGCTGACTACGAAGTGGATGACGACAGTTTCAACCGTGTCAATATCGACGATACAGCCACGTTGATTGCTGGCTTGGGAAGCTCGGCTGGCGTGCATATTTTGCCGATCAACATGCGATCCTTTCCTGGATCGATCGTGCCAAACGCTGAACTGGACGGCGATCAAAAAGATTTCTTGGAAATCCCGGAATCGGCAGATTATCGCTTTGTGCCACTTCAGGTGGGCGAACTACCGATTGACTTTTATCGGGACTTCACAGCGCGAGCTGTTGCCGGAGCGACCGCTGGCGGAACGGTCGGTCGATACTATCGCTTCCTGCCTTTGACGCTCGATGCTGCACAACCCGTCCTGCTGCATCAAGAGAATTTTGCTGACACGAGTCGCTGGGAAGATGTAGGCACAACACCACCCACTGAGACTCCTGTACCAGTCTACGATAGCGACATCTCGATCCGTCTAGCCAATGCCGTTCGCAATGACTTTGTGGCTGCGCAACCGGTCGAATTCAAGCCGGTCAAGTTGGCCTACCGCAACATCGGCAATCTCCTGTTCGAACGACGCGAACAAATACTGCAGTGGATGAGCGACCATGCCACCGACGGAGCGGCCATTGCTCGCTACCAGGTTGAGTTGGACGCAGTGGAATCGCTAATGGAGGAGTACGGGTTGCTCGGAACCATTCCTGGACCCAATGGAACCGAGGTGGTGACAGTCAAGAAAGAGCTAAATACTCTCTTTGCCGACGTGCCCTCGGTTATCTCAGCGCCAGGTTCTATTTTTATTGAAGCTTCTAATGGCACAACCGGTACTCCCTATGCGACTCTGGTTAACAATAAGGTCCTCGATCCTCGAGCCGGTGCGAAAATCAATATCGTCAATCGCAGTCCTCTGACGATGACGATCAACGGTGCCAAGATTAACGATAACCGCCGCGTGACCACGGCTGCCGACGGAACATTGCTCACACTAGAGCCTGGCAACGTCTATGTGAACCGCTCACCACTTACCAGCGTTGTGGTCACGGCGGATAACTTGATCAACATCCAACAAACTCGTGAACCTGGCGCGATTTCGCTCTTGAACGACCTGCCGATACAGCTCGCCGATGTTCCGCAAGACCTCTACATTCGTCGCGACGTCATCAATGAAGATGGTGATATTACCATCAACAATCTCGAAGGCAGTATTTTTGTCAATGCGGAGATTCGTGGTGAGAATCTCGAGATCACGGCGTTCGGTGATATCAATTTGAACACGGAATCTTGGCAACACGCTCGGGATCCGATGCAGTACCTTAACTTTCAAGCCTTCCGCGACCAGTTGTTCAATCCGCACGCCATAGTCCGAGATCTGCGTCAAGACCAATTCTTCAATTTTGAAGAGGAGGATCGGCGCATAGTCCAGATGAATACGAACTTCTCCGATGGGACAAGGACTCTCGAGCAAGCTATCAACGACGGTCAATCGCGTCTGTTGGCTCAAGGCCGTATCACGCTGACCGCCGAGTTCCTGAACGTCAATGGACTCATTCAAAGCGGGGCAGAGGAAATACAGTTTGGTGTCAGCAGCGATTTTGTGCCTCCCAGCGAGTCTACCAGCTTCCTGTCGACGGATGGGATTGGCCTGTTGCCGGGTCTTTCGTTTGGTACTGCTCGCGTACCGGTGCGTGGTTACTGGGACGCCAATGCCGATGATGGTGTAGGTGCTTTCATCTTAGAAGACATAACGCCGAAAGGAGGCGAGATCTTTATCGCCGGTCGTATTCTCAGCACCGGTAACGGACAGATCAAGGTAGCCAACGGCTTCCCCAGTGTTCAGATCGATAACGACAGTCCCTACCGAGTGCATGTCGGTAAGATCGACACAACCAAGTTCCGGGAGGGTAGGATCACGATCGTGGACACTACTAATCCCGACGCACCTACCAAAGCTGAATACATCTACCTTCGAAATACTAACCAAATTCAGCAGCTTCGCTATGTGGGAGAGTTGGTCAATGGACCAAATGGACCGACGATTGACTACGGAACGCCGATTAGCAATACGACCCATGGTATGAGTGACAATCTGCAATACGAATTGCAGGCTGGATTGCAGTATGTTTGGACCGATGGAATGCTGGGCACTTACCAGCAGACCAAGACCATTACCACGGACTATGGGTTCTGGGCTGAGGTTGCCGAGCTCTTTTTTGGTACGGATCGGACCCAAATTGCAGGTCAGAGTTTTACTCCAGAGTTCCTGGACCAACGCCCTACGGTCGAAAGCGAAACGCTGCAAGTGGAAGGTACGCCAGGCTCCCCAGGTTACACACTCCTTGACCCAGGTTATTCAGCCGGTTCGGCCTACAGTCTGCTCTATCGCCGCGATGGTGACGCCCGAACGCGAATCGACAATAATTCGCTTGTCCGCTACCCAGGGGTGAGTTATGAGATCAACTTCGATAGTCCATTCTGGACGGTTGACAGTATCATTGATCCGGCGGCTAAGGTTTATCGGTACGTTGGCCCGTTGAATGTCGATGGTGATACCAAGGCACTTGTCGACCTATCGAATACGGATTACGACGATACCAATCTCTGGATTATCGATGACAGCCAGAATCCACAAACCTTTGAGTCGAATGAGCTTGATCGGTTCGAAAGCTGGTTCCGCAATCGACGGATTAGCGTCGACCGGCCTGCCCCTCTGGATGATGATGTGACGGTTCTGAAGATTACGACGACATGGGGGCTGCGCGATCTCTACACCCACTCACTGAAGGCCGATTATCCAATCGGCATATCGTTCGGTAATAGCCCAGCATTGCCATCCGTCAATATCGCTTCGCACGGGGGAATCTTGCTGACCGGGGGTATTGAGATGCCTGCGGGCGGCACTGTGGAATTGATATCTACCGCGGGCTCTATCGTGGCTGAAGAGGATGTGGTCATTTACGGTGCGTCTCCCAACGTGATCGCATGGGGGGATGTTGAACTGACTATCGAAGGCGATCAGGGGCCGCTCAATATCTTTGCGGGGGGTGACATCCAAATCGATGCGGTTTCGCTCGATAACATTTCAAGCCGAATCGATATCGGATTGGTTCATTCCACCGGCGGCGACGTAGAGATTGTTGCCGACGATGGAATCAGAAACGACTCTGCTAGCTCGAAAATCAAAGGCAATCGGATGGAACTGAAGACGATTCGCGGGGCGCTGGGCTCCGCCACGTCTCCACTGCGTATCGAGGCCAACACGCTGAACACCGGCGGCTTGATCGCCTATGCACGCAGCAACATTTACCTCAATCAGGTCGAAGGCGACCTGCCGCTGTTGCGTTCAAGGATCCTTCCCGGAGCTGCATCGGTCGAGTCGGAAATTGGAAGCGTTTTGATCGTCTCGGCTGGCTCAATCTTGGATCGCGACTCAGAACTCTCCCCCGAAGATCGGAACCGCGGTCGAAGGTCGTACACATCACAGTTTCTCAATGGTCTTATCGCAGCCGGCGTTAGCTCAAATACGGCCATTGCCTACCCGGTATCTTCGGTGATGGCCACTGCGCTTCTGCCCAATTTGAATTTGCCCAATCTGACGGTGCCCTTGGGAGAAAGACTCAACGTCCGCGGGACCGAAGTCACTCTGAGAGCTGAGAATGCTGGTTCGAGTATTGGCTACCAGGCACAAAACGTAGTCATCACCAATCCACGCAATTTCGGAGCACTCAGCACAGCGGCAGCCAGTACCTTCGCGTCGGCAACTCCCGATGATATTGTGGGTGTGCAATACGGGCTGTATCGATACATCGGTCCCAATCGCAGTAATGTCGATCTCAAGATAGAGAACTTCAATGACACCAGTCGTTGGACCAAACTCAACGCCACTTTCGCCACAGGCGGAGACAGCAATGCGACAGTTCAAAGAACTGTTTCGTTCGGTCAGAGAGTGCGCGTGGAATATAGTCAAGATCTTTACGGCATGTACGAGTACCTGGGAGCTACCGCAAGCCTGAATCTAGTCGGCGAAAACTATCTGGAGGGGCGTCGTTGGCGAAAGCTGGGTGAGGATGTGGCCTCGGATGGTCCCAATGTCAATCTGACTAATGGCATGCTAGTCACCAATAAAGATTGGATCGACGCACTCACTTTGCGAAAAACAGAGGATGTCAACGTGGTAGCCACTGCTGGCTTGCGGGCTATCGCGCATCAAGATGTCTTGATCGAATCCCCGACGGACATCCCCATCTATCGCACGGTTTCTGGTGGCGACACATCACTTCGATCTACTGGTGATTTGGTTGACACGAACTTTGATGAGGCAGCCGTTGCAGCCGGCGGCCAAGCGCGTTTGATCGCCGGAGAGAACATAACCTCAGCCCTGTTTCTTCCGTTCCGAACCCAAATTGCGCCAACGGGTTCTCTCCGAGCAGAATCAAGCGGGTACACTCGCATTCGACAACTCGCGAACGACACGACCATCAACGGTGTCGCCCAACCGATCAACAACCTTTTTGTTTCCTGGGTCGATTCGAATGGCCCTGCCGAGGTGACTGTCTTGGAAGGAGACATGCTGGTTGGGTATGTCACTTCGGATACCTTTGTCAATTTGACGGCCGCTGGGTCGATCTTGGATGCCTTCCCGAATATGACTGGGGACTTTGTCAATATCCACACCCCGAAGACTGCTATCCCTGGGCACGTCATCCTGACTGCTGGAAATGCAATTGGAAGCGCAGCTGCTCCACTGACGGTGGATATTCGAGCTGGTGAGCTAACGAGCTTATCTGGCCAGAACACCACGCTGGCCAGTCCAACCCATCTGACGGTGCGTTCTACTGTCTCAACCAACGGTTCCGTATCGTTCACCGGAGGCGGCGATCTGCGGATCGATAGTATCCGTGCCCTCAACGGCAATGCTACCCTGAACGCCTACGGCAACATCACGGATCTCACTGGCGATGCTCAGCCCGACGTCGAGGCTATCACCATCTTCTTAAGGTCCACCAACGGATCCATCGGTGCCCCAGATGATGACCTGGAGGTCAACACCGCGGATACAACTGCAGGCGAACTATCGACCGTGGCAGCTCGTGACAATTACGTCACTGAGGTCTCGGGAAGATTGAATGTTCGCATTGCACAATCGACCGTCCAAGGTGACGTGCGGATTTCCAATATGGATCTGCCGAGCGCAGGGCAGAATATTCACTTTATCGCGAGCGGCAATATCATCTTGGTTGACGGTGACTTGATCATCCAAGCCGCCGACAACTTGACCATCGACAGCAATATCACCGCGCGTAACATCTATATCAAGGGTGACCATCGCAATGCAGACCTCGCTGGCACCATCGTCTCGATTAATGGCTTGGTCAACGTTGACTACGCTGAAATCGAGACGGATGTCGATAACGATACCGTGTTTATCGCGGCTATTGTGATGACTGGCTTCGTCGTCCGAGTTGCCAAGGGGGACGACGAAGTCACGGCCGGGAGCGGCAATGACATGATCTTCGGCGGGGACGGACGCGATATCCTTCGTGGAGGCGACGGAGATGATTACCTCGATGCAGGATTCGGAGTCGGCGATGAACTCTACGGTCAATCGGGTAACGATACCATTTTCGGTTCACCGAGTGGTTCTGAAAGCGATCCCAACTTCGATGATGCAGTCCGCTTCGGCGATAGGATCGAAGGTGGCGAAGGGGACGATACCATTTATGGACTCGGTGGGGCTGACCTGATCCTGGGTGGCGGTGGCAACGATGTGATCGATGCTGGGGATGGGAGCGACCGCGTCCTGGGTGGCCTCGGAGTCGATACATTGATCGCCGGTATCGGTTTGTCCGATGAATTGCGAGGTGAAGAGGGGAATGACTATCTCATCGGAAGCGACGTAGGGAACGACACGCTACTCGGTGGGATTGGAAACGACCGCATTCTGGGCCAAGGGGGCAACGATTCCATCGATGCAGGGGATGGAGATGACTATGTCGATGCAGGCGCGGGGACCGACAACGTATTGGGGGGAGCAGGGAATGACGAACTCTATGCTGGAGGTGGCGCGAACGACATCGTAAGAGGCGGTGATGGCGACGATGTGATCTATGGATCGAATGATGGCGCAGATCAACTCTTCGGTGATGCAGGCCGAGATCGCATCCTCGGACACGGCGGCAACGATCGCATCGAAGGTGGAACCGGCGATGATATCCTCGACGGTGGTGCTGGCGACGATACCATCTATGGCGACGCAGGTCGTGATCTGATCGTCGGCGGAGCCAACCACGATGTCCTCTACGCTCTCAATCCGACGAACACGGGAGCCGACAACTCCGTCGATTACGTCTACGGGGACTTCGGAACCAACGGCAACGAAACAGGCTCCGGTCGCGATCAATTGTTCGGTGACGGTGGTCGCGATTTGCTCTACGGCGAAGGGGACGATGACCTGATCGATGATGATGTCAGTGTCGCGGGCATCCCCCAACCCAACGCATCGCTCGACTTCATCGATTATGGAATCGGGGATGGTGCGGACCCAACAACCTTCTCTGCCCCGTTGACCACTTTGAATCCAACGGTTCTTCCTCCCGGTCCTGCTTTCCAATCGCCAAGGGCTTCTTATCCCACCGGAGTCAACGATCTCGGTCGATGGGGTGAATTGTCAGGCTCGGCATCGGGAACTGGATTGAACCGAACCGGGATCACCTCGGCACCCTCCATTGCGAGTACCAATAATGGGGTGGTCACCGCATGGAGTGAAGCCAGCAATGGTCGAACACGCATTTATGTAGCTGAACACAATGGTTCCTTGTGGCAAGAGCTGCCGCAACCTCCCGGAACCGGAGTGCTGGGTACCGCATCCCAGTCGAGCAATCCACAGATCATCGTCACGGCATCGGGTCGACCGACGGTGGCTTGGACCGAACGATCCTCGACAGGGAGCAACATCCTGCTCGCCCAATGGGATCCGTCCGCCAACAGCGGTGTGGGTGCATGGATCGCGCTTGGCAACTCGCTCACCAGCAGTGGGTTGTCGAACACCGGCAATGCCGATCATGCCATGCTCGTCGAAACATCGTTGGGGCTGGTGGTCGCTTGGCAAAACACAGTGGCCGGTACTGTGCAAGCCTACGCGCGCATCTTCAACGGAACGGATTGGGTAGCGATCGGTACGGGGAGCGACACCGGGAACGGGATCACCACCGGAGCCGCCGACTCCGACATCCGCGAATTGAGCCTCGCAACCCATGAAGGCAAGATCGCGCTCGCATGGTCTCAACGCGATTCGGTGTCTGGATTGCGACATATTCGGTTGCGCGAGTTTTCAGGGACCATATGGAACGAAATCGAAGGCTCGGCCACCGGCTCGGGGGTCAGTGGGAGCGCGAACAGCAGCTTTGACGGCGTGATCACTCACCATGCATCTCCTAGCGTCGCTTACGTCGGCAGCGAACTACTCATCGCATGGCAAGCGTACTCGGATCAATCAGCCCATATCACCGTAGCGCAATTCTCGCGTGGTGTCAGTGCGCCCAGCGTGGTCTCCACCACGGAGACCGCTGCGAGAATGGCGCAACCCAAACTGATCAGTAATGGAACTGCCGCCCACTTGATCTGGGCCGATGGCATCGATCATCTGTACGCGAAGCGGTGGAATGGCCAGACGATGGTTGAGCAGTTGCCGGGGGACGCCTCTGGAATCGGCATTACGTTTACGGGCCGACAAATCGATCACTTGGCGGTGTCGATCGATTCTAGCGGTCGCCCTGCGGTCGCGTGGACCGATTTGTCTCAGGGTCAACCTAGCCTCATGGTTCGTCGCAATCATACCCCAGCGGTATCTTCCGTTCGCATCGCTTCCGCCAATGGCAGCTCAATCCAACAAATCCTCGACGCTCACATGCTGGGCGCAGGCGATGTGATTGTCGTCGATGGAGTTGTTGGTGGCGATGTTGTCATCAGCGCGGCTGATGCCGGCGTGACGATTTGGGGGGCTCCCGGGGCCAGCATTCAAGGAAACGTCACAGTTCAAGCCAGCGATGTTCGCTTGCATCGGCTGGCAATCGTTGGCCAAGTGACTGCGATCAACGCCAATCATCTGGCACTGCGTGAGAGCACGGTAACGCGTGGTACGATCCTGAATGGAGGGAGCGGTCAACATCTGCTTCACAACCAATTCCAGAACACCACGCATGCGCTGACTCTGACCGGCAACGCGACCAATCCCTTGGTGCGGCGCAATACGATCGATGGTGGCGTGACCGGCCTTTCGCTCGGAGATCCCAACGGTGTCATCGCCGGAGGTAGCACGACGGCGACCCTGGCAGACAACGCGATCGTTGGTGGTTCGGTTGGGCTACGCGTGGCGGTTGCGTCGTCCGCGAACATCATTGGCAATACGGTTCGTTCACCGGGAACCGCTTTCGATCTGGATGCTCCCATGGCCGGTATCGTCCGCAACAACACGTTCTTCCATTCGAGCGTCGGCGTGCGGTACGAATTCCCCGCCGTCTTCAGCGACAACGATATCCGCAGCAATGAAATCGGCGTGATTGCGACTGTTAACTCCACCTCCGAAGGCTTCGGGTTCCAAACGTCATCGCTCCCCAACCGGATCGACAGCAATGCCATTGGTGTGCAATTGACGGGCCGCATGCAGAACCAACGCATCACCCGCAATGGAACTGGGGTCATGGGAACGGGAACCTTGGTCAGCCTCGACGCCCAGCGAGCCAACATCATCGAGGAGAATCAAACCGGGGTCGATATCTCCGGACGGATCGAGTTCCAACGGATCGGAAAAAATCTTGTCGGCATTCGAGCTGCATCCAACCAGATCATCGCCCACAACGTCTTGTATCGCAACGGAACGAGTATCGAAGTATTCGGTAGAACGAATGTGCGCGTCGTCGCCAACACGATGTACACTCCGCAAGGCGATCACGTCCGAGTTTCGAACGCATCCCGGGAAGTCGAACTCCTGAACAACATCTTCTGGACTGAGGACGGGTACAACATTTTTGTGGCCAACGACAGTACCGTTGGCTTCTTCAGCGACTACAACGTGTTGCACACCAGCGGTAACGGCAAGATCGGCTTCTGGACCAAAGATTTCAACGACATCCTCGACTGGCAGGAGGACATCTATCGCTTCGATCTGAATTCGATCGGTCGTACGGTCGTCAATCCAGCCTGGTCGGAGCCGCGATTCATCAATCGCCACACCGACGATTATCGGATCTTTGGGCAAGTCGCGAGGCAACGATTCTCCAGTCCATCTCTCGATGCCGGTAGTCCCTACGTCGATACCGCTCTTCCGGCTTCGAGCGTGAACCTGGTCTCCAATCCTGGGTTCGAAAGCGGATTGACCGGATGGAATGTTTCTCCCACAGGGGCCATTCGCACGTCCAATCCCAACCCCTTCGAAGGGACCAACTACTTCTTTGGAGATGGGAATCCCACCACTACGCTGACGCAAACCGTCGATCTCCTCGCCGCGGGCTTTACCGCCGCGCAACTCGACAACGACGATCTGGTTGTCGTCTTTGGTGGACGGGTTCGCGCTGCGGACGAGTCGATTCTCGACACCGGAACGATCACCGTGACCCTCCTCGACGGGTCGAACAATCCGATCGGTAGCCCGCAGGTCGCTTCCGCATCGAGGGCGACCCAACGTTGGGATTTGATCGGAGGCCGATTGTATCTGCCCAGTGGCGTACGCAGCATCCGCTATCAATTCCAGGCGATTCGCAACTCGGGGGCCACCAACGATGCCTACCTCGATCGCGCGTTCGTCTACGTTCAGCCCAGCACCCAACAACCCGATACCGGCCATCTGGCTTCCACACCCGCAGAGGTCGCCCAAGCGGCGCACCTCGTCCTGCGCAGCCCCGACCTGTACAAGGACTGGGAACGGGACAAGCCGCTGGACATCCGCTGGGATTCCTACGGCAATGCCACGAACTCGCCAGTGATTATCGATCTCTATCAAGACTCGGCCTTTGGCCCGACCTTTGTCACCCGCATCTCCGGTGGTGCACCGGACACCGGCAAGTTCACCTGGATCGCGGCCAACAGTGGAGTCAACTACGGCACCAGCGGACTTCGCATCCAGATCATGTTGGCGGACAACATCACGATCCTCGATCGCAGCACCGAAACCTTCACCGTCCCAGAGAACACCAACACGTTCTTCGTCAACGATGGCAACCTGTCCAACGACGAATTCACCTCGGCTATGGGGAACAATCGCCATACCGGCAAAGTGTCTAGCGCTCCCAAACCGTATCCCAACAACGTGCTGCGCATCTACACGGTAGGCGCCAACCAGTCTCTCTCTATCGATCGTGGGAACTATCCGCTGATCAATCCGCTGGTGATCGGCAATGCACAGAATATCGGTGACGACGAAGGGTTTATCCTGCGAGGAGCTGCTGTTGGCACGACCAGCTTCAGTCACGCCAATCCCTTTACCGTGGCCCCCGTGGTGGAGCTGAATGATGCCGACTTGATGGACATCCGGGACATCTCCATCAGTGGCGGTAGCATCGGGCTCTACGTGCGGAACATCAGCACTGACCTCGATCTGTCGCGCGTGCGAATCAGCGGCAGTTCTGGCCAAGGTCTGCTGATCGAAACCGGCTCGATGGCCGATGTTCTCGACCAATTGCAGGTGACTGGAAATAGCGGTAACGGAATTCGGATTCAAGGATCGCTCAACACGCTGCGAAACAGCACGATCACCAGCAACTTGGCAACGGGCTTAGTCCTGCAGAATACCGGTGCCTCGATCATCACGGGCAATACCATCTCCGGCAATGTTGGAGTCAACACCGACGGCGTGGAGCTGATTGGGACTTCAAGCACACCGCTCGTGTTTGGCAGCCTTGATCTCAGCTTGGGATTGGGGAATCGCGTCTTCAGCAACGGCCGCAACGGCATTCTGGTCAACGGAAATTCCATCGTCGCCGGGAACATCGTCTACGGGAATACGGCAGTCAATGGTTCTGGGGTGGTCAGTGGGGCTGGAATCGTTCAGCGGAATGTGATTCACAGCAATACCGTAGGTGTCACCAGCAATCATCCCTCTGGTCAAATCCTGGAGAACCGGATCTATAACCATAGCGACACCGGCATCGTTCAGACCAGCGGACAATCGTACCGCAATGTGGTGTACTCCAATGCCGTGGGCGCTCGCATCACCGCAGGCGAATTTCGCAACAATATCGTCTATGACAACACCACGCGCGGCGTGTCGCTCGATGGCTCGATCCCGTTCATCAACAACACCGTGCATCAACAAAATGGGGAGGCGGTTCGCGTCCAAGCACCTGGTTCCCAAATACGCAACAACGTATTCTGGGTCGATAGCAACTCGGGCAATGTAGCGATACTCGTGGCTTCCGCCGCGCAACCAAGTTTCTCCTCCGACTTCAACACGTTCTACACAATCAATAACGCTGGTGTTGGTCAGTGGGAAGGAGTTCGCTTCCAGACGCTTGCTGGATTCCAAACCGCCTCTCAAAGCAACGCCAATAGCCTGCAAGGCAATCCGAGCTTTGTGAACCCACTGGGTTCCGATGGGGTACTCGGCTACGTTAACTCCGCGCAGGACGGACGCGATGACGATTTCCATCTGCGGAGTACCTTTGGCAGTTTCCACGGAGGATCTTTTGCGCCTGTGGCCACTGCCAGCGGTACAGGACTACCGATCGCACTGACGGGCACGTGGGTCAACGACAGCGTGCAATCCATCTCCATTGACGCGGGCAACCCGGCAGATGCTTTCGCTAACGAACCGCTTGATAATGGCAATATCATCAATGCAGGTGCCTACGGTAACACCGTTCAAGCATCGCGCAGCCCGGCAACGTTCCTGACGGTCAAAGGGCCCGATGGTGGCGAGATTTGGGTAGCCAATCAGACTTTCAACATTCGCTGGACCACCCACAATCTCAATGCGCCCGGCGTGACCTATGCGATCGATTTGCTGAGAGCGGGAGCTCCCGTGCTGAACATCGCGGCCAATGCGGCCGGGACCGGCAGCTTCCTGTGGACAGTACCTGTCGGTTTGACGCCTGCCAATGACTATACGGTGCGAGTTACCGCAAACGGTGCGGGTGGTTTGTCGGATGTGAGCAACGCACCGTTCTCGATCGCAGAACAAGTTACCGTGTATTATGTCAACGACAACACGGTCGACGCCGGTGATTGGACCACCGCACCTGGCAACGACCTCAACGATGGGCTCAGTCCAGTAACGCCCAAGGCCAGCATCCAATCTTTGCTCGCCACCTATGATTTTGGTCCAGGCGATCGCATCCGCGTCGATTCAGGCATCTATGTGCTCGGCTCGGATATTGTCATCACGGCCAACGATGCGGGAGTAACCATCGAAGGATTCCATGACCCCGCCAATCCAGCTCGCAAGACGGTGCTCAATCGAAATTCTCCCTCGCGGCCAGCGTTCGAATTGCAAAACGCCGATGGAGTGACGCTCGACCGTCTGGAAATCACCGGTGCGGCTATTGGTGTCTCGGCTTCCACGACCTCCGATAGCGATGATGTCGTCATTCGCAACAGCCGGTTCATCACCAACGCAACGGGGGTCTCGATGGACACCAGCAATGACCGGGTGACCATTCAGAACTCGTTCTTTGACGGTGGCAGCACCTTCATGCAGCGACATGTGGTGCTTTCGGGAACCGATGGCTTGATCGAGCAGAACCAATTCACGCGCGGAGGTACTGGTGGGAACTCTGGTTCCGGAACGGTTATGGCGTCAGGCATTCGAAGCCAAATCGTCGGCAACGAAGTTTACAACGATCGATCTGTCTCGGGCAGTATCTTTGTCCAAACGGGATTCACTAATGAAGCGAGTCGGATCATTATCCGAGATAACATCATTCGGGACATGAACACGAACGGCATTTTTGCTGGAGCCGGGACAATCGTGGAAGAAAACACGATTCGCAACACCACGATCCCATCGTTCGGTAACGTAACGGCTATCAACAGTTCTGGCTTGGTTCGTAACAACGTGATCCACACCAGCGACCATGGATTAACCGGGGCAGGCACGTTTGAAAACAACCGTCTGTACAACAATCGTCGTGCTATCCAGGCTACAACGAACGGGCGGTACATCGGCAATCGCATCTATGACAATGCGGAAGCGATCTCTGCTATTTCCGTAAGCAATGTATTGCTTGCCAACAACGAGCTGTATCGCAACGATCTGGCCGTCACACTCAACGGTTCAACCGCCAGGCTAGAAAACAATACAATTTGGCAATCCAGCGGTCACGCGATCCATCTTTCGACAGCCGCGTCTGGCGGCAGCTTGATCAACAACATCTTCCGAGTTGACAACGGGAACGTCTATCATGCTCCGCAGTCAGCGACGATTACGGCGAGCGACTACAACCACTATTTCATCACTGGCACGGGCAATATTGCCAATTTCGCAGGTCAAGTCTATGCGAATCCCATAGCCTGGTACCACACAACGGGCTTCGACAAGAACAGTTTCAGCGGCGATCCGCTGTTCGTTGATTTGGATGGCGCCGACAATCAACTGGGTTTCGATCGCACCAACCTGATCGACTACGGTGCTGACGATTCATTCCTAGTTCAACCGTTTTCGACCACCATCGATGCGGGTTGGCCCTTGTCAGCCTATCACCGCGAGCCATCGCCACATGGGACTCGCGTCAACATCGGTTCGACCGGCAACACGGCCTTGGCCGCCAGTCGGCTCGATCCCCAGCTCTACGTCATCGATCCCAACGGCTTGGAGAAGCTCGCAGCGGGAAGCAGTGCAACGATTCGTTGGCAATCGTCCGGCTTGACGACCAGCATCCCGGTGATGCTGGTCAATCTGGGTAGCACTTCGATCGCAGATAATTTCCTGGCCGATAGTGTGCGTATCGAGGGATCGGTCGTTGGCAACGGTGCGATCGATACCAGCGGCGTGACGTCGCCTGCACCGGCGGCTGTTTATAACTCGTCCGTTGCAACGACCGGTGGAGTGGGCACCAAGGCAGCGTTCCAATTGCCGCTGCCCGATGGCAGCTATACGCTACGACTGCATTTTGCAGCTATCTTTGGTGCAGCCGGCTTCAACCTGGATGTGGTCGTCAACGGAGTGACATTGGCGACCAACTTCGACCCATTTGTGGCGGCCGGGGGAGTCAATCGCGCAGCGGTCTTGCCGCTGAACGTCACGGCAAGTGGGGGAGCGGGCATCCGATTGGAGATTGTATCCAAGAACGCATTCGGGGCACGCATTCATGGCCTCGAGGTACTCACCAACAATACGTCAGGTGTTTCGGATCCGCGCGTTGACTTGCAATGGTCGAATGATGGAACGACCTGGACCAATATCGCGACCAATCAACCGGTGGATCGATTCGGGCGCGGCGAGTTTGTTTGGAACATCCCGCTCTTCATGCCAACCGGAAACGGATTCCGCGTTCGGGCGATCAGCTCCGGCAACACCCCCAGCGCTAGCGACATCTCCGACAAACCGTTCGAAATTGTCAACAGTGGATTGGTCTTTTATATCAATGACGGATCGAACTCCGGCGACACGCTTACTACCGCGCCAGGGAACGACGCCAATTCGGGCAAGAGTCCATCGGCACCGATGGCCAGCCTGGAAGCACTGCTGCGGAACTACGACCTTAACCCAGGCGATGTGATCTACGTCGACTCGGGTATCTACAACCTGGCCAATGATCTTGTCATCGGGAACAGCGACTCGGGAGTGCGCATTGTCGGACCGGCGGACCGTTCCGCTATTTTCGATCGTGGCTCAGTAGCCAGTGGCGCTCGAGCCTTTGTCCTGGAGAATGCGGATGGGATTACGTTTGAGAATCTCGAGATCCGAAACTCGAGTACTGGAATCTTCGCGAACTTAGCCCAAGGAGCGAATACCGGCAGCGACGGACTCACGATCCGCAACAGCCGCTTCACCAACAACTCTCAAAGAGGCGTATTCATCGATTCGGGGAACAACGGCGCGTCCGTTATTGACTCGGTCTTCGACGGCGGAGCCACCCGCAATCAAGCAGTGCACCTGTTCCTGGGTGGCACGAACTCCCATGTCACCAACAATCTCTTTACCAGGTCACCGGGTAGCGGGTCTTCTGGATTCTATGCCGTCCAAGTGGTTGGCGCGAGTAGCCTAATCGATGGCAATCAGTTCGTCGACAACAACTCCGGTAACCTGCTCGTCGGTGGTGGCAGCACACTCGCAACCGCCACTCGAGCCACCAACAATATCGTAAGAGATTCGATCGCCAACGGGATTGAAGCGAACGGCAATTTCACCTTCGTGGAAAATAGTCAAGTGTTTAACATGGGGGCCTTTGG
The DNA here is from genome assembly GCA_046344995.1 of Pirellula sp. Lineage (GTDB taxonomy): Bacteria > Planctomycetota > Planctomycetia > Pirellulales > Pirellulaceae > JBKCUI01. The sequence continues at coordinate 41,511 of JBKDKR010000078.1, forward strand.
CAACCCAACGCAGCCGTTTGTGGGATTACGGGGTAACGGCGCTTTCCGCAACAATACGGTCCATTCGACGCAGTTAGGGATGCAGATCAGTGGTTCAGCCGTTGGCAACACAGTCTTCAACTCCATCCTGGCAGGCATGTGGATCACCGGTAACGGGAATGTTGCCTCCAACACGATCTACTCCAATCCCGTTGGTGCGGTTGTTCGCAGCGACAATCCGCTCCTGAGCAACAACTTGGTCTACGGGAATGAGACCGGCGTTCGCGTGGAGAGTTTTGCAGCGGCTCGATTGGTTAACAACACCATCTACCAAACGATTGGCAACGCGATTGTCGCAGCCACTTCGGGTGCGATTCAGATCGAGAACAATATTCTGTCAGTGAACACCGGGACGGCCATCGCTGTCTCCTCGGGCAACCCAACCATCACCGGTGACTACAATGCGTTCCAGCTCCGATCGACCGGCAACATCGCGTCGCAAGGAGGAACGAATTACTCGAGCCTGACAACGTGGGGCTTCTTGCGCGGCTCCGATCGCAACAGCTTTGTGGCCGACCCGCTGTTCATCGATTTTGATGGACCGGACAACGTCCTGGGCTTTAGCGGTGGGAACTTCGGTGCCGACGACAACTTCCGTGTCGGTACCCTGTCGACCACGCTCAACCGCGGAAACCCGAACAGCGTTTTCGCACTCGAACCCTACCCGAACGGCGGACGAATCGACATCGGCGCGTTTGGCAACACGTCACAAACGACCAGCGTGTCTCCCGAACAAGTTCAAATTCTCGCACCCAATGGCCTCGAAAAACTCGAGGAAGGACAGCCGGTCGTCATTCGATTCCAATCGTCGGGGCTGGCACCTGAGCGGTTGATCGCGCGGGTAACATCCAGCGCAGCCACGTCCGATAATTGGGCTGCGGGCGTTTCGTACCGGCTCAATGGAGTCACCAACATCACTGCGACTACTGTCGATGTGGGTGGCGTAGCCAATCCACCACCACCGAGCGTTTACCAAAGCCATTCTGTTAGCAACGGAGTCGGCGAGTCACTGCAGTATGCGATCCCGGTTGCCAACGGCACGTACAACATCCGCTTGCACACGTTCGAACCCAATACCTTTATCGGAGTGGGAGGTCGTCGGTTCGATATTCAACTGCAAGGCATGACGGTGGACCCCAACGTCGATATTCGTGCGATTGCCGGTGCTGCCAATAAAGCGATCGTTCGCACTTATTCAGGCATCGCAGTTAGCAATGGCATGTTGGATCTCCGCATGTTGAACTTGACTGGCAACGGAGCTGTATTGGCAGCGATCGAAATCACTGCCAACGAAGCTGTCGCCAATCCGAATCCAACCGTCGGCTTGCAGTACTCGCCCGATCTTGGTACCACGTGGAATCCGGTTGCTACCGGCGTTCCGCTTGACTACCTCGGCCGTGGGCAATTCACGTGGACGCCCAGTGGCCCGACAAACGCGCGCAGCAGTCTGTTGCGCATCGTTTCCGAGCAAGGGTTGGGGACCAGCGATGTTTCTGATCAAGCGTTCGAGGTCGTCAACAACGGTACCCAGTATTACCTGAGCCCAACCGGTGACGATGCCAACGGCGGCAAAACCCCGGATCGCCCTATGCGAACCATACAGGCGATTCTCGACAGTTTCGATCTGGACTTAAGCGATCGGATCAACGTTGCCGCCGGAACTTACCTGCTCGATAGTAACGTGGTGATCACCCAACAAGACTCGGGTGTTACCATCCAAGGTCCTGCTGGCGCTGGAGCCATCTTCAATCGGCAGAACACCAGTGAAGGATTTAATGAATTCGCTTTTGACCTCCAGAATGCCGACAACATCATTTTTGATTCGATCACGGTGACGGGAGCGGAGATCGGCATTCACGCTGCCAACAACGCGGAAAGCGATGACTTGACCGTACGGAACAGTCGCATCTTCGGAAACCAGATGGCCGGCATATTGCTTGGCTCGACCAACGATCGCTTGATCGCTCGCAACAATGAGGTCTTCGGATTGCCGGGCGGGAGCACGCTCGACAATCAGTTCCTGGGGATCAGCCTCCGCGACACTATCGACAACCCGGGTGGCAACGATCACCTTGTCGAAGGGAATGACATCTTCGACAATTCGATCGGGCTGAATCTGTTCGGCCTACGCACCATCGCTCGCGATAACGAGATCCATGGCAACGCTACGGGTATACGAGCCAACTCCTCAGCTGGCTCGTTGGCCAACGGGATTCAGATCCTCGAAAACGATGTTTTTGCCAACACAACACAAGGTATCAACTCCGTTGGCGTGATGAGAATTGCTAGTAACGAAGTCTACGGCCACACATCGACTAGTTATGCCGTTACAGCATCTAGCGCTGTATTATCTGACAATGTCATTCGCAATAACAACAACGGAGTTGAAGCCCGTGGTGGTGAAGTAACTGATAATCGTATCTTCGCAAATACGGGTGTCGGATTGAGCGTCTACGCAGCACCAAACTCTAATGCCGCGATTCGTATTGACAGCAATAGCATCTATTCGAATTCGATTGGTATTCGAGGAGAAGCCACTTTCGTCGGATCAATCACTAACAATCTGATCTACGCCAATATCAATCGCGGATTACAGATCGAGAACTCATCGGCGGGAACCGGGACCGTTCAAGTCTGGAACAATACGCTGTATCAGCAGGTGGGTGATGCGGTTCGATTGCAAAGCTCAGCTCGCAATGTTCAGCTATCCAACAACATCATCACGATCCTTTCCGGATTTGGCATCAGCGTCGACAACAACAGTCAGACTGGTTTTGTCAGTGATTACAATCTGGTCCAGATCGGGGCTGATCCTAACGCTCGATTCGGCTTTTGGAATGGCAATCGCGATACATTGAACAGTTGGCAGACAGCTACGTCGCGCGACGCGAGCAGCCTGTCCGCTGATCCGTTATTCATTGACATCGATGGCGCTGACAATCGCTTCGGCTTCTCAAGCGGCATTGACGGTGGGGCGGATGACAACTTCTATCGGCTCCAAAACTCGCCAGCCACCGATCGAGGCGACGATTGGAACTCCCCGACCACTGACCGCGATGGCAACGCGGCTCTGGATGATCCAGCCGTCGCCAACGCGGGCCGCCCCTCCTTGGTACCGAGCGTGATGGGGAGCAGCTTGTTCACTCTCTCCGGCACAGCCCAGCCCGGATGGAGGAGCAACAACACCTCGTTTGCCTACAGTTTCCCCGGTGGCTTTACCTTCCCGTTCTATGGCACGACCTATTCGAGCGTCAACGTTTCGACCGAAGGCTTCTTGCAGTTTGGTTCGGCTAACGGTGCCACGGATCCCAACAACGGCGCCGCTGAATTGGCTACTCGTACACGAATTGCTCCACTATGGGACAACCTTCGAACCAACGCGGTTGGTGACGACATTTTTGTGGACACCAGCATCGTAGGCCAAGTCAAGTTTCGCTGGAACGCCACCAACGAAATCGACAATAGCGATGTACAGTTCGCAGCAACGTTGTTTGCCAATGGCGAAGTCCGCTTCGGCTATGGCCCCGGGAACACAAATCTTACGCCAACCGTGGGTATCTCGTCGGGCAACGGAATCACTTACGAACTGGTGCCTGGTTATGACAGTGCTACGAGCTTGACCAATGCCAATTCGGTTTTGTTCAGTTTGTCAGCCGGCATCCGCGATATGGGAGCTTACGAGTATCGCGGCAACAGCAATGATCTCACACCGCCAGCGATCGTGTCGACACTACCTACTGTGATTGGCAACAATGGAACCACCGCGGCAGCAATTGGTCAGATCGAATTGCAGTTGAGCGAAGCGGTCTTGGAGCTGACGACTCAGTCGAGTTCGCTTTACGAGCTGCGGTCGTCGGGAGCCAACGATCTGTTCGGAGACAGTGATGATGTGCTTTTCGCCTTGTCACCCGGTTACGATGACGTCACCAGTCGCCTAACACTGTCGCTACCGGATTCGCTACCGGGCGGATCACTTGCTCCCGGTTTTTATCGGCTGACCGTCAGCAGCGGCGCAGCCGGAGCCATTTACGACCTGTCTGGCAATCAACTCGACGGCGATGGCAATGGGACACCAGGTGGTAACTATGTCCGCGAGTTTCGTGTGGTGGCCAACACACCACCAACGCTGTCGGGTAGCTACACCTTCCCGAGCATTGCCGAGGACATAGTGAACAACCTCAATCCAGGAACGCGAGTCTCGCTCATGCTGCTCGGTCGGGTTGTGGATGCCGATGGACCAGGGCAAGGTATCGCGATCATCAGTGTCAACGATACCCACGGCACCTGGGAATTCACCCTCGACGAGGTTAGCTACTCGGCCATTGCACCACGAATAGTCGGCGGGCACGCTTTATTGCTCAGATCAGATAGCGCCACCCGCATTCGCTTCCGACCCAATGCAAACTTCAATGGACCCGCGGGAGGCATTACCTACCGAGCATGGGATCAGCGCGATGGCAATTCGTCTGGATCGAGCGTCCTCCTAAGTTCGGTCAATGTCAACTCGTTTAGTTTGGGACAGGCCACATCCACGATCGATGTGATTCCGGTTAACGATCCACCGAGCGACTTGCAGCTTTCGAACGCTCGCGTCGATGAAAAACTACCGATAGGTACTTTGGTTGGACAGTTCACTTCGGTCGACTCCGACTCGCAAGGACAGTTTACCTACCGACTTGTAGATGGCCCTGGCTCGAACGATAACACACGCTTCAATATTGTTGGTGATCAGTTATTCTTAGCCGAAGTGTTGATTTTCGAGGCTCAGTCCATACACTCGATTCGAGTTCGAACTTCAGATTCCACCGGACAGTCTTTAGAGAAGATATTCACAATCGAAGTTATCGATGTTTCTGATGCCCCAATTCTTACTAGACCCGATTTTAGCAATACACCAATCAATCAGCTATTGATTGTTGATGTGCTAGTGAACGATTTCTATTCTCCCAGCGATATAGACCTTTCAACCTTGGAGGTTATAACTCCTCCGGGTTTAGGTGAAGCAATTGTCTTGTCCGATGGTCGTATAGAATATAGTCCAAGCATTGACGCGATCTATGTGGAGACCTTTTCGTATCGAATACAGGACAAATATGGAGTATGGAGCAACACATCTAACGTCAGCGTTCAAGTACGATCAGCTTTCTTCAACGTAGCGAATCTATTTGATGTGGATGTCGATGGATTCATATCACCATTGGATGTTCTTGCGATCATAAACGATATCAATTTGAATGGTTCTCGCAGACTTCCTAATAATGTGGCTGATAGTCGACCATATCTTGATCCTAACAACAATGGATTCGTTGATCCACTCGATGCTCTACTGATCATCAACTATATCAATTCTGGCGGTAACCCAAGCGGCGAGGGTGAGACGAATACGACCGAAAAGACATTGGATGTCGATAATGCGTTGGCTTGTATGTTTTTCGATTGGGATGACTTTTGACTAACTAAAGACTCCTCGTTTGCAAGAACCCCAACGTGCATGCGTTAGGAAGTGTATCACAACTGCAGGTAAGCTCCTGCAGTAAGGTCGGGTTATTCAAACCGGAGGAGAGAATATTTCTTCTTTCCGCTGCGTAACACGATTACGGTTTCGCTGGCCAAATCTTCGGATACTAGCACGCAATCCGTCGACTCGCATCGGCGATTGTTGATGTAAACTCCACCGCTTTCAACCAGTCGCCTAGCCTCACCTTTACTCTTGCTCAGTGATGCTAGTACGAGCGCATCGACAATGCTTAAGCCTTGGGAGAGCAAATCTCGGCTTACCGTTTGACTAGGAACGTCGGCAAAGATGGAAAGCAATTCCTTGTCGCTCAAGCGATCGATCTCACCTCCAAACAAATACTCCGATGCGCGTACCGCAGAGGCCAATCCCGCTTCGCCATGGACAAGCTTTGTCACGGACTGAGCCAATCGCCGCTGTGCCGCACCTGGTTGTGTCGACATACCTGCTTCAAGCGAACGATACTCTGCTTCATCAACGTCAGACAAAAATCGCAAGGCCAGCAAAACATCCGCATCGGCGACATTAATAAAGTACTGATAAAGTTGATAAGGGCTCGTGCGATTAGAATCGAGCCAAACTGTGCCTGACTCCGTCTTGCCCATTTTACGACCATCCGAGGTCGTCAGTAGCGGATTAGTAAGGCCGAGCAATGGGAGGCCCAGCATGCGGCGACCTAGATCGATCCCCGCTGTAATGTTGCCCCATTGATCGCTACCACCAATCTGCAGTTTGCAGCCGTAGTTTTTGGCCAAGTGGACAAAATCGAAGGCTTGGAGCAGCATGTAACTGAACTCGGTGTAGCTCAATCCGCTATCGGAATTCTCGAGTCGATTACGAACGGAATCTTTAGCTAACATCACGTTGACCGGAAAGTTCTTGCCAACGTCGCGCAAGAAATCCAGGAACGAAAACGACTGCATCCAATCAAAGTTGTTCACGAGGATGGCACCACTGCCTGGAGTGAAGTCCAGGAACCTCGCCATCTGTGCTTTGATCCCCTCGACGTTCCGTTCAAGAATGTCTTTGGACAACAAACTTCGTTCCGCCGATTTGCCGCTCGGATCACCGATCATGCCAGTCGCGCCACCGACAAGAGCAATAGGGCGATGCCCAGCTAGTTGAAACCGACGTAGCATCATCAATGGCAAAAGTGATCCGACATGAAGAGAATCGGCAGTTGGATCAAATCCGGCATAAAGAATGGTGGGTTGATTCAGTTCTTTTGTAACCGTCTCCAAATCGGTGCATTGGTGGATAAGACCTCGCCACTGAAGCTCATTAATAATCGACATCTAATTTTGGTTATGAGTTGGAGCAATGAAAAAAATATAAGACCGACAACAATCAAGTGCCGCGATTCGAAGACAACATGGATCATAACCCGCTGCGTAAGCGAGGGAATTACTCAGGATATCGTCCCTCGCTCACGCTGCGGGTTGGGAATTCGAGGATTCTCCAATCGAGGTTAACTCGAAGTCGCGGCACTAGAGCGATGCTAAATACTTATAGCTCGAGTTAATACTCACGATTGGGTCGCTTGATTGGTCTTGTTCGACATGGCATTGGGCAACACCAATTTCTCGAGCCGTATCCAGAACAGCTTTCATGTCGATCGTGCCAGCGCCGACTTCTTTGAAAGCCGTTGCGGGGACTTTGCCTTCGTCATAGATGGTAGGTGTTCCCTTTTCAAGATCCTTCAGGTGCACTTGCGAAACGCGTCCTTTTAGTCGTTTCAGGGTCTCGATCGGATCCCATCCTCCGATGGCACACCAGAAGACGTCGATTTCAAATGACACTAGCTTAGGGTCAAAGTTTTCGATAAAAAGATCCATACCGGTTTTTCCGGTGTTTAGCTTTTCAAACTCGAACGAATGATGATGGTAGCAAAGCTTCAGTCCGGCTTTCTCGCATAGCTCTCCTGCTTTATTGGACCGTTCTGCGATTGCTTTGATCTGGTCTGGAGTTTCGCGGTGCCCTTTTCCAATGTATCCAAAGACAAGGTATTTGATTCCATGTTTGGTGGCCCGTTCGATGCATTGCTCGACACTGCCTGCGGATTTCGGAGGCGCTGCATTGCCAAGCAGTTCCCAATTAAAGAATGCAGATGTTGAAGACATCCCATTCTCTTTGGCCAGGGGAACAATCGTTGGGGCCGATGTTACATCCATAAGTTCAACTTGTTTGTAGCCTGCAGCAGCAACTGCCTTAATAGTCTTCGTTTGATCCGCAGCGAGTTGGTTCCGGAGGGTGTAGAGTTGGATCCCGATGTTCTCAAAATAGGGATCCGAGCTTAGGTTCCATGAACTCGCTAAAACATGGGGAGAGACCAAGCAAAGGGAACTGGTTGCCAAGGAAGCTTGGAGGAAGTTTCGTCGGTAATTCATAACGTTAGCGGGGGACGAGAGGAGTTGAACAAAAATCCGGAGGTTATTCTAACCGTTACGGCCCTCTTATGCGTACCTCTGATCAGGAGTTGTTCCTAGGAAATTGATCCAAAAAACTTGCAAAACGTTAGCTGCGGGTGATTTCTAGATTGTCTCGCGTCGTATGCCATCACAGATGTTGGCACTGGATGAAGGCCAGGAAGGTCATCAAGCCAGGAAGTTCAGGACGCGTTCAAGGAAACTTCGATTGATATTTTGGAGAGAAATCCATGCGTTTGATCGCCTCCCTGGCAATTGCTGCCATCGCTGTTAGTTTTTCGTCGACCGCTTCGGCTGGTCTTTTCCACAAAGCTGCTTGTTGTGACGCTGCTCCAACATGCTGCGAACCAGCACCAGCACCATCCTGTGGTTGCGAAGTGGCAGAGCCATCCTGCGGATGTGAAGTTGATCCATGCTGCAAGCCAGCTCGCAAGCATTTGCTCAAGGGCTTCATCGCTAAGCTCCATGCACGCAAGGCTTCTTGCTGCGAACCAGCTCCAAGCTGTGGCTGCGAAGTTGCTGCTCCTAGCTGCGGTTGCAACTAATTAAAATTCGCTTGATTGCGTACCAGCCCGAACTAAAAATCTAAATACATCGTCTTTAAGACGCTTGGTTGTGAAGTAGCTCCCTGTTCTTAGGGAGCTATTTTCGTTTTATAGGCTCACAACTTGCACCACTTTTCTTCGCGGCACGTGTATCATCGTGGGGATTCCCATCGCTCGGTCATTTTATTGAATCGGAGTGAACCATGTTCAATTCGCGTGCGTGTGCCCTCCCGCCCGAATGGATGCGACCACTTTTGTTGTTGCTTGTTTCTCTACCTGTTCTTTCGGCGGGTTGCAGTAAAGAACAAGTCGATGAGCTGGCGTCGAAAGTAAAGGAGCAAGTCTCAGAGGCTCCCGAAGTCATTCGCGAGGTCTTGCCCACAACCGGCAAAGTATCCCTACAGCTCGATCGAGCGGTGGATATTGCTTACGCCGAAGGGGATTTGTACCAAGTCGGGGCGTCTCGCTCTTCTTTATTTCAGATACGGTCTTACGGCAAAGGTGATCGAGAGAGTCTGCCTGCTGTATTTCTTCATGCACCGGTTGATGCCAAGTCGTCCGTCAGAAAGCAATCGCGCAACTCACAAAGACTCAGCAGAAGCGGATTAAAGATTTCGAGGCAATCGCTTCAGCCTCGGAAAGAGGCGAACTGCAGGAAGCGGAAGCCAAGACAGATGCTGCCAAACAGGATCTATATCGTCTAACCAACGTTTTGAGTTTGGAAGAACGCCGGCCTTTTACAGAACCCTTTGAGGTAATCAGGAATAGAGTGGAGTCCGCTGCTAACGCGGATAGGGCTACCACTGCAGCCGCAATCTTTAAAGAAAAAATAGAAGCGACGGAGGCCGAATCGAGAGAGGCCCTCAAGAAGATCGACGTCGCAATCGAGGCGATTTCGCGCTCCGGTCAGTGCTCATGGAACGGGAGTTCGATTGATGGCCCAATGTTGCTTACAAATGTCGCTGACGCATACAAGCTAGCTCATGCCAAATTGCAGTCGTCCGCGATGCTTTAACGCATTCAAGATAGTGGCTTTATAGCCGGCTCAAACTCGATTGGCAGTTCATCACAATCTAATGACCGCTGGCCTACGGCCTCGCAAGAATTAACGCAAGCGTTCTTGGATCGCATTGCGAGGCTCATTCGAGCGGAGTCATTGAGCGTTCCGGATGACAAGGCGAAAGATCACTACTTCGCCATGCTGGTGACTCTCGCTGATATTGATACTAGGCTAAGCCAAAATGAATGGACTATTGCAACGCAAAAGGGACTTGCTGAAATGACCCGAAAAGCGGGAATGTCTCTTCAAGTTGCTGATTATGAATCCGTGACTAGCGAGTTGCTTTATTGGAAAGAACAATTTGCATCGGCGCAGGCGAAAAGAATTTCGTCCCATGTCTCGCTGCCTACTATCAGCAAAGAGAGACTCTCAACCGGTGCACAGCTACGAATCGGACTTTATTCGCATCTGTCAGAAGATCCGGGCCGCCCTCGGTTGCTATCCGCTATTCCGGACTTGGTACCTCTGGTCGCCAAAGCTCTGAACAATGCCAAAGTCGCTGCCAGTGAAGTTCGAAAGTTGGATAGTCCAAAGCCCACATGGATGAGCCAGTCTCAAAATGGACTTTATTGCATGATGGATGGTGAAATGACTCTTTCGTCGCAAGTCACTAAGTTGGAGAGAGAGCTTTTGGTCGATGCATCAAATCCACCATTAACGCTTCGGGCAACCGCTGCTATTCAATCGGCCCGCGATGGCTCCTACGTTTCCGTTGGTTGCACACTTCAGGATTTCGTGATCGAAAGTCCGGTCAGTCGGTTCGCCACTTTTCCGACACCAGCCAGCCCTCTAATCCCCTTGGGGGCTGTTCATCCACAAGGGGCTCAAGGTGAATTGTCTTTCCTATTGATTCGGTTCGTTGCTAAACCGGATTGGTTTCATCATCGCTATTCTGTTGCGGCGACTGATGAGTGAAGATTGGTAATACAAAGACAGAGCGTAATCCGATCTCTTGGTGAGATCGGCGCCACGGAAATCCAATCTAAAATCGGCAATCTTAAATCTTAAATCTTAAATCCCTCGCTGACGCTGCGGGTTGGGATTTCGGCTATTCTCCAATCAAGGTTATCTCCAAGTTGTGGCACTAGCCGTTCTAAAACAGTACCAGATCTTTCTCTGGGCTTACTACATCAAGATCGATTTAAAAAACTTAATCGTTCTATCCCACGAGAGTTTTGCAGCCGCTTCGTCGTATCGAGGAGTTGAATCGTTGTGAAACGCGTGATTCACGCCTGGATAGATATGAGTCTCGTATTTCACGCCTGCGTCCTTCAGTGCTTTTTCATAAGCAGGCCAGCCTTCATTGATTCGCGTGTCTGTTTCTGCATAATGAATCAATAGCGAGCCTTTGATCTTGGGAACATCGGCTACTGCAGGTTGTCTACCGTAATAGGGAGCTGCGGCCAGAATGGTATCGGGCAACCGAACGGCCAGTTCATTAGAAACGCCACCTCCGTAGCAGAAGCCAACAACGCCAACTTTGCCAGTAGATAGTTCATGGCTCTTCAATGTCAAAGCCCCGGCCATGAAGTCTTGCAACATCTCTTCGCCATTGCGAGTTGATTGCATCTTGCGTCCTTCGTCGTCGTTGCCAGGGTAACCCCCGATCGGACTTAATGCATCTGGAGCTAGCGCAAGAAAACCATCGACCGCGAGTCGGCGAGCGACGTCTTCAATATACGGAGTTAGTCCACGGTTTTCATGAACAACGAGGACGGCAGGATACTTGGTTCCATCAGCAACTGGTCTGGCCAGCAAGCCGGTTACTTTTCCTCCACCTTTTGGTGATTCGTAAGAAAAACGCTCCGTCTTGATCCGAGCATCTTTGGGGTCGATTTGCTGAGCCCATGCGTAGTTTGGAGCCAGTGCATTAATCAGCGATTCGGCGGTGATGCCAGCGACCGCAAAGGTTGCGATGCGTTGCGAAAACTCGCGACGAGAGATACGTCCGTGCACAAACTCATCGTAGAGTTGCAGTGCCTTGGGGTCGAAGTCTGAGGCTTTTTGTCGGTCCATAGTTGTCTACTTTATAAAGTTTGAAAACGAACAATGAGTGGATTTGCGTCCACTCATTGTAAGGCTTATGCGAACCGACATTCAAGCAACTGGCGGAATTGAATCTTTTACACTCGCTGACCAAGCCGCTCCGCTAATCGCATAAGGGTTTGACTTGCATCGTTTTCAACGAGTTTTGCATGGATGAGGTGCAATTGGGATCGGTCATTCCAGGCTTCGACTAGAGCAGCGTCAAATTGTTCCTCTGTCTCTACAAAATAACCTTTGCCTCCGCCATAGACCTCGGGGAGTTTGGAATACTGCCAAACAGCGATCTCGTTGTACTTCCATTCCCCTTCCTGCAAGTATCGTTCGGTTCCGTATCCGTGATTATCAAGCACAATAATGATGGGTGAGTGGCCATGTCGAATTAGGGTCGACATTTCTTGGCCGGTCATCTGAAAGGCTCCGTCGCCGGCAATAACTAAAACACGTTCCTCCGGTTTGGCAACGCAGGCACCCAAAGCCGCAGGTACTGAAAAGCCCATGGAGGTGTAATAGGCAGGCGATAGAAAATCGGTTCGGTCGCGAATAACGAGTTCTGAAGACGCAAACAAAGAGTCGCCAATGTCGGCGATCACAATAGTGTGCGAATCGAGTTGCGAGTTAATACGCTGAATCATGCGGCTGATTTGAAGCGGCCGGCCAGTTTCCACCTGGATGGGCTGCGGCTGCTTGATGTGTAAGCTGTCTGGAATAGGTCTATAGGAAGGTGTTGGATTGAGTTCGATGAGTCTCTTAAGAAAACCCTCGAGTGGCACGTTAGGAAACTGGTGATAAGAGATTTGAAGCTGTTCGCTGGTAGCGTATATGCAGTGTCGAACATCTAGTTGGGCGGTGTAAATACCCAGGTTGATGTCGGTCATAAACGCACCCAGCAACAAAACGCAGTCACTGTCTTCGACGTATTGCGTTACTTCGGCTTTACCCATCGCCCCTTCATATAGTCCGATATAGAGCGGATGAGTTTCGTCGACAACGCTCTTGCCCAGAATGGTTGCAGCGATTGGGATTTTGGAATTTTCGGCAAGCTTTAGAACGGTATCTTGAAGTCCGAATCTATGGATTTCAACGCCAGCGATAATGAGCGGCTTCTTTGCGTTGTTGAGCTTCTCGACAGCTTCTTTGGCAGCTTCTTCTAGGACCAGGTTATCAAACGAAACGGTTGGTCGACGATAAGAATGCACAACTGATGGGATGATATCAACCATATCCCGAGGTAGTTCGATGTAGACGGGTCGTTTGAATCGATAGCAAGCGTCGAGAACTCGGTCGATGTCAGCAAACGCTGTCAACGGATCGTTTAGTTCGGTCGCAGCAATACAAAGCTTCTCGAATACTTCTAGTTGAGTGCTAAAGTCTCTAACTTTATGGTGCAATAGAGGGTTGTTCACTCGCTCTCCCAATCCCGGCGATCCAGTCAGCATCACCACAGGGGATTTTTCTGCGAAAGCACCGGCGACGCTGTTGCAAACCGACAATCCGCCTACACAGTAGGTAACGCATAGGGCTCCCATACCATGAATTCGAGCATAGGCATCGGCTGCGAAGCCTGCACAATCTTCGCGGGTGCAACCAACCGTATTGATGGGACTCTTTTCGAGCATGCTGTAGAAATTCAGGATGTAGTCACCCGGAATTCCAAAGCAATCTTTGATGCCGTAGTCTTGTAAGCGTTTGATCAAATACTCGCCGATGGACATTGCCGTGGGTGAGCCTCCGGAAACGTTAGTGCTCTCTCGATTCTTTCCAATCGCGCTCAATGGATTGTTCATAACTATACCTGTGCATCTTCTCTCGAAATGGGACTCAACAACGACGGGAAAGGATCCTCGGTATTGTAGCGATTAAATGGCTTTGGGAATCCCTGATCGGAATCAGGAGAATGCTATGAGGCGATTTGTCGATGAGAGTGAAATCTCACTCGTGAGAACTAAGTCAAGCTAGAGAGGGGAGCTGTATGGCAATCTGCTCCATTAACTCGGCTGGCAACTTTGTTGGGCTATGAAATGAAAAAACAATTACTCCCCCAAGGAAAGTAATTGTTTTGCTGCATTCGAGAATCGTTGACCTGTTTAGCTGGTCATGCGATTAGGATCCAGAAAAGGAGCCACTGAATCCGCGACCTTTGCGTTCCGGGCGATTCCTGGATTGTCGTGAACGTTGATCTCCTCGATCGTCCGCTAGCTCATGTCGAGAATCAACGCGAGCAGTCGGATGATCTTTCCATTTCGAGATTCTTAACTGCCGTCCGACAACCCAAGCTCGGCCGAGGACCTTGAATACATCACGAGACATCCCGGCTGGAAGGTAAACGGTACTGAATTCGTTATGGATTGTTATCTGTCCAATCCGGCTGGAATCTAGGCCGATTTCGTTTGCGATTGCGCCAACTAAATTGCCTGGCTTTACTCCGTGTGCACGTCCCACCTCGACTCTAAACATTTCGAGGAAGTCACCAGTGACTTCGAGAGGTTCGCGATCGCGACCGCTTCTAGAACGTCGCGGTCCGCGATCTTCATCAAAGTTTCCGCGTCGATTGTCACCGAGGTCTTCTCTGCGACCTCGGCCTCTTCGATCGGATTCGTACGGGTCTGGTTCGAGCAAAAATGGTTGGCCATCAAATTGCATAGTGGCAAGGACCGTTGCGATCTCGATCGGCGATGCTTCGCTATCGACCAAGCATTGTTCAACGATGCATTTCAAAGCGTTCTGAGTTGCAGACAAAGTACCGTGAGATGCGGAGCGTAGTTGTTCCAGGCGGTTCAAGATCTGGCTCTTTAGTCGAGACTTGCGCTGTTGATTTATTTCATCAACGGTCGGCATGTCCATCGTCTCAACAGTTGCGTTGAGATTGCGATAGATTTCACGCAAGAAGCCTCGCTGTTTTGGGGTGACGAATAAAATCGCTTCTCCCTTTCGTCCTGCTCGTCCAGTTCTGCCTATTCGGTGAACGTAGGCTTCCGTATCAAATGGCAGATCGTAGTTAATAACGTGAGTGATGCGAGGAACATCTAGACCACGAGCAGCAACGTCGGTTGCCACGAGAACTTGGATAAGTCCTCTTTTCAGCTGGTCGATGCATTTTTCGCGTGCCGCTTGTGCCATGTCACCATTGATAGCGGCAGCCCGAATTCCATGCTCAACTAGTTGTTCTGTTATCTCTAGCGTAGCAGCACGAGTTTTGACGAAGACAATAACGCCATCGGTTTCTTCTGACTCTAGAATTCGTTGCAAGCACTTAGACTTGGCGCGGCCTTCTACTACGATGGCTCGTTGTCGAATGGTGGCCGCAGTGCGGTTTTCTTGGGAAAAGGAAACGACGTGTGGGTCTTTAAGGTATTGGTCGGCGATTTCGCGAATCGCATCTGGCATGGTTGCGGAAAACAATGCGAACTGCATGTTGTCCGGAGTTTGTTGCAGAACCCAACGAACATCGTCGACAAATCCCATACGGAGCATCTCGTCTGCTTCGTCGAGTACGAATGCACTGCAGCTAGACAGATCCATGCGTCCTTCCCGCATGTGATCCATTACCCGACCTGGAGTGCCGACAACGATTTGTGCACCGCGGCGCAGTTGTTGGATTTGATCGGAGTAGCCGCTGCCACCGTAGACCGCGGCAACATTCAGGCCTCGGCGTGATTTGCCGTAGCTCTCGAATGAAGCGGCAACCTGCATGGCCAACTCCCGCGTGGGAGTCAATACAAGCACTTGAGTCTTCTTCAGTTCCACATCCACTCGCTGTAGTAACGGTAGAGCGAAAGCGGCGGTTTTACCGGACCCTGTGTTGGATTGACCGAGAACGTCGCGTCCTGCAAGCAAGGCAGGGATGGTTGAAGATTGAATAGGGGTTGGTTTGGTATACCCAGAATCGGCAAGAGTTTGGCAGACGGCATCCCAAATGCCTAAATGCTTAAAGCTATTGGACTCGTCCAGTACAATGGGCTCTTCTGGCTGTTCTGCTTCGTCCGCAATAGAGTCGGTTGGTTCGGCATGGCTGAGAGAATTGCTCTGAGTTGCCACCATCAATGTTGTTTCTGCAGCGACCGACTCGATTGTGAGCTGGCTTTGTACATCGGTGTTAGGTTGTGGATTCATCGTTTCAGCGGCACCGAGTAGGGCTTGCCGTTGCGCTTGCTTGTCTTTGTGATTATCGCCATTAAGTTTGGCTTTTTCCAAGCGGCGTTTCTCTCGTTTTAGCTTCTTCTTGAGTTCACGTTCCGTGACGTATGCTGGCACTTCCGATGCAGCTGCATCTGATGCTTGCGCGTCGTCGGCCGCGTCTGCGGTCGAGTCAGCGAAATAAGAATTAACGATATCCGAAGCATCTACATCGACTTCTGGTGTGTACGAACCTTCTACCATTGACCCCATGGGTTTCAACATCTCTCTTGTTCTTGAAAATAATCTGGCCTGTAACTGTTCAAGAAAAAGAAAACGAGATCTCGTCGTCGCGGGCTGCGGCTTCGCATAAGTTCTATGAAAGAGTCGATTTGCGTCTTTTTCTGCCAGCAAAAGTGGTTGCGTATTGTGAACGACACGCATCACCGAAGCTTGAGAATTGCATGCAAAACGGCATTTTCAAATCTCGACAAACGCCACGATTTCATCGTCAATAGCGCTGTCGCCCTTCGTTTTCCTTCCCTCTAAGCACAAGAAGGGAGGGTCCAATTGCCTCGCGAGCGTTGGTAAGTGCTGCTTAACGAGCCATAACCAACCTTAGCACCCAAGTCCACTTTTGGAACGAGTCATCGATGGCGATGAGTTCCGAAGGGGACGCTTCACTTTCCTCCGAAAGTTCACAAAACGAATAAGTTACTAGAGAACATTCGTTTCCGCTGATGAGCTAAATGCGACCGATACTTCTTTGCTGTAAGTGGAGATCGAATGTAGATGGCTCTGGGATTATTCAAAAGGGGCAATTTATCACACCCTACAAATTTTATCGAGATTGGTGAAAATTTTACGGCCTGAAACGTCTGCGGCCGGAGTTTTGGACTCCGGCCGCAATTGTGTTTGCCACTTAGGGCTTCGTCTGAAAATGGTCTGAAGAAGTTGCGATTAGGCAACTTTGGATTTCTTGCGCCATTTTCGAACGCCGATCATGACGGTTCCACAGCATGCTAGCAAAGCCATGCTTGTTGGCTCAGGCACGGCAGCGAAATTCGATTCACCAACGGCAAAGGTGAATGTTGCGTCAGAATTGAACAACACATCATCGAGGGTTCGTGTTGCAGCAAAGTTCAAGCTCACGTCGAATACGCCTTCATCTGTAAATGCCATGAAGAAGTGATCGTGCGTTGCCCTTGGAATAGTAAATTGCCGATCGGTGATAGCAACACCCGTAGAGCTTGCCCAATCCGGCTGTCCGTTTCCGTCGATCTTAAAAACGGAAAAAGTAGAATTCCCGATTCCATTCCTTGCGGTGATCGCGTTGATGGTTACTGTTACCGCGGAAAAGCCAGCCAATTCTTCGGCGGAAACCCCCACAAAGGGGCGATTCGTTTGTTCCACTATGGGAAGTACCCAGATCTCATCATTTTCCGCGACACCCAAAAAATCCCACTCTGCCCCGGCCGGGCGACGAAAAGTCGCGTCTTCACTTCCATCAATGTTAGTCCTACCCGCACGGACGCCAAACCATAAATCTGCTGGTGCAAACTCCTGGTCGCCGGTAAGAATCGTGCCACCGAAAAGGGTAAGATCCGCTTCATCATGCTTGTGAATATGGGGCTCTAAGCCAATGCCATCAAACGCAACTCCAATATCGACGTGACCACCAATCATGGTCCCAACAAAGTCTGCTCTCACAGGATCAATTCCCAACGTCGCCAAAAGAGTTAGCGCTACGAATCCTAACTTTCTTAACATAAATACACCCTCCCAAATTGAGTCATCTGTAAAAAGTTAGTATACTCAAGTTGGTCGCTATTGCAAATCTTTTGCAAATAGATTCAAGGTGCAGTAGCGGCAGCCTCCTGTTTGAGTGCAAAGATGCGTCGAGTCAAAGTCGGGTTTACGCTGGTAGAGTTGTTGGTAGTTATCGCCATCATTGGGGTGCTCGTCGGGCTATTGCTACCTGCAGTCCAAGCAGCGAGAGAAGCAGCTAGGCGTATGCAGTGCGCCAACAACGAGAAGCAGATCGGGCTTGCGGTTCTGAACTACGATAGTGCACATCGGCGATTTCCGCTAACGGTCACTGGCAACGGAACGACTAACGCTCCTAGAGGGAGTGGGTTCTACAGTTGGCTCGCAATGATACTTCCTCAAATGGATCAAAATCCGCTTTACGAACAAATCGATTTTCGTGTCTCGATGAACGATGCGTACCAAGGAGCATTGCCGGACTACAAAAAGGTTTTGATTTCGTCTGCCAACGCCAACGCGCGAGCCGCATCAACCTTTGTTCCGACCTACCTTTGTCCTTCCGATCCCGTTAATGCATCCGAAAACATGGGTAGTGCGATTCCTGCACCCGGTAGTTATGCCGGTAACATCGGTTGGGTCCGACGAACGACCGGCTCGAACGGGACCAGCCCTGAGTTAACCAAGGCGAACGGAGCCATGCCAATTGCAAACCCTCGCGCGACTGATGGCTGGTTTGTGCCGCTCATTTCGTTGGCCAATTTTTCCGATGGCACTTCGAGTACAGCCCTGGCGAGTGAACGTGTCATCAATGCAAGCACGGTTTCGCAAGGCCCGTTTTCTGCCGTGATGTCGAAGGGACCTATTTCGACACGCTCCTTTTGTGCTGGTGGAGTAACGAGTCGTACGCTTGCTAATTGGGTTAACTATTGCAAAGGTGTTTCAACACCGGATCCAACCTATAGCATACCGCACGGAAGAGCGTGGATCAGCGGTCACACATTGGCAGCCAACCTCTATATGCACGTTATGCCCCCTAACAGCAGGAACTGCCATATCTACGGTGGCGAGGATGATGGGAACAACATCGTATCTGCAAGCAGCAAGCACACGAGTGGTCTTAATGTTGTTTTCGCTGATGGGCACGTCGAATTTGTTAGTTTCTCGGTAGCACAAGAAGTTTGGTGGGCGATCGGCAGTCGTAACGGTGCCGAGACGATTAGCTTAGAAAACTAATATCACGTATTTCCGATTATTTTTATTTAACTTCTCGGCAGTTCTGGGCCTGTGTTGTTTGATAAATTCGACCTGCTACATTGATAGTGGTTGCTAGCGTTTGTTTAGATCAATACGCGTCAACCATTGCCCCGTTCCAGAGTTCTTGCAAGAGAGATGCATCATGTCCACGACAGCTTTTCGTTTCGTTTTTTCGTTCTTTCTTTTTCTTATTCCAGCAACGTCTTTGCAGGCTCAATTATTCGGGCGGCACCGAGTGAAGTTGCTCGGGCACAATTGCAGTAACAACCTGAGTTGTTGTCCTGTCGCCGGCAGTTTGACAGTTTCTTCGCAACAAGGGGATTGCGAGACAATCGATCGTTGTCAAGCAATCCGTGAAAAGGACATCGAACTTCTTGAAAAGTATTTTAAAGGTGACGATAGGCTTCAAGATCTCATGATTCTCGTCGGTAATCGATACGATCGTTGTCTTGCGGGAGGGACCATTGAAACGGGTTGCATCAAGGATCGACCCAGAAATGCTGAAGAGTGTTGGACGGCTTTGCAGAAGTGCCTGCAAAGCTGCCCTTCGAGTCCAGCATCCTGCGAGGATCAGTTTTTTAATTGTTTGCGAACGTTAGATGCACCAGGGGGGCCCATAGAGTATCCAAACGTGACCTGTTGCAAGCCTGTTCGTTGCGCTCTGCCCTCTCGTCGGTGCTTCGGATTGTTTTGCGTTCGCGTTGCCGCTAGGCAGTTGTACGTGCTGGCTCAATGAATTTGAAGACGATGTTAGATGAAATTTCAATCAGGCTAGTCCTCGGCGTTTCGAGCTAGCCTAATACTGACGTAAGGCATTTTCGTATAGGTCGGATCTTTAGCAGTGGTTGCGGAACTCCACATTCCAATAGAAGTCGGTCTTTCAGTCGATATTCTCATCGTGGTAACGCCTATTTCGTTTTTAGAATTGATAACGATTTCGAAAACGTTTCCCATTAGGCCTTGAAAGGACCATGCATCTGGCAGAATGAAGCAAGGAGATTTCCGATAATCTTTCTCATATCGTGGGCATACTTCCTGCGAGTATGGATAGAGTTCTGAATACTCGTAGTATCGTTCTACGTCACCCTGAACGGCTGCCAGTTGCATTTCAGCTAACTTGGGAAGTCTGTATCCGTTAGCGGAATCTTTGTACCAAACACCTTTTAGGCTTGTCGATGTGTACCCCTCTTTCTCTTCAAAATAGAAGCATGGCTCAAGACCTTCTTTGATGCTCAACCAATTACAAAACTTGAGCCAAACGTCCAAGCTAAGAATGCCTGCTGATTGCTCAGGCGTTGAGCCTACGGACCATTCGCCTCGAAGTTCTGGATTGCTTTCGAAGAATTTTTCTACCAAATCCTTGGTCACTTCCGACTGGGAGATCCAGCATGGTTTGTCCACTATAACAACGACGTCCTCTTCTGAAGTATTAAATCCAGCCCGGATTCGAAATCGGAGTCCCCCTTCGCTAATCCGAATCATCCGAAAGGAAGCGTCGCCAGCGGGGTCGCAAACTCTCCAGTCCGAGTTTTCGCTCTTGGGTACTTTTATAAACGGCTTTTTCTCAAGTTTGCTGATTAGCCATTGTGCGGGAAGCGCGAGAGAGCTGTGAGGCGAGTCTGCGTGTTGTCTGGCAAAGGAAAGCCAATCGAAGCTCGAGGATGCAGGTTCTTCTATAAAGCCATGTAACATCATGGCCAGTCGTGCTGCACAGGGCAGTGATTTATCATTTTGATCGCAGTACCTCGCAATTCTTTCCGCTAGGCTTTGCCTTTCGCTTGGCTCAAGTCCTCGTTTCTTTATGTCGAAGCCGGCCCAGCAAACTAGAAAAGCCAACAAACGTTGTGACGCTATCGAAGCGTCTTGTTGGCTCGTCCACGCATCTAACAAACGATAATCATCGTTCACCAAGAATAGCCAATGAGCAGCGGGTGAAACATCTATAGGGTCTAATGCAGTAAGGTAGCTTGCGAGAGCAGTCCGGTGTTTCTCTTCTTGCAAGAAGGAAGTCCATTGAGTCCATTCCACGGGTTGGCTTTTGGCAAGAGCATCAGCAAGGTCCTCGTTTTTGACCGGGAATCCCATGCGGGCGTTTAGCAATATGGCTCGCGCCTGTAATTCTGGATCGTCAGTAGAGCGAATATCGTTAATGACCACTTGGGTGAGCTTCGGATTCTCTTTTGTGATGCGAAGACTGTCATCTAGGTCTTTCTTGGCATTGAGAAAGCTAAACACGCCAAAGTAAACAGCGTTGCGAGTTTGCTCATCGAGTCTCTGCGAGCGATTGTAAAAAACACTACCCATTGTGATAGCACTGATAAGACCGATGCCTGCGACGGAGAAAAATGCGGCAGCTCGTGGAGTGCTTCTAGAAATGATCGAATGTTGATCATTAGAAAGCTCTCGTTTTGCCAAAAAGAGTTTAGCTGTCAGCCATGAAATTGGGTTGAGGAGATTGTCATGGTTGGGATCTCGTTTATAGCGTTCTGCTTTTGTTCGAATCATTAGTCGAAGCCGACCTAGCCAGGTGGCGTTATCCATCTCGGTAAGCCAGGCTCGAATCGGACCGACCAGATAATCGTGCACTAGGATGTACTCGCGTTTTTCTTCATTCCCGCTCAAGTGCGAGATCAACTTCAAATCCGTTTCGAGGCATCGAATCGCTTGTTGGAACTCGAGTGATTTTCCTTCATAACCACTCTGTTCTCGAAGTTCGGCATAAGTTTTTGAAGATGCTTTTAAATCGGAATTGTCGATTGGGAGCAACATGCTCAAGATTCGTTTGCATGGTGTTGCAACCGATCGCCGTGACATGGGGGCGGAGGGGGATTCGAAGCTGTCGGCTAAAAATCGAACGATTGCGCCATCGATTCCGCCTAGTTCATTGATAGTTGCAGCTTCCCATGGGTGACCTCGCATTAACTCGGCAAGCAGAGCAATGCGAACTGGCAATACGGTGCCACTTTGCGAAAGTCCCTGTATGGCTGTCTTGCAAAAATCAGCTTGAGATGGTGTTAATTCTACTCCGTATGGGGGTAGCATTCCATGTGCTCTGCCGAATGCCTCGAGGACTTTCTGTGCTTGTCCTGATAGCATCGGTGGGTAGCTCATCGCATTTTCGCCATCGGAAAGTGATGAGTCGAGCAGTTGCATAAACTGGCTAATCTCTGACCAAAACTCATCACGAACCAATACGATGGCTTGCAGAAATGATCCATCACATTGTCTTAAAACCCGCACCATCTCGTGTTCCAGATCGACACGTTGACTAGCGAGAGATCGTTCGAAATGATCCAGTATCAAGACGACTTTATTTGAGAAACGTCTCCTTCGAAGGAGTGATAACGCTTGGCTCAGAGTTGTAGCTGGCAACGTAACGGGAAACTTTATCTTGAGCTCGCTCAAGAATTCTTGATATGGATTCTGAGTTGAGAAGTCGAAGAAGAAAGTGCTCGCTTCCTCAGGGATATTAGGAAGCAACGCAGCTTTAACAAAAGAGCTTTTACCGCATCCACTGGGTCCATAGATTACTCCTACTCCAATGCAAGAGTGAATGTTCGCAACCCAGTTGAGCCAATGGTTTAAAATGACAGGCCGACCATCTATATCGTAAGGGCCTGGCATAAGCTTTAGAAAGTATGAACTGTCCGCTTGGGTAAATGCCCTCAGGCCACGAGGAACAAGATTTTTCAGATAATTGATTTCCGAGTTTTTAGCTTCTGATGAACTCGATTTCGGGATTGTTTCCTTGGTGCTACCAGTTGAAAGGGGTTGAGTTTCGGGGGCAGCGTTTACCGGAGCTATCGTGTTGCTCAATAGAACAGGTGTTGAGGATTCCTGTTCTAACTCGAGGGCATCAAGCTCGTCGATCAACTGTCGAGCCGATTGAAATCGTTGTGCCATGCGTCGCGATAGGCACTTTAAACAGATCTGCTCTAGGCGGTCCGGAATCTCGGGGCGACGTTGGCGGGGGGACGGTAATTCGCCTTTTAAAATTTGTGAGAATATTGCTGACGAGTTTTTGGATCGAAAAGGAGATTGCAGAGTGAGCAATTCGTAGAGGATAACTCCAAGTGCCCAAATATCGGTGCGACCATCAATACGATGAAGTTCCCCGAGCACTTGTTCTGGCGACATATACTGCCGCGTGCCCGCAAATTGTTTTTGGTTATCGATAGGGGTTTCATCGGAAAGGGCTAACCCTAAATCAACAACCTTTACTTGGTCGGAGGCCGTAACGAGAATATTGGCTGGTTTTAGGTCGCGGTGAACAATTCCGTTTGCATGTAAGATTTCTAGCGCTCGAGCCGTTTGAAGTAGAAGGGATTTTATTCGTTTTAGCGAGAGAACATTGTTTTCCAGAATTATGTCAGCTAGCGATTTACCTTCGACATACTCCATGATGATAAAGGTTTGATTATTCCATTGGTCCACATCGAAGATCTTTACCAGATTCGGGTGGTCAATGTTGGCGGCAGATCGGGCTTCCGTGAGCAAAGACAGTCGCAAATCTTCAGAGATATCAGCCGTCTGTTTAGAGACTTTGAGTGCGACAGGTCGGTTAAGGATAGTATCTCTGGCCAGAAGAACTAAACCAAATCCGCCTGCTCCAAGTTGCTTCTCGATGCGATATCTGCCAACGAAGCGCTGTGGCAATCGTGTTTCAATATGCCCTTCTGTAGCCCCTAGCGTTTGAGATCGGCCTGGAAAGTTCGGCGAAGCTACCGTTGCATCATCGGAACCGGGACTGTTATGCGGGTCTGCTTGAAGGTCGGTAGCATTTAGTTGAGAGAGATTTAAATCCGAATCGGACATGATGGATCAAGTAGGTTAAGTGATTGACTTTAAACTTACCGGACAGCCCCTAGGGAATCATAAGTCTATCGCGATTCGTCCCTTAAGAAAAAAACATTCTCAAAAAACACTCAGTTTCATTCGACGTCAGGGCCTAGGGTACAACATTGAGGGAGGTCGTTCAAGTCATTTGCGGCATAGGAATGATCGAGGAGCCAATTCTTGAAATGTAGAGCAAGGTCATACCCCAGGTAAGAATCAATGCGATCGTTAAAGTTTAGTTAGACCGAGAGTTCGGACTGCCGAAACGAATTCGATCCAAAATTCTGGCTCTAGAATTTGCTTGTCACGCGAACGGAGGTCATTATTGGGACGTTGAGAGAGTGATGGCGAATCCCGCCGCGAATTCCATCCGCGGTCAATGTAGCTAAACGTTGCTACGTCATAGGGCGCTTCGCCCCTTCTCACATTTTGTTTGGTCTCCCCCTGCGGCGTTCAAAACGTCATGATCGAATGGGGGAGGCCCTTGGGGGGCAAATGCTTTCGACTCCCGATCACGGATGACTTTCTTAAACTTGAGGATTCAGACCATGCGACGCATGATGCACGCGATTACTGTTCCACTCCTGCTTTCTTCTTTTGCTGTCGCACAGGATTTGCCTGGACTTCCTTTACAGGAGACACCAGCGTCTGTCGTCGCTCCTGAGGTCGCACCTCCCGTTGTCGATGTTACCCCGATATATGGGCAGCCAAAGTTTGGTCCTGCAGTTGGCGAACAGCCTTATTCCCCGTTAGCAACCTATATGTCATGCAACGATAGTTGCAAGGATTTTTGGGCGGGATACTCCGCTGAGAGGGCCGCAATTGCGGCGAGATTATGCAAAGAATGCAAGCACGGCCACCGGCACGACTGTCAAAGTTGTTCAACAAGTTGCACCACCACTGATCGCGGAAACGGGACTAATGCTGGATGCGAAGTGCCGTCCAACAGTAGCAAAGCTGCTTGTAACAGTATTGTGACAAACCGATATCGGCAGTCATGGGCATCATTGCATCGCGATCCTGATATGATGAATAATTCGATAACAGTACAAAAGAGTGACAGGGCGATTGCTAAGCGTGAGTTGCAAAAACCATTTGCAAACGATCCGAAGAAGTCTCTGATGGTATCAAGTCAACCGACAGTCCCATCTAAGGGATCGATCGCTAAGGAATCTGCTTCCGTTTTGAATGGCCCAACCGAGCAACCGCTCATCAGCCCATACCTCAAATCTAGTAACGCCCCACAATCTATGTTCACATCGACCGATGGGCAGCAATCTGCACTACAGACTACTAGACCGATATATCTTCAAGGAACTCTGCCGTCTAGCGATGGGAAATGGGCTAGGTAATCTGTGTGGGGATCAACATCAGGTTTAACCAAATGATTTTTGTCTGTCGATAACTCCTTAATATGGATTGGGAAGTCGGATCATTCGCACGAACGGATCCTCCGACATATAGGTCATGGTGTGACGATGGAGCGGCATATCATGACCTTTTTCGTTCCTCGGCTGTGACTATTCGCTTACAGTCACGATAAAGCCCGGGATTTTCTATGGGAAAAGTGGGACTCTAGGCATTCGTACGGTACTCGCGAAGGATGACAAGGCTCCCCTCCCCGAATGTTTGACGTTATAACATTTGCATGAACAATCGCATCTGGATAATTGGCGTCGGAGACGACGGGGCTGCAGGCTTGACTAAGCAAGCATTGGATGTCATTGCATCTTCATCGATGCTGGTCGGATCGATCAGTTTGCTCGACAAATTTCCTAGCTACAAAGGTCTTAAAGAATCAGTTGGGGCGGATTTAGATCGCCTCGCGAACACTCTGGATTCGGCTGAAGGAATATCGGTGTTACTAGCTAGTGGCGACCCGCTCTTCTATGGTACAGCTCGATTCTTGTGCGATAGGCTGGGGAAAGATCGTTTCGAGGTTTTGCCTCACGTCAGTAGCATGCAACTAGCGTTTGCGCGTGTTAAAGAAAGTTGGGATGAGGCCTACCTCACCAACCTTGCAACACAACCCCTCGAGAGAGTTCTGGAGAGAATCCGTTCTGCCGAAAAAGTCGGAGTGTTTACCTCCGAGCAGATCACTCCTGCGAGGCTAGCAGAATCGTTGATCGCAAAAGGATTGACCTATTTCGTCGCTTACGTTTGCGAGAACTTAGGGTCGCCCGACGAACGGGTAACCCGGGCTAAGCTACCTGACATCGTTAATCAAAAATTCTCTCCTCTAAACGTGATGATTCTCGTTCGACAGCCTGGCGTACCTGACCGGCCTTTAGATGCGAACCGAGTCAGACTTTTTGGAAACCGGGACGAAGTGTTTCGGCAGTCCAAGCCTAAGAGGGAGCTTGTTACACCGTCTGAGGTTCGTTCGATAGCGATTGCTGAAATGAGTCTTAAGGAAACTTCTATTGTCTGGGACATTGGTGCAGGTAGTGGTTCGGTGGCGATTGAAGCAGCTCAAATTGCTAGGTTTGGAAAAGCGTACGCCATCGAGATGGATGTTGAGGATTACAACTTAATTGTTGAAAACGCGAGCAAGTTTGGCGTTTTGAATTTGGTCCCGGTTCTCGGTGAAGCTCCCAATGCATGGGAAACTCTTCCCGATCCAGAAGCGATTTTTGTCGGGGGAACTGGCAGAGCCGTTACCGATTTGGTTTGGCAGGCATGGCCTCGTTTGCAACCGGGAGGAGCTTTGGTCGCGAATATGATGAGTATGGAGAATTTAGTTGCGCTACAGCAACTTTTCGCAACTAGAATTGGTGTAGAGACGCAGTTCTGGATGATTCAGATATCACGTGGTAACTATCAGCTCGAGACCTCGCGGCTAGAATCTGCAAATCCTACATTTCTAATCAAAGCCACAAAACCAATTTAAAAGAATTTCAAAAAGTCATCTAAGTTTGGACAGGCCAATAACTTGTTTGGTGATTTTTTTAAGGTCTTCCATCATGGTGTCTGTCGTTCGGTGCGAGTAATCAACTTCCACTCTGTTGGCGCCGTGCTCTTTGCATTTCGATGCACGGTGGTGGAAACGCTCCGGCATGCGTCAACGATCAGCTTGTGAATCTCGTTTGCAGAGTGCATTGGACTGGGGGCGACCGGTCTTTGAGGGCAAGCGTACTCAAACCCTGGACTTCGTATCGAAATCGCTTGGCGAACCCATGGACGTCATCATGGCCGCATCGGTTTTACTTGAGATTAAACTCCTGTAACCTTTGTGTTTCTTAGCTCGGTACACCATAATGTTGTTGTCGATTTTAAGTTACCGTTTTCCTCCCCTCCGTCCTCGGAAAGATAAAAATCATGAAGACCCATCTCAAGCGGTTCTTTCTAGGTTCCGCTGCCGTTTTTTCTCTGAGTGCTTTCTGTCCCGCACAGGAATACTTAAACGGCATCGAATGGAAACAGCCAGCTGTTGTGACTCCTGGCGCAGAGAATAATTTGCCACCATCAGACGCAATCGTTTTGTTCGATGGAAAAGATGCATCGCGTTGGGAGAACGCGAAAGATTGGAAGGTGGAAGACGGGTTGTTAATCGTCGGGCGTGGAGCGATCACAAGCAAGGACAAGTTTGGTGATTGCCAAGTTCATATTGAATGGTCTGCGCCCACTCCACCGAAGGGATCTGGTCAGGGAAGAGGCAACAGTGGTTTGTTTCTTATGGGGATCTACGAGATCCAAGTTCTCGATTCGTACGATAATCCGACTTACTTCGATGGACAAGCAGGAGCGATTTACAAGCAAACGCCTCCTCTCGCCAATGCAACTCGCAAGCCCGGGGAGTGGAACACATATGACATATTCTGGACCGCTCCACGATTTGCTGAAGATGGATCTCTTAAGAGTCCAGCTTACATCACTGCAATGCACAATGGCGTATTGATATTGAATCATTTCGAGCTTCTGGGGGACACACCTTTTAACCGACCCCCTAAGTACAGTAAACACTCGGAGACTGGGCCGATCACCCTTCAGGATCATGGTGATCCCGTGAGGTTTAGAAACATATGGGCCCGTCCTATCGTGCCTGTTGAGGGCAAACAAGTGCGTTCCCCGTATCTGCGAAACGGCGATAAAGAAACTCCGATTACCAAATAAACACTTGGTTGGGTTATGGGTGAATTGTCTTTTTCAGACGACGAAATGCGGTCGATGCGATACGACAGGCAACTGGATGTCATATGCGACCGTTTCGAAGAATGCTGGAAGCGTGGTGAGTCTCCTGATCTTCGAGAGCTCTCCATGCTTGCTTCTCCGGAATACCATTCTCGCGTACTGAGAGAGCTTGTTGCCATCGAAAGAGAAAGCAATTTCGAACACGAGATGGTGCGGACTGGTGTGCGAGGCTAGGTTTGCTTAGCCACTTTTTAGGTGATGATGAGACTCTACTCAGAGTGATCGGATGCCAACACACCAGGAACGGGGTTGCGCCATGACCGCTTGTCACGTAAAGGCCATATTATTGCACGACGACCATAGAGAATTAAAAGCAAACTTTCATGCTTTTTGGTATGCAGCTTCAGGAGGATTCACCTTGCAAGGAATTGACGTCTACGATGGCTGGAATGCCAAGCGCCTCGAACAAACGTATTTACATCACTAAGCCTGGGACCATTAAAATTTCAGCAGATCTTTTCACCTCGCATTATTCGTCACATGCAGCCGATTCCGGCCAATTGAGCCTAAGGTACTGCAGGAATATTAACAAAGACGTTGTTCAGTCTAATGCCAAGGAGTAAATCACGAAAGTTGGTGTGAACCGTCTTCTTTGCCTGGGCGAGAGATCGGTGCAGTTAGATGCGAAAACGAGTTTCAATGGTACCTTGGTTTGCATTGTACGGCTTTTATGGGGTTTTTCGCGTGTCTGTGATGGTTGTATCGGAGATGCAAATGGCATTTTTGAAAGATTTTTTATCAAACTCCACGCGTTTGCCTCCAGTGACCTAGCTTTCCAACAAAGAGAATTGATTTCTCGAAATGTTGTAAACGAAGGCTATGTATGAATCATTCGAATATTAACGGAAGCGCTGCGTCCCCGGAGAACCTATCCCTATCGGCGGTTCCCCCAGCAAACGGACGGAGAGCACTTTATTTGTGTGCTGCGTCGTTGATTCGAGTTGGTCAATTTCGCCAGGCGGAGAGAGTGTGCCATGATCTTTTGGCTCAAGCCGTTCGGTATCTGGATGGTAAGAACTATTACGCCGCAAGGCGTATGTTATGTACACTCGGAACTTCGAATGACACGATTCTGGGGAGCATGGATGGCAGGCCCCGCTTTCTCTTGGAATCGGATTCGCGTGTTCAATTCGATCTATTCTGCGCCAACGAAGAACTCTGTTCTTCGCGTTGGGAGAACGCTCGCTTTATTCTTCAGTCCTTGTGTTCTTCCCTCGAGCAAGAAGTTGGGTTAGACGAATACACATCGTTTGCGTTTGGATGGTTAGCTACATCTATTCGCAGGAGTTGGAGGCTGATTCGAAATGCTAATGAGAATCAAAAAACCGTGAGGGAGTTGAGTGCACTTTGGGCTAATTCGTTAGAGAACTCGGAGATTGCGGCGACACATTTCGAGTGGGAGTTGCCACTTTTCTGTAGGGAATCTGCATGGCAGCATGTATTAACCAGTGATTCGATCAATTCGGATTTCGTCACTGAGAGGCTTCTGGAGGGGGCGGTGGTTTCTCAGCAAGCTGGTATGATTCGGGAAGAGCACGAATGTCTTGCTGCATGGCAGGACATTAAGCAATTGGTACCGGGTTCGATTCCAGCTCTGCCGGAAGAATGGCAGTCGCGATGGAACTGTTTGGCCCGGCAGTTCTCCCCTGTGGGAGGAGAACTCTGTCCCGATGAATTAGCTTTTGAGGGGATCTTGGGAGAGCTTAACGATATCCAAGACTCACTCCAGCAATGTCTGGCAACAGGTGACGCTACGCCCCAGAGAAGTTTACATCTTCAAAGACCAGTGTTGGCGCCTTGAGTGGGCTAAACTTCCATGGGTCATTGCCGACCGCGACAAGCGATTGGAACAAGGTCAACAGGTTTCCGGTTACGTTCATTTCGCTTACCGGTGCACCGATTTGACCGTCTTCAATGAGGTGTCCACGAACACCTAAAGAAAAGTCGCCGGTCGCTCCGTCGGAGTTTCCACCTAGCCAGCTGGTGATCAAAATGCCTTCCGGAAGATCAGCGATCAATCCCGAGAGATCTTTTGGGCCCAGTTCCATGACGCGATTCGAGGGGCTGCCGGTAGTCGGGGCCATCCCGAGTTTCTTTCCGTAGTACGTATCTATGTAATAGTTTTGGAGAATCCCCTTTTCGATTATCGGCAATCGTTTTGCAGAGATGCCCTCCCCATCAAAAGGGCGAGAACCAAGTCCTCGAACAATCAACGGATCGTCAACAATAGATAGTACGGGAGAGACAGATTCTTTATTGACGAGATCTGCCCAGAAGGAGCGACGCTGTTGAAGCGACCCACCGGTTAGCGGTCCTAAGAGACGACCGACGATCGACCCTGCCGCCCGTGGGTGTACTATCATTGTCGTTTTCTTAGTTGGCCCTTTAGTGCTACCTAAGCGGTTGCGAGCTAATTCGAGGGCCATGTCAGCTGTTTTGGTTGGATCGGGGAGTTCTGATCTGTGATGACCACCACCAAAAAATCCTTCTTCAGGTCGTTTGCCTCCTTCCTCATCTAAAACCACACCGGCTCCAATCCACATACTGGTGGTTTCGTAGTTGCCACGGAATCCATTGCTACTAGCCGCCGCAGAGTGGGCGTGGGAGGTCGAGACGCTCGATGTTGCTGACAGGACCTTGTCCTTGCCGTAGAGGCGATCGTTCATCGCCTTGAGAAGTTCCAATCTTTCCTCACGAGAAACGGTAGAGACGCTTTGGTCAACCAGATCTAGGTTGATGTTGGGTCTGTTTTCGAACAGGCTCGGATCTGGGATGACCCTAAAAGGATCTTTTTGAAGCGACCTCGTTATCGCGACAGCTTCTTTAACAAAGCTCTCAAGAGATGCAGGCCTGAGATCATTTGTGGAGTGGGCCGAATATCTGCCGTCAACCCACAATTGAATGCTTAGTCCTTGGCTAGTGCTCTCTTCAACGCGTTCCAAAACTCCATTTCTCATTTCGAAGCTTACGCCGTTATCACGAGAAATGTTTGCCCACGCTTCGTTCGCACCAAGCTTCTTTGCGAGGTCAACCGCTTCGTTAGCTCTGTTTAACAATGAACTATCCATGAACGCCTCCTACTGTCATCTTGGAAACCAAAACCGTTGGCATACCTTGGCTAACCGGAACCGATTGGCCATCTTTTCCGCATGTCCAACCTCCAGTATCTAGTTTGTAATCGTTTGCCACCATGGTAACGTTCTTCAATGCTTCAGGACCGTTGCCAATAATATTTACATCTTTAATAGGTGCGGTGATCTTTCCGTCTTCGATCAGCCAGCCATTTTTGATGTAGAACGTGAAATCACCTGCACCAATTTGAACCTGTCCGTTGGTAAACGTCTCGGCAACAATTCCACGCTTTACACTTTGGACAATTTCCTCCGGTGTGTGTGGCCCTGATTCCATATAGGTCGATCGCATTCGTGGCATAACGACGTGCCTGAAGCTCTCTCTACGACCTGAGCCGGTGGGTTGTACTCCGTAGTGTTTAGCACTGATCTTGTCGTGCAGGTAGCTAGTTAGGACTCCATCTTTAACCATGTAGGTTTTTTCCGTGACATTGCCTTCGTCGTCGACGTTGAGAGCACCACGTTCGAATGGTTGCGTGCCATCATCGATAATGTTGACGAACTTCGGCGCAACCTCTTTACCAAGCATTGTGGAATAGATGCTGGTGCCTTTTCGATTGAAGTCAGCCTCCATACCGTGGCCAATAGCTTCATGGAGCAAAATCCCCGAGGCGCCGGCTGCTAATACGACTGGCAACTCACCTGCTGGTGGGCGTCGTGCCTCAAAGAGCAGCATCGTTCTATCGACCGCTTCCTTAGAAACTTGACGCAATTTGTCTTCTGAGTACCAACTGAGTTCGCGACGGCCAGCCAGATTGCTACTGTGAGCTTGCAGCTTGCCATCTTTCTCTGCGGTTACCATGACCCCTAATCGGCTCATTGGGCGTCTATCTCGAACGACTCGTCCCGTGCTATCAGCGATTAGGACTCGTTCGTCGGAATCTGACCAGCTAACGCCAATCTTCTTGACCGCCGGGTCAACTTCTCGAGTCAACGACTCTGCTCTAAAGAGCAGCGGCAATTTCGCATCAATGCCAACTTGGTCCCACGGTACATCGGCTTTGTAGAACGATGGGATTTTATTTAGCGAGAAACGCTGAGGTGCTGGTTGAGAGTTGTTACCCTTGGCAATGGCTGCTGCCGTTTTCGCGGCTCCCAACATAGACTCCAACGTCAAGTCTTCGGTAAAGGCATAACCGACTTGGTCGCCAATGACGACTCGCAATCCTACACCTTGATCAATGTTGGTCGACGCAGAGCTGACCAACCCGTCTTCCATTCGCACACTATTGGATCGAGTGTGTTGAAAGTAGACGTCAGCAAAATCAGCTCCACCGGACATTAGCTCCGCCATGACTTTGGCTATGATCGATTCGTCGATTCCGAACCAATCGAGAAAAGGGTCCTCAGGTGCATCGTCTAGTAATGCCGCATGAGCGTTGCGACCAGAGTTTGCTAAAAAAGATGGCAATGTCAAAGCAGCTGCTCCTGATAGTCCAGCTCCCAACACGTCGCGCCGAGTGAATCGGGACATATAAAGCTCCGAGATCAATACCGCATCAGGCCCTCTGTCTGCCCAGCAAAACGTCAACGTTGAAAGGCTTGCCACGGGATGGATGGAAATGGTTTAGTAATGCAGACTAAACGAGTGTAGCGATCAGAAGTTACTGGAGCAACAATGGAATTCTCAAGGAATTTTTTTCGGAGAAATCCCAGTGTAATTGTAAGGGGATATGGTCCTGAGCTCCGACTTTATCTCTTCCTTTACGTCTAAACCATGGATAAATCTATCAAACGTTTCCTGATTGACCGTATGGTTTCCGCGAGTTAGCTCTTTGAGTGCCTCGTACGGGTTCGGAACTTTCTCGCGTCTTAAAACGGTCTGAATGGCCTCTGCGATCACAATCCAGTTGCGTTGTAGATCGGCTTCGAGCAGTGCTTCGTTGAGCACAAGCTTGCCCAGTCCTCTTTTTATCGACCTCACCGATAGCACAAGATGTGAAAAAGGGACGCCAATGTTTCGGAGGACCGTCGAATCGGTCAAGTCTCTTTGAAGCCTCGAAACAGGTAGCTTGGAGGCTAAGTGCTCCCACAGGGCATTGGCGATCCCCAAATTGCCCTCGGCGTTTTCGAAATCGATTGGATTGACTTTGTGCGGCATAGCGCTAGAGCCGACTTCGCCAGCTTTGATTTTCTGTTTGAAGTAATCCATCGAAACGTAAGTCCAAACATCCCTACAGAAGTCGATCAAAATGGTGCCGATCCTTTTCAGGCAATCCATTTGAGTCGCCAGATCATCGTAATTTTCGATTTGAGTGGTGAATTGCTGCCGTTGGATTCCCAGTCTATCGCGAAGAAAGCGGTTCCCGAAATCAATCCAATCGAAATCGGGGAAGGCAACGTGATGAGCGTTGAAGTTGCCTGTCGCGCCTCCAAATTTTCCAGATGTGGGTAGCAGTTCAAGCGCAGAGACTTGTTTAGCTAATCGCTCTACAAACACTAAGATCTCTTTGCCCAGACGCGTAGGTGATGCAGGCTGACCATGCGTGCGGGCCAACATAGGAACTGAAAGCCAAGCGATACCAAGTTCCCGTAGAGACTGAATCAGCTCCGTTAGTTGCGGTATCAACTCCTTATTAAGTGCGTGCATCCAGGACATGGGGACAGCGGTATTATTGACATCCTGAGAAGTCAAGCCAAAGTGCACCCACTCTCTTTGCTCTTGGAGCCCCCAAGCATCCATTCGGTCCTTGATGAAGTACTCCACAGCTTTCACATCGTGATTGGTGATTTTCTCGTGCGCCTTTACCGCTTTGGCGTCATCGAGAGTAAAGCTCTTGTATATGGTCACCAGCTGATCGCGATGCGTGTCCGTGAGAACAACAAAACCGCAGTCCGCCAGCATAAGCAGATACTCAATCTCGACCCACACACGATATTTGATCAGCGCGTATTCCGAAAAATATTCATCGAGCCTTGGGACATTGTCCCCCTCGACTGCCGCATTTAGCTGTGCTCGATAACGACCATCTATGGGGGAAACAGCAGTCAATGGTTCTAGATGCATGTTGGATAATTAGCTTGGATTACCGAAATTTAAACTACCGGGATACAGTACGGCTCGTTGTGCGTACTTGGCAAGAATATCAGTCTCTAAATGAACTTGGTCCCCTGCTTTCAATCGACCTAACGTGGTGACTTGTAGCGTGTGGGGTATTAGAGCGATGGTGAACGAGGAGTCTTCGACATTGACTACCGTGAGACTTACCCCGTCGATTGTGATTGAGCCTTTCGGAACAAGCTGTATAAGTAGGTGGGGTGGGGCCGATATTTTAAAGTGGGACCAGACACCTTCCTCTAATCGATCCGCAAGAGTCCCTAGGCCATCGACGTGTCCGCTTACAAAGTGGCCGCCCAGGCGATCACCTACTCGTAGTGATCTCTCAATGTTGATCGGGTCGCCAATCTTTAGATTTCTGAAGAGGGTCTTCGAAAGAGTTTCGGAACCTAGCTCAAAGTCGCATTCCGAACCATTCATTGAAACGACAGTTAAACAGCATCCCGAGTTGGCAATACTGTCACCGATTGCGACACCGTCAACTAAGGAGCCTAGGTCTACAGTCATTCGAAGTCCTGTACCTTCGCTGGCTAGTTTTCGAATGAACCCCATGCCTTCTACTAAACCAGTAAACATATCTTTATGACTCGACGGGGGGACTGCTCTGCGAGGCGATGCGCGTTGCCTCAATCAAATCAATAATTTGTTCTACAGTAAGCTCTTCGGCACGCATGTTCTCTTTATGTCCGAGCTTTTGCAAGATCTCATCGACTTTGGGTTTGGTCAAAAAGTCTTGGGTTGCGGTGAAGACTTGGCTGCGTAGGAATTTGCGACGGTGAAAGAAGAGAGCTCGAAGGGTCTTGTGGAAGTACTCCAAGTCATTGATTCTACTTCGTTTGGTTTCGTTCGGTTTGACTCGAATAATGGCTGAGTCGACGCGGGGACGCGGCCAGAATACCGAGGGGGGAAGCGTTCTAAGAATCTCGCAATCGCAAAGAGCTTGCATCCAAATCGAAAGAGCACTGTAATCTTTGCAGGACGGGGGCGCAACGATTCGGTCGGCCAGTTCCTTTTGAATGGTAACCACCATTCTTTCGGGACGCGGAGATACAGATAGCAGATTGCTTATGATGGGGGTTGCGACATTGTATGGGAGATTGGAAACCAGTTTGAATCGAGAATTCGGGAACTGGGCTAACTTCTCGCAAACATTCTCCATAACCTCGGCTCGCAAATGGTTCTTGTTGCGAAGCACGTCGAACGTTAGCATCGTTACATTCGGGTTGGCCTCAAGTTCTCTTGCCGCGAGGACTTGGAGATCTCGGTCGATTTCCACCGTGATAACATGGGCCACATGCGGAGCCATTTTCTTGGTTAGGGAACCCATTCCGGTTCCTATTTCCAAAATTACATCGTCGGCTCGCAGTTGAGCACCACGCGTGATGACATCCAAAATGTTGAGATCGATCAGAAAATTCTGACCATACTTGGTTTTTGGCTCAATCCCAGCGGCCTGAAAGGTCTGGCTGAGGTAACTAAATGTTTGACGTTCTGACATGGAGAGGATTGTCAGTCCAGCGGCGGCTGACTCAAGTCCTAATTGAGCTATTTTTAGGCCCGGACCTCGAAAATCGCCTCAATTTCTACCGCGATTCCCGCGGGAAGCGAATTCGTTCCGAGTGCACTCCTCACTCCAATGCCGTGATCATCCCCCCAAAGGTCCAGAAAAAGTTGGCTGCATCCATTGATAACGGCTGGTGATTGATCGAATTCGTCTGTGCATCGAACAAGGCCAAGAAGTTTTACAACTCGAGAAATTCGGTCCAAGGAACCTAGCGATGCTTTCAGTGTTGCCAAAATAGCGAGCCCAGTTTGTCGAGCGGCCGCTTGGCCCTGCTCGACAGTCATATCCGCACCTAACCGTCCCGTGATTAGCGTCTTGTCGCTCTTTAGTGGGCCGTGACCAGAAACGTACGCCAGATTTCCGACCATGAGAACAGGTTTGTAGAGTCCCACGGGCTTGGGGGCCGGCGGCAACTCGAGTCCTAGTGACTGCAGTTTGACTTCGACGTCGGTCATCGTATTGATCCTCGAAAGCATTGAGATTTTTAGGGACAGATGTCTGCAAATTGTAACGGCGACTCAGATTTTCAACACTGCATCTCGCAAGTTTCATCTACGGTCCGTGCCCTTGGGGGAATGAGGCGGGCCGTCAGGGGGCTTCACTACCCGCCGAACAATTTCTTTTTTAGAATCGTGATGTCACTCGAATGTTTTGAGAGCGAAGCATCATCCCAGAGTCTTGAATCGATAAAAAGAGCTGTGGTGGGAATCGATTTTGGGAGTTGTTTGGCGACTTTTTCGACTAGTTTGCATTCCGAGCGGGATAGATGATGTGATCGAATCAAGGTGGAAAGCAGCTTGGTGGGCGAATGGCTTGGCTTTTTCACCCATCGCATCATCGCAAGGGTGGTTTGCCAAGCCGCCAGAACGATCATGAAAACTCCTAAAACATAGATGCCGATTTGGCCCCATGTAATTCTTTCGACGTGGTAACCTTGGATGCGGTAAATTTCGCAAACGAGCCAGCAATGCTGAATCGAAGAACTAGGCAGCATTTCATAAGTAATTTGTGTAATCATGTGTCAGGTGCTTAGTCTAGTGCGGAGTGCATTTCAAATGCGACATAACTGCTCTGGAAATTTTATATGCCAGCTCAATTCGACGCCTAGTCTTTTGAGTTGGCAATGTCGATAAGCGACTGTGAGGCTGTTGCCTGAACTGCATGGTGTTCATCACGCAAAAGTGGGGTAATGAGTTCGATGGCTTCGGATTTATCGAGCCCAAACGAAATTGCTTGAATTGCCTGAATTCGAACTTCGTCACTGACGTCGTGTAGTGCCTCAATGGCAATTTCATTGAATTGCTCATCGCGGCCTAGGTATCGAATCAATCGAATCGCTTTGGCTCGACGTGTGGGGGACCCGCAAGTCGCTTCTATCCCGATCGTTTCAATGCATTTTTTGTCCACCAGTTTTGTGATTCTGGCATAAGCTCGAACATGACCATCCGGCCAGCTATCAACGTAGTTGAACAAATGATCACACCGAAACTCTTGTAACATAATGTCCAAGCTGTTGCTAATTGCTAATGGCAATAAGTAATACCGTTCAAGAATGTTTTCTAGTGCGGAACGTAACTCAGCCTTCCATGGTGGTGGCTGGTAGGTGTCAACGTCGGGCAAATCAAAGCAGTCGCTCATTACCATCGTTATCACGCAAGCGTTGGTGAAGCGGATGGAGCGGATTGCTGCGACAATCTCTTTCTCCAATTTTGGCGGTATCGGATGCTTTTGGTCTAGTATGCGAATTGTGTTCCACAGGATTGTGTTGGGGGTTGCACCACCGACTGGCATGAGCCTAAACAGTGAGTCGAATTCCTGCGGGCTAATATTGCTTTGCGTAATGTCGAAGTGTTTGAGAGGCTCGATTGGGTATTTTGCGATGTTCTTGATGAACTGCGATTGCAAACCAAATCGTTTCTCGAGATGAACTAGCTCCTTGGGGACTTTTCCTGAATAACGCTCTAGGGCAACAGAAATAGCCTCTTCAATAGGGATTGGGCTCCAGTAAGAACCCAAAAGCAACTCGTCGATTTCAGTTGCTTGACTGGATTGAATTCTCTTTCGGATCGTGGCCGCTGCATCATGGGGCATGTTCGAGAACAAGCGTTGAAACATGTCGTCTCCCCAGTGCGAAGCGAGGAGCCAAGCGTCGGCGATTTCTTTCATTTTATGTTGTTGAAAGATCGCGATGGAGCCCTCGAGGGCATCCAAGAGTTCCCTGCGCCCTGGCACATGCTTTGGGGCAATTGAGTTTCGTGATTCACGACCCAGTTCCCTGCTTAGGCCAAGAAGCAATTGGGAGGCGACGATCTGTTGCGGGTCATCTACTGATTCGACAGCTTCTACAAGTTTGTGAAATTGTGATGAGACTCGGATCTTTGCAATGGCTACGAGTCCTCTTTGACGGACTTCTGGTTCGGAGCTTTCCAGGCAGGCTTCGATCGGAGAGGCAAAAAGACCGGGGTGCGATCGGAGAAATGGTAGCTCCTCCTCTGAGCAGTGATCGATGCCGGCCACTACTGCTTTGGCATCTTCCAATCCACCCCGGGAGATCAGAGTTTGGATCGACGAAACACGTATAAAAGGATCCGAAGACTGCATTCCCAATGCCAACACTGGGATGGCAGCTACATTGCGAGGGTTTGCGAGAACTCGGAATGTGGTTTGGAGGGGATGGGTAGTTTGATCCATGAGTTAACGTCGATTCTTCTGCCTTCACACCATTGAGCCCATATGTGTCCTTTTTCTCTGGCGGCACTTCTACTTTCCAGCTGGGCTCTTGGGTCGACCGCTCCAGGCGGACAACTCGACATGGTTTCTATCGTCCGCCTTGCTGTTGCTAAATTCCTGAGGAAACCACTTATTCCGAATTATGTGGCAAACAGTCGTTAGTTCTTCCGTATAACCCGAAACGTTGTCACGATCCAGCAAACCCGAAATTCACCCCAGTATTCACCCCACTACAGTTATTCGGCGAAGAACGTTGATTTATTCGGCGAAGAACGTTGATTTTCTAGGTGGAACAATGCCGAAATCAGACTCGCCCTCGCCCGAAAAGGCGGTCACGTTGCGAATTTTGCCAGCCTTGGCGATACGTGGCCGAGGCTTTTCCGAGGATTTCCAGATAAAATAGGTCTCAGAAAGCCGAATTTGGGTATTGCTGGGAAATGCCTCGTTGGCTAACATTTTCCCTCCTGAAAAATACATGGGTTCCGAAACCCACAACCTTTTGTAATTGTCATCCCCAAAAGAGACTATGTCAGATTTCCAAGGATCCTTTGGCGGCGGTGGTCGTCGTCCCCCCAACGGTAAGCGTGTTCCGCGCAAGCGATCTCGCGTAAAAGTGAAGATTAAGAAAAAGGATCCCTTATTGGTCGATGGCAAAAGACCTCGTCCGATGTACGTCGATTTCAAGGATGTGGAATTCCTCACGAAATTGGTAAACCGACACGGACGGATTGTGTCTCGACGCAAATCAGGTTGCACCGCTGCCAGCCAGCATGCTGTTAGCAAAGCTGTAAAGCGGGCACGTTTCATGGCTCTTATGCCATATGTAGGCGAGTAAATCGCCAGACAGCTATTTCATTGACGGTCGGCTGGTTTCTTAGCCGGCTGATCCATTGAATCGTTGCAGGAGAGTTAAGCTATGTCTGCATTCTCCTTCGAAAGACGAGTTGAGTTCTGTGAAACCGACTCGGCTGGCATTGCTCATTTTTCTTCGCTTGCAATCTATATGGAGCAAGCTGAGCACGCGTTGTTCCGTTCTCTGGGACTAACTGTTTTCCCTCCGCAGTCGTCGACGAATACAGTCGAATCGGGATCCGAGCGAGAGAAGCCGCTCGATGTGACTTGGCCTCGCGTGCATATCAGCCTAGATTTTCTTGGGCCAGCTTGCTTCGAAGAGATTTTGAAGATCGAGGTTGTGATTGCGAGGTTGGGAGGATCCAGCGTGACCTTTGAGCATGTTATTCATGGTCCTAAGCATCTTGTTGCCCGCGGAACTTCTGTTTCGGTTTGTTGCAAGATTGATCGATCAAAATCCCATGAACTGATCAAACTGCCCATACCACAGCTTATCCGAGATAAGCTGACAACTTATCTTCGGCCCTGATTATCTTCGACCCTGAAAAGCAGCGTTTTTTGCGGAGTAATTGTGCTTGGTAGTTATTCCAAGTCTGACTTCTTTTTGGTTTTCTCAGCTGCTTGCATCAATTTGTCATAGAGCTCCAATACCTCCTTCATCGAGCTACGAAGACGATCGTTTGATACCGACTGCTGTGTCAGGCTCTCAATCACTGGTTTCAGCCCATCGAACAAGAGTTGGTACTGTCCTCTGATAAGGTCCGCAATGACTCTTGGAACAGCGTGTTGCACGATTATCTTGGATTCAGGAATGGAATCATTCGTGGGTCTTTCGATGGAGTTGCCATTTGGCTCCGGCGCAATAGTTTGCTCCTTAAATCGGTTTGACTCCAGATTCTCGCGATGGGTTTTCCCCATCGAATCGAGTACGTTGTGAATGGCGTCCAAACCGTCTTTTAGGCTTAGGATAGAAACAAGAAATTGCGCCGAAGATTCTTGATCAGAGAGTCCCTTTAGGCGATTTTTTTCGACGAATGTGCGTTTGATTGCCTGCCATCGTTCCTCTTCTTCGGCAGTCAATGTTCCCAGCAATTCTTTGAATTTCAGTATGTTCGATTCTCCGTCTTTCGAAAGCGTTTGTGCGTCTTGTTCAAAAGAGGATACTATGGTTTGCATTAACTCGGAATCATTCATCACCGAAACAACTTTCTCCGCGATCCGGTTCATGTTTCGATAGCTACCCTGCAGTTTAAATGGCGGTTCTGTTCTGTAGTCGTCGTATTGAGCGGCACTGCGTATGTATTCGCGATTGACCTTGAGAACTATATCGCGAACACGATGTAGTTTTCTGAGGACTTGGTGCATCTCGCCGATCGAGTCTGGGGAAAGATTGGATTCGAGTTCCATGGGTTCCAGATTGTCAGACTCTGCTGCAGCGATCAATCGACGCTGGTCTTTATTGGATGCGCGTGCTAGGGGGAGAAGAGAGGTGTTGCTGGTCAAGCAGTTCTCCAGATACGATTGCTCAAACGCCTTTGCGTTGCCCCCAATGATCTCGCCCAGGTTGTAGACGTCAGCTCTGTTTGCAAGCATGTCGGGGATTTGGAATCGTTGACCTGACTCGGTATACGGATTTCCGGCCATAACGACCGCGAACTTTCTTCCTCGAAAATCGTAGGTCTTTGATTTGCCCTCCCACACTCCCTCAATTCGGCGTGTCGCATCGCACAAAGGGATGAACTTCTGAAGCAATTCAACGTTGCAATGTTGAATGTCATCGATGTACAGCAAGGTGTTATCTCGCATTTCCAATGCTAGATTGATGCGAAGCACTTCATCACGCGCGGCGGCATTGGGGGCTGCCGATGGATCTAGAGAGGTTACGTCGTGCCCAAGAGCAGGGCCATTGACTTTAACAAGCACCAATCCCAGTCGACTTGCTACGTATTCCATGAGGGTCGTCTTGCCATAACCTGGCGGGCTAATCAACAGCAATAATCCCATTCGATCGGTTCGTTTATTTTCGTCGGCGGTACCGATTTGCTTCGCGAGATTGTCTCCAATTCTGGGCAAATAGACCTCATCAATGAGTTGGTTTCGCACAAAGCTCGTTAAGACCCGTGCCTTGAGATCGTGTACCTTTAAGCGAGTCGATGCAAGCTCGAGTTTCTTCTGTTTCGCCTGGTGTAGGTCGTGCCATCGAGGTGCACCAGTTTCATGACATTTCTTTAATCGGTCTTGGAACTCATGAATGTGGATCGGAAGGACGCCATTCTGAATTCGCACGTGATCCCCAACAAGACCGCTGACTTCGGCAGCAACATCGCATGGTCTTGCTGTTAAAGAAATCGACTCTGTGTGCTTGCATGCGAATAACACAATTAGTAGCGTGAGTTCTTCTCGATAATCTTCCGACGGGTCATTTTTTCTACCTGCTGGAGCACGATAATGAATTAAGAATTTATCCACTGCGATCGATGCAATTCGCCATGCTTGAAGTGGGAACTCGATCGATTGCGAAATAGATACAAATAGTTCTTTTTGGCGGTCTGGTGACAATTCTTTGCTAAAAGATTGCCATAGTTCAATCGTTTGGGAACTGAATTGAGGATGTTGTGTTTGCTCACCGAGGTTTAGTGGTTTCGCGAGCAGTTCTCGAAGTTGTTTCCAAAGGTAATGAGAGCCTTCTGCGACCTCCAACTCTTCGTCCCATAAATTATTTTGTCTAAGTTCTGATTCCAGGAGCTTCGAAACATTAATGGCGGGATTTGGGTTATGAGACGTAAAGTTGGCGAGACCGACAGTCGAATCAACAGGGTTGGCCAACGACCCTTCCATCATGTTTTCTGTGCGAATCAACTCGCAGATATGGTCTTTCGATTTCGGACTAAGAATAAACTCCCAAACAAACCAAGATTTTGCTCGGACTTTAGGGGAGTATTGCAGTAGTCCCATCGGTGAGGCCAAATCAAGAAACGCTGTTACGATCGCAGCAACATCTCGATCGTGCACCCCTCGCGAGTACCCTTCTTGGTAACGTGATTGCATCTGGGCTCGTACCCATTCGATTTGATCCTCGTGGTTGAGGCTTCGCCAATTCTCTCTTTCTTTTGGTTCGGCATCAAACTCCTTGATAATCGAAAAGGCTAAAAATTCGCCGCGATAAACATTTTTCGATTCACTTGGAAGCTGTTGATCCCATAGGTCGCGATTATCTTCTAGCTCGGGTCCAGTGAGTTGTTCAAAAAAGTCAGTTCCTGTTATGTGAATCCAAAGCTGTCCGTTTTTGGCAACTGTAGTTAGTTCGACCGGTTGATCATTAACGCTGAATGTATGCGTTCCCAGTTTGATCAGTTTTCCATTTCCGGAAAGCAGTTCACGTTTGTCCTGTTGCTGGCGAGCAGCATCATCGGCGATGGTGCGAAGCTTGGATAGAATGTCATCGCGCCGAACAGTGTCACCCAATTCTAAAAGTTGCTTGGCAATTCCGCGAACCTTTTCCACCATAAGGTCGGAAGCGAAATAACTTTGTAATTCTTGGGGATCCAGAATTCGCGAAGATCGAGATGATATGCCCGATAAGATTCGTTCCGCGGCTGCAACGAGTCCGTCGGCACGTTTGGTACGAACTGCTACAAGCTGTTGACGCTTATTTTCAAACGCGTCACAAATTCCTTGGCGTATTTCAGTTAGGCGTACCAGTAGCGATTCGGATTCGGCATATCTAGCTTCTACTTCCTCAATTTGAAGTAGTAATCGACCTAGCGCGGAGTCGACTTTTTCTGGTGTATCCGCTGTCTCCAGTGCGGAGGACATTGCATTATCGAGTAGCTTGGACTGTGATGCAAAATCAGCTTCGAGTTCTTTTTCAACCGTCTCTCTCAATCGAGTTCTTAGTTGCGTCCTAGATCGGTTTAAACCCGATAAGCAATCAGCAATGGAGTCAACGATTTTCGTGCGTTGTGCTAGGTCTTCGATGCGGAGTTGCGAAACCGTTTCCATAAGCAACTCCAGCGATTCGCCAACCGCAACTAAACCTGCGTCGAGTTGCTTTCCTTGCGAGGAACCTTTCACCGATGGGATTTGCTTCTCAATTTCGGCTGTTTGTTCTCGGTAGGAGTTCAAGGCAGAGGGATTGAGCAGAAACTGAACGCAATGACCACCTAAACGTTCGGCTGTTTGAATGAGAATCGATTCTGTTGATTCAATTCTCGCCGCATCCGAATAACGTAATTCGCGAATCGATACTGCAGTGCCTCGCATCTTGCGAATCGCTGCGAGTTGGATGACAAAGTCGTCTATCTTTTCCAATCGACTTCGATCGATTGTGGCAACCAGTTCTTTGGATTGTTGTTCAAAGTCAGTGATTGCCTTTTCTGTTTCTTGGCGAACCCGAATCACTTTGTCAAATTCATCAACGGCGGCGCGCGCGGCTTCGCGAATTGATTGAACTGGTTCTGACAGCGAGTAGACTTCTTCGCGGTTTAGCCAAAAGAAACCATCGAGAACATTGGTCGCCATCTTCTCGAGATCTGCATATAGATCAGCATATGCTTCGTCCTTTTCGATCAGCGTAAGCAGCTCGGTGCATGCGGCCATGCCACGTACTAGTTCTTGATTTCCAATCTTGAAAAGGAAGGAATTAGTGTCAATTTTGGGTGTGTAGTTGTGGGACGCAAAAGGGGTTTGCCACAGCTGCAGATTATGGTGCTTTTGCGGGCTGATACTAGCTCGCAGAGTTAACATTCGCCCATCGTCGCAGAATCCTTGACCATTGCAAACTCGGGGTGTTTCGACGTTCTGTTTGATCAGATTGTATTGCAGTTGTAAGAAGCTGCCGGTCGAGGGTTGATAGAACAAGAACAAAAAATCTTCCCCATTAGGGGCTTTGATCAATCGGTCAAAACTCAATCCGGTTAAGCCATG
Source organism: Pirellula sp. (assembly GCA_046344995.1). Classification (GTDB taxonomy): domain Bacteria; phylum Planctomycetota; class Planctomycetia; order Pirellulales; family Pirellulaceae; genus JBKCUI01. The sequence continues at coordinate 85,564 of JBKDKR010000078.1, forward strand.
ATCGAATAGTCGCGTTTGACCGGTTTGCAACGCATATCCGTTCGAGAAAATGATTCCGTGATCGTCAGGTAAATAGATGCAGGCGGTACCAATTGCGTCGAGTCTCGTAACGACGGATAGTTTGCTGTTGAATAGGAGATGCCGATATTCTTTTTCTAAGTACGGACGAATCCGAAGTAGTATTAGTTGGTTGACGATTGCATAAAAGGTTTCAGCATCGTCAAGGGTTTGGTCCACGTTCTCAACAGGTTCGCGGTAGATGCCCAAGCCAACTTCTGTATTGTCTTCTATTTTTACCGTTAGGTCACCGTGGATGCACTCCACGAATAACTTGTCTTGGATCGAGATGTGGGGATGTTTACCGTGTCGATGGTTCTCTCGAGTTGCACGCTGCCAAGAAAACGCATGTTGAGCTGGAGGCTTGATATCAGCTTCGCTTCGATTGTCGACGTATCGATAGGCGCCACCATCGATTATCCATTTAAATGCCTTAATGTTTGAGGCATTCTTCCCGACTTGAAACACCATGTAGAGGTGAGTGTGAGTAGCGAAGAATCGTTGGAAGGTGGCGTTCTTGTAATACTTGTAGAGTTCGGTGAAGTCGCGCCGAAACTCAGGGGATGCAAGAATGTCGAGCGATGCTGTATGCATATGCTCGCCGTCAAATTGGTGAATCGAGAGAATATCCTCCGGTTCGATCTCCGACTTGAAGCCAAACTGGACGTTGGCCCCGAGCAGTACCGTTTCGCCATGAACAAAAAGATCCTGCGGTATACAGTTATGAGGGGTTACCACATGCACGGTAGAGAGCAGTTTGGTTTCGATGTTGCCGAAAACTTCAGCTCTGGCCGTGTGCAATTTTTCAAACCGAGCGCGCAGGTCGTTTGCCGATTGTCGAAGCCGACTGCGGAGAACTTCATAAGCGCCCGATGCGAGGCTGTTCTGCATCATCGGATTGTTTTATTTGTTGGTCAGGAGTTGCGCGATTGGGGTGTCGGCTAAATTTAAATGGTTGGCGATGCCAAGCATTTGAACCAACTGTGGAATTGAACCATTTGCATTGTTGCTGGCAAGAATTCTGCCTACGAGAGCGGCAACACTCAAGTCCTTGAGGTCGCTGGCGTTGACATGGAATTGCTCGAGCAAGGCTCCTAGTCTTTCTTTGAACTGTTCTGGATTGCCCGTGAAGAACGTGTCTTTGACATCTGTCGCAACTTGGGAACTCAGCACGAATCGGTCGATTGCTTTGCCACCTCTTATGGCAGAGGAAATTTGGTTGAAGAATTGTCCATCACCGCCAACAATATCGATTTTGGCAGTCTTTAAAGCCTCGCCAATCACGAGTGCTTGGCTCTCTGCGATGCTCTTCTGAGCGCTGATGGCAGCGATCTCAATTTGCTTATCTTTTTCAAGCCGCAGTTTGAATTCTTCGTGTTCTTTACCGACGGAATCGAATTCTTTCATCGCAGCGGCCTTGTCGTTTATACCTTGAGCTTCTGCCGTGTACTTTTCCTTCAGTACGCGAGCTTCTGCTAGCCCTTGTTCTTGTATCGCAGTTGCTTTAGCTTGCAGTACTTTTGCTTCCGCCAGTCCTTCCGCTGCATGATCGGCTGACTTCGCATCTGCAAGCAACTTGAGGGCCTGTGATTCCTTTTCAGCTCGATCGCGATGTGCGTCAGCTTCGAGTCGAACTTTCGCTGCCAAGCTTTCAGCAGCTTTTCGGGCTGCTTCAGCGGCTTTGATCTCTTTTACCAAGGACTGTTCTGCAGCTGCCTCGGCGGCGACGACCTCAACCTTTTTAGTTCGCTCTGCTGAAGCAAAAGCTTCGGTATCTTTAATCTTTTGCTGTTCTTCTACGACAGCTCTTTCGACCATGACACGCTCTCGAATCACTTCTTGAATGTTTCGGCGTTCTAGTTCGAGTGCTTTTTCTTTCTCGACGGAGGCCAATCCGACCGCGCGTTCTCGCTCGATGATTTCTAGGTTTTTGTCTCTGGTGATTCGTTCAATTTCAACGGCATCAGTTCGTTCTTTACTGCGTTGAGCTACAAGGATTTGTCGATTCTTGTTTTCTGTCGCGATTCCCAATTCTTCATCAACAGAGATGCGAGCGCGTTCTGCTTCCAAGCGTTGTTCTTCGTTTACCTTGGCAGCAGCAGCGTTTTCCCGAGCTTGAATCTCAGAAACCTCTCGCTTTTGTTTTTCTGTTGCTTCAATTCGTTGACGTTCTAGTTCCAGAATGGCTTCTGCTGCTTCGACGTCTTGCTTTTTGAGGGTCTTTTCACGCTCACGAGTAAAGTGATTTTCTTTGATCTTCTCTTGAGATGTGAGTTCTGTGATCTTCTTTATCCCTTCCGCATCGAGGATGTTGTTGGGGTTGAGAAGCTCTAGACGAGTTTGCTCCAGGTAGTCGATGGCACAGTCATCCAAGCGATAGCCGTTTAGATCTGTACCGATAACCTTGAGGATTTCGTTCTTGAACTTGTCACGTTTGTCATAGAGTTCAACAAACTCGAACTGCTTGCCGACCGTTTTTAACGCTTCTGAAAACTTGGCATCAAATAGTTCGCGTAGCGTTTCTACTTGGCTGGCACGTTTGCAACCAATTGATTGGGAGACTTCTTTAATTTCATCAACGGTTTTATCAACACGAATAAAGAACGCCGTTTTAATGTCAGCTCGTATGTTGTCTTTGCAAATAAGACCTTCGGATCCCTCTCGAGCGATTTCGAAGCTCTTCAGTGTTAGATCCATCTTTTCGTAGCGGTGCAACACGGGCACGACAATTGTGCCCCCGTCGATTACCACTTTGATGCCTCCGTATCCTGTCCGGACTATGGCCTCGTCAGGTCCAACTTTGATGTAAAAGTTAGAGGCGATGGTAAAGAACGCGAACAATCCTAAGGCCAAGAAGCCAATAACGATTGCGACATAAACAAGCCACTGTATCGATAATTGAGCGATGAAAATCGATTCCATAAAATTACTCTCGTAGCAAAAGTTGGTTGTTAGTAGTTGTGGCAGAGACGATGTAAACACGGGTGGTTTCGTCGTAGTGGGCAATCCAAACTTTGGTCCCTTTGACCAAGGTAGGCCCATCTGTTTTTACGTTTAGCAATAGTGGTGCACCGTCGGTTTTAAATCGTGCTTGGCCGTGACTTACTGTTGCGTCGTAGGACCATATCTCTGCTTCTTCACCAATCAAGGATTTTGGGGCTAACCCCTCCGTCCCGGAAAATATGTTCCGGAAGGGATAGGTCAGAAATTTGGTAATGGGAAGTGAAATCACAACATTCTTAGCAAAAAGTACGGTGGCCATGAGCCAACCGGGGTCTCCAAATAGAGGTCGATCCATCAGCAACCAAAGAGTCAAGGAAACAACCCACCAAACCGAGGCAAATATGAGGGTCCACAGAAAGAGTGGTACGGTGTTTAGGTTGAGCCAGCGAATGGGGGCCAAAACGGTTATACCGACTGCTTCGGTTAAATGGTGTCCTGCAGATTCCTGGAGAGAGCCACTGCCCCCTCCGAGAGTGTCAACATGCCCAGAAAAGAGGTGATAATCATGGCCGAGCCCCAAAACGACGGTGGCGAAACTCCACAAACTAACCAAAACCAACAGGATGCTGGCAGGGAAAACAGGAGTTGCGACTAGCGGTGAAAAGATTTCGTTCACGATGGCTTTGATAAGAAAACGATTTGAAAACCTTCATTCTAGGACCAAGACATTCAAGATAACAACAAATGGCGAGCTTTTGTTTTGTTCGCCTTCTAGGGTGGCGTCATTTGTGGAGTCTGTAGGCGCCGCCTCAGTTTCTTAGGGAGGGATTAACAGTAGATTTATCTCTATCCTCCATAAAAAGTTGTTCAGATGCCCTTGAATCGCCGAATCTTCTCTTAAACCTTGTTCTGTCTTCTTGCGATTCGTCAGTTCCGACTCTGGCGAGTTTGGGGCGAGGAAGTTAAAATGCGGTCGCTTGAGGAATAATGTGCCGCCGCTGTGGCGAAATGGCAGACGCAGCAGACTTAAAATCTGCTGGGGCGTAATTGTCCCGTGTGGGTTCGAGTCCCACCAGCGGTACTTTGTTTTCTATCAAAGTGTTTTCTTTCCAGCTGTTTTCTTTCCAGCTGCGGGAAGGGTGATTGCGGGGCAATTGGTTCGAAGAAACGGCCTTAGTTGAAAGGTATCTGGTTACTCGAAAAGGGTTTTCTCGGCTTCGTTTGACGCGGCAATGGGTTCCGACTTGGGAAGAATCAGTTCAAACGTCGTTCCTTTGCCCTCTTCAGATTCGACATGGATCGTGCCACCATGCTCTTCTGCAATCTTCAGGCTGACCGGTAGCCCAAGTCCCGTTCCGCGACTACCTTTGTTGGATTCGAACATGGAAAAGACTTTTTTTTGCTGTGTTAGCGGAATACCTATACCATTGTCGCTTACCGCGATTCGCGAGTGCTTGTGATCGGAGTGCAACATCACCGTCACGATTGAGTTCTCGCGGTCGCGACAGGCATCGATCGCATTGACCACCAAGTTGAGTAGTGCGCGGTGAATTGCCTCTTCTTCTATGGAATGGATTATGTCAGGAGAGATTGGGCTCCATTTCAAATCTACTTTGGTTTCTTCGGCACGTGATTTTGCCAACTGGACCACGTCACTGATCAACTGATTGAGACTGACATTGCGACGCATAGGAACTCGATCCTTGCTCATGGTGAGCATGTCCAGAACCAGATTTTCAATTCGCTCTTGGTTCTTCGCGCAAATCTGCCATCCGCGTTGAATAGTTGGCAGTTCTTGAGCGTTAATTCCTTCTTGAACTAGATATCCGCCCCCTTTTAGTCCTTGTACGATGTTTTTGATATGATGCGAAAGGGTGGCAATAGTTTGCCCCATGACGGCCAATCGTTCCGCTTGGACCATGTTCTGATAAAAGAAGGTGTCTTCGATCGCTAAAGCAGCTTGGTGCCCGATGGCTACCAATAGTTTTAAATGTTCTTGATTGAAGATGTGGTCTGCTTGCTTTGCATACCGACCCGCGCTGAACATAGTGTCGATGTAGATTACGCCGACTGTGTCATAGCGACCTTTCATGGGAACGCAAATAGCTTCTCTTACACCGTCGGCAGAAATGCTCGCACTGGGGTTCCAGCGAACGTCGTCGTGTGCATCGCTGGTGAGAACACCCTCGCCATGTTGCGTAACGTAATCCAGAATAGTTCTGCTGATGGTCAGACGATCATTTCTGGAATGTTTACGATCTTTGCGACATGCGGGCCGCAGATCTCCCGACTCAAAGTCTGTCAGCATGATGCAGCCTCGGTCGCATTCGATCCATTGGAAAATGAGATCTAGAATCTGTGCAAGCAGTTGATCGATGTCTAGCGTTCGACTTACGGCCAAACTGGTTCTGTAGAGAATTTCCCAGAGGCTTTTTTCGTGACCCGGAGTTACAGCGTTGAGAGACTCTGGAGTGGAAACGGGAATGATTGCGCTTCGCCAATCCGCGGTTTGGTCATTGGACGAGTCATCTGCGGCGGACATCCGTCCAACAATCTGGGAGGCCTCACCGCCTAGGGCAGGAATGATTTCAATCGTCTTCGGTCTAGCTTCAGTAGGAGATAATCTCTGTATAAACAAAAGTGTTTGCCGGCCGATTTGGATCCGATCGCCGTGATGCAGTAAACTCTCCGAAACTCGCTGTTGGTTTACAAAGGTTCCGTTGCTGCTCCCAAGATCTCGCAATCGAAACTCGCCGTTTAAGCCTTCGATTTCAGCGTGATTTCGGGAGGTCTCGGTATCCGAGAAATGAATGTCGCATTGAGATTCTCTACCAATCTTGCGTTTGCCGTCCCCAAGTTGGAATTGATGTCCCGTCCGGATTCCGCGAATAACAGTAAGAATTGCCATATAACAGATTGAACAGCGATACGAAACAACCAGCTCCAGATTGTAGCCAATCGTTTCGACTGGAATGATCGTCAAAGTCGAGCCGATCGTAAAAAATGCCCCATATTCGCTAAGGTTAAAGATTTGCAAAACAACATTCACTGTGGCATCTATCTGGGACCGTTCGCCCTTTCAAACCAATTCACCTGGAATCTGAAATCTCAAAAATGAGTGGCACTACGGCCTCTTCATCAACAACACAGTGTTTACCAACACCGTGTTCAGCACAGGTGAGCCACAGTTCGAGTTCGATGCAAATGGCATCCGATTCGATCGCTGCTGGTCTGTCATTTATGCTTATCGCGAACGTATTGCAACGAGGGATCGGTTTTGCGAGAAACGTCGGTTTTTGTAGTTTCTTGAGTGAGGAACAGCTAGGGCTTTGGGCCTTGGCGAGTAGTTTTTTTGTATTGGGCGCCCCTCTAGCTGTTTTGGGGCTGCCAGGGACCTTTGGACGGTTTGTCGAAACGTATCGAGTTCGCGGCCTGCTTCCCGCTTTCTTAGTTCGTATACTCGTCGTTTCTCTGATCGGCACTGGAGTCATGTCGATCGCACTTTTGGTGATGCATCATGCTTTAGGACATTTGATACTCGGGGTTGATACGACGTTGCAAACCATGGGGTTGATCGTTGCGTCTTTAGGGGCCGTCATTCTGTTTAACGTCTCGACCGAGCTAGCCAATGGACTAAGGCAGTCCAGAATTGCATCGATGATGCACTCGTCCAGTTCGATATTTTTTACAATCATCAGTGTGATTGTTCTGTTAATTTGGCCCGACTGGCGATCGATTGTACTGGCCTTTGGCCTCTCGTCAGCTTTTGCACTGTGGCCGATGTGGCGATTAAAGCCAGTCATCACGGAGTCTTGTGTTGCCGACGCTGCCAAGCTGAAGCCCAACGAAATGTGGCGAAGAATACTGCCCTTTGCGGCCAGCGTCTGGACGATGAACCTGTTGATAAACTTATTCGAAGTCGTGGACCGCTATACGTTGCTTTACCTAGCAGCGACTCCAGAACTAGGCGCTGCATTGGTTGGACAGTTTCACAGCGCGAAGATCTTGCCGGTTCTGCTGACCAGTCTAACGAGTTTAGTTAGTGCGATGTTGCTACCCTATTTAGCAAAAGATTGGGAAGCTGGTGAATCACAGCGAGTTCGAACCTCTCTTGAGTTTACGATAAAGTCGGCTATTTTCGTGTTTTTTCTCATATCGATCGGGGCAATGATTTTTGCTCCGTGGTTGTTTCAATACGTTTTAAAAAACAAGTACCAAGAAGGCTTGGAGGCAATGCCTATGGCACTTGTTTATTGTTGTTTCTCCGCTTCGAGTGTCCTGCTTCAAAACTACTTTTGGTGCGCTGAAAAAGGTCGCGTGGTGGGGATGATAACCGCTTTGGGCTTGGTGGCGAATCTATTGCTAAATCTGTGGTGGGTACCTTATTTTGGTCTTAGTGGTGCAATGGCCGCCACTGCAATCTCGGGGTTTACGATTCTGTTACTAACCTTGTTGAGTCTCCGAATGGCAAAAATCAGATTCGGTTGGTCGTTTTATCTTATTGGGATTTTGCCAGTATTACTTTTGTTTGGGCCCGCGATAGCGATGTTGGGAGCTGTTATCATAGTGTTGCTAACTAGTCGAACATCGTCCATTTTTGATGAGGCAGAAAAACGGATGCTCGATCTTTCTCTATTGCCTGTTCTGTCGAAGATTGGGATGACTATTCCATCCCTCTGGCATCTTCGGAATCGTCGTTAAAATCAGCAGACTCAGATGCGAAATTCTTCGACATCTCATCGTACGAAAAAGATTCATGTCTTTGGTTAGACACGAAACGAATCGCAGTTAAGATACAGTTCATCGCTGGTCTGGAGGTCTCGACGATTCGCTGCTAATTCCAAACCATCTTCAGAACGTGTTAGGAATTCCAATGACAACATCCACAAGTATTTGCTGTATCGGTGCCGGCTATGTTGGTGGGCCGACCATGGCGATGATTGCCAAACAATGCCCAGATATTATCGTGCGTGTTGTCGATTTGAACCAAACCAGAATCGATCAATGGAATTCGGATAATTTACCGGTCTACGAGCCTGGGTTGGATGAGGTAGTAAGAGAAGCACGTGGGCGAAACCTCTTTTTCTCGACCGAAGTTCGAAAGAGCATCCAACAATCCAACATTATTTTCATCGCTGTTAATACTCCGACGAAATCGTTTGGTGTCGGAGCTGGACGAGCTGCCAATCTCGAGTTTATCGAAAAATGCGCCCGGACCATTGCAGAGTGTTCTAGCGGCCACAAAATCGTAGTTGAGAAATCGACCCTGCCTGTTCGTACTGCCGAGGCAGTTAAGCGAATTCTCCATAGCTCCGCCAGCGGTGCGACGTTTGATGTATTAAGCAATCCTGAATTCCTTGCAGAGGGAACAGCTGTCGAAGATCTGCTCAAGCCAGATCGTGTCCTGATTGGTGGAGAGTCCAATGCAGCAATCGAGACTCTCGCCAAGGTTTACGCACGTTGGATTCCACGTGAAAAAATTCTTACGACCAATCTATGGAGTAGCGAACTTTCGAAACTTACTGCTAATGCTTTTCTTGCGCAGCGAGTTTCTTCGATTAATGCGATTTCGGCCCTTTGCGAAGCCACTGGCGCAGATGTTGACGAAGTGGCTCGTGCCATCGGAACAGATTCGCGAATTGGTTCTAAATTTCTTAAGGCGAGCGTCGGGTTCGGCGGTTCTTGTTTTCAGAAAGATATACTGAATCTGGTTTATCTCTGCGAGCATTTTGGTCTTAAAGAAGTGGCTCAGTACTGGGAGCAAGTCGTTTGCATGAACGACTACCAGAGGCGTCGATTCTCGTCGCGAATTGTCAGAACGATGTTCAATACCGTATCCGACAAGAAGATCGCAATTCTGGGATTTGCGTTCAAAAAAGACACGAACGACACGCGGGAATCCGCTGCCATTCATGTTTGTAGAGATTTGCTCGATGAACGGGCTCGGCTATCGATATATGATCCTCGTGTACCCGAATCGCAAATTAGGAACGATCTGCAAATGGCGTTCGCGGATGTACTCGGGGAGATATCAGATAAGCATAAGCGTTTGATTGAAAAGAACGTCACTGTTCACAGCTCGCTTCTCGAGGCAACTCGTGAGAGCCACGCAATCGCCGTTTTGACCGAATGGGACGAGTTTAAGTCGTTTGATGCGAAGACGGTGTTCGATTCGATGTATCGTCCAGCATTCTTGTTTGATGGAAGAAATGTGGTGAATCGTCAACAGCTTACGGAAATTGGATTCGAAGTTCATAGTATTGGCCGTGCTTCAGAAACCCTTCTGTAAACATAAGTTCGAATCACGACTTTCATGGAATGATTGAGTCTGAAGACTTAAGCTAATAGATCAATTTCGTTGATTAGGGCGAAGCTTTTCAGCAGATAGTTCAACAACGTTTTCCCACGCATCAATCAATTTACCGTATTCGGTTTTGGCCCATTTGACATCAACCCCCTTAAGAAGTCGGGATAGTAATTTGGGAGTTGGATTTATTGGGATTGTGGCGCTGTCGCTTAAGGTTAAGCGGGCTTCGACTTCATCGCTGACAAGAAAGTCAGCTAAACGCCCGGCGACTTTTGGGTTTTTTGAATTTGCCAGAACACTAACGGTATCGGGTATCAACACGGCTCCGAAACCACTATTGGTTTGATCAGGAAATATAATTCTTAGGGATGGGTTTTGATCTCGTGTGGCGATTCCAATGTCGGAATCCACAACACCCCAATGGATCTCCCCGCGTACTACAGCTGACGCCACTTGTTTTTCGTCGTCGTAGATTTTTGCATTCTGCGAAAGCCTATCAGTCCACTTTTCAAAATCCAACGTTTGCTTCTCTGTCGCGATGCTTTGATCTTTACTGGCGTCCAATTTAATGGAATCGCATTGCGAAGCAATTATCGCCCAATGACCGCGAACCGAGGGAGAGGAGAGGGAGGCGACTCCACATTTATCTTTCCATTGCGCAGCGCCAAGATCGCAGACGCTATCAGGGAGGGCGGTTGGATCGATAGCTTGGTCGTTGATTAAAAACACTCGTGCACGCGCGGCGAAGGCAACCCAAGTGCCGTCGCTAGCCTTAAAGGAACTCGGCCAATTTCGCGAGACGGCCCAGGTGCGAGACTGAAGAAGCCCTTGACGCTGATGTTTTAGAGTTCGAAGTAGGTCCGAATCCCAAACAACATCACCCTCGGGATGCTTTTGTAGAGATGCTCCCTCAGATTGCGAGGGCAGCGGCTTATAACCAGGCTCCAAGCTTCGTTTCACCACTTGAAACTCGTCTTTAGGAAACTGCCTCGCGAAACTAGCCAGGATGGGGGAGGCATAGGTTTGCTTCGAATCGAAGGAGATCACGACTTGCTTCTCGTAATTGGTTGAGCAACCAAACGTGAGAGCACACAGCGTTAAGAAGGTTGAGATCGGTAGAGTTCTGGAAGGTCTGTTAAACACGTAGCTGCCTCAATGTCGACAATGGCTTTCCGCAGATGGTTGGAGTGCAGGAGGCATGGCATGCCGTTACAACCCGTCCAATCGCTATAACTATAAGAATCGTCAATTGTTATGACAGCGATAGGGCAACAAATAGAAGTAAGAAATTTTTTTCTTGATTGGCGGTGTGAAAAACCTAGTTTTAGATCGCACGCGTGATTGGTTCTGCAGTCACACGTGACAATTCCCGTTTCCCCCATTGCGAGCCAGATCGATTGCGGTCTGGCTCGCTCTGTTTAGGGGTAAATCATTCTCGGCGGATCAAAAGTTTGGACAAACGAAACGGGGCATCCGTGCCCTGTGCCAGTCGGTCGAATGGGAACTGGATCATTCCTTGATTCTTCCTTGTGGCACCCTCGAAATCAATTCGAACGTTCCGCGGGATTCCAAATTAGGCCGCTGCCAGTTGCATTTGGCCTGCTCGGGCTAGTGTTCCCTCAACGAACTCTTCGAAGATTCGGATGTCTAGTGCGCTTGCGGCTGTTGATTCGGGATGGAATTGGCAACCGACAACGAACCAATCGGGATCGCGACTTTCGATTCCTTCGATGACGCCGTCTTGGCATCGCGCTGTGACGCGGAACGATTCGGCTAGGCGGTCAATCGCCATGTGATGCCGGCTAGTAACACGAATTTCACCTTCGCCATAAACACGCCCCAATATGGAATTCGGTTCGACTACTAGAGAGTGACGATGGTTGGGATCTTGAGGGTCACGGTGAGGAAGTGCATTCGGAAGATCGATAGGGATGTGATAAAAAAGATTGCCACCCTCGACGATATTGATCAGTTGTAGACCGACCCCAATAGCCATTAGGCTCATACGGCGATTCGCGATTTCCTGAGCAAGTCGGCGATCGAAATGTTCTCTTTTTGGTTCCATAGGCCGAACCGAGCTGTGTAGCATGTATCCGTCATTCCGTGGGTCCAAGTCCCCGCCGCCAACCAAGACAAATCCATCTAGCGTATCGAGGATTTGGTTGAGGCTATCGTGATCTTCCATTGGCGGAACTAACACGGGAATCCCTCCCGCGTTCGTGATCGACTCAAAATAACCTGCAGCCAAAAAGCAATAAGCCGGCGTACCTTGGTTTTGGCTACGATAATCGCAATTCAAACCGATTAGGGGTCGTTTCATCATTCTGTAGGATCCTCCTGAAAAAAATGAATCAAAAGTAGTACTGGGTCAGTCCACGTGAAAACCAAACAAGAATTCTTGCTCGGTATAGTGCAATGAACGGTGTCGCGGGAGAGGTCAAGAATCCATCTTGATCGCATACCGATTTCGCCAGAGAAGTGAGTGGCAGCACCTCAACGGCATCCTTGCGTTCCTCGCTGCTAATCCTTTTTTTGTTGGGTTTGGAAAAGATAGGTAAAAGATTCCGTCGTTCTGAACCAGCGGCGGAAGAGGGCGAATGTATAGGAAAAACAGGGGGGGGCTTGCAACCTATCCCCAACATTTAGTGGGTTGTTGATTTGCTAGCACAGTAGCCTGCGATAGCAAAACTCGTCACTAAACTGCCAATCGATGGAATTCGGCCCAGAAAAGTGGAGAAGAAGCGAATTACCCATTCTTCGCCGTTGGAACTTCTCGAAAGCGAGTTTGGAATTGATCGTAGCGATCGTAAATCGACCACAACAAGTCGCCAGAAATGGTTGTTGCAGATGGCTGCGCCGAAGTGTTTGCACCAAAAGAAAGAGCCCCGTTTCGATGTGATAACGGGGCTCTGTGTAAGCCGACTTAATGAGCAGAAAGTTGTAAAGAACGTCGCCGCGAACGCTTTGTAATATCGCGATTTCTCAGAGAATATACTAGCCGCCCAAATGTCCTAATACCTGAAGAATTCCATTCAAATGAGCCATTCGCGGTCCATATCTATCTAAGAAATCGTTGAATGCATATTCACTTTCGCCCAGTGCATCTTTTTGTTCTTCGACTTCGTCTGCTAGTTGCTGAAGGAAATCGATTTGAACCCCTGATAACGATTCTAAAGCTGACTTGCAGGATCGCACTAGGTGAGGGTGATTGTTTCGCCACTGGGAAAGTTCGTTTTGCCGCTGTGTGTTCGCTTGATTGCTCGATTGCAGGACCTGCCTGTTAACTTGCAGTAACTGCTCAAGCAGAACGTTTTGCCGATTCTGCATTTCGATCAACTGACGAGTGAGGTGGATCAAAGCTCCACCAATGTCATTGGCTTTTGGATTCGGTTGAGGAGTGCTAGCATTCGGCGATTCCGTCGCGGAAACGTCGATACTAAAAACGGGGACAAAGGGTGTTTGATCGTTTGCCATGATTTTCAAACAACTTTCGGAAGCGAACTCATGCAGAACATGTTTTGGACCATGTGCAATTCATCGGAATTGCAAGTTAAGCGTTTAGTATAGCTATGCTACCTATACATCGTCGAGCATTTTGCTGAGTAATTGCGGAGTTTGACGATTAGGAGCTCTTTGTCAGTTTTCCCTGTTGTTCGGAGAAGTTCGATCGAATTGAAAAAACATAGGGCGACCGGTCGAAGCAATCATGCCCGAGTCTATCCTCAACGACATGGGACTGAGCCTCCACCCTAGAATTGCACTTCGAATGGATTCACAGCAGAAACAGCAGATTCAGATCGGTTTTCTTACAGTCCGCAAGCATTCCTCGCTCGGATTCGTAGGTGGACTGCTCGTGCTTAACGGTCTCGCGAGACCCGTGGAGTTTCACTGCACGCTGCCGTTGCTGCCTACCAGGGCCCAACAACTCCTTTATGGTGCGACTTTGGACGAGTTTGTGGCTGGCGAGCAAATCGGTCGCGCCTTGCTTGCAAAAGCCAAGGCGAAACCGCAAGTAGTTCTGACAGATACTCTAGCCGCTCTTTCGGTACGCCTGTTGGTCGAATCACCCATTGCAGCAATCGATTCCAGTTGGTCCAAGAATGAGGCGACTCTGACTTACCCACGGCCCACACGTGAGGCTTGGCATCGAATAAACATCGAGGGCTACAAGCTTCTGACAATGCAAGAATTCGCAGTCGATTCGAAGCAAATTGAAGCGTTTCTCGGCTCAATATCAATCGATCTCATCGAGCCTTTCGGTCGAATCGAGGGCGCGTTGATGGAAGCACATCCTGCCACCAAAGCCGCTTAGCGAGATCAATAATGCTTCAGCCAGATCTGCCAACTATCGAATTTGGGTCTAGCTGGTACGAAGAATCGTCCACAATTGGCTTCTCTTTGTCCCTCTATGGAGAAGCAATTGCACCCGAGTTATCTCTGGATCTCAGTTGCCAGCCAATATTTGGCTGGAATTCATGGCCAGATTCGAGGGTGCTGACTGTTGCATTGGGCCAGCCACTTCCAAAGACCATAGGATTTTCGTTTCCAGAATCTCCGCATTGGACGAAAAAGGCCGAACCCAATGAAAAGGTCGATGGTAACGGTCAATCGGTAAAACCACCTCGGAATGCCGAAGAAGAAAAACAAGGCGATGCTGCGAAGCCGTCTCCAAAACTAACTAGGCTTCGGCCGCCGGGCGATTTGGTGAGTCTCGAAGATAGGTTGTATTATGTTCTACAGCCTCCATTGGAAACAATTGTTCAATCTGCGGAACTGACTTTCCCGTTCCAACCATTCCCGTATCAAATGGAGGGAATCGCGTTTTTGTTCCCTCGTGCTGCCGCTGTGCTCGCAGATGAGATGGGGCTCGGTAAAACAATGCAGGCCATCACGACGATTCGGATGCTCCTGCTATCAAACGAATTGTCGAATGTGCTTCTTATATGTCCCAAGCCGCTGGTAACCAACTGGGTGCGAGAGTTTCGACAGTGGGCTCCCGAGATCCCGGTAGCCGTTATCGAGGGGGACGCTCATCGCCGTCAATACATTTGGAGTAATCCTCAGGCACCGGTCAAAATTGCCAATTACGAATTGATGATGCGAGATCGCGATCAAATAGACAATGGAAATCTGGAATTCGATTTGGTCGTTCTCGACGAGGCCCAACGTATCAAGAATCGAAATAGCACGACGAGCGAGATCGTGCGTTCGATCCCGCGAAAGCGATCGTGGGCATTGACAGGTACTCCTATCGAAAACTCGACAGAGGATCTGGTCAGTATTTTCGAGTTCCTGTCCCCTGGATACCTGAACGACGATATGCATCTAAAGTCTCTGGGGAAAGCGACACGAGACTATGTGCTGCGGCGAACGAAGGACAAAGTTCTCACCGATATGCCGCCTAAACTCTTCCGCGCTGCTGATCTCGATTTAACACCAGAGCAACGCCTGAGCTATAAAGCGGCCGAAGAAGAGGGAGTCGTCCAACTAAACGATTTAGGTGAGTCGGTTACGATCCAGCATGTTTTCGAACTTGTATTGCGTCTCAAGCAAATATGTAACTTTGATCCTCTTACGGGCGCTAGCGCCAAATACGAACGGCTCGAAGCTGACATGGAAGAGATCGCTGCAAGCGGACAAAAAGCAATCGTGTTTAGTCAATGGGTCGAGACCCTTGATACGCTAGGAGAGCGATTAGCCAAGTACAATCCATTGCAATATAGTGGCCGTATTCCGTCTAGCAAACGGGATGGAGTTATCGATCAATTCAAGAATGATCCAAAGACTAAAGTCATCTTGATGAGCTATGGGGCAGGTGCTGTTGGTCTCAACCTGCAATTCTGTCATTATGTGTTTCTGTTTGATCGATGGTGGAATCCGGCCGTCGAAGATCAAGCGATCAATCGCGCTCATCGATTGGGGGTAAAACAAGCCGTTACCGTGACACGCATGATGTCGACAGAAACTATAGAAGAACGCATTCACAACGTATTGGAGGAGAAGCGAGAACTGTTCCAGTCGTTATTCGCAGAGGCGGGAGTGCCTCGAAGTATGGGGCTCAGCCAAAAAGAGATTTTCGGTCTTTTTGGTCTTTCCATCCCGCAGTTGAAGCGCGCTGCCTAATTTCACCCCCAAACGATGAGCTTGGTCGACACGACTATTGGCGATTGGTTTATTCGCTTTCCTTAGATTTTGTCTGTAACTCGCTGGCAAACGAGATAGAGCAATGGGGTGAAGAAAACAGCTAGCTGCTGTTGCTCCCTCTGCAAATACGAGAGGAACAGTAAGCGAGTCGGATCTATTTGTTGATGATATCTAAGTACACTGGCGGGTGTAATTGTGCAGTGCTGAAAACCTGAATTATTCCAGGTAAAACACTTTTTTGGCTCGTGGGCTGAGTGAATAAAAGGGGAGCGTTAAATCGCGAAAGCGTTGACTTAGTGAACAGTTGAACTTCATAAAATGGCGGGCTGATAGTTGCGATTTTGTTGGGAGGGGGCTTTCCTCAATTCCGAACATGATCAAAATCGGGGGTTAATTTTTCGCGGTTTAATTTGCCGATTCGGCGTTTCTGAGGCGGAGGTGAAATGAGCAATGCAAACCAAAACACCGCTTCCGTAGCAGCAGCGGGGCCAGACAAGCTTACCGATCGAAAACGCGCGGATATCTTGGATGCCGCAATTGCCTGCTTTAGTGAAAATGGTTTCGACAACGCCAGTATGGACGCGATTGCTAGTCACGCGAATGTATCGAAGCGAACGGTATACAATCACTTCGCAAGCAAAGATACGCTATTCATGGCTATCGTGAACAAGCTTAAGGTGAATGCGACGCTAGCGGTTCCACTGGTTTATAACGGCGACGAGTTGTTAGCCCCACAGTTGGCCCGGTTTTGTCATGGTGTTATAGACTTTCATTGCCAAAATGAATCGCGGGCTTTGGCTCGTATTCTCATTTCACGATTTATCCGCTCGCCACAACTTGGGCATGAGATGTTCGGAAATGGCAAGATCTTTGAAATGGGGCTTTCGCAGTGGATTGTGGCGGCGCAAAAAGATAAGAGGCTAGCGAATTTCGATATTAAGATAGGAGCGAAGCAATTGATCGCTATGCTTGAGGGATTCTGCGTATGGCCTCAATTGATGCTCAATGCGCCGAATCCAAACAAGGCACAGCGCGACAAAATCGTCGATTCTATCATCACCATGTTCTTGAATACTTACGGAGACTCAGTAGATTCTTAGTTTCTTCAGAGCTTAGCGGATGCCCGAAGCTACTTTGAAGGGATTTGCAACTCTATCAGTTGCTGCCCATCTGCCTGTTTGATCTTGAGGGGTGATTTCGACTTATCGCCATACGAAGGGCTCAGTTTGGGTGCGTCTGTTCCGAAAGACTCTAGAACGCAAATATAGTCGCCTGACTCAAGCCAGCACGGTCCCCTCCCTTCCGGATTAACGAGTTGAAAACGACCTTCCCAATTCGTAGCTCCAGTTCCTATTAAATTCCCATCGGAACCATTGAAGACTTTGATTTGAAAATCCGCTAGCGGGGTCTCACCCATACGCAGTACGCCAGAAGAGCCACCCACCGATGCCGTGGATTTTTGCTGACATCCGGTCGCTGACAAAACCAGTATCAACAGACAAAGCATCCGAATCATAGACGAAGTCCCTAAGTTTCACTGTTTCCCATCCAAACCTGATGCGAAAATCATATGCACTTGCAACGGTTTTGCAATGCTTGAAGGTTTAGAAATCATTGGGATTAGATGGTAGAGAACATGCGAACTTAACCTAATTCACTTCGAATCCTAATCGAGGAAGCGCAGAGAGTGCTCACAATTACCCGATCTGTTGGTCGTTTGTGAGCCAGGTGTTTTTTTGGCTGCTCGGAGTAGGAGCTACAAAAAACCATTACGTACGATCTGCCGGTTGTCACCACAGGAAAGTTGGAATCTGAGAGGGATAGATGCGATTTATTGAAAATGCCAAAGTGGATTTTGATGCGTTCGTTTTGTGGTCTACATCGAGGGCTCGGCCAGTTGCGAACGTTTCCCTAACGACTCTTTTCCTCTTCACCACGGTAGCTGTTCTGGATGGTGCGTTTGTCTACGGGCAAACAAAAGTTATCGCCCATCGTGGAGCGAGCGGATATTGCGTCGAGCATTCCGAGGGAGCGAAAGCTCTCGCTCATGCGCAGCGGGCTGACTACATTGAACAAGATGTCGTGTTGAGCAAGGATAAAGTTTTTGTCGTATCTCACGATTTGACTTTGAATGCCACGACGAATGTTCAAGAGATCTACCCGAATAGAGCAAGAGCAGATGGCAAGTTCTACACTGCCGATTTCACATGGGAAGAGCTTGAGAAATTGGAGCTGCGCGGTCGAGCACCAGATCATCTAGTTGGTTGCGGCCAACGCATGATGAGGCTCGATCATGAGATTGTATTTCTCAGGCAGCTTGATCGGGCTTTCCATCGAAAGACAGGGTTGTATATAGAGCTCAAGGGTGCTGGCTTTCACAAAAAAGAGTTTGGATTGAGCATGGGGGATGAGTTATTGAAAGTCTTAGAAAAACTTGAGGTTGCTCACGATCCCGAATCATGTTTGATTCAATGTTTTGAACCAGACGAGTTGATTGGCCTGCACAAAAAAGGGTGTCCGTACAAATTGATTCAGTTGATGGGAGATCGCTTTGAAGGCAATATCGAAGAGATCGCGAAGTATGCTTATGGTGTAGGCCCTTCAGCAAATCTGCTGGCTAAGAAAGAGGCGGGAGCAGAAGTCACATCAACTGGATTTGTAGAAAACGCTAAGCGAGCAGGATTAAAGGTTCATCCATATACGGTACGAGTCAACATGCAACCGAAATGGTCTAGTTCGATAGATGAGACCCATCGTGTATTAGTGGAACTACTCAAAGTAGATGGGTTCTTCACCGACTATCCCGATTTGGGGCGTTCCGCAGTTGAGATGGTTTCAAAATGAGGGCACCGAAAGAGGGGCTGCGGCGGATACTTAGGCCAACCCAACGATATCGCGTTCGATTGGCACAACATAAATACAGAGCCTGTGCCTGACACTATAGTTCGGTGGCTGGCACAATTGATGCATACTGACCTTGAGTAAAGTGGATGGTAGCTGGCGGGGTCCACATCAACCTTTTTCGGGGACTGTTGGCTATCGTCATCGTTTTGGGTCATGACATTTTCTTGTGTCATGATGGAGCGGAGCCAAGCGTGCGGAGAGCTCGGGGGAGAGGGAAATAGACGTCTTCCTTTTGGATGGCGATTTCATCGACGGTCGCGTCAAAGTTTTTTTGAAGCCATGCTACGGTGCTCTGGACTACTTCTTCGGGAGCGCTGGCTCCGGCTGTGATCAGGACTGTGTCGGCCAAGAGAAAGAAATCGGCGTTTAGTTCTGTTGGACCATCGATCAAGATGGCTCGTTTGCCTTTTTCTTCTGCCAGTTCTCGCAACCTTTGAGAGTTGCTGCTGTTTTGGCTTCCAAGAACCACAACCACGTCCGCTTGAGAACCTAGGATGCGAACCGCTTCCTGGCGATTTTGGGTCGCGTAGCAAATGTCTTCCTTGGCGGGACCAATGATCCAGGGAAATCTTTCTTTGAGGCGATTGATGATTTTATTCGCGTCATCAACGCTGAGGGTCGTTTGGGTGAGGTAAGCGAGTTTGCGATCTCGATCGAACTGCAATTGGTCCACGTCAGCGATGGTTTCAACGAGGATGATCGCTTCGGGGGCTTCTCCCATGGTGCCGATGACCTCGTCATGCCCTTCGTGACCGATCAAGATGATTGTGTAGTGTTCTTTTGCGAACTTGATCGCTTCCAGGTGGACTTTTGTCACGAGTGGGCAGGTCGCATCAATGGCGTTCAAGCGTCTTTCTTTGGCGAGTGATCGAATGGCGGGTGAGACACCGTGCGCTGAGAAAAGTACAGTTGAGTCTTCGGGAATGTCGGTTAGTTCCTCGACAAATACGGCCCCTTGCGATTGGAAAGTCTTCACTACGTACTGGTTGTGGACGATTTCGTGATAGACGTAGATCGGCGGGCCGAAGTACTCTAGGGCGAGTTCCAAACTTTTAACGGCCATATTGACCCCAGCACAAAAACCCCGTGGGGCAGCCAAAATGATCTTCATAATTCGGGATAAGTGTTGGTTGACGAAATTGCTATACTCATATGATATCCGGATGTCATCCCCAGCCCAAGCTCCAATCACTCGCTAGATTCAAACGTTAGTGTTCCTCGAAAAATCGCCAAATAACGGGCAATCGCCGAAAAACTGGAATCGACAGGGGGAGGCATGCGTTCTTGGGGATCTCAAAGAATTTGGGCCCGAGATGAGAGATTCCGTTAGTCTGGAGAGGGCACGTTACTATTGCCGTCAACTAACGAAAAATCACTACGAGAATTTTTCTGTGGCGAGTCGATTGGTTCCGTCGGGATTTCGACAACATTTAGCCAATGTGTACTCGTTTTGTCGTTGGGCTGATGATTTATCTGACGAAATTGCATCGAACGAAGAGTCTCTGGCGATGCTGAATTGGTGGAGAGAATCGTTGTATCGGTGTTATGAGGGAGATTGTCGGCACCCCGTGTTTGTTGCGTTAAGCGACACCATAAGTCAGTTTAAGATACCGATCGATCCGTTCGAGAAATTGATAGATGCGTTTTGCGTCGACCAAAGGAAGTTTCGATATGCGACTGATGGGGAGGTTCTTGAGTATTGCAGCGGAAGCGCGAATCCGGTCGGCCGCATATTGCTTTTTATGGTTGGCAAACACAATGATCAAACCATTCCTCTCAGCGATTCGATTTGCTCAGGGCTTCAAATTGCCAATTTCTGTCAGGACGTTCGACGTGATGCGGCTCGCGATCGAATCTATTTGCCTTGGACGTATTGGAGCAAGCACCAATTGACTGAGTCGTCGATTCTAAATGGGGGGCAACAGGAGCAGCTTCGAGATGCATTGTCGGAGTGGGCGATGTTTGCCAGAGGGATGTTGCAGGATGGGTTGCCACTGGTTAGTTTGGTACCGCTTTGGTTGGCGCGTGACTTGCAATTGTTTGTTCGCGGCGGGCTTCATCTATTGGACGAGCTCGCTCGGAACGATTACGATTCATGGACAAAATCGATTGAAGTTTCGAAGGTTGCGAAATTGAAGCTCATTCTTCGTGCATGGTTTTCTCCACGTTCGTTGGTTCCTTAGACGCAGTCAGAAAAGTCTTGTCCATGAATGCGTTAGCCTATTCCTACGAGTATTGTCGCCGAATAGCCAAGGATAGTCATTCCAATTTCTACGTTGCTTTTCATCTGCTATCCGGTAAGCGACGGATGGCAATGGACGCACTGTATGCGTTTGCCCGCATCGCGGATGATTCCTCAGACGGCGAGATAACAGTGCAGGAGCCTACCGCCGGGGCGTGGGAGACTGCTGGGTGGCACAGGTGGGTTGATTCGCTAGTAACGGAAGAAGCGTCGCAGAGTATTAAACCACTCGATCCAATTCGATTGGCTTTGAAAGATTCGGTGCAACAATTTGCGATTCCGCTTTCGGTGTTGCACGACATGATTGATGGAATCGAGTTTGATTTAGATCCAGCCTCTCAAATACAAACCTGGGGAGATCTGAGCTTGTATTGCCATCGAGTTGCTTCAAGCGTAGGGCTCGGGTGCTTGGCGATTTGGCTGCCACCTTCATTTTGCGAGATTCCGGTGAAAGCGAAACGCTATGCTGAGGCGTGCGGAGTTGCATTTCAGTTAACGAATATTCTTCGCGATGTTGTTGAGGATGCAGGAAGAGGTCGTTGTTACATTCCCAGTGAGGATTTAGCGAGATTCGGCCTGACTCGTGAGGAATGGACGGCATCATTGCTGTCACGATCCGCAGAGAAAACGAAATCGCACATCGATGTCATGCAGGTCGTGCTGGAAAGGGCGAAAGGGCATTTCGAATTGGGAGCGAAGCTTTCGCCCTATCTTTGCCTAGAGGGCAAACGTATGTTTTCTTTGATGTGGAAAACCTACTACGGGATTCTGAGCACGATAGAAGCTAATCCAAAAAAGGTTTTTCGCGAGCGAGTCGCGTTATCCAAAGTAAGCAAACTCAAGCTGATAGCGTCTCATTTTTTAACTCCGCTTTATCGGGCTGTGGAAGCGAGAGAGGGTAGTTCTCAGTCGGGAGGCATGTCTAACTCTGGCAAGAATAATCCTCGCCCAAATGGTTCTGAGTGCGGTCCGTGTGCACCCAAGGTTGCGATCATCGGGGGGGGGCTGGCAGGATGCAATGCTGCGATGCACCTCGCGAGACATGGGGTCGAGGTCGAATTGTTTGAGGCCAGAAGTCGATTGGGTGGCAGAGTGGGGTCATTTTATGATCGTCACGCTAATACTTGGGTCGATTATTGTCAGCACGTCGGGATGAATTGCTGCACTGAATTGAAGCGTTGGATCGCAGATACAGGGCAGTCAGGTTTGTGGGAATCACAAAACACATTGCATTTTGTCGATCCAAGAGGAAAGAAGATCGCCATCAAATCCTTGCCTCTTCCTGCTCCGTTTCATTTAGCGAGCTTGATCTTTAAATGGCCTGGCTTATCGCTAGGTGATCGCATCCGAGTGGCTATTTGTTTGAATTCTTTGACAAAAATAAAACGTGATCCATCTCACGATAGTCAGCTCGCAATCGATTGGCTTCGGATGCATTGGCAGACGGAGCCATGTTTAGAGAGGTTCTGGGAGACCATTTTGGTGAGTGCCCTGGGAGAGAAACTTTCTAAAGTGACTTTGGGAGCCATGCGAAAAGTACTGGTGGATGGCTTTGCTAGAAGCCGTGATGCCTATCATCTATTAGTCCCCTCGAAACCGTTGTCCGAGTTGAGTAATGGGGTTGTGCGTGATGCGATGGAGAAGCTCAAGGTTAGAATTCATGATCAGTCATTGGTTGCGAGGCTTGAGCGAATGGACGATCGCAGGTGGGTTTTGTATTCGAACGAAAAGCGATTCGCAGGATACGATGCTGTATTGATTGCTGTGCCTTGGCATCAGGTCAATAAAATTCTACCGGAGGTTTGCCAATCGGAATGGTCACCACAATCCATGCAGTCCTCCCCCATTACTGGCATACACACGTGGTGGGATCGGCCATGGTTGGATGAGCCGCATGCTATCTTTGTACAGGGATTATGTCAGTGGGTTTTTCCTGGAAATCGCGATCAATTGATCGAGGGGGATGCGCATGCATATTATCAAATCGTCGTTAGTGCTTCGCATGAGTTGAGAAGTGAAGATCCGGACAAGACACTTGAGAGAGTTGTCGAGGAATTGCGGGTTGCGTACCCAGCGAGTTCCCACGCAACGCTTGTTCGGGGTAGAATTGTGACCGATCCCCAAGCGGTGTTTTCGATCAGTCCGGATGCAGAGCCACGCAGATGGAGGGCTGATCAATTTGGTGAGTACAATCTGTTTGTCGCTGGAGACTGGACCAAAACCGAATGGCCCGCGACGATGGAAGGGGCGTTACGTTCGGGATCCAAGGCGGCGGAATGCGTCATGGCATCGTTAGGGATACCCGTTGAACTATTAACATAGGTTGGGCTACTAACATAGAGACGACACTATTGCAGCATGAAATTCAGCAAAATCGAAGTTACCAAAAAGCATTTGAAGTGGGTTACATGGTCGGTTCTAGTTGCGACGACCCTTTTCGTTATTGCATCCTTTAACCCCGCTTTGAATAGATTGGATCAAACAGCATTTGCGATTCTTAACGCAGCACGATACTTGATGCTGGGGTGTTTCGTTACTTTGGCCGTAGGGTTAGTCTGGTACCGTGAAAACACCCCTGAGAAAATCTCGGTGTTGATGACCGATTCGGAGATTTTCTGTGGTCCATGTGACCGGGAGAATGTTTGGATTGTGAGTACAGAAGATCTAGAGCAATTAGGAACCAACGTGACAATAGCACCTCTCGCTGGCGATTTACGCAAGATACAAATTGTTGTGATGCGATCCAAATCTGTATCAGACGAGATAGTGCAAACTCTACTGCAGTTAAAACATTTGGCGGTTCTAGATGTGCAAGGGTCTGTGGTGTCGGCAAGCTTCTGGTGTGAGCTCGAGAAATGTCGAGATCTCGAATACATCTTGGCATGTGGTGCCGTCGATCGGGGTGACATGAAGCAATTGCATATGACCTTGCCCGAGGCAAAATTTTTTTTGGATAAGCGAGTTTTGGTCATTGGCAGTCGGGCTCGTACATGACATCGGCATCGGGAACTGCAGCAAAAGCACATGGAAAGGTTTATCTCGTTGGGGCAGGGCCAGGCCATGAAGGGCTGATTACATTGCGAGGGGTTGAGATCCTTGCGCAAGCTGATGTGGTTCTCTATGATGGGTTGATCAATCCGCTAATTCTGCGGCATGCAAATCCAAATGCTTTGATGATTTGTGTTGGCAAGCACGGTCATGGAGGGATGTGGACGCAGAGGGAGATCGACGACGAAACGGTTCGATTCGCCTCAGAAGGGAAGTGTGTCGTTCGTCTCAAGGGGGGAGACACAACGGTTTTTGCACGTACGGCTGAAGAGATTGAGAGATTGGTGGCTGAAGGGATTTCGTTTGAGGTGGTTCCCGGGATAACGGCGGCATTGGCTGTCAGTGCATACACCGGAATCCCACTAACTCACCGGGATTGGGCTTCGTCTGT
This sequence comes from Pirellula sp., assembly GCA_046344995.1. Lineage (GTDB taxonomy): Bacteria > Planctomycetota > Planctomycetia > Pirellulales > Pirellulaceae > JBKCUI01. Next base: position 109,600 of record JBKDKR010000078.1, read on the forward strand.
AGCTTTGGTGACAGGACAGCTCCAACCTGTTGATGGAGATGTTCTGCCAGAAGATACTCCCGACTGGCCATCTATCGCCAGTTTTCCAGGAACACTAGTCATCTACATGGGCGTGACAACCGCCAACGTGTGGAGTCAGATGTTGGTTCAACATGGAAAGCCAGGTTCGACACCAGTTGCTCTGGTTAGGCGAGTGTCGTGGGATGATCAACAAGTAGTGCGATGTACATTGGGGACCCTCTCTCAGACCTTAAGTCATCTTCGCAGTTTTCGTCCTCCTGTTATCGCCATTGTTGGTGAGGTAGCGGGCGCTCCTTTGGAAATGGATTGGTTTACTACTAGGCCTTTGTCTGGAATGCGATTTCTAATAGTGAGTTCTGAATCAACTGCAAATAAGCTGCAATCCCTCATTAGCGAAGAGGGAGGGAGTGCTGTCGTCGAGCCAGCGATAAACATAACTCCACCGACCTCGTGGGAACAGATCGATAACATGATTGATAGAATTAGTCGTTTCGACTGGATTGTCTTCGCGAGTGCGCACGGGGTGGATGGTTTGCTGCAAAGGGTGTGGGATAGAGGTCTTGATGCACGTGCGTTTAGGTCCAGTCGTATAGCGTGCGTGGGTGAATCTACTGCGATTAGCTTAAGGCGCTGGGGGCTTTCAAGTGACTGCACTCCGAAAACGGCAGGGATCGAGAATCTTGTCCCGCTATTGTTACCGGAATGCCTAGGCAAGAAGTGCTTGTTAGTTAGAACGTCAACTGGGAAGCAGCTGGGAATTGATGCTTTGGTGGCCGCTGGTGCATCGGTTGACTGCGCCGACGTCTATGTTCAGCAGCCAGTCGAAAAATGGTCCGCCAGAAGGCTAGAAGAGTTGGCGAACAATGAGTATCAGGGAGTGTTGGTTACCAGTCAAAACATAGCGATCAATGCGGTCCGTTTGATGGGGGAAGCTGCGTTCAATCAATCTTGGTACTGTTTGTCAGAGTCGATCGCTTCGACTTTGAAAAAGCTCGGGTGCATGAATGTTTTCATATCTTCCGATCCAAGCTTGGTTTCATTGATAGACAAAATCAAGGAGCAGCTGGCTTCAAGTCCAAGATCACGTGTTTAATCTTGAGGCGATTCCAGGTGTAAGTGATGTGGATGCGACCGTCTCGGGTTTGAATGATGGCGGGGTAACTAAATTCCTTTTTGGGTTCGTTTTCGAGCTCCATGACAGGCGTCCATGTTTTGGCGTCATTCGAAACAGCTAAGTTCAGTGGTGATCGTCGACCACCCCATTCTGCAGATTGTTTGGTTACGTGGTTATAGATAAGCAGATGTCGTCCGTCTTTTAGCGTAACCGCGTCTGTTCCGGAGTTGGGGTTGGGAAGCTCAATTAGGTTCATTTCACCCCATGTCTTTCCGAGATCGTTGGATTCGATTTGGAAGATTTTACCTTGGCGAGAGCGACCAAGGGCTAATAGCTTGTCATCGCCTAGAAACAAGATACTAGGTTGGATCGCGCCGAAGGTTTTAGGATCGTTGAGAGGTTGGGTTCGAGTCCATGTTTTGCCGAGATCTTTAGTCCATTCCATATGTACAGTCCATTCGTCTGTATCATCGGTTTCGTTGCTTGTAGGGCAAAGAATTGTTCCATCGGCTAGTTCCACAGGTTTGTTTTTAATAGGGCCGAATATTCCCTCGGGAAGTCGAGACGGTTTGCTCCAGCTTAAGCCAGAGTCGTGCGACTCCATCATCATTCCCCACCATGTTTGTGGGCTTGGGCCACATTTGTAGAATAGGAGTAATGGACCCTTTTTTGGCTGAAACAAAACGGGGTTCCAAGTAGGAAGACGTTTGACATCGGACTTGGAATTGTCAGGAGAACTCCAATGGAATTGTATACCGTTGGCCACTTCGATTGGCTGGCTCCATGCTTTTCCATTAAAGCGGGCAGTCCAGATTCCTACGTCGTTAGCTTTTTCTTCGGTTCCACCAAACCATGCCGAAACAATGGAGCCGTCGGTGCATTCGACGATGGTCGAAGCGTGGCAACTTGGAAACGGAGCTGTTTCGTAGATAAACTGTTCAGAGACTTTTTCGATTGATTGCGATTTCGCTATTCCATGCTGGAATGAGAGGCCAAATATCAGAATGCCAAGAGCGAGGTTTTTTAGTCTAGAGCTAAGCATATGGGTAACAGTCGAGAATTTGAGAGCAGAGGGTGGGGACTAATTAGCTGGTTTGCATAGAACGGGGCAATTGCACTGAGATGGGGCGGGAGGCATACCCATTAGGTCGCGGGCGAGCCGAATGCTCGGCGGACTAAAGGCAAATGCAAATGTAAGCATAACTACCCACTGCCGACGCGACAGAGCACCCTGGCTAATTCGAGTAATGGGCGTGGTTTTGCTATCGGCCTCGATCGTCATGGTTCAGGCTGCGGCGAGGGAAAGGATGCGGGACATTTCTATTCATAAATCAGAAGATATGCGAAATCTGGGTAAGGAACTTTAAGGATACATCCAATTTGGTTGCGAATCCAATAGAATTCGATTTTCGAACCACTATGGGCGGTCTCTGACTACTCATCCAGGAAACCAATCATGAAACCGTTTTTTATAAACCTGCTGTTTGCCTCGATCGTTTTATTCTTGGGGCAAACGAAATGTTACGGGCATGACATCAAGAGGGATGTCTCCTATTCGAAGGACGCACATGCTCGCAAGAAGCTCGATATGTACATTCCTCTTCGTGCAAAAAAATTGCCTGTGGTTGTGTGGATACACGGTGGGGGCTGGCAGACTGGTGACAAATCAGAAGTGCATATCAAACCCAAGTTTTTTAATGAGTTGGGATACATATTCGTATCTGTGAATTATCGATTGCTTCCCGATGTGGAAATGGACGCGATTGTGAACGATGTAGCAGAGTCGATTGGTTGGGTGCATCACAACATCGCGGAATACGGCGGAGATCCTAGTCGATTGCTAATTATGGGGCATTCGGCAGGAGCACAGCTGGCAGCGTTAGTATGTACGGATTACAGCTATCTAGAAAATCAATCCGTTCCGGTTTCTTCCATCAAGTTGTGCGTGCCGATTGACGGAGACACCTATGATATTCCAGCGATGATAGATACCGCAGAGATCCGGCAAAAACTTCATGGACTGCCACTTCCTGATTTTGGTCACAGGGTGAAGTTCGGTAATACCGCTGAGAAACACCAACATTTCTCCCCCGTGACTCACGTCTCTAAGGGCCGGCCAACGCCTCATTTTTTGATTTTCTACGTTTCAGATCATCCAGATGTTACTGCGCAAGCATTTCGCTTTCGAAATGCATTACTGGACGCGGGTGGAGGAGTAACATGTTTTGCCGCCCACAATACCACTCATAGCAGAATTAACTCGGACCTCGGGAAGTCGGATGCCGACACTACCAACGCACTGCTTTACGTTCTGAAAGATCTTGCTTTACCGTTTGAATAAGACGGTAAATCTTTATCTTAGCGACGTTGATACTACGGAGAGTTGTCGTTATTCTCAGTACGTAGCTATTCTCACTACACGGCAGATCTCACCGCATCCAGTAACAAGGGAATCCATCGAATGAGTTTTCGATTTCGACCGACGATTGTAGCAGCGATGTTGTTTTTCATCTCTGGAGCGAGTGTTAGTAAATGGCCCCAGAATTCGCTCAGAGCCGACGACGCGCCGGCAAAACCTATCACCTCTGTGAAAGGTTTAATTGGGCAAAAGGTTTCGCACCAGACCCTTACTGATTTTCAGGGCAAGGATTGGGAGACGTCAGAGTTTCAGAACAAAAAGGGTGTGGTCTTTGTATTTTTGGGAACCCAATGTCCTCTGGCAAAACTCTACACATTGAAGTTAGTGGAGTTGGCGAGGGAATACGAATCGCGTGGCATCCGATTCGTCGCCGTTGATTCTAATGTCCAAGATAGTTTGGCCGAGATGGCGGCTCATGCGAAGAAGTTCGAGATGACTATGCCGTTTTTGAAAGACCCTGACCAAGCTTGGGCAAACGAATTGGGTGCGACTAGAACACCCGAGGTCTGTGTATTGGATTCGGCTGGAGTGTTGCGATATCGAGGTCGAATCGATGATCAGTATGGCATTGGCTATGCAAAAGAAAAACCAACCGAGTCGTACTTGGTTGATGCGTTGGAGAGTGTTCTGGCTGGTCGAGATGTTCAGACTGCATTGGTTTCAGCACCGGGTTGTTTAATTGGCCGAGGGCGTCGAAACAAGGCTGACGAGAGCAAAGAAAACAATCTGATTACTTATTCAAATCAAGTGAGTCGGATTCTTCAAAATCGATGCGTTAGTTGTCATCGCGAGGACGAAATCGGTCCGATGGATTTGTCGAATTACGATGATGCATCCGCTTGGGCTGACATGATCTTAGAAGTCGTGAATGAAGGACGTATGCCACCCTGGCATGCCAGTCCTGATCATGGTCATTTTGCAAATGACAGACGTATGACTCAGGACGAGATCGACATTCTCAACCAATGGGTATCTCAAGGCTTATCGCGTGGAGATGCAGGTGAAGAGCCCGAACCATTGAAGGTTGCAAAGGGGTGGCAGCTACCGCGTGAGCCTGATTTGGTGGTTGATATGGCAGCTCGCCCGTTTAAGGTGCCTGCAGCGGGCGACGTTCGATATCAGTATTTCTTGGTCGATCCTGGCTTCGAGAAAGATGTCTGGGTCAACGGTATGGAGATTGTTCCCGGCAATAGAGCTGTCGTTCATCACGTTCTCGTCTTTCTGAGAGATAAGAATGATAAATCAGGGCGAGATCTGCGTGGGGAACGTAGCTTTCTCGCAGGTTATGTTCCAGGCACACGAGTGGAGTTCATGCCAGATGGGATGGCCAAACGAATTCCAGCAGGAAGTCAGCTCGTATTTCAAATCCACTATACCCCAATAGGTACTGAACAAACGGATCTGAGTAAGATTGGTTTCTGGTATACTGATCCGGCCCAGTTAACGCACGAGGTTCAAACAACAAGTGCAGTGCAAACCGCTTTTCGAATACCTCCTAGAGCCGAAAGTTATCGCACGACGGCACTTCTGCCAGAGGCATTGCCGGAAAGCCAATTGTTATCCATGAGTCCGCATATGCATTTGCGAGGTAAAGCGTTCCGATATACGGTCATCGCACCCTCAGGAGATCGTGAAATCGTTTTGGACATTCCCCAATACGATTTTAACTGGCAAACCGAATACCGATTGCAGTCCCCCAAAAAACTAGAAGAGGGTAGTCGTGTTTACTGCGAAGCTACATTCGATAACTCCGAAAAGAATCTAAATAACCCTAACCCGGACGTCACTGTTATGTGGGGGGATCAGACTTATGAAGAAATGATGATCGGCTATTTTCATATCGCCGTTGCCATCGATCCCAATACAGGTAAAGGGGTGGAGCTATCCCCAGAAAAAGCGAAGCGTTCGTCTCCTAGAGAAATGTTCGACTTCTTGGACACTGACGGAGATGGTAAGCTCACGAAGGGCCAAGTTCCCGAGAATTTGAAGAAAGTTTTCGACCGCTTGGACAAGAACAAAGACGGGGTTCTTGAGAAAAGCGAGTTGCCTAGGTCCTAGCCGACGATCATTGGTGAATTCGGGCGGTATTCCGTTACAGTGTCAACAAAAATAAGGGATGGAAGAACTCATCATTGCTATGAAAGCAAAGATGAATCCGGGGGCATTCCATCCCATTATTTAGTTCTTTAAATTCGTACAGCTTGATAATCGAATTGCGAGGAGGGGTGCGGAGAGCTGATCAAGTTGGTAGGGATGGTGTTGTTTAAGGGGGCATCGTCTGGCGTTCCCGTCTCGCCAAGCCATGCTAAGCATGCATCGACTGCCTTTGGGTCCCATTGGGTGTTTCGTCCCTCTCTCAATATTCTGCACGCGTCCGTTAGGTTCATCGCTGTTCTGTAGACTCGACTTCTCGTCATAGCGTCGTAGGCATCCGCCACAGCTAAGATTCTCGCCATGAGAGGTATTTCCTCTCCTTTAAGATGGTGTGGGTATCCTTTTCCATCGAATCGTTCGTGATGATAAAGAATTCCGGGCAATGCAAACCTCAATCTACCTATACCATCGATGATTTTATATCCAATTTCTGGATGTTGTTGTATAACGCCGAACTCTTCTTGCGTGAGGCGATCGGGCTTTAACAGAACAGAATCTGGAATACCAATCTTCCCGATATCATGAAGTGTTCCAGCCAAGTAGATCTCCTTGCACGAAGACTCTGGAAGCCCTAGTCTTCTGGCGATTTTAGATCCTGCTTGTGCGACGCGTTCGCTATGTCCATGTGTGTAGGGATCGCGGGCTTCTATGGCGGTCGACATCGAACGGAGAATTCCCAAGGCCAACTCTTCGCTTTCGAGCATCACCGCATTCGTGTGCCCGTCAGCGAGAAGAAAATCGCAGACATCTTGTAGAATTTCTGAGCGAGCGTGTACGAACTCCGGCTGTAACTGTGCATTGACCGCAACAAGGTACCCAACGATCTCACTTTCCGACAACGGGATAATGTCGAGCGATCTGATCCGAGTTTTATTGATCCTAATGCGAAGGTTCTGCAGATGCAGAGCTTCGCCAATGGACGGTCTTCCCACTTTTTTCAAAAGGAAACCAATGTCCTCGCTCGTCAGTTTGCTGGCTGAACTGAAAATCGAACAAAGCGACATTTTGGGAATATCAGCATCAGGTTCAATGTAAGCAGCAACAACCTCGGCGTGTAAGAACTTTCTCGCTGCATCAATCGCTTGGCGAGAATTGTAGTTGCCTTGGACGCTACGTTTCGAATGTTGGTTATTGAGATCTCTCAAAAGGACTGTAGTGCTATATGCGTACTTGAGTTCTTTTTCTGCCACGATCAAAGAGTTTTTGAGTTCGTGATTGGCGGTTTCTCTACGCATAGCTTCCCATGCAACGGAGACCAATGTGCGGGCGATTGGCAGCGGGATTTTTGACAGTCTGCCGATTCCAAACCAGTTGCAAGATGCAATATCTTCAAGCGGAATGGCAAAGTAGCAATCTGCACCTGCTTCATGAATAGCAGGGCACTCGTTTCTGGTTGCTTCCGTAATGGCAGAGGTTGCAGCATGATGCTGATCGCCAAATTTGGTAAGCAAAAAAGATTCAGCTTGAGGTAATGCGGGACAGAATAGCAAACACTCCGACCCCAGAAGAAGAGTCAGATCATCGCATTTTTTATTGATGCAGAGATCCGTGTGCATAAACATTCGTTCAAGGTGATGATGGCTTCTTTGACGCAACTTGAATGCAGCGTACGTTTCCTTTTGAGGGAGCTTTAGTGATTGGCTATAATCTCGTTTGATATTTTGTTAACTTGGCCTGGTTGTATTGATTGTGCGAATGATTCTTGCAAATCCCCGTTTTGCAACCGTTGTGCCGTCTGTTGATTTTGGTCATCAACGAGCATCAGCAATGATGCAAAAGAAAAGCGTGCCATGTTGATTCTTTGCAACATCACGGGAACGGCAGTGAGAGATGGCTGAATTTTTGCTTGGAAAAAAACCAGAAATCCCTGGGGATTTACTAAAAGCAGAGCCAATGAACTGTAGGTGCTGGAATCGCGAATAGCCGGGTACGGAGCGTGCAACCTCTGGTTTGGAAAACATCCCAGGGTAAGCGAAAGCGAACAAGCACCAACGATGACAGCCAAGACCGTTCAAACCAATCCCTACGTAATTTTATTCCTGATTCTATCGGTCTCTGTCGTGGGAACTGCTTGGGTTGCTGCCCAGTTTGAGCAATCGACCCGCAAACTCGATTACGCCCACGCGATACCGGGGAAAGTGAAGTTCGTTAGCGGAGTGGATTTGAAACGAAACTCAGGTGTAGGAAAAGGCAACGAGCCAATAACGGTCGTAAAGAAACTCACCAAAATCAACTCACGAGTCACGGAGACTCGGGAAAGTTATTGGTATCGATATCACTCTCACCTGCTGCCAATTGCCGTTGGCTTCTTTATGCTAACACTGAGTGGATGGAGTTTGGTTGGTGTTGAGAATCTAGCAGTAAGGTCGCTCAACACCTAGTTGAAGGCTAGTTGGAACTTGAGGAACCAAACAATGATGTAATGCTGCTCAGGCTGGTACTGTTGTTTCGTATCTTAGCGATGGTGTTTTCCAAGTCGAAAAACTGCTTCTCCAGGCGTTCTTTTTCACGAGCGAGCCTTACATCCATGCCAGCGATTCGCCGATCATTCAATTCGATTTGTTGTTGAATGGATTTCGTTCTATTAACGAGCGAACTGCCGTTAACGCCGACCAAGCCATCCAAGACGACTTTGGCGCGGGCGCCAAAGCCTGTCGTTTCTTTCGTGAGAAAGTTCTTAACTCCCTCTTCGTCGAGACTGATTGCCTGTGCAAGTTTGGTTTTGTCAAACTCGAGCTTGCCTTCTTGATCAAAGCTAACACCGATTTGTTGTAGGGACTGAATTCGACCGGTTGCAAAGGAACGTTGGGTAATTAGTCTGCTCAGTGCTTGCTCAACTCGCAGAATCTCTCCACTACCAATTAATATGCCAGTCGATCGTCTGTCTGCATTAAATGCGGTATCTTTCTTGATCTTGTCCCGTACTTTGTTGTATTGATCAACAAACAATTGCATATTTCGTTCGAGAGTCGAATTGTTCGTTGAAACGGTAACTTCGAATGGTGAGCTTGAGACTTGTAGGGCCGTTATGGTAACCCCGTCGACGGCATTGTTGATCGAGTTGCTCGATGATCTTACCAGAATACCTCCTGTCTCAGAGGTTCCACCAACGGATACGATGGCGTCTCTCGCGATTCCAGTAGAACTGACGTTCAGTCCCATTGAAGAACCGTCAGCGAATATTCGCCCTGAGTTTCCACTGGCTTTCGACGTTAAAACCATTCGAACCGAGTTGTCGTTCGAACGCAAAAGGGATGCGACCACAGGGCCGTTGGAGTCGTTGATTTTCTTGACGAGGTCCTCAATGTTCTCGGTGTCCGTATTGGTCCAAGTAAAAGTTTGTCGTCCATTGATGACTTTGTTGGAGGAATCGCCCAAAGAATTGCCTGTGCCACGAATCCCTAAATCCCGAGCGGAGGTTCCCGTGCCGTCATCGGTTATCGAAAAGCTGCCCCCACCTGATGATGTATCCGTTAGTAGTATTCCGTCACCTTCGTCGTTGAGTTTCGCCGTGACCCCGATCGAAGTCTGATTGATGGCGGTGATAACGTCGCCAACCGTTCTAGTCGCGGTGGGGTTGATATTGATGGTTGCCGTTTGTCCGTTGGAGTTTGTTACGGTAAACGCGCCGGCCTTCACTCCCCGTCCTTGATTGAGTTGGCTGAGTTGAGTTGATTCGCTTATGTACTGTAGATTCAGTGAGTTGCTATCAATTGAGTTCGATGCGGTATTGGCCACGATACCGAGTTTCGTGGCTGTGTTGTTACCATCTGCATTGGCAATGACCAAATTGCCATTTGATGCACCTGTAACATCTTGGAGTACAAGCCCCGTTCTGGAGCGATTAAGAGAGGCGGTTACTCCGGATCCACTCGCATTGATTCGGTCAATTACATCTTTCAGGCTCGATGACCCGCTTAAGTTTATCGAGGTCGTCTGTTGATTTCTATTGGTTATAGATATGACCCCAGGGGTCCCAATTCCCTTGCCACCTTGAAGCGACGATAGCAGTGGGCCTTGGAGCGATCCTTGAATCCGGGCGCCAGCAATCGATCCATTAACAGCGTTGACGTCCGTGAATCCTAATTGTCTAGCGACTCCGCCTGAAGCGGTCGTTGCTGCTGTACCCGTGGTTTTGTCGATCAGTTCAAAGCCATCGCCATTGGCAGCGATACGCATTTCTAATTTGCTTGGGTCAGCTTCATTGACCAGTTTGAGCAGTTGACTAACGCTAGCTGGTTTGTTGTTGGCAAATCCAACGTCGATGGAGCTGCCATCCTTAAGCTCAACTTTTAATCTATCGCTCGATCCAAAGCTGAGGCCACGGCCATCGCGAAGAGCGCTGATGCGAGTCGTGTTGGTTATAAATGCCAAATCCTCGCCACTTGCCGAGTTGCTGGCTACGTTGATTCCACCGAGTCCCAGATCAGATGCAGTTTGGCCATCTCCGATATCCTCGACGATAAGATTGGAGTTGGTTTGACCTGACAAATCGTTTAACACGATACGGTCTCCATTGGTTCGTCCAGAGACGCGCAGGCCAGAAGAGTTGATGGCCTGGAGAACATCATCCATAGAGGACGCATACCTGAGGTCGACTTCTCGGCTTTGCCCGCTTCGATCCGTAATCTTGATTCGTCCGCGTGATACACCTAGCCCGCCTCTAAGGTCATCCAAGGAGGCTGAGGAATCTACAAATCCGCCAGTGCGAATCGAGAACTGGCCAGATGGAAGTGACTCGGTGGAGCTGGCAATCGGGCTGCTGGATGCTGTCGCCGTTTGTGCTGTTTGAAGCACTCGAACAGAGTAGTTACCAGGAGTGGGAGAACCACTTAGGGCAACCGTTGCGGTTTCAGGTCTCGACGATGCTGCAGTCGTCGTGTTCATGTTTGTTGCCAGGCCCAATCGGTCCGATTGGAGTTGAACACCAACTACTAATGCAGTTAGCTCGGTAATGGCAACTTGCTGTGCCTTAAGTCCTGCAACTCGATTTTCAAGAAGGGTCTTTGGGCGTGAGGAAACCGCCATCAACTGTTCAATCGTTGACTGGATATCGATGCCGGTCACGATACCGACGTTTGATTGAATTCGTCCCATAGTTCAGAAGTATCACTTCAACGTTAGGATTTGTAGAACCACCACATTTTACTTATCGGAACTAATTGTGGGGCAGCCCCTAGATTCTTGGAAACGAGTAGAAAGAGACCGCAAATTGCTACTTCATTATGCGCGTTGATTCAGAATAGATAGCAAAAAAGGCGTGCAATCCTGCACGCCTTTTTTTATATTAGCTGGCTATCGATCTCTGCTTCGACTATCGAAGAAGAGAAAGAACCGACTGAGCACTTTGGTTAGCAATACCGAGAACACTTGTACCGGATTGTACCAAGATCTGAGCTCGAGTCAGAGCTGCGGATTCCTTCGCGAAATCTGCATCTCGGATACTGCTTTGTGCTTCGTTCAGGTTGGTCAGCGTATCGTTTAGCGATGCGGTGTTACTGTCCAAAGCGGTTCGTTGGAATGCACCAAGTCGACCCCTAAGAGTCGTCACCTTGTTGATGACTTCATCAACGATTCGCGACGCGTTGGTAACGTCACTCTTCAGCGAGCTACTTCCGCTGCTAGTTAGCTCCATCAACTTACCGGATACACCACCGATCTTGGCAGTGTTCAAGCTGCCGATACCCAAACGAGCTTGTTGGTTGCTAACTACATCTGGACCGAGTTGGAATTGTGCACCACCACCGGTGATCGTGAAACCAATCGAGCTGCTAGCACCGTCTGTTACGTTCAAGCTGAAGCTCAAAGTTGCAGTATTGAGGGTGATCCTGTTTCCTTTACCGGTTGCAGTCGTTCCGTTGACAGTCGCTTGAACGTCGGTACCAACGGCACGAGGTGCGCTCAAGCTGGATCGGAATGTCCCAGCACCACCTTCGCTTAGAACCTCGACTCCCACGATACCTTCAGAACCGTATTGGGAGCTACGGAGTTCAAGTTTGTTAGTCGAACTATTTATCGCAGCAGTGATTCCTGTAGAGTCACTTAGTAGGTTGATCGACTGAATCACACTGTCAACAGTCGCACCCTTCTGGAACTTGAAGACTTCAGAACCCGATCCGCCCGTCAATTGGAACGTAACGTCATCAGATAGGCCGCCGCCGGTAATACCACCAGCAAGAATTTGTGTTGAAGGAGGAGTTTGTAGAGCACCCTTGTAAACTCCTTCTCCGTTGCTGTCAGGGCTCAGGGTTGCACTGTAGAGACCGCCAGCTAGACTGGTGATGGCCGATGCAATTGCGGATAACTTGGTCGAGCCAGTATTGCTAACAGTGATTTGGATATTGCCGCCGACAAGAGCCGCTTGTGGTGAGCCTGCAGTAACCGAGCCGGATTCTACGAAGCTAATCTTGACGCCGTTAGCAGAGACACCCGGATTGTTTGCAGTGATGACCAGACGATCTGCTGTTCCAGCTGGGTTCGTGGTACCCCCTGACAATGGAGCCGTCAAAGTACCGAGATCCGCTGCGTTGAACACAGCGTTTCCGTTGACTATTGACGTAGGATCTATCGAAAATACTGTACCAGCACCAGAGTTGATCGCATCAACAATGTTTTGAACCTTCGCTCCGGTTGCGACGTTGACTGTCAATTGGTTCGTTGCTTCATCGTAAGCAGCTGTTGTTGCCCCGTCCGTTGCAGATACGAACTTGATCTTTGTCGCATTACCAACTGAACCATCGGCCAAGCCGCCATCGACTGCCGAGAGTTTGAACGAACCAGGCGAGGTCGTTTGATTACCACCGCTAAACGTAGGAGTAGCACCAGCAGATGTGAATCGAGCGTTACCAGATCTTACGTCAGAAACGGTGAACGCACCTGTGGTGTCAATTGCTGCTGCGATATCATCAATCGTTGCGCCTTGACCAACAGTGATGTTGAGCTTGTTGGTCGCAATATCATAAACTGCCGATGTACCCTTCGTAGCCGAAGTGGTGTAGTTTAGAGTTGTCGTGTTACCAGTCGTACCATCAGCTGGACCACCATCAACTGCCGTCAATCGGAATCGAGCTGGATCCAAACCGCCAGCAAGTTGGTTGGTGAGTGTTCCACTTGTGGTACCGGAAATTGCACCGGAGCTATTATCCGCAACAGTGAAATTGCCGCTTAATGCAGTGTTAAAAGCTGTAACGTTGTCAGCAACGGTCTCGTCTGTGTCGATTGTCAACGACAAGGTGTTTGACGCTTTGTCATAAGACGCAGCAGCAGCTGCGGTACCGTATGTGAACGAAATCTTTACCCCATTACCCTGCAAACCGTCTGCAAGACCAGCCGCGGTTACGTTAATGTCAAGTTTCATGCCACCTGCGCCAATGACGACGGCTGTTCCTGATGCCTGCGAGAAGGTCGCTCCTAGCGTATTGTCTGTACCACCAGATAGAACAGCTGTCTTGAGACCAGCATCACCTGCTGCAATAGTGCCGTTACCAGAGGCGAAGGTGAATAGATCTGCTGCGTCAGTCGTGCCGAGAGCTGTAACGACGTCAGCTCCAGTCGCGCCCTCTAGCAATACCAAATTAAGTGTGTTCGAATCGGCATCATAAGTTGCCGTTGCTGCATCGTCAGCCTTGGTAACCGTTGTAACATTAATCTTAACGTTGTTACCAACAGTACCGTCAACAACTGTTCCGTCCCGGGCCGAAATCTTGAGCGCTGCACCACCATCCAAGGTGAGAACGCCAGATGCTTCTCCCTTGCCGGAAGCAGCAGCAAAGTTCACCAAGCCAGTCGCTTCGGTTGTGATGGCAACCGAGTTCGCGAGATTAATTGCCCCCGACGCTTCCGCACCGATAGTCGAACCAGCGAATGTAAAGGTCGAAGCCGCCTTGGCAGATGCGCCGGCTGCAGGAATGTCGGCGGTTACCAACGCTTGGGTTGCAGCTTGGTTGATTTCAATGTTAACGCCCATGCTACCTGTTGCACCGAGGTTAGCCGAAGTGATTTCGAGGTCGCGTACCGATGCATAATTAGCTCCTTGGCTGACTTGGAAGTCCAGCGAACCGTCGAGCAATCGTCGACCTTGGAATGTAGTTGTTTGTGCAATTCGGTTGATCGCTTCGAGGGAGCTATCGATCTGTAGTTGGTTAGCAGCAACTTCGTCGTCGCTAAGAGCACCTCGGTTAGCGGCTTCTGTGACCAGTCCACGAACGTCGTTTAGCAGCGAGGAAACCTGCCCAAGAGCAGAGTCGGCAGTGCCGATGATTTGGTTGGCTCGTTGTGTATTGGATAGTGCTTTGTTGATACTGGTGATATCGCTTCGCAGCACTTCACTTGCGATCAAACCTGCTGGGTCGTCCTTGCCCGTGTTGATTCGCAGACCCGTGCTCAAACGGGTCAACGAGGTTTGAAGGTCCAGGTTCGTTCGGTTCAAGCGGTTTTGTGCATTGAGCGAACTAACGTTGGTATTGATACGTGTCATTTATGTAAATCTCCCGATCTGGTTTATTTGTTTCGCCCACGAGGGTTGGAAAGTGGGCAAGGACTAAGTGGAGTCGCCTAAAACAGGCTGATCAATTGAAACTGGACTTCCATTTCATCCGATCGCCTGGTCGCTCGCTCCCTGTGTACCTTCGTGAGGGATCTTCTAGCGGCAGGAATAAGCGCGGTACCCCACGCCTATTTCACGGACTCGCAAACCTAGCATCGGATATCGTGTCACGATTGCTCAAGACGTTCGGAAAAGGAGCGAATTATTCCGGCAAACATGCTAGGTTGTTGGTTTCAATCGTTACCGTCGTTACAAACCAACTAGTTTGGCTAGTCAAATCAGATTCTCAAAGCTTACGTCGGACTCTTTGCGCCATCGGTAAACTCTAACAATATGCTTTAAGGCTTCCCCTTACGACAGCGGCGGCTAGGTTCGTTGGCTAGCGGGAATTTCGACGCTCAGATAAGAATTTCTCCAGAACGCTTACGGCTGGCGAGGAGGCTGAGCTGGTCTGGCTGCTGCTCCGGGAATTCGTCGACGAACGGCTCCGAAAGCATGCTGAGCCGAATAAGCAATCTCGGAAACCAACTCATCTATTTTGTTGCGAAAAACGGCGAACGCACCGAGAGATGGAATGGCGATAATCAGCCCGGCAACGGTGGTGACCAACGCGGAATAAATGCCAGACGCCAAATCGGCAGCCCCTGCTGATCCCGATGAGACAGCTACTTCACGGAACGCCAGAATCATACCGGATACTGTTCCAAGCAATCCAATCATGGGAGCCAAGTTTCCGATCACTGACAGATACTCGAGCTTTCGATAAAGCCTGGCAGCTTGTTCGGCAGCGGAATCTTCGAGTGCCTTCTCGACAGCTGGCCACCCATATTCAACCTCAGCAATCCCACTGACAATTACAAATGACAATGGGCAGGGACGATCGCGGCAAATCTGATCCGCCTCCTTGAGCTTGCCCTGCGCTAGCAAGGTTCGAACATTTTCCACTAGGTCACTTGGAACAAGATCCTTTTTTCGTAGCCCCATTGCCTGATCGAATACCAGATAAGCCGCGAGTACGGACAATGCGATGAGGGTACTCATGATGAGAATACCTAGAATACCACCGCTAAAGATCACGCTCCATATCGACTCAGAAGCCGCAGGGGTATCACCTGTTCTGCCAACAGCTGGCGTCGATTGACCGTAAACGATGGAACTCAGGCCTAATGTCGCGAGGCTAATAATCAGAACATGAAAAAGTCCAAAGTAATCCGTAACACTAGTTCGTTTAACTCTTTTGAGCTCGCCGCTGTTATCTGAAGTAGTGGTCATTTCAAATTCTTCCCTGCAAGCGACTCAATTTGGCTCGCCATTTCACTGCGATCGGTTGACCTCAAAAGATCAATCGCTGATTTCTTTGCATGATAGGCCAATGCTTGTTGTTCGGGGTGAATAGTAACCACCCGTAACCATTCTTGCAGCGCCAATTCCGGTTCACTCCCACGATTGCATCTCTCGGCAAGCAATAAACTTGGCCCTGCTTGCGCTGGTAGGAAGACGGAGTCTCGAAGCGAGCGAGCTGATTCGAGTTGGCGTTTGACGAATTCTGCAGGAGGCATCGTCCTCCAAAGTTGTGCCGAAGCAAACGGGCTTACAAGTGGGTGTTTGGATTCGCGAGACAATTTCTTTAAGGAGTTGATTGCGTCACCCCTTAGTTCCCCATCTAACAACCAGCACGCCCCCAATAACTGGACTAGCTCGTTAGGCTCTTTGAGCCAAAGAGCCGCATTGGACCGGATTTTATCTCGATCGCGGATCTCTGCCACACTATCGAACCAAGGAATCGGGATGGATGCTGCGAGAAGATCCGGTGGTGATTCTTTTGCTAGCGATACAAAAAGCGTACATGCCGTATCCCATCGATCCAGGGCTTTGCAGCTCTCAATCAACATGCTCAAAACGTATTTTTGCTCCCATCGAGCAAGTTTAACACCCTCCGCCTTTGAGCCGATGACCTTGGGGGCTAAGGTTAGGACCTCTTGGAATTTGCCAGTTGCGTAATTGGATTGGAGTTCACTTACGACATTCGATCTAAAGGTATGAGTAATTTGATAAACACTTCTCGTAACGATCGAGGTGGGGTCGTCCGAATTAGAGCGTAACAACGTCAGTTTTTCTTCGTTCCAGTCAAGTATGATGCCTTGCTCTTCCAATGTGTCCGCCACGGCCCATACTCCTAGATCGCTGCGTTCGCGTGTGGCAATGCGCACGAAAGTAGGGCCACTGAATGTCTCCAGAGCCTTGCGATAAGTCGCGGTCGCCTCAGAGTTGCCATCGTCCGAACTAGACCGAGGGTTGGGATAGAGGTCCTGCGAAACGCACGACATTGCGGTCCAAGAAATCAATACGCCCCAGATTCCCAGGACTATACAACGGAAAAAGAATGGAGAAACCAGGTTCATCCTCGGTTTACGCAAAGGCTAATCTAGAAAACAATACACCCGGAGGCTGGCGTCTATCTCGATGATATGAATTGCCAGCACCTCTTGTCATTAGCCTAACCCATTCGTCGGCGATTCGATACTCCCCATGGCAAAACTACAACTCGTAACTTTTCCCCATCCCATCCTCCGGCATAAATCCAAGCCTATCGTAAGAGTTGACGCGGAATTACATGACTTGGTAAACCAAATGTTTGAGATCATGTACGATTTTCGGGGTGTGGGACTTGCTGCGAATCAAGTTGCGTTGCCGATTCGGCTCTTTGTGGCCAATCCCTCAGGCGACCGCAAGGAAAAGGAACAGGAGATGGTTTTTATCAACCCTGTGATTAACAAACCTAAGGGAACCGTCGAAGCGGAAGAAGGCTGCCTTTCTCTCCCTAGTATTAACGCAAACGTTTTCCGAAGCAAATCGCTCGATGTCAATGCTTACGATTTGCAAGGGAACGAAATTGCTGGCCCCGTCGATGGTTTCTTGGCTCGAATCGTGCAACATGAACTCGACCACCTCGACGGTGTTATGTTCATCGATCGATTAACAGAAGAAGGGCAACGTCCGCTGTTAGAAGATCTCGCGAAGCTTGTCCGACGTTTTGACGAGGGTCGTAGCGATGGCAGCATACCAAGCGATCAACAATTGGCGGAACAGATCGCCTCGTGGGAAAAGAAATACTGCTAACGGTCCGGTGGCGTCTGTTGCCACCCCTTAGAAAATAGCCAATACGTAACTGGTATTACGAACAGCGTAAACAAAGTTGATGCGACCAAGCCGAATATCAGCGACCAACCCAGGCCCGAGAAAATCGGATCAAGAGTAATCGGCAATGCTGAAAGCAAAGCGGCTCCTGCAGTTAGCAAGATCGGCCGGAGTCTGACGACGCGACTTTCTAGGATGGCATCGAATAATGGTCTGCCTCGCGCCACGGATTGCTGCATAAAGTCCACCAGAATAATGGCGTCTCGAGTCACGATCCCTGATAGGGCGATCATGCCAATCATGGCGGTAGCTGTGAAATACACAGGGGCAGCATAGTTGCCAACCGGCTGGCTCATAACGGAGCTGAGTAAATAAAAGCCAGGCATGACTCCTAAAGCAGTTAAGGGGATGGCAAGCATTACAATGACAGGAACCAAAAAGGAACCGGTCTGAGCTACCAGAATGATGTAGATCATTAGCATGGCTGCACCAAATGCCAATCCTAAGTCTCTAAATACGTCCAGCGTTATCTTCCATTCCCCTTCTCCAGCGAACGTAACCGAAATATTCTCCGGAAGCCGCCAGCCAATACCGCTACCATTGTTGAAAAAAGTACGCTCGGAAACTGGCGTGCTAGGTTTGTCTTCAACCATGCCCTCACCAGGCGGTAGTTGGTCGCTAAGGATATCGATGACGCAGTCCGCTGGCGGTCGGCCTACACTTTCGGCCATCACATAAGCTATGGGCTTTAGGTTCTTATGGTAGATCGTCTGGCCCGCATTCTTCTTCGTCCAGTTGCCAATTTCCTTCAATAGAACAAGCTGTCCATTGTTCCCTTTCAAGCTGATTTGCCCCAGGCTTTCAGGACTAGATCGGGCGCCACGAGGTAGTCGGAACGTTAAACGCAGAGGATTGCGCTCGTCTTCAACACGCAGTTGCTGGTTTCTGTCACCTTGTAAAGCGATTTGGACCGTGCTGGCGATATCTGACACCGAGATGCCGGCTATCGCGGCCTTTTCTTGGTCGGGTACAAATACCCACTGTTCCACAGGAGTTTCTTTCATCTCCTCCACTTCCATGACGCCAGGTTCTCTTCGCATTCGATTCGCGACGATGGACGCATTGGCCAAAAGTATGTCGTAAGAAGTGGACTCGTCTGCGTAGACTTCAGCCACCAGTGACGCCAGTACCGGTGGGCCAGGCGGCAATTCCACAATTTGAATCCGCCCGTTTACTTTCAACGCTAATGCATCCAGTTCATCGCGGAGTCGCAAACCGATTCTGTGGCTTTGAGAGGTTCGATTCTTCTTGCCAACAAAGTGGGCACGAATTTCTGCTTGGTGAGTACCGCTGCGCAAATAGTAGTGACGCACCATTCCGTTAAAGTCGATGGGGCCGGCCGTTCCTACTGTGCTCATATAGCTGATGGTTTCGGGTTGCGATGCAATGATTGATTCCATTTCACGTACCACAGCATCGGTCCGTTCTAGTGTAGTGCCTTCATCCATATTCAAGAGGAACAAAATTTCGTTCTTATTGTCAAATGGTAACATCTTCAAAGGTACCATTCTCAATGCTCCCAGGGACATCGCGGCAGCAGTTAGTCCCGCGATCACAAAGAGAAATAGAATTGCGGAGCCTCGTGTCTTAAGCAGTGGCAACATCAACGGCCGAAAAATCTTGTAAAGTAAGCTCTGCTTGACGCTCTCGACATCATACGCATCATGGTGAGAGGGCTCAGAGCTGGCGGTTGTAGATTCGAAGTTAGAAGAGTTTGATTCCTCCGAATGTTTCTTCGTTCCCCAATTGAGTATATGGTATGAGAGCCACGGCGTTATAGTGAAGGCTACCAACATTGACATCAACATTGCAACCGGAACGTTTAATGCCATAGGAGACATGTACGGTCCCATCATGCCGGTGATAAAGAACATCGGTAGGAAGCTAACAATTACAGCCAAAGTAGCGCTAATCAAAGGTGGGCGAATCTCGGAAACGGCATCGAGTACGATTTCTCTCGTTCGCTTTTTCCGATGCTCGAAGTGTCTAGCAATGTTTTCCACATCGACGATCGGATCATCCACGAGCAACCCAAGGGCTAAAATCATCGCGAACAATGTGACTCGATTAATGGTGTAACCAAAAAGTAAATTCACTGCTAAAGTTAGGCCGAACACGACCGGTACTGCAACAGAAACAATAATCGCCTCTCGCCATCCCAAGCCGAAGGTTAGAAGAAGCACTACGATAATGATGGCTACGCCTAGAGCTTCGATCAATTCATTTACTTTTTCGTTTGCAACTAAGCCACTGTTGCGTGTAACAATCATTTCAATATCGTCTGGAACGACTTCGTGTTTAAGTCGTTCCGCCTCGCGCATGACCGATTCAGCTACCCAAACAGCATTCGCTCCTTTTTGTTTCGATATGGCAATTGTGACAGCAGGCACCGAACCGGTTTGGGAGTTCTGATCGCTCTCGCCGGAACTGGGTGGCGGTGATTGCGGGTGCTCTGAACCTATCTTCCACCCGGGGCTTGACGGATGTATATCAAATTGACCTGCACTACCCCAGCCGTGCCGAACGTAACTAGAGACTTCTTCGGGGCCATCTGTGACGATCGCCACATCATTCAGAAAAACCGGTCTTCCATCATAAACACCAACGACTAGTTTCTCGATATCGCCCTTAGAACCTAACATGGGGTCGACCTTGATACGCATATCTCGATCGTTGCGAGAGTACGGGATCGATGAGCTCGATACATTCGAAAGGGAGACCGCTCGAGTAACTTCGGCCATGCTCATCTGATAAGCCGATAGACGATCGGGATCGAGACTAACGGTAATCGTTCGAGGTTCGCCTCCGATTACATAAGCGCGGCTCACATCAGGTATTGTTGCTAAACGCTCGACAAGTTCCTCGCCGACTCGTCGCAATGAATACCCATCAGATTGTTTGTCTGATGCTGGGCTGCGTAAAGACAATGTCACTATAGGAACATCATCGATTTCAACGGGCTTCATGATCCAGCTAGCCGCATCACTCGGTATGGAATCTTGGTTTTCACTCAGCTTTTTGAAGAGTTTGACCAAGCTTCGTTCGCGATCTTGGCCGACGTAAAAACGAACTGTGATGATGGCTGCGTCATCTCGCGACATGCTATAAACGTACTCAACCCCATCAATTTGGTAGAGCATTCGTTCTAGTGGCGTTGAAATCCGCTTTTCAACTTCGGATGCCGTGTGCCCAGGGTAACTGACAAAGATGTCGGCTAACGGAACGACGATTTGCGGATCTTCCTCGCGCGGTGTAATCCAAAGAGCTGCCGCTCCCATTATTAACGAGAGGATTATCAAAATAACCGACAAGTTCGAATTTAGGAAAATCCAAACCAGCCGGCTGATTGGATCGGTATGTTGAGGACGATCATCGTGACTCATTCGGCTCCTCGCATCATGCTAGAAGGTAAAACAACTCGCTCGCCCGGTACTAGTCCTGATAAGACTTCGACGTAATCATCAAAGACTCGGCCAGTCTGAATCGATCGTCTTGCGATTTTGTCTCGTTCCGCAATTTGTACCATCGTTAATTGCCCAACGCGTTGTACCGAACTCGATGGTATTAGAATGACCTTTTCGTCTGCCAGAGGTATGTAAAGTCTGCCAAACATGCCGGCGTAGATTCCAGGTGGGCATGGGCCGGTGGCTTTGACCTCGAAGGAATGGCTCGATGCGTCGGCTTTAGGAACAACCTCACTAATGGTTGCCTCGCACTCGTATTCGAGTGATTCGAGTTTGGCGGTTATCGATTGTCCGACGTGGAGATTAAGGGCGAGCGATTCTCTTACGTTGGCAACCAATTGCATGTTGCCAGGTTCATAAATGGTTAGCAGGGTTTGGCCTGGTATGACCGTGTCCCCCGGATTAACCGCTTTGTCGACAACGATACCCGAGTACGGGGCTCGAATGGTTCCATAGTCCAGATAAACCTTCGTTTCTTCAACGGCTCGACTGGCTCTATCTGCTAGAGCCTGTGCTGTTTTAAGGGCAGATTGAGCCGTATCAAGTTCCGCTTGAGAAATGGATCGCGTCACAATAAGTTGCGATGCCCGGCTCGCCTCGATCGTTGCGAGTTGCAATCTTGCTAACGCGGAATCTAACTCCGATTCCGCTTGTCTGACTCGAGATACTTGTTCCTCTGAGTTGAGACTAACCAATACATCACCCTCTCTCACTTCCTTGCCCGCAGTCACGTTCACTTCTAGCACTCTCGCTAAAATTTTGGATGCGAGATTTGATTCGCGAACAGGCTTGATAACACCCACTGCCGTTTCAAATCGTGGTTGAAGCGATTCATGCACTTCGAAGATTTGTGAATCGGATGGCAGATTCGAGGTCGAAGTAGATGCACGGGTATCGACTTTACGTTGGAATTTTCCTGACAAAGCAACGAGTAATAGTCCAACACCGGCGACGCTTGCGAAAAGCAAAAATGTCTTTCCGCTACGTGAAAGCAAACTTAGCCAGCGATTCTTTGAGTGATTCATGGAGTTGTAACGCACTCGTGCAATGAGAGAGAAATTGAAGCAATGACAGAACTTTGATGCTAGGCAACAGCGATCATCTGTTCAATTACACCCGATAGATCACGTTCCGAAGCGACTCCCGCCGACTGCCCCACAACTTCACCATTGATGACGAACGCCAAGGTTGGAATAGACGATACGCTAAATTGACCTGCGAGTTCCGATTCGTCGTCAACGTTGACTTTTACGATCTTTACTTGGCCGTCGTATGCTAACGCAACTTTCTCTAGAGTTGGGGCTAACATGCGGCAGGGACCACACCAATCTGCATAAAAATCAACAATGACCGGAACGTTTGAATGGAGGACTTCCGATTCAAAAGACTCCAACGTTACGTGCTTGACTCGACTCATGGTTTCTAGCTCCTAGATACGAATTGATTTTGGCGTCGCGAATTTACTTTTTAGGAAAGCGGGATTCTCAATCGACTTCCATCAGCGGCTTATCTGATAGAATGACCCGCTGCATCTTTGAGCCTCGAAGCAGCTTTAGGTTACGCATTTACGGAAAGTTCCCGTTAAATGCCGATAATGGAGCGTGTGAGTCGGGGCATTCGACGATTTTCCCTTATTTCCAGCGAATGGCATGACACCCCAGAACATTGACAGCGCTGCAGAATTGTTAGGTAAAGCACGGACCGGCGATTTTACTGCATTTCAGTTGCTGATTGAGTCTCTTCAGCCTCGAGTCTTTGGACTCGCTATGCGAATACTTAGAAGCACTCACGATGCAGAAGACGTAACACAACAGACTTTTGTCGCACTTATTGAACACATCGACTCCTTTCGCGAGGAATCGACGGTTGCGACTTGGGTTCTAAAAATTGCCACTAATTTCGCCTTGAAAATCCTTCGGAGACGCAAAACAGTATCGATGTCTACTTTTTCTGACATAACGAAAGAAGATAGCTACGGGGATTTGCCCCATCCAGATTTCATCGCTCCCTGGACGGAAACTGCCCCACAAATCGCTGAAAGACACGAGTTTCAAGTCGAACTAGAGCGAGCCTTGGACGGACTGGACGAAAAATATCGTTCCGTATTCGTGCTGCGGGATATCGAACAACTTTCCGTTCGCGATACCGCCGAGGCTCTCGGGCTCACGGAGTCCACCGTCAAGGTTCGATTGCTTCGTGCACGCCTTATGCTTCGGGAAGAAATGACAAGACGATTCGGGGACCCGGCACAATCCCTGCGATCTGACCATAATCACGAGTAACCCTTCACAGGATTTGTAACTTAATCAATTGCTGCGCATCTGAAGAGAATAGTACGAGGATAATCTCATGACCTGTGAAGAATTGCTCAAGGCCCTAAACGACTACGTTGACGGTGCCGAACTAAACGAAATTTGCGAAGAATTCGCTGAACACTTGGCCGGTTGCAATCCCTGCCAAGTCGTCGTCGATAATATCCGCCAAACGATAGCCTTGTTCCATCACGGAAAGCCATACGATTTGCCTGTGGCTTTTCAAGATGCGCTTCAAGAGACACTAAGGGCCAAGTGGCTGGAAAAGTTTGGAGAAAAGTCGACTAACTCCTAGTGCTAAACTTGTAGGGCAGGTTGCTATGCGCCGCTCTCAAGTAACAATCTTAGCGACATCGAACATACCATTTCTTTACGCTTACTACTTCTGGATTCTATCGTGGCAAGCAAATTCGCTACTATCTCGCCAGACCAACTGAAATCGTTACTTGAAAAGCGAGAACCTCTACATCTCATAGACGTTCGAACCTCACGTGAATATCAAGAGGTTCATCTGTCTGAAGCCGTGAATATTCCGTTGGATCGGATTAAGCCTGAATCGATCCCGAATGATGGGCGACCGATCATCCTTGTTTGCAAGTCGGGGATGAGGGGGCGGACCGCAGCAGAAAAAATCTCAGACTTCCGCCAAAATGTTTACAACGTCGACGGCGGAACCGATGGTTGTGTCGCTGCAAACCTCTCAGTCGTTCGAGGTAAAAAGGCGATGTCACTGGAAAGGCAAGTCAGGATCGCAGCAGGCTCGTTGGTTCTCTTTGGTGTCACGCTAAGTTACTTGGTCCACCCGGCGTGTATCTTCCTGTCCGCATTCGTGGGAGCTGGCCTGGTATTCGCGGGTGTCACAGATACCTGCGGTATGGCGATGCTTCTCGGGAAAATGCCATGGAATCAGTGCCAAACCAATCAACAAGCGAAGACTGTTTGATTCACCCATCAAGTAAGTGGGCACTCCTTAACGAGCCTCTCCCCTGGCCGAGTTAAAATGACGTCGCTCTACCACGTTGCCTTCTAACGCCCTGCTTCCATAGGCTGATGTCACGTGTTCGCAGGATTCGACGGGCGATCTGTTAAGCACCCATTCGGTGTGGTAGTCTTTACCTTTTATAAAACAAGCGTTTTGAAAATAGGTCTGCGATTATTCGTAGGGCTTTAAAACTCATGCCATCGCCAGAATCGCTGATAACACAAAAAGAAGAAGGCGTTTTCGTTAATTGGTCCCTTTGGATTGCTGTTTCTTTACAGCTTGCGACAATCGCAATAACGTGGCCCCTTTGGCAGATTCGAAGCGATCCACCCCTGTTACCTGCATTATCGCTGGCTTTACCCCAACTCAATTTTGGTTGGATGATGATTGTCTCATGCCTATTTGTCCTGATCCGACCATGGATGGGAGTATGGCTACATCTCGCCGTAATGTTGGTCGCATGCATTTTCGATGAGATGCGAACTCAGCCGCAGTTCTTTGCAATTTGGGTATTGATGCTGGCGTCTGCAAAATCGCAATTCGAGCCAGTGGCAAAATGGTTTCTTATCTCGATGTGGATTTGGGCAGGAGTTCATAAAGCTTTTTCACCGGACTGGTTTAGTCATTCTACGAGCGATCTTCTCATTCGGGTCTCACTTGATCCCCAGATATGGCATTGGCCGTTTGCAATTGGAATTGCAGCGATCGAAATACTCATTGGTATGGCCGCGATAGCTTCACCGAAAAAGGCCGCTTGGCTCTGCCCCTTAATGCACGTCGGGATAATCTTTTTCGTCTCACCGCTAGCACTTGATTGGAATTACAGTGTTATTCCCTGGAATCTTGCGAGCGCTATTATTGGGTTCCGAATCCTTCGCAATTCCCAAACCTCGATGCCAGCTAAGTCGTGGGAGTGCGTTGTCGCAGGGCTTCTGTTGCTCTATCCAGCCGGTTTCTACGTTGGTTGGGTTGATCACGGTATATCGTTCGTATTCTATTCTGACAACAAACCTCATGGCCTTATATCGACAAGCAATGAACTGAAACAGATTCGCGGATGGACGAATATAAATGTTCCATTCCCCAACGAAAGAAGATTGCTTAGGCGGAACTTCGAGGCATCCGCAAAACCGGGCGACAAACTACACATTCGAGACCCTCGAGTAGGGCTAGACGACCAATTTTTTGTTCTAGTCGGCAACGGACAGTCAGAAGAAATAACTGAACAGGAGTTCCGGAATTATATCAGCACACGCACTAGCCTACCGGTGGTAAAAGGAACTCTGCTCGATGACTATGTTGCACTTTGGCATCTGGGCCGCGCGGGAGCAAAAATGCTCAAACGGACGAAAGAGGGAATGATATACGCTGTGCAGATTCCACCCGAGTCCTACTCCGCTGAGCTAATAAAGCTGGTCAAAAGAATTCCTAATCTAGAACAGCTTCAGTTGGCGGGTACAGCCATCACTGACGAGGCATTGCGGGAGCTCGAGGGAAATCCTTGCCTTGAGGGAATCGGTTTGAACGGGACGACAATCACTAATCAATCGCTACCGGTACTAAAGTCCATGCAGAACCTAAAGTATGTTGAGGCTGATGGTAGTAATCTGGATACTGATCTGATTAACGATCTGATGATGAAGCGAAGTTCTGGCACAACGAATTGAAGCAACTCATTCTTCGGGAACTTGACCAAGTTCGATTCACTCGCATTTTGAACCACGAATATCTGCGATAGGTGATTACAAATTCCAGCAATGAAGACAGTTCAACAGGCTATTAAACACAACGCTATTGTTGTGAATGACGTGCGACGCAAACTTTTATGGCTTCGAAAACCTGATCTGGTGATTGCATTCCATCTACAACCTCTAGCTTTGACTGCTTAGCGTAGTAGTCTGTAAGTGGAGCTGTTTGTGTTTTGAATACGTGCAGTCTCTCCCGAATTGTGTCGTAGTTGTCGTCAACACGACCATCGATCTGCGCACGTTTTAGCAAACGTTGGATGAGCTCTTCCTCGTCAACCCTTAACTCCAACGCCATGTCCAACTTGAGTCCCTCTTCAGAGAGGAAATCATCAAGCAGTTGCGCTTGGACAATCGTTCGTGGAAATCCGTCGAACAACGCACCGTTCAGACATTCGTCACTGTTCAACCTTTGCGCAACAATCCGCATCACCAAATGGTCTGGAGCCAAACGACCAGCATCGATGTACGAAGCCACCCATCGCGATAACGCGGTGTCTTGCTTTTTGACCGAACGCAACATCTCCCCCGTGGAGAGATGAGGAATGCGTAGCAAGTTCACCAATCTCGCGCATTGGGTTCCTTTACCGGCGCCTGGAGGGCCAATGAAAACCAATCGCATCTAGCGGCCCTTTCTAACCCTGTTGGAGGTACCGGTCTCTGCTATCAATAAGTTAATCGCTTACTGCTCAAGAAGACCTTTATAGTTCCGCATTAACAAGTGACTATCGATCTTTTGAATTAAATCGAAACCAACGCTAACCGCGATCAATAACCCTGTACCGCCGTAGAACGATGCCACGGTGAATGAAACGCCGAATTGTGATGCAATGACTGTTGGGACAATCGCGACCAACGCCAGGAACGCCGCACCAACGTATGTGATTCTCAGCATCACCTTCTCCAAATAATCGGCTGTACGTTTACCCGGTCGATATCCAGGGATGAACGCGCCGGAATCCTGAAGTTGCTGTGACATCTCCTTAGGATTGAACATGATAGATGTCCAAAAGTAACAGAAGAAGAAAATCAATGCGATGTAGCACGCGCTATAAATGAACGATCCAGAATCACTCAACCCAGAAGAAAGCGTATTGAAGAATGTGCCTAAGCCTTCCGAATATTGACCTAGCCCCTGTGCCATGAAACCGAAAATCAAGGCCGGAAACATGAGCAAACTACCAGCGAAGATAATGGGCATCACGCCTGACTGATTCAGCTTCAATGGCAAAAACTGTTTGGTTCCGCCCATGACCCTGCGACCACGAACGTGCTTGGCGCTCTGCATCTGAATTCGTCGCTGTGCCATCGTTATAAACACGACTGCAAATACTACCGCAACAAACAAACAAGCGAGGATCAACAACACATCCGGACCGATCGTGCTTCCCGAACCGCCACTCAGATTAGAGGTCATGTTCTGTCTCAAGTCCCACAAAGCCATCGGCATTTGGGCCAAGATTCCGGCCATGATCAGAAGCGAAATGCCGTTGCCGATTCCGTACTCATCAATCTGCTCACCCAACCACATCAGGAACATTGACCCGGCAGTCATGATGGCCACGCAAGTGATCTGCCAACCCAACGACAATTCGTTGGCACTTGTGGAATAAAAGACGTCGGAGATTTTGTCCGTTTCACCAACAACAGTGAATCGCAAATAAACCCAGCTTTGCACAACGCAAATAAACAACGTCAAGTACCGGGTATACTCGTTGATCTTTTTACGTCCCGCGGGCCCTTCTTTTCTCAACTGTTCGATTGGGGCCCAAACCGTTCCCAACAACTGAAAAATAATCGACGCGGAGATGTAAGGGGCTATTCCCAAACCGAAGATTGTTAGAGTTCTAAGATCGGTTGCCGAAAATACAGCAACCTTATCCAAGAAGCTCTGGAGCTGATCTCCCATCAGCGAGCTCGAATCCTTAAGGACCGGCAGGCGAATGTGATACCCCACGCGATAAATCGCAAGCAAAGCAAGAGTCAGAATGATCTTCTGACGCAATTCGGGTATTGAGAATACAACGCGGAATTTTTCCCACATAATCGTGATTCCTAAATGTTATGAATCCGCAGGCGACGCCATACGACTCCGCCTATTGTTCCGTATCTCGTCGTCCGTGCCTAGCCGAATTAGGCTCTCGACATGACTCACGGCGTCCGAAATTGTTGGTCAAACCAAAACAAAACACCACGCGATAAGCGTGGTGTTTCAAAAGTTTATCGTGGACGAATCGATTCTATTGCTTCTTGAGATCAGCTACGCGTTCCTCGGGAGTACGCTTGGCTGCGAAGATTTCCAAGGTTCCGCCAGCGGCGGCGATCTTCTCTTTTGCAGTCTCGCTTGTTCTGGTAACCACAAACTTCAATCCCTTGGTGAGTTCTCCATCGCCAAGAATCTTGATCTCATCACAACGAACCTTTACAAGGCCCTTCTCTCGGAGAGTGGTTGGATTGACTTCCTCACCGGCCGAATAGACTGCATCAATCGCAGAAAGATTCACACCGAAGACGGTTACCGCAAACTTGTTGTGGAAACCCCGCTTTGGAATCCGTCGCACCAACGGAAGATCCCCACCGTTGAACATTGGCTTGCGGGAGTAACCGCTCCGGGACTTGTGACCGTTGTGTCCACGTCCTGCAGTCTTGCCGGTCTTGCTACCGATACCGCGACCAATTCGCTTACGAGCGCGATTAGTAACGACACCATTATTGATTTCTTCTAAATTCATTAGAGCTTTACTCCCCGGAGTCTTTCGACGTCTTCTTTGGTGCGGAGCTGCTCCAAGGCATCAAACGTGGCCTTGATCAACACCGACGGATTATTGGACCGGAAACTCTTGGACAAAATGTCCTGTATTCCGACCGCTTCGCAAACAGCCCGAACAACCTGGCCTGCGATGATACCAGTACCTGGACTAGCGGGCATCAGCAATACGTGAGCAGCGCCGAAACGACCCGTGACCGCGTGAGGAATGGTCCCGTTCTCGACCGGAACGTTGATCATCGCGCGATTGGCGGCCTTCTGTGCTTTTGACACGCTTGGGGGAACTTCGTTCGCCTTGCCGTAACCGTATCCTACACGACCCTTGCCATCACCTACGACGACCAATGCAGCAAAACTAAATCTTCGTCCACCCTTCACAACCGCTGCACAGCGTTTGATCTTCAGGACGCGATCGATGAGCTGATCGCCTTGAGTTGTTTCAGTTGTATTTGACACTCTTCGATCACTCCTACTAGAATTCTAAACCTGCTTCGCGAGCTGCATCGGCAAACGCGGCTACTCTACCATGATACTTGCACGATCCACGATCCAAACAAACTTGCTTGATCCCGTTCGCGATTGCTCGCTCGGCGACAATCTTACCAAGCTTGCTGGCAGCTGCACAGTTGCCGCCGTAACCAATCGCCGCCCGGAGATCCTTATCTCTAGTCGTCGCTGAGCAAATTGTCTTGCCAATCGAATCATCGATTACCTGGCAACTCAAGTTAGTTAATGATCGAGTGATGCACAGCCGCGGTCTCTCGGTCGTGCCCCGCACTCGCTTCCGAACTCTATACGCCCGTCGCTGTCTTTGTCCAGCTACAGTCTTTCTGATATCCACGTTTTGTACCCTTGATATTCTTTGGCCGATTCCTCGACCCTAAATTTCCACCAGTTTGATTCCGTTTGCCACGCAAGACCCCGTAGGAACCAACTACGGCAGCCTTGAGATTTAACATCGCTTAACGCGATGTGACGCGAAATTAAGTCGCACTCTTTCCAGGCTTCAACTTGATTTGCTCACCAACGTATCGAACGCCCTTGCCCTTATATGGCTCTGGCTTTCGAAGAGAACGAACGTGAGCTGCAAATTGACCTACAGCCTGTTTGTCACAACCCTTGACGGTGATGTGCGTTTGGTCAGGACAAGTAACTTCAAGGTGCTCGGGAATTGGAACTTGTAACTCGTTGGCGAAACCAACTCTCAGTTGCAAAACTTTGCCTTTGATAGTCGCCAAATATCCAACGCCGATGATCTCAAGCTTCTTCTCGTACCCATTCTTCACGCCGATGATCATGTTGTTGATCAACGCACGCGTTAAACCATGCAACGCACGACTCATTCGTTCGTCGTTTTTTCGCGAAACGGTAATCTCCTTACCGTCCACAGAGTTGATAACTTCTATGCTATTACTAAAAGCGAAAGAAAGCTTTCCCTTCGGTCCCTCGACCGAAACGACGTTTCCATCTATATTCGTTTTGACCCCATCCAAAACCGTAATCGGCTTTTTTCCAACTCTCGACATTATTTCTACCTGTTTTCGGAATGTGTGTACAACCAATCACGGCTGCAGTCTTCCCAGTGCCCCATGAAGCCATTCTTGATGGGGTGACACGCATCCAAGTTGGTAATCAACGTTGGAAGCAGCTGTCTCTACAATTTCTTTAGCAAATTTCGGCGAGAACCTCGCCGCCTAACTTGTGCTGCCGAGCTTCGCGATCGCTGAAAACACCCTTCGAGGTGCTCACGATCGAAATACCCAAACCGTTCAATACGGGCTTGAGCTCGTTGCATTTTGCGTACACTCGTCTACCAGGTTTGCTAACCCGTCGTACCGTTTGGATGATCTTCTCACCGTTTGGTCCGTATTTCAACTCGATACGTAGCATTTTAGCCGGAGCTTCTTCTACTTCGGAGTAATCCCAAATGTAACCCTCTCGCTTCAAAACATCGGCTACACCTTTTCGCAAACGCGATAAAGGAACGTCAACGAATCTACGCTCGATCCGAACGGCATTTCGGATTCGGGTTAGCATGTCGGAAATTGGATCATTCGTCATCTTTGTCTATTACTCCCCTCAAGCTTACCAGCTGGCCTTACGAACACCAGGAATCAAGCCTTTGTCAGCAAGCTGACGAAAACAAATACGGCAAATTCCGAACTTTCGGTACACAGCTCGCGGACGGCCGCACAATTTGCAACGGTTTTCACGGCGAGTCGAAAACTTTGGCTCGCGACTGGCTTTGGCAATCTTACTTTTGCTGGCCACTTATGTTATCCAATTTAATAGGAAACTGAGTTATGTTAGCATTTGCAGCCACCACAATGATGGCTAATACAACAGTTAAGTTTTGAAACTATGCGGTTTTCTTCTTTGGTGCTCGGAACGGCATTCCGAACATCTCGAGCAGCCGTCGTGCTTGATCGTCGCTCTTGGCCGACGTGACAACGACAATGTTCATCCCTTGAGCCTTGGCGAATTTGTCACCGATTAGCTCAGGGAATACCAGCCATTCCGATAACCCCATGGAATAGTTTCCATTTCCGTCGAACGCTGTTCTGCTCACGCCCCGAAAGTCACGAACCCGAGGGAGAACAATGCTGATCAATCGATCCAAGAACTCGTACATGCGTTCACGTCGAAGTGTCACTTTGCAACCAATCGCAACATCTTCTCGAAGCTTAAAACCTGCAATGGAATTTCTTGCAAGCGTCGAAACAGGCTTTTGACCCGAAATCTCGGTCATGGCATCCAGCGCCAATTCCAAAAACTTCTTGTCTTGCATTGCCTCTCCAACACCCATGTTGATGGAGATCTTCTCAAGCTTAGGAATAGCAAGAACATTCTTGATTCCATACTCTTGTGCGATCTGTGGCCGGATCGTTTCGAAATAGTGTTGTTGTAATCGTGGTTTCATCTTATGTCACCGAGCCTACAGCTCTCTTAGTTTCCTGAATCTTCAACTGTCCATTGGGTGGACGATCTTAAGCTATTTTTTTCTAAAGCCAACAGCTACTTGCTCTTTGCTGGAGAAACAACGCTTATGGTTTCACCACTCTTCTTGCTGTAACGCTCTTTTGACCCATCCGCCGAAAATCTGATTCCGATTCGAGTCGGTTTACCGGTCTTCGGACAAACCAACATGACTTTCGAAGCATCAATAAATGACTCACGTGACAGCCGACCACCCTGTGGATTACGTTGCGACTTTTTAACGTGCTTGAATATCTTGTTTAGACCTTCAACGATCAACTTGTTGTTCGCCCGATCAACCTTGATTACCTTGCCCGTCTGTCCTTTGTCACGGCCTGACAACATGATCACTGTGTCACTGACTTTAATCAACATTTAAACTACCTCGCTCGCCAATGAAACAATCTTTGTGAAGCTCTTCTCTCGCAATTCACGAGCAACTGCTCCGAAAATTCGCGTGCCGCGTGGGTTGTTGTCCTTGTCGACCAGAACTACAGCGTTGGTGTCGAACCGAACATAACTGCCGTCCATCCGTCGAGCAGGCTGGCTCGTTCTGACGATCACGCCACGAACAACCGCCTTCTTCTTAATCTCACTCCCGGGAATCACGCTCTTAACTGAACAGATGATTACATCACCCAGCCCAGCGTAACGGCGACGAGTTCCACCAAGCACCTTAATGCACATTACCTCACGTGCACCTGTGTTGTCTGCAACAACCAATCGGGTTTCTTGCTGAATCATTTTGGACTATTCCAACCTAACGTCTTTTTGATGTGTATTTACTCAATCCACTGGGCAACCCCAGAATCGTTGCAACACTAAGAAGCAACTTCGCTGGTCAAATCCTCTGACACGGTTACCACAGCCGCTTTATTCTTTTGAACAACTTTGACGAGCTTCCATCGCTTCAACTTGGACAATGGTCGTGACTCTTCAATCTCGACGACGTCTCCGATGTGCGACTCGTTGTTTTCGTCATGTGCATGGCAGACAGTTGTCTTCCGAATAATCTTCGTATATCGCGAGTGACGAACCAAACGTTCGATTTCGACTCGACGGGTCTTCGAAGCTTTATCTCCGGTTACAACTCCAACCAATATTCGCCGTGGCATAGTTCTATCGTTTTGCTAATTGCCTGTTTTTGATTTCCAATTCCCTCACGGGAACAACGGTTAAGCGCTCTTCTTTGTTCGCTCGGTTTGTATTGTTCTAATCCGCGCAATCAACCGTCGGTTGTGTCGCATCTGGGTTGGAACATCAACACGGTCGGTTTGCGATTGTAGACGCAGCTTAAACATGGTCTCGGCAGCATCAACAGCAGTCAATTCTAACTGCTCATCGCTCATCTCTCGAAGTTCTTTAGCTTTCATTTTCCATTCAACCGTTTAAAAATTCTTTGATCTTGCCTAGTTATTCAGCCATCGCCAATGGACGTTGTCTGAACAACATCACGCGAACCCTACGAGTACGCGTAGCTTTGCAAGTCCTACCAATTAAGCAGGTCGTCGTCTAATAAGACGGACAGGTACCGGCATCTTGGCTGCTAACCGAGCGAAACATATCTTCGCTTGTTGCTCCGTAACACCACTCAATTCATAAAGAACCGTACCTGGCCTTACCACTGCCACCCAATACTCCGGCTCCCCTTTGCCTTTACCCATCCGGGTTTCAAGAGGTTTCGAAGATACTGGCTTGTCTGGAAAGACTCGAATATATAGTCGCCCCGTGCCACGAACGTATTGATTTCCAGCAATCCGACCCGCTTCGATTGTCTGAGCTCGTATCCAGCCGCCTTGCAAGCACTGAAGTCCGAAGTCTCCAAAAACAACCTTGTTTCCGCGGGTTGCATTACCTTTTATACGTCCTCTTTGGCTTTTTCGGTGCTTGACCCGTTTGGGCATCAGCGCCATCGTTAGCTTCTCCCGCGTAAGAACCTTGATTTACCCATACCTGAATACCAATGTTACCTTGCGGTGTACTGGCTTCAGCAAACCCATAACTAATCTTCGCTTGGATCGTGCTGAGCGGTAAAGCTCCGGCGTTGCCTTTTTCGCAACGAGCCATTTCCGCACCGCCCAATCTTCCCGACATTTGAATCTTAATACCCAGTGCCCCAGCATCCATGGCGGTTTCAATCGCACGCTTCATGGTTCTGCGGAAACTGGCTCGCTTTGCCAATTGCTTTGCAATGTCTTCTGCAATCAATTGTGCTTGGATCTCAGGACGGTAAACCTCTTCGACCTTTAGGTTTACACGTCGGCCGATCAAGTTCTGCAATTCTTCTTGCAAGATCTCGATCTCTGTTCCTTTTTTACCGATTATCAAACCGGGTTTGGCCACATACACCATCAACCGTACTTCATCGCGAGTTCGCTCGATCTCAATGCGATCGATTCCTGCTTCTCGATAAGCTGGCTTGGTTGGATGATATTTGATGAACTTTCGGATCTTTTGGTCTTCAACCAACAGCTCCGCAAATTCTTTCTTACTTGCATACCAACGGCTTTTCCAAGCCATTACGATGCCGGTTCGGAATCCAATCGGATTTACTTTTTGTCCCATGTCCCGTTTCCTACATCTCTTCTAAACGCTTGAGTTCAACGCTAATGTGCGCTGACCGTCTGAGAACAGTAAATGCTTGTCCTCGCGACATCGGACGAAATCGCTTGAACATCGGTCCGCCATCGATTCGTGCATCGACAACAACCAACTCTTCCACGGAATACGATCGACCACCGTTTTGTTCAGTGTCTTGCGCATTTCCGATGGCGCTCTTGATTACCTTCTCCAACATCCTCGCACCGCGATTGGGCTGGTACTTCAGCAATGCGAGTGCCTCGTCCGCAAATTTGCCACGCACCAAATCTGCCAGCGGTCGTACCTTTCTGGCACTGATGCGTGCATGTCTATGAACGGCTCGAAAAGCCATGATTTATTCCTGCAAAAAAAGTGCTACTTCTTGCCGCCCTTGCCACCGTGACCACGGAAGGTCCGAGTCGGGGCAAATTCACCAAGCTTGTGTCCAACCATATCTTCTGTAACGTAGACCTTGATATGGGCCTTACCGTTGTGAACCATAAAGGTCGTTCCAACGAACTCTGGAACGATCGTACATCGGCGAGCCCAAGTTTTAATTGGCTGATTGTCACCGCTCTCGCGAGCCTTCGAAAACTTTTCGAATAGCCTGGGCTCCACATAGGGGCCCTTCTTAGTCGATCGTCCCATTCGTCGAAATCTTCCCTACAATGTTTCGTATCAATGATTTGTGTGTCGGAGTTCTTTCAAACTCCTGCCTTCACAAGCAACCGTTGGAGAACGATTACCTGAGCTTCAACTGCCCATGCCGTACCGACTTACGCCGACGGATAATGGCAGAATTTCCAGGTTTGCGAGGTCGTCTCGTCTTTCCTCCCTTAGCCAACTTTCCAGTCGGACTAACAGGATGGCGTCCACCCTTGGTTCGCCCTTCACCACCACCGTGCGGGTGATCGTGCGGGTTCATCGCCGTACCACGGACGTGTGGTCGTTTTCCTTTCCAGCGGTTTCTACCGGCCTTTCCAATGATGATGCTCTCATGCTCGGAATTGCCAATTCGTCCAATGACAGCTCGACACTGGCCTGGAACCCGTCGAACTTCGCCACTCGGAAGCTGCAACTGTGCCCAACCTGCTTCTCTGGCCATCAAAACGGCACTCATGCCAGCTGACCGACATAGAGCAGCACCGCGACCCGGAGTCATTTCAACGCAACAAACTTCTGTTCCTGGTGGAATGCTTCGCATCGGCATACAGTTACCAACCACGGGAGCGGCATTATCACCGTTCTCGATGGTTTGGCCAGCCTTTAAACCGTCTGGAGCCAAAATATATGCCTTCTCACCGTCAGCATAGACAATCAATGCAATCCGAGCCGATCGGTTCGGGTCGTATTGAATCGAATCTACCTTGCCTGCAATGCCATCTTTCGTTCGACAAAAATCGATGATCCGATACATCCGTTTGTGCCCACCACCACGATGTCGTGATGTGATGAACCCTTGGTTGTTGCGGCCACCCTTTTTCTTAGCTCGTTTGAGCAAAGACTTTTCTGGTGTTGCACCAGGTGTCAACTCAGCAAAATCGCTAACCGACGCATTACGGCGGCCAGGTGAAGTCGGTCGATATACTCTAATTCCCATGATTCATTCTTCTCCTAGAAGAAGTCAATTTTGTGTTCGTCGCTGAGCTTGACAATAGCCTTTTTCCAAGCCTTTGTCTTTCCAGCTTTCATCTTGTAACGTCGTGCTTTGCCTGCCCGGTTTTGGGTCGCTACTGCGACAACCTTGACATTGAAAAGCTCTTCGATCGCATCCTTGATCGCAGGTTTATCCGCCAATGGATTCACCTCGAACGCATAACGGTTTTGTCGGGTCGCTTTGTGAACACCCTTTTCCGTTACCAGAGGCCTTACGACGATCTGGTGAGGAGTAAGTGCCATTGTTGTTTTCGGCTTAGGTTTTGCCATGTTGGTCTCGCGTTCGCTAGCCCTACGTTACTTCTAAATAGTTCTGTTTGGTTCGCCAATCGCCTTCTCGTCGTTTGGCTACGTCAACTTGATTGTTATGCCCGCTTACTAGGACGCTCTGGATTGCAACCAGTCTAACGCGTCCTTGGTCATTACGAGCTTCTTTGGTCTCAAAATGATCAAAGCGTTTAGATCGGAAACCGGGGAAACGGTGCATCCCTCAATGTTTCTGCCACTAAGGTAAACGTTTCGATCGAGACCACCAAGTGCCAAAGTCTTGGTCTGGCCTTCTAGTCCAAGCGCCTTGAAAGCAGATGCAAGCATCTTGGTCTTTGGCGCGTCCATCTTGATTTCGTTTACGACAACCACTGCTCCCGAGCTGATCTTCGCTGCAAGAGCCATTCGGGTTGCGGCTTGTACAGCTTTGCGAGGCAATCGATAGTAGTAAGATCGTGGTTGTCGGGCGTTAGCATGACCACCACCCCGTCGAACGGGCGTTCGCTTCGCACCCATACGTGCGTTACCAGTACCTTTTTGTTTGAACAGCTTTTTCGTCGAACCGGAAACTTCTCCCCGCGACTTTGTCTTGTTGCTACCTTGTCGTTGGTTCGCCAAGTACATGACCACGACGTCGTGCAACAATTGCTTGCTGATTTTAGGAGCAATCTTGGATGGGTCGATTTCGTAATCGCCAACCTTGTTGCCTGAAAGATCAAAAACTGGAAGTGTTGTCATTTTGTTATGCCTTGAATGCTACGGTTACGTGATCTATCCCGTTCTCTAACCAACCTTGTTGGTCTCGCGAATGATCACGAATCCACCCGCAGGTCCTGGAACCGCGCCATGAACCAAAATCAAATTGTTTTCGACGTCGATCTTGGCAACTTTCAAGTTGCGCATCGTCACGCGATCTACCCCGTAATGACCGGCGCCCTTCTTACCTTTGCGGACGTGGCCAGGGTAAGTACCTGCACTAGTACCACCAGCGTGGCGGTGAACCTTTTTAACACCGTGAGTTGCTCGTTGGCCAGCGAAATTGTGACGCTTCATCCAACCAGAGAAACCGCAACCCTTGCTTGTTCCGGTGACGTCGACGGCTTTTACCCCGTCAAGAATCGAAACGTTGATTTGTGCACCAACATCTGCTGCAGGAGCTCCGCGGAATTCACGAACGAATCGCTTGGGCTCGCACTCGGCTTTCACAGGTGCTGCGGCGCCTGCTGCCTTAAGCTTGCTTGATCTCTTGCTGGAGATCGATGCTACGTGACCACGTCCCGCCTTGCTAACAAGTCGACGAGGTTTGTCGGAGAAACCGAGTTGAATCGCTTCGTAACCATCACGATCTACGGTTTTGACTTGCAAAACATGACATGGGCCTGCTTCGATCACTGTGACCGGAACAGCGCGACCATTTGCTTCAAATATCTGTGTCATACCGACCTTTCGGCCGAGAATACCTTTGCTCATCTTTTTGTTCCGTAAATCGTTTGCCTCAGGGGACACGTCGACAATCCAACCTCGATTAACTAATCGCCGGTTTTGTAAGGCTCTCCATCGACAAGACGGAACCTAAAGATTACCGAAGGTTACCCGCAGGGCTTCCGTTCATCGTGGAATCCTGATGGATACGTTAATTAACCGCAAAACTATCGCGATGTGGCCTTGATCTTGATGTCTACCCCTGCTGGCAGGCTCAACTTGTTCAAGGCTTCAATGGTTTTGGCTGTTGCCTGCTTGATGTCGATCAGTCTTTTGTGAGTTCTGATCTCGAATTGCTGACGAGCCTTCTTGTCGATGTTTGGACCCGAAAGAACTGTGTATCGTTCAATCCGAGTCGGCAGTGGAATTGGTCCGTGCACTTCGGAGTGGGTACGCTTTGCTGTATCCACAATCTCCATTGCGCTTTGATCCAGAACGGCATGGTCATACGCTTCCATTCTGATGCGAATTACTTCATGCGATCCAGACACTGCTATTTCCACCTGTTTAGGACACCGAAAATTGACGAACCACCATTCGGTTCGTCGTACCATTTCCCACATCGGTCGCGGGAGGGGAGAATTTAGGGAGGAGGCCCTAAGTCGTCAATCGCAAAAATTCGGAATTTGGGGTGGTGTAGTTGAAAGAAAGGTAAATTGCCCGGGAATCTAGCCCACTTCCCCTAGTTTTGTATCGATTGGCAAATACGTACCACCAAAACACATGGGACTAAACTTTTCGTGAATGGGTTTTTCTACGTAGTGTGGCGTCCAACCAGTCATGTCCTGGAAAAATCGTATGCACCTTATGTGTCTATCGTCGCACAAATTAAACCAATGGTTCATCCCTTTGGGGACGTTGATCATGTCGCCACTCTCGACCGTCACTCCAAATACGGGACCACCCTTCGGATGTAGGTGAAACACCCCTTTTCCTGCAACGGTGAATCGAACCTCGTCCTCCGTATGGATGTGCTCTTTGTTGAACTTGGACAGCATTGCATCCAAGTTCGGGGTGTCGGGCTTTACGTTGATGACATCAGCCGTCACGTACCCGCCCGCACGTTTTACCTGCTCAATCTCTTTTGAATACTCTTGCAAAATTTCGTCATCTGATGCGCCCTCTCGAAGGCGGCCTTCAACCTGCCAATTCTCGTAAGTGATCCCGAACGGTGCCAAAAAGGCAACTATCTCACTTGGGTCTGTAATTGTTCTGTTTTGCTCTTCAATGAATACGCTGGCCATAATTCTCTCTCGTCTTCAAAGGGTGACTGCGCCTTTTTAGCCAATGTTTCGCCACGGCTAGAGTGGTGCTGACTCAATCGACGCTTGTCTCAAGTGCACTGATCTATTTGCTGCCATAGGAAGCAGTGTGCTAGCTATAGTGTAGCGTTTTCGTAGTCGGTGCGCACAGCTACTCGTTTGCCCCCGCCGTTAAATCAAGACTTTCACGGCTCCAAAGACTAGCACTGGAAGCTGCATCGAGCAGTCGCCCTAGCTTCACGTTAGGGGCTGGTTCGCTGATCCCTTCCATTCCCAATGCACAACCCCATTTTATGCGTGGCCCCGTTTTGTCGGCTCCAGCCGCTGTGATTAACTCGAAAAGCCAGCCTTTTTTGGGCTGTGTGGAACTGTAGACATGCAATCTTCGAATCATGGCATGGTCGCGATACGGGGCGAGAAAGCCACAGAGTTGGGCGGCTTCCTCAATTCGTGTATCTCCAAATTTGCGACCCTCGAGTCTGTCGTCACTATCTTTTATTCCTGACGCATAGATCCAGATGTAGCGGGGCACGTCGCTTTCCTGGAAGTTCTCCCGCGGCAAAAGTACCCCATCTTTGTCAACCGGCAAAAAGGACGAATTGCCATCCTCCCCCTCGCAGTGAACCATTGCTACGGGTTGCCGAAATTCAGCCTTTACCAACACTTGGCCACCAGCAACTAACTGGACTTGTTGGGTTTTGCGGATTGAGGGATGCGCGTCGAATGCCCTCGCAATCACCGCTGCGGCTTGGTTGTCGAAGATGGAGATGTTTTCGAGTCCGTTTACCTTGAATACCTCTTCAGTGACCGACGACCTGATCCACTCGGGCTGAGACAGCACAACGTTGTCTTTGCTTAGCCCGTAAAAAGTCTTCTCGTAGTGAGGGGCACCGTAAAACAGCCAACTGAAGTACCCGATCAGCAACAAAAGGGATGGACCGACCATACTCATAAGTGCGGTCCGAGGGATCGACCGAAACCATCCAAGCAAATGAGCCCAAAACAATGGCTCTTTCTTGGGTGTTGAATCGATGTTAGCCGAAGCCATCTCGTACGTCCTTGTACAGAATTCGTTTTTTCCTGCGATTTAGGAACAAGCGTACTATCGCTTGCCCACTAGAACTACCAAATTTGCAGGTACTGCTGCAACTGCACTCCGCTGCGATCGAGCACGGCTTGCTTGACCCGCTCAACCAACGTTAAAACCTGCCCACTCGTTGCCCCGCTGCTGGCAATCAGAAAATTTGGATAGGTTGTGCTCATCCTGACCGAGCCCTCAACCGTACCCAGCATTCCGGCCTGATGGATCAATTCCGACGCCTTGTGACCCACTGGGTCGATGAACGCGACAGCCGCCCGTTCCGGGAAAGATGGCTGGGAACGACGCTTTAAAATCCAAAAAGTTTGCTGTCGCTTGGTCAGAAACTCGGAATCGCTTTCCGCAAGCGTAAACGTGACTTCAAGAAGTGCTACCCCATCTAATCCGCTCGCTCGATGCGTAAACGCCATTTCATCTCTGGAAACGACCCGAACATTTCCGTCCTTGGACAAAACTTTGGCGGAGTGGATCGACTGGGAGATATCCCCTTCATCTGATCCGCTGTTGCCTCGAACCGCACCTCCCACGGTGCCCGGAATGGCGATTAAGTGCTCCAGGCCGCCCAAACCTAACCCGACAGCATGCCCAATGACGTGAGAAAGCTTTGCACCAGCCCCGCAAGTTAGCAGAGTACCGC
Source organism: Pirellula sp. (assembly GCA_046344995.1). Classification (GTDB taxonomy): domain Bacteria; phylum Planctomycetota; class Planctomycetia; order Pirellulales; family Pirellulaceae; genus JBKCUI01. The sequence continues at coordinate 150,280 of JBKDKR010000078.1, forward strand.
TCTGAGTGATGTTCGAAAAACCAGGACCAGAAAGCAACATGGTGGCGCCAGCAAATCCGGCTTCCCGCACCAAAACGTTCGATCCGCTGCCCAACAACCGGACCGGAATCGACTGTTCATGACAAGCCGACAAAACCTTCGAGGCCTCTTCGGCCGAATTCGGCTCCACCAGGAAACGCGTTGGCCCCCCGATTTGAAGCCAAGTAAACGGTGCCAAAGATTCGTTTTCTCGAAGAATGCTTGAAAACTGAGAAAGCTGATGAGCCATAGATCAATTCAATTTACAAAAAAGGGAGGCTTGAACCCAATTGTTCGTGCCTCCCAAGGTTTTACCATCCGATTGTGATTCCGCTACCGTCGCTTGGGAATTGCCTCGAATGCGCGAGTCAAGAGTTCCTTTATGCGTCTTTCGGTCTGAATCCCCGTAAGCGAGAATTTCTTCCAACCCTTGTCGCTCTCGCAGAACACCACGATTTGCGGCAGAGTATTGCCCTGCATAATCTGGGATGCGATTTCTGGATGCTTGTCTTTGTCGATCTGAGTAAAGACAACCTCCTTTAGTTGTCCCGCCTCTTTCATCGGAACAATTGTGTCTGTCTTCATCGTCTTGCAGGCATGACACCAATCAGCACCCACCAAAACCAAAAGTGGTTTTCGCTCCTTCTGTGCCTGCTGGTATGCAACCTCGTAAGAAACCGGCTCGTCTTTCTTGGCAGCCGTTTTGTCTGCTCCGCTCGCGAAGCTACCTGTAAAACCCAATAGAACCAATGCCGCAACTCGCAACATCGTGGACCCCTTTCCGTAGGTAAAGGACTAGTAAAAGTTTTCACCCGAGCCGCAAAGTCCGTTTCGCTGTCCCCCCATCCGTCAGGGGGACGCCCGTAGCGTTTTTCTGCCAACAACTTCCCAAGCCGCAACTCGTTAGGGTGCAAAATCGAAATGGTGTAAAAACAAGTTGAGTTTGCGGGTTGGGCTGGATTTGATGGCACCAACAAGGCACGGAGTATAGGCCCTGCTAAGCAATTCGCAACTGTTTGAACCACTCTCGTTTAGCTAGCATCGACAGAAATCGAACGCATGTTCGCGTCAAATTGCCGCATACCAAGTCGACTGCAATACAATTTTCGCCTAGCTAGCAAAATCGCTAAGGCTTTCCGAACCGGGAACTTAGGGCCTCGAGTCCCCCCACGTTAACAACCACCGATTTGCCCCCCAAATGGAGGGGTGGGCGGCAGCTGCAAAATTTTGCCTTCGTTGCAAAAATATCCCCCAAAAAACAGCACGAACGATGCATCGAGGTAAAGGATGATACGTGTACTGCTCGTTCATCATTACTATCAACAACGGGGTGGTGAGGATCAGTGTTTCGAAGATGAGGTACAGGTTCTAACCAACCATGGTATCGAGGTCGCTTGCTTTTCCGTGCATAACGAATCGATCCATGAACGTAGTAAGTTAGGAGTTGCCTTGGGGACTGTGTGGAGTCGCGATTCTGCAAAGACGATTCGAGAGAGAATCGATTCGTTCCAGCCTGATGTTATGCACGCGATGAATACGTTCCCTCTCCTTTCTCCTTCTGTACTTAGGGCCGCTAAGAAGAGACGTGTTGCTGTAGTGCAAGAAGTTCCAACTATAGGTTCGCTTGCGCAGGCGCATTTTTGTTTCGAGATGGCGCAGTTTGCGAACAATGTTTACATTCGTGGTTGCCGCTTGCCGCTATTCGACATCGTTGTTACCCAAACAGTCTTGCGGGTAGCGCTACTCTAGCAACTTCGATTTTTCTGCATCGAATGTTACAGACTTGAAATCGAAATGTTGACGTCTTTTGGCCCCCGTCTCAAACGACGCGAGGAAAAATGATAGAGTTCGGAATCGAATCGGCCAAGATTGTGATCAAGCCAAATGCATTAGGCTTTGACCCAGGTTTTAATGCGACTCATGAAAACTACCTGGTTTTTGTAGGTCGCCTTTCTCCGGAAAAAGGACTCTCCCTGCTGCTGAAAGCCTGGAGCTTAAATCCCCAATTCCCTACGCTTAAGATAATAGGAGACGGGCCAGATGCTCATATCGTTCAATCTGCTGCCGCATCCGATCCTAGGATTGAGTGGCTGGGAAAGCGCTCCCTTATGGAGTTGCTAGACACGGTGGGGCGCGCGTCATTTTTGGTTATGCCATCCGTGTGGCACGAAGCCTTTGGACGAACCACCATCGAGGCCTTTGCAAAGGGTACGCCAGTTATAGGTTCCAGAATTGGTGGCACAGCCGAAATCATCACGGACGGAGTCAATGGCTTTTTGTGCGAACCAAATGATCCTAAAAGTCTGAGAGATACCGTGTCGCATGCGATTACTATCTCGTCCCAAGATCTTGCTAAAATGAAGTTGTCGGCTCGAAATTGCTTCGAAGCGAGTTACACCTCGGAAACGAATCTGCAAGGCTTGTTATCGGCGCACCAAATGGCGATCTCTCACGCGAAACAATAATGTTCAAGCCTGAGAACTGCTTTATTCGGTTGCTATCGCTAATCATTGCACTCCAAGCCTGTTTGTTAACGGTAGGGCTTCAGTCAAAGTCGTATACCGTTCGAGCAAACCTGCGAGGTTTATTGTATTGGCAATTTTGTAGACGCATGGGTGCTTGCAGAATGGTTCCCTGTCGGATCGGGCCTTGCCCAGAAAAAAGAAGAAGAGCTAGGGGCGATTACAAACCACGCTTGAAACAAGAGTCGGTACCAATATGGAACTCTTTTGGATCAAGACGTTTGACTCCCACCAAAATGCGGAACCTTAGGCCTAAGCCACGACGGGCATTTAAGGCAGACTTAAGTTCTTGTGCATTCCTCTAAGAGATGGAAAATCGATTTCCATTGCTTATTGCTGCTAGTTGATAGACTAATGGCGCAGGACCTGGCGTTGGTATAGCCGGTGTTACAGTTTGCCGATTCCATCGCGATCCCCGTTTCGCTACCAGCACTTTTGATCAAGTCTGGGAATATAAACCCACGATCGCCCCCCATGCCGCAACATTTTCCTTCATGTGGTTGAAGGACAATCGTACTACAGGCGTTAGCGACCTGAAGCAAAGGTGCCTCTAATCCAGACTTTTCGTTTGAACAAACAGAATGGATCGCGATGGGTTCGGTTTTACGGTGAATTGTCAATTTCGGGAGCAACGAAGCAGCAAGCTCGACTGTGTCCATAATCTGCATTCGTTCGAGGCGGGATTTGCGTACAGGATCGAGGTACTTAAAGCCGCTTCTCAAAAACGAAGTACACGATCCCAAATCCACAACGATGGGGCGCTCGCCATGTTTGCCCCATTCCCACATCGCATCGAGAAGCTCTGATTGTTTCTCTGCAGCTTGCTGCAAGAAACCTTTTGAAGCAAAAGCTTGACCGCAACATTTGCCGGTTGCGTTGGATGGTATGTGGATAAGCGTTCCGGCACGCTGGCATACTTTAAGTAATGAGCCCGCGGTTCCGTCTAACATTCTCGACATGCAACTAGGCCAATAGATCCATTCTGTCGAATCGAAATCAGCTAAGGTTGACCGGTCAAAGGACTCAACACACTCTCCTAGAGCTTGATGCCATTGGGGAAAACCATGTAAAACCTTTCCTGCCATGCGAGTTGCCGTCGATAAAGCACGATGTCCTACGACAGCATTCGTTGCTCTGCCAATCAACATAGCGGATTTAACCAGTCCTTCAGCCCAACCGAAACGCCGCGCTAGATGGCCAGCTAGCTTGATCTGGAATGGAGTACGATTGGTTTCTCGCAGACTCTTAACCAATTCACCGGTGTTGATCGCAACGGGACAATCTAGAGCGCATAATCCATCCGTGGCACATGTGTCGATACCTGCAAACTGATACTCACGATCGAGTTGCCGAACTAAATCGTGTTGACCAGATTGCTCAAAACGTTCGCGAGCTCGTCGTAGCACAATTCGCTGTCGAGGCGAAAGGGTAAAGTCTCTACTTGGGCATCGTGGCTCACACGCACCGCATTCAATGCACTTGTCGGCGACCGCCTCAATCACGGGGAGCTCTTTGATGTTCTCCAAATGAATTTTCGGATTGGAGGATAAGATTACATCGGGATTGAGGAGTCCATCTGGGTCGACAGCGTCTTTGAGGCGGCGCATGATGGACACCGCTTCGGTTCCCCATTCGGTTTCGACATAAGGGGCAATATTCCTGCCTGTTCCATGTTCTGCTTTTAAGGCTCCGTCATACTTATTAACAACGAGATGCACCATGCCGTCCATAAATCGACTGTATTTGTCGTTGTCCTTTTGGCTGGCCATTGGTTGCGAAATGACGAAGTGTAAATTTCCATCTTTCGCATGTCCAAATATGATTCCATTTTCATACTCGTGACTGACGAACAGTTTCTGCAGATCGATGATCGCATCCCCCAGTCGCTCGACTGGTAGTGCGATATCTTCGAGTATTGCCGATTCTCCCCGAGCTCGTACGGCCGCAACCGCAGGATACATGCCCTTCCGCAGCTTCCAAATGTTGGCTTGCTCTTTTTTATCAAACGTGAATTGAGGTTGAACCAAAGCGTTCATTTTCGGAACGCACCGAGCTTGAAACTGTTCGATACGATCGTTGAGGGTTTGGACATCAGTGCCATGGAATTCGAAGAGCAATCCCATGAGGGAGCGGTTATTGTCTAGTTGTGGAGCTAGGCCCCCAGGGACTCCTTCTAAATGTCGAATGGAATCGAGCGATGCACGGTCCATGAACTCTACGGCATCACAGTTCATTGAGATGAGCTCAGGAATGATTTCGCAAGCGGCATGAGCATCAGCGAAGAAACTTAACGATGTCGCTTTATAGGGTAGGTCTTCAATCGTGCGCAAAACGGCTTCCGAGATAAAGGCAAGCGTTCCCTCCGCGCCTATCAGCAAATGAGCCAAGATATCTAGCGGGCGCTGATAGTCTACAAATGCATTAAGCGAGTAGCCGACCGTGTTTTTTTGTTTGTACTTCTCTCGAATACGGTTTAGGAGACTCGTATTTTGCAGGATTTCGTTACTAAGACTGGATAGGACGCTCGCGAGTTTACCCTTTTGTTCTTCGAATCGCTCGTGCTCGCCAGGTTGCGCGGTGTCCCAAGTGGAACCATCTGGCAGGATAAATCGAATCGATTCCAGCGTGTGGTAAGCATTATTGGAAACGCCGCAGCACATGCCGCTCGAATTGTTGGATAGAATGCCACCCATCATGGCTGATTGAATGGAAGAAGGATCTGGCCCCATCTTGCGGCGATACGGACGCAATTTGGCATTTACATAAGCCCCGATTGCGCCCCCTTGTACACGAACCTTCGCTCCGCGTTCAAGCGGCTCAGCGACTCGCCAATGTCTACCAATGTCCACGAGCCATCCATCGGTAATCGATTGACCCGAGAGGCTTGTTCCTCCAGCTCGAAACGTAACTGGTATTCGCCGACGTCGTGACTCTTTTAAAATCTCAACGATCTCAGTCTCGGACCTCGGCTGCATAACAGCTTGCGGAATCAATAGGTAGTGTCCCGCATCGTTGGCAAATGCATGACGCTGCCAAAGTTCGGTCAACGTGTCTTGGCACGGAAAGTGGTTCATGTTGGTTTTCGAAGTTATTCGTTCGACAAGCCGCTGTGCTTCATTCGAATCTTAAAGAGTGAATCCGATGCGGTTATGAACAATGTCTTTCGATCTGCTCCTCCGAAGCAGACGTTGGCGGTCCAGCCTTTGCCAGTGGGGATTACTTGTACCTTTTCTCCTGATTCATTGAATACCGATACGCCATCCTTGTTGGTGATGTACAAGTGACCTTGGCTGTCTAATGTCATTCCGTCTGAGCCATGCGCGCAAAACAGTTCGCGATCTAGAAGCGTGCCATCTTTCGCGATCTTGTATCGATAAATCTTGCTGTCGCCGATATCGGCAACATACAAAATCCGTTTTTTCGCGTCCCCAACGATTCCATTTGGCTGTTTGAATTGATCATCAACGCACGTAATGTTTTCACCGTCTGGATCAACTCGATATACCGATTTGCTCTTCTGAGGCGGTTCCTTATGAGTCCACCACGGTCGCTGATAGTAGGGATCGGTGAAATACAAGAAACCGGTCGAGTCGATCCAGACATCATTGGGGCCGTTTAGTTTCTTGCCCTCGAAGTCCTTAAACAAAACCGTGTGGGTGCCATCTAGTTTGATGGCCCACATTTCGTTTTTTTCATCTGCACATGCAATCAAGGTGTCGTCGTTGGTAAAGAACAAACCGTTAGATCGTCCGGCGGGTTTGAGGAATTCGCTAACCTTGCCTTCTAAATCAACTTTCAAGATTCGATCGTTGGGTTGATCGGTGAAATAGACATTTCCCTTGGAGTCGACTGCTGGCCCTTCTGTAAAACTGTAGCCATCGGCCACCAGTTCTACCTTGGCATTGGCCTCTTCGGTAACATGGTTTTGTGCCAGAACTACCGACGTTGGAAGCGGTAAAAGACCTAGACATCCCGAAACATTCCCATAAATAACAGCCGTGCAACAAATCGTTGCCGCGCGTACAATTGCTTGTGCTAGTCTGTTCTTCACGGAAATTTCCTTCGTATTGAGAGCTTAGAAGTCTGTTTATGAACCTTCCATTATACGTGCAAAGAAAATCTATGCTTCACCTTGTAAGATTTTCCGACCGATGTTTTAACGCGATTCGAAACTCTGCATTGCTTGCGGTTCTTGGTACCTCAATGTCCGTGACGTCGCCGATGGCGGTTGCCGATTGGCCAGAGTTTCGTGGCGATGCGCAAAATGGCACAATTCCTAATCGGCCACTTCCCGTAAAATGGAGTGAATCTGAAAATGTACGTTGGTATCAACCAACAAAAGGACTGGGGTGGTCGTCTCCCATAATCGTCGGCGACAAGATTTTTCTAACAACGGCTGTGAGCCCAAGTGGATCGGATGAGTCTTCCCTCGGTGGTCCTAAGCTTTTGCAACTAGTGTGTTTGGATGTTGCAACCGGAAAACCTGTTTTCGAAAAAACGATCTTCGACCAAACGGCTGATGCACCTACCATTCATAACAAAAATTCTCACGCCAGCCCAACGCCGCTACACCACAAAGGAAAACTATACCTTCATTTTGGCCACCAAGGGACTGCGTGCACCGATTTGAAAGGTGAGGTGATTTGGGAAAATCGAGACCACGTCTATCCACCGACTCACGGCAACGGTGGCTCTCCAATCGTGGTGGATGACATGCTGGTTGTAACGTGTGATGGAGGTTCACAACCTTATACATTGGCACTTGATCTTCAAACCGGCCAAGAGCGTTGGAAAACGCCTCGCGGGATTGCGGCCGATCGTCCATTCTCATTCTGTACGCCACAAAAGATCGTCGTTGATGGTCAAACTCAAATCGTCTCCCCAGGCTCTGATATCGTTCAAAGCTTGAATCCGAAAGATGGAGAAGTCATTTGGTATGCAAATTATTCAGGTTTTTCCGTGGTGCCGCGTCCCGTGTTTCATGAGGGCCTCGTGTTCTTGAGTACTGGGTTTATGAGGCCTAATTTGTTAGCAATTGATCCAGCAGGAAAAGGTGACGTTACCAAATCTCATATCAAATGGTCTTACAAAGGCTCTGTCCCCAACACCCCGTCCTTTGTGCCCTATGGCAATCAGATTGTCCTCGTAAGCGACGAAGGGGTCGCAGCAGGCGTTGATGTTAAGACCGGCAAAGAGGTTTGGAAAAAGCGAATTGGGGGAAATTTCTCGGCTTCTGTTATTGTTGTTGGAGACAGGCTATATCTCCAAAGCGAGGGGGGAGAGTCAATCGTCTATAAACTAGGGGATGAACCTGAGGAGTTGTGTCGAAACACTCTGCCTGGTCGAATCTTTGCAACGTATGCCGTACATGAAAACGATTGGATCATTAGGACGGAGGCGGGGGTCTATCGGATTGGAAACCAATAAAATTCGCGAGGCTGCTACGGCTCGCCGTCGTTCACGACGCTGGTTTCTTACCTGCGTCGCCGGACTAATGACGTTTCTAGCTCTCGCGCTTTGCTTTGAGGCAATATTGCTGATGCGCAGAGGCATGCGCCCGCTTGTAGCCCAGATATCGGGAAGTTCGATGGAGCCACACTTACTGGGCCCTCGATTGCTTTTTCAAAATAGCTCTTCCCAATTTATCTCCAGCTACACAGTAGACTCATTACGCCCCAATATGCCAATCGTTTGTCAATACACTTCTGAGCGAGATAACTCCTTTGATCTGTTGGCTGCCATGAGTATGCCAGAGGCGGTCAATGAAGGAGAAACGGTGCGTTACTATCTATGGAAGCGAATGGCTGCCATGCGAGCGTCCGAGAATAAAAATCGCACCAACCAGACGAGTGAGAAATCATTTCAAGGTATAGAGCGAGGCGATTTAGTCGTCATTCATGCACCGGACGAAGAATCGCGAGAGGTCAAACGAATCGTCGGATTTCCAGGCGAAACCATCGATATCATCCAAGGAGATATTTGGGTGAATGGAACGATATGGAGACGGAACTTTAAGCAAATCTTGCAGCAGGCTGTGCTTTTGGATTATGGCGATGCTCAATCGAGTTCCCATTGGAATTACGGAGGATGGTTTGCTGCCAACAGCGTTAGAGAGGCTGACTCTGAAAATGATAAGGTGAGCCGAGTGAGAGCTTACGCACCGCTTCCTGTGACGTTGTCTTCATCAGCGAACCCCGCTTTGGTAGATTCCGCTTCAGCCTTGTCTAGTGGAGCTTTGGAGTTTCGATTGCGCTCTGGTGGGCTGATAACTAACGAGCTCCGATGGAACGCTCATGATTCTCATTCATTGGTACCGGTTCATGATATCGGATTGGCCATAGAGCTTGAAAACACGCCCTCAGATTGGCAGTTGGCTGTTACGATTCAATCTCAAGATTCCACAACGGTTATGGTAGAGCGGAGTGGAGAAAACCTTATTGTTTCCTCAGCACAAAAGGAAGTTACGAAAATGATTTCGACTGACCTGCAAACTCATTGGCTGCTCTTCATGAAGATCGATGGTGAAACAATCGTGGCCGACGAGACCTCTGATTGGTTGCGAGAGACAAACCAAATCAATCAAAACGTTGAGGACGATTCCTCCTTTGAGTCAGACGGCGCGCCGTTTTCCATCGAATGTCATCAAGGTAATGTTGATGTAAAGCAATGGATTGTTTTTCGGGATCTGCATTATCGAGGTGCTGGAGATTCCCCGCGGCAGAGATTGCAGGCCGATGAAGGCATCGTAGTCCTTGGGGATAATATCAGCCTCTCCGATGACTCGCGGCAGCGCTGGGAGAATGGCTTGTCCACGGAGTCAATCCGAGGGGTTGTAGACCTGAGCGACCAAGGCTGGGATGCTTTGCTTCGGCAGAAGAGCATTTTGCTCTTCGAGAGAAATAAGGACAGATTGCGAGTCGTAAGGTAATTGCTAGGTAATTGTGCGACGTAAGGTAGTGGTTGCGCGATGAAAGATACGGCATAAAAAAAGCGGTCCGTTTGGCAGTTCGCCATCGAAGGGCGATAGAGAGGCTGCCAAACGGACCGCAGTATGCAAAGTCCGTAACAATACTATGCTACACGACTAAGTCGGTGTCTCGACCTGGTGTTGGGACCCAATACAGTCCGTTTTCATCTGGCTGAAGAGGAGCTTCGCTGGAAAAGGATTCAATAGCGTCAGTGTTCGCCAAGGAGATTTCGCTGTTCAGGCATTGCTCCCAGGTTACCACTTTTCCGGTGTACGTTGCAATACGACCCATGACCGAGGTCATCGTGCTGTAAGCTCCATAATCACCTTCGTTAGGAATTTCGCCATTTCGAATAGCAGCGAACAGGTCAAAGTGTTCTTTTGCCCAGCCGTTTTCGTTGCGAGGTGCTTCCCAGATCACTTTGTTATTGCGATCGTAAATCTTACCAGCACCGATGTGGCACCAGCCTTTGCTGCCGTGTGCGTATTCGTCAACGGTTGACCAGCAGCCTGGAATATGGCGGCATTGGCTAACCATACGAACGCCATTCTTGTAGGTATATTCAACCATATGGTGATCGTAGATTTGGCCGGTGCCCTTTCCAGTTCGAACTTGTCGACCACCTTGGCCCTGTGCGGTTTCTGGTGGGCCATCCATCAGCCAGTTAATCACATCTAGATTATGGATATGCTGTTCGGTAATGTGATCACCGCTCAACCAGTTGAAGTAGTACCAGTTGTTAATTTGGTACTCGAGCTCTGATTGTTCAGGAGTGCGTTCTCTGTTCCACACGCCGTCACCGTTCCAATAGGCTCGGGTTAGGATAATGTCCCCGATTGCGCCGTCTTTCAGTTGTTGGATCGTGGCTTGGTAGCCCGATTCGTGTCGGCGTTGAAGGCCAACCGCGACGGCCAGCTTCTTTTCTTTAGCGATCTTATTAGCTGCTAACACTCGTCGAACGCCGGGAGCATCTACGGCAACAGGCTTCTCCATAAACACGTGCTTGCCCGCGTTGATGGCAGCTTCGAAGTGCATAGGACGGAAGCCCGGTGGGGTCGTTAGGATGACCAAATCCACATCGGACTCAAGCAGTTGCTTATAAGCATTAACGCCAACGAATGTCGAATTCGCGACATCGACCTTTCCTTCGTATTTACCCATTCCTTTGAGCGCTTGCTCAATTCGAAAATCGAAGGGATCCGCCACTGCAGTCAACTTGACACGGTTGGTTTCGCTGTAGGTGTCAAGAGCTTGTTGAGCAGCCCCCGTTCCTCGACCACCGCAACCGATCAAACCAATTTTGATTTCGTCGCTGCTGAAGGTGTGGGCTGCACGGCTGATAGGAAGTGTGCCTAGGGTTGCCGCTCCGGCTACCACCGCAGATCCCGCCTGAAGAAAACCGCGTCGATTAGATTCCGACTGCGACTCTTGTGGTTGACTCATTCTGATGTTTGCTCCGTATCGAATTATTACTGTCGAGTACTTAAGATTTTTGCCAATTGCTGGGAGCTCAAGCCTGGCGCTAATCGACCAGTCGCTGCAAGCAACCCTAGCTGGATTAGTAGTTTATAAAAGCGCTCCACGCAAGCCTGGCGAACGTGAGGGACGTCCGCTCAAGGAGTTGAAGAGGTAAAAAGGCTTGTCAGGTTTACGTGGAGCACCGGTGGGATTAAATGTCCCCATTGGGGAGGTCGTACAGCGTCGCGGAACGCTACACGCCCAAAGGGCCGTTTAATGGCTGTTTAATTGGCAGCCATCGCAAGCATAGCATCACGAACGAGACTTCGCAAGAACCTTGTTCAAGCAACGAGACGCAAATTATCGCAAAATAGGCCCCAAAGTCGCCTTAGGCACCCATAGCTCCTTTTTTGGACGCTCTCCCCCGAATCCTTAAGTGAACCGGCTGAACGTCGAGAAACGCATCAAAACACCGCAAAAGTTGGGATTTGGGTTTCCATTCTTAACCAAACCGAACGATGCCAGGTTTCGTAAGACCCGGAGCAAACGGTTTGACGCGTGGTTGGCTACGCGTTACGTTCTGAATGGGTTTTGTGACCCGTTCGCCCTTGGCCCCACTCTTAGGAACATGTTTATGCTACTCCGTCTTTCGATGATGCTCGGTTTTGTCGTTTCATTCTGTGGCTTGTCTTCAGCACAAGATCTAAAGTTAGACCTTGAAAAATCCAAAATCGACTTCGTAGGAAAGAAGCCTGCTGGTGAAACCCACAAAGGTGGCTTCAAAGAATTTACAGCTGATGCAAAGGTCGATCATGACTCACCAGACAAAAGCACTCTTTCGATCGAAATTAAAACCGCTAGCCTTTGGTCAGACAGCGATAAGCTCACCGCACACCTGAAGAACCCTGACTTCTTCAATGTCGACAAGTTTCCCAAAATCAAGTTTGAAACGACTTCCGTCGTAGCTGGCGAAGGTGAAGCAACCTTGACTGGGAAAATGACAATGCTCGACAAAACCGTCGAAGTCAAAGTTCCTGTCAAGGTCGAAATGTCCGAGTCCAATTTGGTGCTTACTGCTACCTTTAAGCTTGACCGCACTAAATGGGGTATGAACTTCGGGCGTCCGAATATCAACGACGAAGTTGAAATCGTCGCAACCCTCAATTTCAAGCAATAGAGTAATAGTCCGATTACTGGGATATGAAATTTCGAAAGGTCTGGGGCCTCTATACGATGTCACGGGCCTTTTTTATTGAAATAAACTACCCCATCCAGCACTCAATCCTAGGAGCTTCTGTTTAATGCAATGCCGTGGTGTTTTTCTAACGGGTACTGATACGGATGTTGGAAAAACTCATGTTGGTTGTATCATCGCGCGACAGCTCGTACGGCAGGGGAATCGTGTTGGTGCGTATAAGCCTGTCGCAAGCGGTTTTCCTGTTTGGGATGGGTCCGATGGGCAGCTTCTCTGGGAAGCGACGTCACGAACGGGTACACCGGAACTTGTATCCCCTCAGCGATTTGATGCTCCCTTCGCACCGTCGATCGCTGCTGGCATGGAAGGGCGAGCCGTTGATGAGCAAAAGATATTCTCTGGGCTGGCTAGCATCGCGACGGAATGTGATCTGTTGATGATCGAGGGAGCGGGTGGGTTGTTATCGCCTGTTTCCCCAAGGCTTACCAACGCCGATCTGGCTGCCGAACTTGCTCTACCTGCAATTATTGTTGCTAACTGGAAGTTAGGAGTGGTTCATCAAGTCCTCGCCGCTCTAACAGCGGCCCATTGTTTCAATATTCCTGTCGCGGCGATTGTCTTAAGTGCCGCGGACGGAATAGACCCTCATCCATCGCATCAGGTTCTGCTTGCGGAGTTTCTCGATAATCGCAGCGTCAATGCAATGACTGGTGGGGCAATCGACAATAAGCCAATGCTAACGCTACTAAAACCATTGCCGGAATCATGGAAAAGCATTCCGCTTTTGACGATAAAGCACAATCAAGCAACATTCGAAGAGAACATCGATTGGGCGTCGCTTTTCGCGCCAATTAAGTTTGCCCGCGCTTTGTCTAGTGCCACAACTTGGAGATAACCTTGATTGGAGAATGGCCGAAATCCCAACCCGCAGCGTGAGCGAGGGACGATATCTCTGCAAATTCCCTCGCTTACGCGTCGGGTTATGGTCTTTATCGTCTCCAAGTTGTGGCACTCGTCGCGTAGCCAAAACAAAAGCAATCGTTTGGCTACTTCTTGAGCGGCTCAAAGACCAAGCCGTCAAATTGAGCCAATCCCACTGCACCGAATAGCCCCACAGAGACGATTGCTTCTCGGGTTTGGGGTGGTACGCGAAACTCGTCCACGATTTGTTTCCATGGGTTTGTGCCTTGGAGTGCTCCAACGTAGTTAAAGCCGATCCGATTTCGCTTTTCATCAAAGTACTGAATTGCGACCGACGGTGCCTTGGTTCGGTCGCGTCCAATGATTTCGACATCCTCGGTTTTAATCCATCCACCCAATTTAATTCGTTTTACGACGCGACCATCTAGAGGTATGCCTTGCAGAAGCATGCTTGGCTGTTCCGAGTCCTGAGTTTGGAATTGAACAATTTTCTTTCCTTCGGGAAAACCATCAGCGGTCACAACTTGGCAACCAAACTGATAGTACCATCCCGGTACGTGGAATTCCTTGATGAGATTTTCTTCGAAGCTTGCGTTTAGCAGTTTCGGATTGGCAGGATCTGGAGGGACTTCGCGATTCTCTTCGGCTTGGCCAGTCATGGGAACAAACAGGGTTGGTTGCAGTGACTCCTGCTCCAACTTGCCGTTTACTTTGCGCATTCGATAAAGCATCTGCTGATATCGCTCCCCAACGGGGATGATCATAATGCCGCCATCTTTTAGCTGCTCCACCAACGGTTCGGGAACTTTTTCGGGTGAGCAAGTCACAATGATTTTGTCAAAAGGGGCATGCTCAGGCCAGCCTTTAAAGCCATCGCCGATCAAGCAATGAATGTTCTCATACTTAAGGTCAGCTAAAAGTTTTTTTGTTCGAACTCCAAGCTCTTCAACGATTTCAATTGTGTAAACGTCTTGGACGATCGGGCTTAGAATGGCCGCTTGGTAGCCGCTTCCTGTTCCAATTTCCAGAACTTTATCGGTTGGTTGAGGATCAAGCTCCTGGGTCATCAATGCCACGATGAATGGGCTGCTTATGGTTTGGTTGCCGCCAATCGCAATAGCGATGTCTTGGTAGGCCTTATCGTGATGCTGTTTGGGGATGAACTTATGACGAAGGGTCGTTCGTGAGGATTCCAGTACCCGTTTATTGGAGACTCCCCCTGGGACTAAAACATTTTCAACCAGCTGTTCTCTTTGTATGCGGAACGATTCTTCGGAATCTGGGCCCTTGCCGCGAGTGGGCTGCGCCTGGCTGACAGGCATCAGGTCCAAGGAGAATTCTAGGCAAAATAGCACGGCGAAGCTCAATAGAAACCGCATGTTTGAGTCCAACGTGAGGGGAGGCAATCGGAAACGCATCGGAAAAACTAGTGCCGAATTATACCCTACAGAACGCGGTTGGGTGCTACTTTAGTCGTTTTTCGATTGCGTCCCCCACTTCGGCCGGTGCCTCTTCCATGACGTAGTGGCCGACGTCTGCGAGCTCTTGCCGCGTTGCGTTGGGCCAGTGCTTATTGAGTCTTTCCATGCAATTTGGGACGAAGCACCAGTCTTTCATGCCCCAAATAAAATGAATCGGTTTGACGGCCAATCTAGCGAGCTTTTGCTCCAGGGTTTCGAGGACTGCGTACGTTCTATGGCTTGGTTTCATAGGAATGTCGTGAACAAATCGATCGATTGCAATTCGATGCGCCGGTGAATCGTAGGGAGCTAGCAATCCAGCTTTGGCTGAAGGCCGGAGTCTCGGTAGTCGGTCAATGGCCATGAATGTTGCTGCCCACGCAAATGCATTCCCGTATCGCATTGCAAAACTACCAATAAACGGCCATCTGCAAATCGAAATCCGAAAGGGAATGTAGGGAGGCGGGAATGCTGCGGTGTTGAGAACAATTACTTGGCGAATGCGATCGACTCGTTCCACTGCGCCACCCAATCCGATCGCACCGCCCCAATCGTGGACAACCAACGTAATATTCTTGAGGTCGAGCGTATCGATTAGGCGTAAGAGATTGGTTGTGTGGTTGGCCAAGCAGTAGTCGTAATCGAGAGGCTTGTCGCTTAATCCGCATCCCAAGTTATCGAGGGCTATTACCCGATTGGTTGGGCGGAACCTCGAAACGATCGAGCGATAGTAGAACGACCAAGTCGGATTGCCATGGACGGCTAGAATCGTGTTGGCCGCATCCTTTGGACCTTCGTCGACGTAATGAAGCCTGCCACCTTTTCCGTTCCGATCTGCAGGTGCATCTAGGTAGTGCGATGCAAACGGATATTCCTGACGCCAAACAGTTTCGTCCATGGGTTATGGTTTTCTCAACGTTGCGTCTGGAGGGGATTCATCGAAGTCATTTTGTTGCCTCTAATGGAGGGCACGATTCGCTTTGTGTGCTAGCGAGGTGTTGCGTGACTCGCTCGGACGTCGCGGATATCATCGTAGTTTCTTAGGTGGTAGGGTATGTCAACATAGTCGAGCAGTCGACAAAAGGCCCTGAGAGCTACGCCAAAACCATCCGGTCCACTAAATCCGCCAAACTGCCCGCCTCCTTTGACGTGCGGTTCGAGATCAAAAAACAAACCGGGTATGCCGCGAGTTTGTAGTCGCTGTGCAATCGTTTCGTAGGAACGCTTTATGTCTCGCAGGATGGCTTCGTGTCCTGAATCACCCTCGTCAGCTGGTACAAAACTCGCCAACGATTCTTCGTCGACATGTGATGATGCCACATCAGGTCGGCAGTAGTCTTTGATGTGGACCCAACCCAATCCGTCCTTCATGGCGAGGTACTCACCGAACACCTCATCCGTGCTCATTCCTTGGCAAACCAGATTGGCTCCGTCAAAAATCAATAGCATGGCGGGATGGGATACTCCACGGTGCAATTGCTGCAAAAGCTTACCCGATTGTCCGATCAAGTTCGCTTCGACTTCAAGTCCAAAGGTCAATCCGTGCCGATCACACTCGTCCGCGATTTTCCCGAGTTGATCGACCGCTTGCGAGAGATAGGATTCCGGATTGGTTCCTTTGGGATGGTAAAAAGAGAACCCTCGAACCAACTTGGTTTCGAATCGATTGGCCAAATCGCAAGCTCGCTTCACATCCTTTTCGAGGTACTCAGCAAAAGGAACAAAGCGGTTTGACGTGCCGTCTTCTACGTCGAGCAACTTCACCTTGCCGATGGGGGACCCTAGCGACGATACCGAAAGGCCGTACTCCGATTGCAACGATTTGACTCGTTCAATCGAAGCATCGGAAAGCATCATCGCGTTTTGAATACCTTCGCCGGCATCGATGAAACGCAGCGTGTAATACCTCAGACCCAGTGCGGCAAAAGCACAGAATTGCTGCTCGGCCGTCTTTTGGTTGGCTGCTTCGTCAGCGAATCCACTAAGCAAAACAGGAGGCATCGTCCCGGTATTCATCGCGGCCCTCTTCACTAAACTGCGTTTTTAAGGTGA
The DNA here is from genome assembly GCA_046344995.1 of Pirellula sp. GTDB lineage: Bacteria > Planctomycetota > Planctomycetia > Pirellulales > Pirellulaceae > JBKCUI01. Next base: position 166,874 of record JBKDKR010000078.1, read on the forward strand.
GACTAAGATTTCTGATGCGAAACTGTGATCACCGAAGTAATTCCACCGCGTGCGCCCCAGCGGCTTTCCAGCGTTGCACTTCGCGGCTTCACTACTTCGATAAAGTCGTCGAAAATGCGGTTGGTTACGTTCTCGTAGAAAATTCCCTCGTTTCGGAATTTCTGCAAATAGAGTTTCAAGCTCTTCAGCTCGACACATTTTTGGTCAGGAACATAGCGAAACGTCAAAACGCCAAAGTCTGGTTGGCCAGTCTTCGGGCACATCGACGTAAACTCAGGACAAACGATCTCAATGTGATAGTCGCGTCCAGGGAATGAGTTGTCAAAACACTCCAGCTGATCTTGAAATGGGGTTCCAGGCACTTCTTCTGATTCTCCTAACTAGATAACAATGGGGATATTCTGCTAAACTCACTGCAGTCGTAACAGATCTAATTGACAGTTCCTCCAGAATTCTCCTTAGCAAAGCTCCGCAAATCAGAACCTTTTAAGGAGTCTCCTATGATCCGTGTCTCTGAAATTTTCCACAGTGTTCAAGGGGAAGGGAAACTTACCGGGACCCCGAGCGTGTTTGTCAGGACCAGCGGCTGCAATTTGAGGTGCTGGTTTTGCGATACTCGCTATGCGTCTTGGGAGCCTGAGGGAGATCAATGGTCGGTGCAGCAAATCATCGATCAGGTTTCTAAATATCCGTCAAAACACGTGGTTCTTACCGGCGGAGAACCTATGATCTTTTCCGAAATTTGCCAGCTGACGGCCGAACTTAGAGCCCTCGGCAAACACATTACCATCGAGACGGCTGGGACGGTCGATCTGGATGCCGAGTGCGACTTGTGGTCCATCAGCCCAAAACTCAGCAATTCCACTCCAATCGGTTTTGCCACGGAAGACTGGATTCGAAATCACGATCTGCGTCGTCGTCAGCCTGAAATCGTGCGGCGGCTTATTCAGCGTTCTGACTACCAATTAAAATTTGTCGTTGGCTCCATTCTCGATGCTGAAGAAGTTATGGAGTATCTGAAAGATCTATCTGGCTGGGAACGGGCCAACGTCATGATGATGCCTCGTGGAACTACACAAGAGGAACTACTGCTTCAAAACTCGTGGCTTGCCGATTGGTGCAGAGAACACGGTTTTCGGCTATGCGATCGACAGCATATCTACTGGTTCGGTAACACGCGCGGCACGTGAGCCGGCGGGTTCGGGTATTGCAGAGTGTCCTGAGGCACCAATTCCATCAACAGGTGAATTTATCTTGCCAAGTGTTTTCCTCGATTGACCATTGGGGCGAGATTTGGTGTATCCTGGAAGAGTCTGTCCAATCCCATTCACCGCCGGTACCTACCTCAACTGAAACGATCCATGAAACGAATCATGGCACACTTGTTCCACCTCGCAGTCTCCGCAACTGCTCCCCTAGTCCTGGCTGTTGTTATGCTAAGCGGTATTACGCAGGCTATTAGAGCAGATGAACCTACTCGACGCTTGTACGCATACATCGGTACCTTTAGTTCCCCTCTCAAAGATGTATTGCCCACTCAAGTTGACTTGCCACCCGGCAATGGTCGAGGGATTCATATATTCGAAGTAGATCGAACCAATGGAATTCTCAAACCAAACGGTATCTACGAGCTTGGGACGAGCCCGAGTTGTCTCTGTGTTAATTCAGCCAGGACGCGTCTGTACTCCGCCAATGAGACCGATCGAGTTGGAGATAACAAACATGGCTCGATCAATACCTACTCCATCGATGCGACAACGGGGCAATTAACTCTGCTGTCGTCTGTTGAGTCAGGCGGCGCTGGACCAACTTACGTGTCGATGCACCCGAGTGGCAAGTGGCTTTTTGTGGCGAACTACTTCGGTGGTTCTGTCGCTTCCTTCCCGATTAAAGAAGATGGTAACCTCGGTGCAGCGGTTTGTCTGATTAATGACGATGGTGCAATTGGTCCGACGCGTGCAGCGAGTGCTCCGCCTGGTAGCTTTGCATTTAGTGGGCACGATCGAACGCACGCTCACATGATTCAATCTGATCCCAGTGGTCAGTTCGTGCTGCATGTAGATTTGGGCCTAGACAAGATTTTTATAAACCGTTTCGATCAAAGTTCTGGTTTGTTGACACCAAATGATCCTCCTTTTGTGGAGTTACCTGCCGGCGATGGTCCACGGCATTTTCACTTCCATCCGAACGGGAAGTGGTTTTATTCGGTTCAAGAAGAAGGTTCAACGGTAGCTGTGTATGATTACAATTCAACCGCTGGAACGCTTCATCATCGTCAAACGATATCGACTTTGCCTCCCGGTTACGCGGGTAGCAACTTTTGTTCAGAAATCTTGGTTTCCCCTGACGGTCGCTTTGTTTACGCCGGGAACCGCCTTTACGATTCCATCGCCATGTATGCGGTTGGGGAAGATGGGCTGTTAAACTACATCGGTGAAGAGTGGACGCGAGGCAATTACCCAAGAAGCTTTAGCTTGGACCCAACTGGTTCTTACCTTTATTGCTGTAATCAACGGGCCGACAATGTTGCCATGTTTCATGTTGATAAGCAATCCGGTAAGCTTCATTTCTCGGGTCACTTTACCGCAGTGGGTAACCCCTCACACGTTGTTTGTGTTGATTTCGCGTCCCCGTAAGGGAACCGAAAACTTGACTTAGGTACTTGTTCCTCTCTCGATGGCCTGTTTCCAATGAGATCGTTCATTGTCGCGTTTTGTGTAGGTTTGCTCTGTGTTCAGCCTCAGTCCTGTTTGTCGCAGGAGAATCTCGTTTCCGAGCTGATCTTTCCGCTGCACCCCGAACACAATCATGCACCTGGAATTGCAGAATTACCAAACGGTGAGTTGATCGTTTCATGGTACCGCGGTTCTGGCGAACGCAAAGCCGATGACGTGGCCATTTTTGGTGCTCGACGAGCGACTGGAGTAACCCAGTGGAGCGAGCCTTTTCTGATGGTCGACACCCCTGGTTTTCCTGATGGCAATACCTGCTTACTGGTAGATAAACAGGGTCAGTTGATGTTGTTCTGGCCGTTGGTCTTAGCAAACACTTGGGAGTCGTGTGTGACGCAGCTTCTGGTGTCAGAAAACCCTGTCGGCTCGGGATCACCGAAATGGACTCGGCGGGATAGTCTTTGGCTCAAGCCTGATGACTTCAGCGAGAAAGCATTGCGAGAACTTGATCAAGCCGTCTCGGAGCTAAAGAGCCCGGTGTTGGATTCGCTACAAAAGGAAATCGAATCCGTGAAAGAGCGTTTGCCTGATAAACTCTATCAGAGATTAGGTTGGCAACCTCGTTGCAAGCCGACCGTTTTGAAAAGTGGACGCATTGTTCTGCCCCTCTATACAGATACCTATTCCTTTTCGATTATGGCCATCAGCGACGATCGTGGTTTGACGTGGCGAGCTTCAGAGCCGCTGATTGGTTTTGGCAATATTCAGCCTGCGGTATTGGAACGCAAGAATGGAACTTTGGTGGCTTACATGCGAGAGAATGGTCTCTCCGGTCGCGTTCGAGTTTGTGAGTCAGCAGATCAAGGTGAAACGTGGGGGCCGGTCTATTCAAGCGAATTGCCCAATCCTGGTTCTGGATTGGATGCTGTGAAGCTGGCAAGTGGTCGATGGTTAATGATCCACAATGACACCTCGGAAGGACGCAACAGATTAGCCTTGAGCTATTCAGACGATGAGGGCGAGTCCTGGAGACATGGGCAATACCTGGAGGATCAACAGAGTGGATCTTATCACTACCCAGCCATCATTCAGACCAAAGACGGGCTGGTGCATGCCGTCTACAGTTACTTTGTGGAAGGTGGAAAGAGCATGAAGCACGCACAATTCGAAGAAGCATGGGTTGTTTCCTCGCAAGCTAAACCAAAGTAGCAAAACTGTCCTTAATTGCTCCGCACGTCAGCAGTCTATCTATATCGAAAACTTATCGCTCGCCATCGCTAAATACCATCATCGCCATTCACTGCACAACTATCATGAACTTTGCGACTGTTTCAACAAGCCATCGATTAGCAAATTGGACTTCATCCCGGTGGTAGCCTAACTGGCAATCTACCGACACTCTACCATTCTCCTCACTTAAGACCTCTTCAGAGGCTTTGCCTTCGGCTAGACAGGATGAAAAAAGGGGAGCAGCCGAAGGTAGCTATTCATCCACCGCTCTTTCGGCTCAGAGCCTATCTTGGCGAAGAGCGAAATCAACGTAGCAGTTTGGGCGTGGGGTCCTTTAAACTCTTTTTGACCTAAATCACTCAACGTGGTTGAGTCAAACGGCACCAGTCATCGCACGAGTTAGGTTTTGTTACCGTTTGGTCGCACTTTGCAGAAAGAGCCTTAATTCTCTCGCAGGAACTGCGAATGCAGCAGCTTCGATCCTTGCCTTTAACACCACCAATCCTATTACTTTCCCATAACGGTCGAACACCGGCCCACCACTATTGCCGGGATTTACCGCAGCAGAGGTCTGAATAAAACTCTGATCGTCAATTTGCCGTTCTATATTGCTTACGACTCCTGTGGTGAGAGTGTGGGTGAGAACTGCTCCTCCCACCGACGGGTTGCCTATAACGGTTACCTCCTCTCCCGATTCCACGGTGGAACGGTCTGAGAGTAGAATCGGCTTTAGTGACTCGGATGGTTCAATTTTTAAGAGCGCTAGATCTCTCTTGGTATCTATTTGGATAACTTCAGCTTCGGCGGTGATCGCCGCTTGTTTATCTCCACGAGTGATCAAATAGCTAATCATTGGCGAACCGTTTTTGGTGAGGACGTGAGCGCACGTCAGGACATAACCATCTCGCCCAACCACAAAGCCTGTCCCGACTGATCTGCCACTCTGAATAAATACAATGGAGTTCTGAAATTCCTGGTTGATCTCCCGAGCATCGAGCTCTTTACGCTTTGAGGAGTTTTTCAACGAATCTAACTCGCTAGCAGCGATTTTTTTGCGAGGAGTCGGTGGGGCATTCGAAGGACGTTTTTTGCTTGCTGCGATCTCAAGTGGTTTGCGAAGCTCATCCTTCTCTTGCTCCGAGAGTCTCAGTCCTACTTTGCGCATTGAGCGACCTTCGAAGCCGCCAACAATGAATAGCAGCGCCTGGCCATCAGGAGAAAAACTAACGTCTTCAACTTGCTCGCCTTCGAACCCTTTGGAAGTCATTTGAAGTCGGTCAGGTAGCACTTGACCCGTTTCCCGATCAAAAATCACAGCGGAATTAAGGCTGGGAACCGCTGCAAGATTGAGTCGGGGATGAAACGCCAAGTGGGATGTTGTTGCAATGTCTTTTGTTGGATAACTAACAGGGGCTTCATCAAGGTTTGCTGCATTCCACGCTGCGAGATTCTTTGACGAAGTAGGTGTTCCAGCGAAGGAAAGATAGGTCAAACGCTTTCCATCTGGTGACATACTAAGGCCTGAACCGTTTCCACCTGCATCAAGATCGATTTGGGTAAGCTTCAGTCGTTTGCCATCAATTTGGTATGACATCAGCCAGTCGATATTGCCGTAATCGGGCGTTATTACGAATTGGCCACCCGGGTTAAAAATAAAATTCGCGCCTCGCTCGTAGAGATCTTCATAGCCTGCGTAAAGATAACTCCCTGTCGGGTCGACATGAATCCACGTACCGATCGATTCTGGGGACGTGAATACCTCCCCGGTTTGTTCGTCAACCACCAGAAGTCGATTGCGGGGAAGATTGACATCGTTTCGAATGGTTACATACGAAATCTGTTCCGTTGGGTGCACGGCAATGTCTAGCACATCTAATACTCGAACGTTCTTGCTTTCGAGAGGAATACTTTTTCGAAGCTGGCCAGTCTTCTTGTCAATCAATGCCAGTCCTGCGGGCTGTTTAGACAAAGCGACCATATAGCTACCGCGATCTTTAATCTGACGATAGAGACTCGGTAGCTTTATCGTTTTCACAACGGTAATTCCGTCGGGACCGAGAACTCGAAGCTGTTCACCTTGGAGTAAAAGCAGATTCTTGCGATCATGGCTTACTGAAAGATCATAGTGGTCAATTTCTAGGTCGAGCTTGCTAAAGGATTGGGGCGGTTTACCGGATGCGACCATGTCTCGATTTACAACTTCAATCTTTGGTCGCAAAAAAGAAACTTGATCGTTTGCAGAAACGCGAATCTTAAGGATGTGAGGCCCCAATTGAGTTGGGGTAGGAGTCCAGGACAACAGACCAGATTTGCTGATCGTCAGGCCTTGAGGGCCCGTCATGAGTTCGTATTCCGAATCGGGTGTCGCCGGTAGCTGTGCCGTAAAAGGCTTGCCTTCGACTGCGAACTCGGGTACCCCAAGAGTATTGGCTTCAGGCATGTTTTCAGCAGTGTTTGTCGCAAGAGAGGATGAAGAAGTTTTCTCTTGCGGGCGTTCCACCAGAAACGCAGGGGTCTTAGCGGTTAGCAAGGTATTTGTTGTGGCGTCGAGAACAAAGAACTGAGTCTGACCATTGTCGGTAATCGCTACTGGATGATCTAGCTGATATTTTTTCTGACGTTCAATGATGTTATACGGGCTATCGAATTGACTTTGGTGCCGCTGTGGCCAACTCGCAGTGCGATCTCCTAGTTCCGTAAGCGAAGCGTCTAATTTGTAGGCAATGACTTTATTGTTAGTTAAAGAGTAAACGACCTTGTTAGAAAGCTCTGGTACAAGAATATCGCCTAGTTTGTCTTTTTGGAGCTTAAGCGGTGTTCCAGAGTAGATTTGATTAACCGTAATCCAGGCTCCTCCCTCGTGAGCTTGGTACAGATACGAAGAAGTGTTCGCATTGACGGGAAAAACACTTTGTGGATTTCGCTTCAAAAATGAAGCAGATGCATAAACATTGATTTCCCCTCCAGGGCTCAGGTTAAAGGAGCTTTGAGTTAAAACTAATTTTCCATCATAACTATATGTGGCTAGCGAAACAGGATTCAGCGGTATCGCTGAATCTCCTTTTGTATCTAGCAATATCGTTTCTGGATTTGAATAGGATCCTTGCACCCCTTCACCATGGGAAGAAACAATAATCTGGTTGGTAAAATGTTTCCCATGAGGGGCCGATAAATGCACCATATTTGGTTTGCTGGTGAGGAACTGATCTACTTGGACAAAGCCTTTCTTTTGGGAGAACTGACTGATCGTTTTTTGGCCCGAGTTGGCAACAAACAAATGGTCACCGCGGGAAAGAATGGCGCTTGGAGCAGGCGTTTTGATCCGCTTTACGATTTTTTCCGATGCGACCTGCCATACGAGCACTTCGTTTTTTTCTCGAAGTGCAATAATCAAGAATCGATGGTCTTCCGTGATGGTATAAGAAGTAATCTCCCCTTCAATGGAGAGAGGAAGAAAGTTAATAATCTCATCAGGTGATGAGGCGATCTTAGAGTTGGAATCGCTCGTTAAATTCTCCTGGGAAGATTCATCCGTCTTTGAATCGTTCGCTTTGGGTGCAAGCGTTGGGGCGGGAGGTTTTGTGGCGATTTCATTCTTGCTAGTAGCCGGCGAATCGGCCATTGCCACAGAGGGTTTCGGTGCCGCATCATTCACCATTGGGTATACCCAGAATATCGGACTATCGCCTAAGGACTTGCGTGTTACTCCAAGAGCTTTTTGAGAGTCAGCTGTGAACTTATCCACATATTCTTTGTTCAACTCTAGGTAGACATCGCCATTGTCAGTCCACGTGGAGCCGTAAACGGGAATGCGATTATCCCCACCACTGGTCCAAACAAAGACTTCAAAGTTCTTCTCATCGATCGTTAGTTCGGAAGAAGACTTCTTAGTCCTCGTAAAGTAATAGTGTCGCCCACTTCTCGCCGTTGCGCGGGTCAGTCTCACGGTGCCAGGTACTGCGCGAGTAGCAACAAGCCCCAGGGGGTAATGTTCCTTGACGAAGCTCTGCTTGCGCCAATCAGCCAATTCATATTCTTTATGAGAATAACAATGCTCGTTGGTAGAATGATTGTAAAACCGAATGAGTGGCTCTAGTCCCTGAGGCGGATCTGCCACGGAGGTATAGCTCAGCAAGGAAAGAACAATGAACCAAGTGACTAGAACAAGGAGCGGGTTACGCATTGTTGGGCTCTTTTCTCAATCGGCCTGAATACGGGCCTTGGGGGTGTTGGAGAGATCGAGCGATTGTAAGTTTTAGCACAAGACTATTCAACATGCCCTTATTTAGACTCTATGGCAATCGATCCCCTCATTTGGATTGGGGGGCGATTTAGTCTTGATGGCTGACGGACTGATTCCGGTTTAGCTAGCAGAAATTTACGCAGAATCAGCATTGGCCCAGCTTGCCTAATTTGTTATCTCCTCTGATGAACTGGCCACTTTTACGGACATGATAACTATATGATCCTCGCAGAAAAAAACTGGATTCGGCGATCAACAGCCTTCGCGTTTTCGCTTCTGTTGACGGTACTTCCGTGTCTATCGCAAGACAATTCGAACATCAGCCCACCAGGACCGAGCGGACTCGCTCCAGTCACGCCCAATCCTATCCCAACTGGCCCCTCTTCAAGCGGTACGATTCCGTCTACTTCGCCAGCAACGCAATCTCCACCTCCAGCTAGTCCGTCACTCGACAACCGCCAGCCAACACGCCCAACGGTGTTGGCTCCGAAACTAGTTCCTGATGTCAAGCTACCTACGAACGCTGGGCAATATTGGGTTGAATACGACATTCGAGCCTACACCGAAACAGTCAAAAATATGGAGCGGCCTCAACAGGTCCTAATCGACTGGATTTTGAGAGAGACTGGCACGGATTCATGGTTCGGTGAAGTCACAGGGGTCATCACAGCCGACAAGTCCACCCTGCGAGTGTTTCATACAAATTCAATGCACACACGTATCGCTCAACTCTATGAACGATTCGTCAATGGAGTTGCAGAGCCGCAAGTCTTCGGGCTTCGCATGATACAAATCTCCAACCCCCAATGGCGGTCTCGGTCTATAGGCTTAATGAAGTCAATACCCTCCAGTTCAACTGGCGTACAAGCTTGGTTGATGCCAAAAGAGAATGGAGCCATCCTGCTTTCGCAGTTGCGCGGACGCTCCGATGCAAAGGAAGTTCAGGCTCTCGAGATACCACTATACAACGGCCAGCTTCAAGCCTTAGAGCAGTTACGATCTCGCAACTATCTAAAAGAATACACACGCAACACCGCTGCCCCCTTCCCTCCGATGATTCCCGTTTCGGATGAAATTAAAGAGGGGTTTCGTCTTCAGATTAGTCCGCTTCTCAGCTTGGACGGAAGACAGGCGGATTTAATGATCAAATGCGAAATCGATCAAGTTGAGCGACTCAATCAAGTGCGAATTGATTTGCCGATGGGCGGAACACAAACACAATCTACATATATCGAAGTTCCGCAAATCGTTTCATGGAGACTACAAGAAAAGATTCAATGGCCCACTGATCAAGTGTTGCTCCTCTCGTGTGGAATTGTGGCTGCACCCAATGCACCACAAGACAATACGTTTCTTGCGAATCCTCCGAGTATTCTGGGACTCAATCGCGTCATACCAGCCGTTGGTCAACGCACCGATGCACTTTTATGGCTGGAGTACCGAGGTCCACTATCAACTCAAATTCATCATTCGACGGCGGCTCAACCATCGGCCAACGCGCCGCCAATGACATCTAGCACCGGAAATCTATCACGCGGCAGGTACTAAGATGAAATCGGTTAGGTTTGCAACATTCGCAAAGATCGTGTTGACACTCTCGATCACGATTGTCGTGTTGGCTGGGTGCCAAATGACCGCTCCTATCAATACATGGAAGGCTGGTAGTATCCCACGGACCGGAATGGTTCGCGTTGCAGTCGCTCCTGTAGGTGTCGCTTCTCGCGCTATGCCAACCAACGATTCCGTTTCTATGGACGAGCTCCAAAAAGCGGCCAAGACTCTCGAAAGTTCCATTGTTGCGACGACCCCGCGACCCAATCCATTACTATTAACGGTCACTCCAGACCAATTGGCGACTGCAAGCCAGATTCAATTGGTGTCCTATGACAATCAGCCCAACGAAACGGCCACGGTTGGAGCCGCACGGAATACGAATTCGGATCTAATGCTCCAAGCCAACGTTGTGTTCGCCCATTTGACCCCCATCGAGGAAAAGCGGCGTTCGTTCCTAGCGAAATTGTTGAAACGGAAACGGGATGAAATGCATCTCACGGTGCACTGGACTGTTGTTGATGTCGAATCGGGCCAACGTGTTTGGGAGCAGACCATCGACACATCGGAGACCGATGTTAAACGTGTCGCCGACTCAGCTGGCAATCAACTGCAAATGGAGAACTCTAGCATCGTGTCCTTAGCCGCCTATCGCGGTTGGCAACTCGTTTCGCCTCAGCTAAAACCCGACGCTGTCCTTATCGACTTACCCTGGTTTTGGCTCGGTTCTTCGCAAGTACGGAAGGGGAACGGTTATGCTCGCCAAGGTCGTTGGGATTTAGCAGAAAAAGAATGGCAGGGCGCTGCGGATCAACATCCGACCAATGCGGCGGCATGGCACAACCTGGCCATATCCGCCGTGGCTAGAGAAGATTTCGAGTTGGCACGCTCAAGGCTCAAACACGCTGATAACATCGCTAGAGGTCGTACAACAGATAAGACCGAGCGTTGGCTGGAAAGTCAACAACGTAGCTATCACGTGATCATGGGACTTCCTGAGCCCCAAGAGGGCTGGCGTTTCACCGACTAGCGTCGCATTTGCTTTTCGAGGATGGCGATGTGTGGCGAGTCATCTGGGCTGATTGCTATACCAATCCAACCATCCCTCAGAACGAGCTGCGAGACCGCAAGCCCCTTCGCTCGCTCATCTTCGATGATCCAATCCGCAACGACTGGAATCGCTTCTTGGTTAGCCAAGACTTTCGTGAAAATTGTTCTTAATGGTAATCGGTCTCGTGAACTGAGCTTTGGCCCTTCTACACTAACTGTTCCATCTCGGTCCAGCCCGGCCCAGAGACCTTTGATCACTGGGTTGTAGGCGGCATGAATCACAAAGTTTTTGATGTGAAGACGGCCAGGCTGTTCGATCGACTCTATACGAAGAGTCAGCCACAGCTTTCCATCTTGGAAATCCAAAGTGATAGGATTGTTAGGCTGAAACCGGACTCGAACATCTTCACCTTGTTCTAGCTCCAATTGTTTCCTAGGTTGCTTTAGGAAATCCGCAATCTGATCTCCCAATTCTTGTGCTGTCCAATCTCGGCCGCCTGTAACGATTTGACTCGCAACATTGTTGAAAGCTGACTGATGGATTTGCACGGAGATTAAGCTATCGGCAGGCGCTATTGGGCGAGCCGTGTTTGCCCCCATTTGCATTTCGCTGGCCACTCGGTAGCGAACAATTAACCGCTCATCGGTCGATTGCATATCGACGATAGTTGGTTCCAGGCTAAGCCCTTGAAGTGGACTGAGCAAACGGGACTCAAATTGGGTTTGCGAAGTTCGAATCTTCGTTTGAAGCTGATTGTCAAATTCACGATCTGTCTCACGAGCGATTGTGTTTTGAGCAATGCGACGTGCGATCGGACGCTTTTCCATGAATTCATTTTTGGCGATACCTCGAACCACATCACCAAAAATCGGAAGACTATCCCATTCCGTTGAGAACTTTCTAAGTGAATCACTTGACTGCACCGAAGCTGGCTTGCCATTCACTTCGAATCCATCAGGTCGAATACGAATGGTACGCTCTGCATTTACATTTGCCAGAGAGTGGCTGTAAAACGTGGCGCCATTGCGACTCGACTTGGTTTGGCTGCTTACGTCCCCTTCGAGATTGAGACCAATCGTCCAGCCAGATTCATCAGGTTTGAAGTCTGCTTGGAGTTGTGTCTTGACAACGCTTGCTCCTCGGGTATCCGCTCCCAGGATGTTTTGCTTGACGGGCTTCTCTATGGTATTTCCCTTGGGAAGCAATCGGTTGACGAAAGATTCTGAAAGGGCAATACGGACGTTCGCGTTCTTATAGTGAGCTGCAATGGCTTGGCTAATGGCAGCTTGTTCGGGAGTAGCAGAGAAGCGTAGTGATTGAATTGCTTCAGAAAGTGTAGAGCTGCAACGGTGAGTTGGGTTTGACTCGAGCATCTCTATGTCTTCGAGAAGCTGTAGATAGTCAACGGGGCTGACGGTCCAGGGATGAACCAAGGTAGCTAGCGACTTGACCTCATACATTCTAAGAAAGTCTGCTTGCTCTTGAGTTACGTTCGTAGACAGGACGTTGCCCAAGAATCGCCGAGCAAGTTTGGCTTTCTCTTCGCGATCGATTTCCGGGTCGTTAAGGGTTAGAAGCTCATCAAGAATTAGGTAAGTTCGCCATGCCTCTGGCTGCCCAGTGCGAACGATAATGTTTTCAACAGCATCAACAGCTTGAACCAACGATCTTGGCTGACGCTCTGCAAGAATCGACGGGTCCGTGTCAATCATCTGGCTTTCTATGCTGCCCGGAACATCTGTGATACGGAACGAAACTGGGATTGCGGACTTGCTTATACAGGTGTGAATCGCAGTCCAAATCGCAGCTCGCCGCTCGATAGAGTAGGCGAGCCGTGCACATACGTTAGATAGCTGCTGACTTTCCATCGACACTTCGCTTGCGAAGCTAGCAATTTCTACACCAATGGATCTAATTCGAAGAAGTACTTCTGCAATCGCGGTTTCGTTTAGCTTGCTCTGAGAGAGCGTATAAAGTAAATCGGATAGCTCGTCGAGAAGATTGGAAGCTTGAGTATACTGAGATGGCTGAATCAGGGCTCGCGTGGACTGGATCAGATCCTTAATCTGATTTGGCTCTGGCCAACTTTGTGCCTGTGGCGAAAAGGGGAAATTTGTTCGGGTTGCTAGATTAGAAACGGGATGAGCAATCCCTTTCTCGGTTGTTTTCGAGACTAGCTCGATAGGAGTCTGTGGCTGCTCTGCGTTGTTAGCCGCGAGGTATTCGGGGGCGCGACCGTATTGGATTGATTCGTCAGGCGCCTCTAGTAACGTTGGAGACGGAGCGAATAAAGTCGCTGACGCAGGCGGTGTAAACAGAGAGACTGAATGAGTTGAGGTCCGGTTGTAGTCGACCCATGACGAATCATCGACCAACTCATCTAAGGGTTCGGAAGTTATCGAAGTCTGAAAGGAATCGGACGTCGCTTTTTCTTTCGGGGGTGTGTTGGTCGAGACGGTTAGAAATGCCGTTCTCGGGTCTCGGTACACTGGCTTACCAAACTTTATGTAGGTACTGCCTGCGTAAAAGACTGCGAACATGCTAGCCGCGACCAATAGGGCATAAAACCAGCCTCGTGATCCTCGCGTCGCACCGTATGACATCCGTTTCTTTCCTCTTCGCGTTTGTGCCATTACCGTTCTAGGTTCCCACCGGTAATGCCATCATTCCATTGATGAGAGTAGAGACTACTCCTCTCTCCTTTTCGGCCACATAATGACCTGTCTCAAGCGTGATTCATTTTGTTTGCCCCTACAACATGGCATCCATCGTCCACATTTATCGATTCGGTTGTTTGGTGAGAGTGGGTAAAGTTTACTCCGTAGGCTGAGAAATCGTTCGACGATGTTCGGCCGGCCAGGATATCAATAGCGGTCGCAGAAACTTTAACGCCTAAACCGTGTTATGATGTGCAAATCGCCATGTTAGGGTTGTTTGTTCACATCTCCCAGGATCTAAGGCCGTTCACATGCGTTTCCACATTTTGTTCCGAACTATTCTTCCGTCGACGTCTACCGCAGTCCTCGGACTTGCTGCTGCTTTAGGGCATTGCTCTTTGAGCTCCGCTGCGGTCCATGTTATCGAGGAAAATCCTATTTCTGAGTCATCCGAAATAATTACCGATTCCAAGCCTGATGATAAGAACTCGAAAGATGGCGATCGTGCCACGCAAGACAATCGTGACAAACGAGATAACGGAAAACATAAATCGAAAGGTAAGAACAAAAAGCACGGTCCGAAAAAACATGCCGAAATGAAAAAGCCAGATGTAAAAAAATCTGAAGCGAATCGACCTGATATCAACGGACACTTTATGCATCGGAGGCCTTTTCCCGGGCCCCAAATGTTGCGAGGTAACGTGATGGTTTCGCCTGGCATGCCAAATGTTCCTCTTGCTGCAATGCAATTGCCGATTCACGCAAGAGGTTTCAAACTGACAGAGTCGAGCGGCCAGCATGATGAAATACTATCGACGCTGCGAAGTATTGAGCGGACCATGAAGAACATCGAATCGATGATGCGCGACGAACGAGCCGGTAACACGCACCAACCTCGATATGTTCCGCCATTCCAACACGGACCTGGGCCACAGCACGGACCTGAACCACAGCACGGAGTTGGACCACAGCACGGACCTGGACCACAGCACGGACCTGGGCCACAGCACGGACCTGGACCACAGCACGGAGTTGGACCACAGCACGGACCTGGACCACAGCACGGACCTGGACCACAGCACGGACCTGGACCACAGCACGGAGCTGGACCACAGCACGGAGCTGGACCGCAGCACGGACCTGGACCGCAGCACGGAGCTGGGCAACAGCATGCACCTGGGCAACCTAATTTCGGAAGTCCTGATTCAATGCCCCACCGGCCAGAACTAGGCTTGCGACCGCAATCGTTTCCCGATCATGGATTCCCCCAGGATATGCAACTTGGCCCCCAAGACAATCAAATCGGTCCGCCAAGAGTTCAAGATGTTCCACAGCTGAATGCTCCCCACTAAAGGGAGCACTTGCCGTCATCGCTATTTTGCAGTCTGCAGATGACTGCATATGTTTTTCTTGGGGGCAATCGCGATGCCCCCATTTCGTTTATAACTCCGCAACCGGGCCTAAAGCTAGGCTGGTCACTTCTGTGGAAGTCTGGCCAATCCGTCACTAAATCAACCACCCGATAAGCTAATGGGGAAATATTGCCAAGGAATCGGAGATTTTCTTGAATAGGGTCTCGAGGCAATAAGTTCGCCGACGCCTTAAACCATGGCCAGAACTGGTGAGTCTAGCTATCATAGGAATCCCTAATTGTGTTCCAGATGGTTTTTCAACGAGTTCCCAATCGCTGATCCGGTGTCATTCTTATGCTTCGTTTTGTTTTTCCTTTGGTGTTAATGATGAGTGGTCAATCCATTTTTTCTGGCTCTTCGCATGCTGGCGAGCCAATGAAATTGGAACAACTGTTTCAACTAGAGCGACTGGCCGATCCACAAATAAGTCCCGATGGATCGAGAGTCGTTTATCAAGTGACTAAGATTCACAACGCGGCGAAAAATGAAAAGTCAACGAATCTCTGGTTGATCAATCGGGATGGTAGCGGGACTCGTCAACTAACTTATTCCAGCAAATCAGACAGTCATCCTCGATGGTCTCCCGACGGCACGATGATTTTGTTCGAGTCGACGCGCGATGGCTCATCTCAACTTTACATCTTGGATTTAGTCCACGGTGGTGAGCCCAGAAAGATCACCGACATCTCCACAGGTGCATCACAAGGTTTATGGTCTCCAGATGGAAGTCAAATCGTATTTCAATCTACAGTGCGTCCCGAATTTAGCATCCTTCCATTTGCCGAATCGAATGTAAAAAATCGAGAATACGACGAAGCGGTCTCTGCAAACATCGTCAAGGCTCGAACCTTTACGAAATTGTTTTACCGCCATTGGGATTCCTACGTCGAAGACAAACGAAATCATTTGTTCGTGATTGGATCCGATGGTAAAGATTGTCGAGACATTACGCCGGGCGACCGAGATGCCTTCCCAACGAGCAGCACGTTTGTTGGTGGTCAAGAGTACACCTTTAGCCCTGACGGCTCTCACGTCTTGTTCACTGCTGTGCCTGCTCAAGGCGAGGCATGGTCGACCAATCATGATATTTGTCGAGTCAGCATTCGAAATACATCCAAGCAATGGCCTGCGGTCGTTTCGGGAATCGCGGCGGAAGGGACTCTCAAGTTTAGCCCAGACGGTAAACATGTTGCCTTCCGTGCACAGGCCAAGCCTGGGTACGAGGCAGATAAATGGCAACTGATGGTTCAAGATTGCGAACCTAACGGAACACTTATAGGGGCAGCCCGTTCTCTAACTGCAGATCTCGATCTCTCGGTTAGTGATTACAGTTGGATGGGGACCAGCGATCTAGTCTTCTTAAGTGAATCGAACGCTGCCGTCGTCGCTCATCATGCATCGTTAAGCGGACCTTCGAGAAAGATCGATAAGCTGTTTGCAGATGGGCGTTCGGGGCAGATTACCGGCCATTCGCTGAGCAAGGATGGATTCGTATTGGCACGCGCGACCATGAATGCACCGCCGGAACTGTATTCTGGTACTTTTGCATTAGGCACTACCAAACAAATTACTTTTCACAATCAAAAACTGCTCGAGTCATTGGATCGGCCCGAACCAGAAAGTGTGACCGTTCCTGTCGAAGGTGGGTTCCAAATGCAGATGTGGATTTTGAAGCCACCTGGATTTGATCCTAATAAGAAATGGCCCGTTGTTTACTTGGTACACGGTGGTCCGCAAGGAGCTTGGGAAGATGGCTGGAGTTTTCGTTGGAATCCACAACTTTGGGCCGCCCAGGGTTACGTGGCTGTAATGCCCAATCCCCGCGGTTCAACCTCGTTCGGCCAAGAATTCTGCGATCAGATCAGCGGAGATTGGGGTGGCAAGTGTTACCGAGACTTGGTTGCGGGGCTAGAGCATGTTAAAGCGTTGCCGTATGTTGATTCCTCTCGCATGGCGTCCGCTGGTGCGAGTTTTGGTGGATACATGCAGAATTGGTTCGCAGTAAATGAAATAGCCAAAGAGTTTAAATGTTTGGTGACTCACTGCAGCGTCTATAACTTTGAAAGCATGTGGGGAACCACCGAAGAGCTATGGTTCGACGAATATGAGCATGGTGGAATGCCGTGGCAGTACCCTGAAAAGTATCGTGAGTTCAGCCCTCATCGACTAGCGGGCAATCTTGGCAAGTACAAAACGCCAATGTTGGTCATCCACAACGACAATGATTTTCGCTGTCCAATCGGACAAGGTCACGAGTTGTTTCAAGCCCTTCAGCGACAAGGGGTACCGAGTCGCTTCGTAAACTTTCCCGACGAAGGTCACTGGGTGAACAAGCCAGCGAACAGCCTTCATTGGCACAAAGAAATATTCTCGTGGCTTCAGCAGTACTGCCCCGCTGGCGGGCGTTAGAAAGAACTGGAAATTATCTGTGGCTGACCATGAAAAGGAAATAGGTAGGCGTTCGCGAGTATTCGCCGTGATCCCTACTTTGTTAACATTAGGTAATGCAGTGTGTGGCTTTGGAGCCATCACCTTTGCGGCTATGGTTGGTCCTGAGGAATTAACTCCTAGTGGGCCTGTCTCTAGCGCCGCCAACCAGTTGTTATTCAATGCTGCCGGTTTAATTTTTTTGGCGATGGTGTTCGATGCGCTCGATGGGAGTGTAGCGAGGCTGACCAAGCAGACGAGTGATTTTGGCGCTCAGTTGGATAGCTTGTGCGACGTGGTGAGCTTTGGAGTTGCTCCAGCCTTTATCATGTTAAAGCTCATGCATCCGGACCATAAGCTTATGGAGTCGATAGCCAAGTTACCGTTTCAGTACTCACCTCGTCTGCTCTGGGCCATTGCTGTTCTCTTTATGGTCTCGGCCATTTTGAGGTTGGCACGTTTTAATGCAGAAACAGACGAGTCCGATTCCCATGACCACTTCAGCGGCTTGCCTTCTCCTGCAGCCGCAGGGGTGATTGCGTCCTTTCCAATTGGATTACAAGAGATCAGAGCTGTAGCCATTGAGCCCGAGCTCCCAAAGCAATCCGCATTGACCTTTGGCACATCGTACGGTGATATCTCTATTTCGGTGCTGGCCCTTTTGTTGCCCATCATCACCATTTGTGTATCGCTGCTAATGGTCTCCCGTGTGCGGTATCCACACGTAGTGAATCAATTTCTGAGAGGTTCTGGCAACCGGACAAAGTTGCTAAAGATCGTGTTTTCGCTCTTGTTGGTTTTCGTCATTCGGGAAATGGCGTTGCCTGTATTGTTTTGTTACTTTGCTTTTGCGGCACCTGTAAGGATTGCATGGCAAAAGAATTGGCTCTGGATTCAGAGTCGTCGACGTGAGAGGATTTCAGCGAGAGGGGCATAGCAATCCCCACGCACATTGGAATAGAATCATCGCAAGCTTGCAAAAACGCGGCTTCGATATAACCCTTTACAATTTAAAATGCGAACAAAGTTCTTACGAAATTACGTATTCAAACCCAATCAAGTTGGCGCGGTCACCCCTAGTTCTCGCTACCTCTGTCGAATGATCGTAGATGGTTTCGATTGGAAAACCATCAAGTACGCAGTGGAGTACGGCCCTGGTACGGGTGCTGCGACCCCGATGATCATGCAAGCGGTTCAACCGGGAGCAAAATTCTTCGCGGTTGAAAGGAACCCTGAATTCTGTCAACTTTTGAGAGAGAAGCTACCCAACTTAGATCTAGCCGAGGACTCAGCAGTAAACATCGTAGACCTTTGCAAGCAACGCGACATTCCCCATTTGGATGCCGTTGTAAGCGGACTGCCCTGGGCATCGTTTCCTGAATCATTGCAAATCGAGATCTTGGACTCGATGATGCAGGTGTTACGACCAGGTGGTCAGTTTGCGACTTTTGCTTACTTGCAAGGCTTGTTGTTGCCTGCCGCTAAGCGATTCCGCAAGCAGCTTGATAAGTATTTCTCAAAGATTGAGTTAAGCCCAACCGTCTGGCGCAATCTTCCCCCTGCTTTCGTCTATCGATGCGTCAGGTAACGCCACGCAAGCTAGCTTTTGATTGCCAAAAATGCCCGCCATGCGAAATCCCTATGCACCACCTGAAACAAACGTTGCCCAGTCCGATGGTGCCGGTGAGGGGGAGCAAAAACCTGCTAAAGCAATTATCCCAGCCGTCATCGGGATGTTTACGTATGGATCTTCGTTCCCTTACGCGCTGGTCCTGTGCGTAGAACAATATGCTCGCAGCAACTCGCGTCCGGTACCCTCGTCAACTCACATTGCACTGGTTCTTGCCGTAATAGGGTCCCTTGGATGGGGTGCCCTAAGCATTCTCTATATGATGCCGTTAGTCAGCTTGATCGTAGGCAATGCATCGTCGCCATACGCTTCCATTGGTTTGATGGCATTGTTTTCTAACCTAGTCTTTGTTCTTTGGACTATTTGGCGAATACATCGATTTCGACAGCCGCCGAATGTGAGCTAATCTCTTTGCGATTTCTTCTACTAGTCCTTCGTTTGAAACAACAAAGGAGCGAACTCACGCAAGCTTCTTCGCCACGTTTGCCATTCGTGAGCGGTTTTAGGGGATAGGTAGTAGTGGCTGTTGATACCAGCTTCCTTGATCGCTTTGGTTGCGGCTTCGGGATCACCGCCGCGTCGAGGTCGATCACCACCAACCTCTTTGCTACCGTAGCTAACAAATACGAGCTTGACCTTTTCTTTGAATCCAGGAGTCTTCTCTACGTCGTCGGGTGTGATTGTGGCTCCGCTAAACAGGCCGATGTGAGAAAACTTGTCCAAGTGTTTAAGCGTGATCGCCTTGGTTTCCATGCTTCCCATGGAGAGGCCAGCCATGGCGCGATTTGGCTGGTCGGTTAGAGTGCGAAAGTTCGAATCGACGTAAGGAATCAATTCGTCGACAAGAACCTTTTCAAAGTGTTTGATATCGAAATTAGCTATGCCTCCCATGCGCACCTCATTAGTCATACCATAGGTCATAGCGATGATAAACGGTTTGATCTTTCCTTCGGCGATGAGATTGTCCATGATCAGCCCGGCGTGGCCTTGAGCGCCCCAGCCGTATTCATTTTCGCCCCAGCCATGTTGCAGGTATAGAACTGGATATCGGATTTCTTGGTTCGCGTCGTAGCCTGGTGGCGTGTAAACAAACGCGCGACGGGTTGTATCTGTGCTTGGCGAAAAGAAGAGGACTTCGCGAAGTTGCCCGTGCGGCACATTCTTGAGGGCGTAGAAATCTTGATCCTTGGCAGGGATCTCAACTCCACTGCCCCATCGCATAGCGCCAAAGTAGTATTTGCTGTTAGGATCAGGGACTTCGGCACCGTCGATTTTGATGGTGTAATAGTGGAATCCTTCGTCGAGAGGGCGAGTGAAGCCAGTCCAAACACCTTTGTCATCTTTCACAAATTCGCTGCTATCGCGAAAGCTACATGAGACACTCTTGGCATCAGGTGCAACGACTTGTAATTTGATTCGTCCCTCTGAGTTAACTTGAGGGTACTCTTTCCCGTTTTGATTGGTGGGTGCAGGCTTCCAATCATCGACCGGCACCACCTGCTGAGCTAATGAATGTGGACTTAATGAAAAGCCAACCAGCAAAAGAGCCAGTAAATTAGACGGCGAGGTTCGTAACATGAGTTACTCCAACGTGAGAAGAGGAAGTTTGCGAGGCGCGATTGGCATCTCGCTGCATGAGGTCATTGCGAATGGCGGTTCGTGGGAAACCGCGAATGGGCAGCGTCTCAGTTGAAAAGTCTATCGCATGGGCCCATGGCCTGAGGACTAGGCATATTGAAATATTCTCCCGTGGTGACTTGTTTTTTGGGGGGTAGAAAAAGATTTCGAAGAAATTTCGAATTCGATGGCCAGCCTAACAAAAAAAGTTGCATTACCTACTATGCAGAGGGCAGCCTTGAATTAGCCAAGGATGACTTTCAGTTTTCTTTGCCAGATGACCATTGAAATGTAGATCAAAGAACCAGGATCAGGTACGAGGTCGGAAGACAAATTCAGCATGGACCACAACCATAGGTGCAAGGTCGCAATCAGACTAGCATTTTTCGTTTCGGTGGCTAGCGACCGGTTGTTGAAGTGAGTTGGTCTCGAGATCAAGCGAAAATTTCGAAGAATTGTTGTCCGCCTAGCCAAGAAAAGGTGCATTTATTCGTGTGGCGAGTGATTCTGGTCGCTTGTGCCGCCATTTTTCATTTTGGATTAACCATGCTCCCGGAACGCGTTCATTCACAGCCCTATTATGCATTCGCCACGTTTATCTCAGCTATCTCAGCGAGAAGTCAAATTACTCCCAGATAAGCGTTTCAATCGTGGCTTCACATTGGTGGAGCTGCTGGTGGTTATCGCCATTATCGGCCTTCTAGTTGGCCTATTGCTACCAGCGGTGCAGATGGCGAGGGAAGCAGCCCGAAGAATCTCGTGCTCGAACAATTTGAAGCAGCTCGGACTGGCTTTGCACAATTACGAGGGAAGCTTTCGTATGTTACCCATCAGCATTGGCCCCTGGCCTGATGGTCGCCCGACTCCTCAACGCAACGGAAAGGGCTGGATTGTTAGCATATTGCCACAACTGGAGCAATCTGCCATCTACGAGCAACTCAGTATCGGTTTTGATGGGGATTTCTTTTCCGGTAATGGCATGTTCGATCCTCGATTGCGAACAACGCTTCAATTGATCCCCAGTTCGCTACGGTGTCCCTCCGATTCCTCGGCCAGCGAGCTTACAATCCGACAGCCCGAGTTTTTGGGAATTCCGGTTGGTGTCACCAGCTATCAAGGCGTTCTCGGTGATATCCAACTCGGCGGCACCAGGAGTCGACACGTTGGTACTTTGCCAGATGTTCATAACTTGGCAAATTGCAATGGGCTGTTTTTCCGACTGAGCTACCAAAATCCACAACGATTTGCCTCGGTCACAGACGGGCTCAGTCACACGTTCATGGTCGGCGAGGGAGTGGCTGCTCACAACAGCCGATCGATGGCGTATTATGCGAACGGAGACTGGGCGTCGTGCCACGCTCCCCCCAATTACTTTCCGAAACCAGCGACCCCGGATGTTTGGGAGGATGTTCAAGGGTTCCGAAGCCGACATCCAGGAGGAGTCCATTTTGCTATGGCGGATGGTTCGGTGAGATTCGTATCGGAATACATCGAACACCGTATCTATCGAGGTCATGCGACCAAGGCGGGCTATGAAATCATCACCTCTCAAGATTGAGAGCATGTCCCCTTCTATCACACCAAGCTCAAGCCGTACCGCCACGAGCCTCAAAACCATGAGCCCCACAACCTTGAGTGTTGTGATTCCATGCTTCAACGAAGCGGCTTGCATTGTTGGAACACTGGCGGAACTGCACTCGAAGCTAGAGATGGTGCAGTCGGTCGTTCCATTCCAATATGAAATCATTCTAGTGGATGACGGCAGCACTGATGAGACATGGCAACTGATTCAACGCGAGTGCGCGAGTCGAGCTTGTGTAAAGGGTATTCGGCTTCGAGGTAACGCGGGTCAACAAGCCGCACTGCTATGCGGTTACTCACATGCACTAGGCGATTGGGTTCTAACACTAGATGCAGATCTCCAGGATCCACCAGAGGTGTTGACCGAGATGTTTCAAGCAACTCTTGATAGTGCACAAATTATTATTGGACGCAGACGTTCGCGGAACGTGGATACCTGGTTAAAGCGATTAACAGCATTCGGGTTTTATCGAAGCATGCGACTTCTAGGCATCAATGAAGGAACCATGCAAGCTGGGGATTTTCGAATGATGTCTCGAATGGCTGTGCAGGATTTAGTCAGAACATCGCATCATCCCCTCTTTCATCGGTTCAAAGTTTTTGAACTTGGATACCCCGTCTTAGCGGTGGAGTATGATCGGCGAGTTCGCACCGCGGGTGAGACAAAGTACTCCTATCGAAAAATGATCGCCTTGAGTCTTCAAGCTGCCTGGAGTCAGCCTCGTACACGCCGTCGACTGGGGCAGTTGTGCCTTCTTGGCCAAACGCTATTCACGATGCTATTCGCCGTTATAGTTAGCTTAGGATGGGATAGTCGCATTTGGATTATATTAGGCAGTTTGCAGCTAATGTCTCTAGCTTTGTTTTTGATCCCGTCGATTTGTTTTATGTGGGAGCGACTAGAGAATGCGCCGTGCTTTCATGTGGCCGAGCGATGTCAAAGCCCAGATAAGGATCGCTCTGAGAAGGATAACGTCGAGTGAAACTTTCTGAACTTGTGAGTTCCAATCGTTACTATCTGAGTGAGTGGTTAATACCCGTATTGGTCTTCGCATGGTCGGGCATGTTCGTTTTTGCTGCCATCGATTTTTCGATGTCGGTCGTTACCCTTTGCACCGAGCATCCCGACCATCTCAGTCGAATCGATTTACCATCCGCGATGGCCGCTTGGGACGGCCGTTGGCAAGTCGACATTATTCGTCATGGGTATCAGAGAAAGATCAACTGGCAAGATTTAAATCCGGCTGCATTCCCGCCACTTTATCCTTTGATCAGCAGTGTGTTATGCAAGATTGGGTTACGCGAAGAGACTGCGCTGTTGCTAGTGTCTAATACTGCGTTCTTGGGATTCCTGATCATTCTTTATTGCTATTGTCGAGAGCGTGGGATGAACAAGCGCTGGGCAACGATCGGCATCGCGTTTGTGGCCCTCTCGCCATTCAGTTATTTCTTTCGCATGGCTTACACCGAATCGCTATTTTGTTTTTTGGCCGCCTGCTTGCTATTAGGGATACAGCAAAATTGGAATCCATGGGTGTTAGCGGCAATTGTTGCGTGTGCTGGTGCAACTCGGGTTGTGGGCGTAACGCTCATTCCTGTATTGGGCATCGCAGCATTCTTCTACTATGCTGGGCATCGCTTCCGGTATTTTAGGACGGGTGTCGTGAGTTTGATGGGAGGGGTGGGCTTTGTTGCTTTTATGGTGCATTTGCATTTTATGCAAGGCAACGCCTTGGCCATGTTTGAAGCACAGAAGGGATGGACCATTCGACCGGAAGGTTCGTTCTTAGAGCAGATCCTACACGCAGTATCGGGGCAGCCGTTATGGGATGCTTATCAGAGCGATTGTCGATGTTACTGGGGAAATAGTCCACCGAGAGATTTGCCGCTTTTCAACATGCAGTTTTGGAACCCGATCGTTCTCGTATTGTGCGGCAGTTTAATCGTAGTAGGTTGGCGGTTTAGCGTGCTAAGGTGGTTCGAACTGCTTTACTGTTTCGTCGTCATCGGCGTGCCCTACTTCACACAAGGGTATAGAATTTGTTTGCATTCGCAGTCGCGGTACGCATTGGCCGCTTTTCCCTTGGCGTTGGTAGTGATCTGGAGTTTGAGACGATTTGACCAGTCGGCGATTTGGATATTGCTGACGTTGAACGCGATATTACTTTTTGGTAACACGGCCATGTTTATCGGGTGGTACTTCAACTACTAAATCATTTGCGTGAGGGTTACACAGCCTATTTTCGAATTAGCCAGGAATCTTTAACGATTCGATAACGACAGCAGCGTCAATGGAGGGGCATCTCCGATGTTGGCTAGTCCGTTGAAACGAATTCGATCTTCCTTTTTCGGGAACTAATGAGATATAACGGGATGGTTTATTTGCGTGTCTCAGGAGGATAAAATGGCAACGGTTGAGGAACGTCTCGAGACAATTGAACGCGACTTAGAAGCAATCAAACGTGACAAGCTTGCTCACGACTCGAAGCTTGGTTGGTTAGAGCGAGTGCGAGGTACGTTCCAAGGCGATTCCGATTTTGAGGAGATTGTTCGTCTTGGAAAGGAGCTCCGCGACAAGGATTCTTCTGAGGGCAATTTGTAGTGTTTCTTTTTGACACGAACCACATAACCGTATGGCAGCGGGGAGAAGGTACGCAGTACGAAAGGCTTTGCAAACGCCTAGAGAATTGCACGGGCGATGAAATCTTCGTGAGCGTTGTATCCTCCCATGAGATGCTTAATGGCTGGAATGCGTACTCATCCCACAAACGTAGCAGTGAAGCGTTGGTGCGTACCTATTTTGAGTTCGAGAAAATTCTGAAAGACTTTTCAGTTATGCCCCTTGTGTCTTTTGATCAAAAGGCAGCAGAGGTATATGACGAATTGAATCTTAAGAAACTGAGAGTTGGGTCGATGGACTTAAGAATGGCGTCAATTGCAATCGCAAATCAGATGACGTTGATAACTCAAAACACGGTTGATTTCGAGCGAATTCCTGGACTTTTGCTTCAAGATTGGCTTCTGTAGTAGCTTGCTGCGGCTCATCTCATTGGTGTGATCTGCGTTTTTTCTTTTTCGCCATCAGCGTGCCCGACTCCATACAAAGGTATAGAATTTGTTTGAATTCGCAGTCACGGTACGCATTGGCCGCTTTTCCGTTGGCGTTGGTGGTGATCTGGAGTTTGAGACGATTTGACCAGTCGGCGATTTGGATAATGCTAACGTTGAACGCGATATTACTATTCGGTAACACGGCCATGTTCCTCGGGTGGTATTTCAACTACTGAGCCCTAGAAATGCTTCGACTAAAGTTTCTACTTTTCCGGCATCCTCGCCTTCGACGACAATGCCGTCCTCAAGCACGAATGCGGCCGGATTGCTAAAGAATGGATGACTTCCGTGCTTATTGCATCTGTCTATTAGCGGGATTCGCTCATGACGAGGATTCAAGCAACAAGCCTATCAACCGAGGAGACTAGGCTGTCAGTGAAAGTACTCTGGACATTCGAACTTTCTACGGGCGGCACATGGACACATCGCCTCCTGACGTAAAACTCTTTCTTTGGTTTCTGATCGAATAGGGATTCTGAATTCCAGTTTACACTCCACAACGGAGCACTCCCAACTACTATTCCTTAACCCCCAGATTTAGTCGGAGGTGAGGGGCGACGTCGTCGGGTCAAATAGAAAAGAAACAACAACGATAGTGAAGCCAAGAGTATCATCCAAAACGTTTGCTTCTCAGGTTTTGCAGGCCCACTTATTCCATAATGCTCTAGTTCGAAAACCTCAGCAGGCGGTACGTCGAATTGAAATTCTCCGAACGTCAAATTTTCCGTTCCTTCGAATACTCCACGATCGCTTTGGGTTCTTTGGTGAATTTCAACTGTAGATGGCAACTTGTCCGAACCGTAATGGACCTTCGTGGTTATAGACTCCTCCGCGTTACTCCCGCGGAAGTCGATCCGGAGACTTTCGATCGCAAAATCCAAGTCTTGTAACACGACCATTTCGATTTTTTCATAATTGCCGCTGGGTATGAACCCTATAACTTTTATGGGCCGATAATTCCCGGATGAACTTTTTGTTTCAATACGATTGGCCTGACTAAGAATTGACGAAAGCGACTCTCCTGGAACTGTTCTATAAAAAGTTCGTGCGAGAAAAAACTGAGAAAGTTCAATGTCCGAAAATTCGTTGGGCTGAAGTTCAAGATTCTTAAGCTCGTAATTTTTCGAGTCTGCAAGCTTTTGAAGTCTGAAATAGTAGGAGTCCTTACGATTCAGGCAACAAATAACCTGCGGTCTGCCCTCAGGCGAGATCTGGTCAACGATTGCCAGAAGGTTGTTCGCACGGCGTCTACACAGAACGGATCGTGACGAATACTGTTTTTTTTCGCCATCCAATCTAACGGTTTGGCTTTCGATTCTGACGGAGGAGTTTTCGAGTAGCCGTTCAATTCTCGCGTCAGCTTCCTGGATTTTTTGAATTATTCGCTCCGGCGAATCTGAGGACTCAGGTGTATCCTGATAACCTGCCAATCCAGAAGAAGAGGTCAAAATGAACACGGTCACTAGGAAAAAAAAGAAATGCGATTTCACTGTCAACTTGAATTACTTTCTAACGAGTTTTAAAGCCAAAACCAGCAAATACCAATAAGCGAAATGGCCTTTTTAAAAAAGGCCATTGATTAGCTGTTTGAAAACGAAGCTGCGTTGGTCTCTGCGCAGAAGATGGACACGTACAATGCGTTGGTGTTTTATCTACTGAGCCGTAAAAATGCCTCGACTAATTGTTCTGCCTCTCCGGCATCCTCACCTTGGATGACTATGCCGTCCATGAGCACAAAGGCTGCTGGACTACTAAAAAATGGCTCACTTCCTCCCCAAATAATTCTATGTTCCGATGGATCCATCGAGACCTGGTCTATCCAAAGGTGCCATTCACCGTCCCGCGAGACCAAGGTTGCAATTCGTTTTTCATTAACTAGCAGGTTGGGATTCGCGGATAGTCGTTCCATCAAGTTTCGACAATGGCCGCAATCTTCCCTAACTAGCAAAACTAACCAGCGGCCCTCTTCCAGCTTGCTAAGTTCTGGATGGTGTCGCCGACCTAAAGGCCATTCCTTTTTCAACATCGATTTAGTAAGAAAAAACGCGATCGGATCGTGGGTTGGTGCGTTCATCGCTCTGATCGTCAAAACAACGGTCAATGCCGTTGCAACAACCAAGGCGCTGCTAATCACGGCACCGAAACTGCGAGCGGATTGGTAATCGCATTTTCGCGGCGCGAAGAGACCACACATTAGCAATATCGCAAGATCGAGCGGCAGTGTTACGTTGGAACCAATGCGGGAGCCAAAACAATTGCATTCCTGATTTGTCCAAAGAGAATATCCTGCCACCGCTGCCAAGAAAGCAAAGATCACCGTCGTTGCCCGCCATGACCAAAATAGCGGTCCCCAAATAATAAATATTCCGGAGCACATTTCACCGAAGACCGCACTTACCAACAGCCACCAGGAGCTTAAAAGCCCTTGGGATTGTAGTAGCTGAGGAGCCCAAACAACCTTGGCCATCGCAGCGACCATCAAAATCCCGCCGGGCAGGATCCTAATAAACTTCCACATAACTGCCAGGCTCCTCTCTATTTCCCCACGACGGGAAGACCACAGGCCACGCTTGTCTGTTGCGAGTCAAGAGAGTTAAACACTCTGGTGTTGAAGTCGTTACAGACATGGAGGTGTCCAAGTGGTTTCCAATGCCTCCATTGCCAAAGAGTACGCAACGCTTTTAGGCCGTGGATCGCGGTCAGTTTTTTTCCCTCTTTTGTCGAACGTGGATGGTAGCGGATAGGAATTTGTTGGATGGGAATCTGCAACTTCATGAGCTTGGCCGTGATTTCCACGCATCCTTCGAACCCCGTCGATTGTAAATCTAACGATTTTATGATCGACCTTGGCAACAATTTGTAACAGGTCGCATGATCGCGAACGAAACGTCCATACACCAACCATAAAGCGATATCAATTCCGAGGACACCTGTAGCGAAGAGCCAGCGAGAGGGTTTGCTCCAATAACTTGGACGGCGACCATAAACAACGGACAGTGAACTGCTTGCTACGGAAATCAATCGATCGATATCTGCGGGTTCGTATTCCAAATCGGCGTCTTGAATTAGGACCCAATCGCCGATCGAAACCTCTAGTCCAATACGAACTGCTGCTGTTTTACCCTCGTTTTGGTCTCGCAAAATCAGATCGAAATCCATCCGCTTAGATTCTTCTCGCAGGATCTCTCTGGTCCTGTCTGTTGACCCGTCGTCCACCACGATGATTTGCCAGTCCGATTGTCGAACTTGCCTTAGTCGCTGGAGCAACATGGCAATGGTCTGCTCCTCGTTGAAGGCTGGCACAATGACTGATAGTTTCATTTCGACCTCCAACGACGACTACGAGGAATCAACAGGGGCAGTACAAGACTCACCGACACATTACGGCCACGGATCAAGCGATCAGAAACGCTTTGAGTTGGCTCTTTGATTCAGCCAAGAGTCGTCGAATGCTCCGCGAAGAGAGTTGCAAAGTTAGGGCAATTTCGTGGTTGGATTCACCCTTCAGTTTTCGGGTCATGATTTCGTGCGTTTTCGATCCCGAGACACGGGTCAAAGCGATTTGCAACGCGTCTCGGGCATCGATTTCGTCCTGATCACGACCCGAATAATGACCGCGGGTCAACTCGGTGTAGAGAGCTGGTAATGTAATGTTTCTCAGTCTCTTTCGCCTCTTGTTGTACTTGCCGCGATTGACCCCTTGTTCGAAGACGAGCCGGCGAATCACTAAGAAAACAAAATCGCATAACTTGTCTCCTTGCTGGTCGCAGGAATCTCTCAATGAACTCATGGCTTGCCACAACCCCAGCATAACTTCTTGTGCGAGGTCATCTTCATATTGATCATAACGATCTTGCCAGCCAAGCTGACAGCGGCACCATCGCCGCACATCATCGATGAAGAGATGGTAGATCGTTTCGAAGCCAGCAGAGTCACCACGTTGAATCCGCTCGATCGCATGGATTAGCTTATGGTTGTGAGTTGAATCTGGCGCGGGCATGGGCTAGACCTTTGCAGAAAATTCAGAAGAGAAGAGAGGAACAGTTCTGCAAGTTGCGGAACGATCTATACAAGACGATGCACTGTAGCTTGTAGCTTGTAGCTTGTAGCTTGTAGCTTGTAGCTTGTAGCTTGTAGCTTGTAGCTTGTTCATGGGGAGCTGTGACTCCTGTTAAAGGCTTCGGGAGGCCTCGCATAGCGCGAGGGCGTGGTCAAGGCGAATACGAATCAGATCGCCGCGTTGCACTTCATGATAGGAGGGTTGCTGGGGGGGATGCAAGTACGTTGGGGTAGAATCCGTTAGAATTTCTTTTAAGCGATTTCTCTAGGATTTATGACGCACGGCTCAATGCCTGTAAAATGCTTGGAGAATTTATTCGTCTTTATGATATGAGATGCAGAGACATCTGCGTTTGCCCCCCATTGTGAGGGGACAGCGATTGTTGATTTTCAGGGAACTCCGCAAGACTAACGGTGGCAAGAGCGACGAAGCTTTTTGTTTTAAAAACAAGATCGCGCAAGGAGCAAAAGGCATCGGTCACAACGAATCTTTATCAGCTTACGCTCGGTAAAGATTCCAACCGATAAAAAAATCGGCTCAGAAAACCGTTTTCGAAATCGAAGCATAAGGACCAGCTTTGGACCAAAATGAGGGTGTTCACTACAAAAATCAAAGATCCGTTTAGAGAAATTGGAAAAAACTTTTTCAGATTTCGTGACCGTTCCTTACAAAAACGTTGCAGTTTTCTTCCGAAGAGTTTGGTTACCCTAGCGAGAAAAACTTTTTTGGACCTTGCGTTCAAGTTTTATGTGAGGAATTTGGCATGATGTTTAAGGACCGCTCCGATGAGAGGAGCAATTTTCGAGATGAAATGGAACGCAGCCTATTGGCTTTGGATTCCAGAATATGAGTGCCACCAACAATATTCAACGTTTTCTTGCAAGATTCCGTTTGACAAACCTGAGGGAAATCCACTTGGCCCCTGGCAATGATCTGACAATGGAAAATCGATACACGATTACTGCACCCATTTGTTGCTTTATCACCCGAGTGGTCCCATGAATCGAATCATAGTAATAGTGCTTACTAGCGTGTTGGTTGTAAGCGGTGGCGTTTTTTCGCTGCTTGCAGAATCAAATTGCGTAGAGATTTGTCCGCCAGAAGATGTTGTCTTGGTCAATGAGAACTCCCAAACGTCCTTCGTGGTTCAATTACGCTCAAATTGCAAAACTGATTCTGAAATCGCAATGGCAATGACATCGTGTTCTTGCGTCGCAAAACCTGTCTTTCCCGTGCGACTTCGTTCTGGAAGTACCGAAAAACTGGAGTTTTCGATTGCGTCGGGGGAATCTAATCCTGACGAAATCTCCTCTGTACGTATTCGTTTTTTTGGTCATTGTGGCGGCAAGTCGTTTACTAGCACGGCATTCGTTCGCTACAAAGTTATTCGTGATAGTTTCTTGGAAGGGAAATTGAAATGAAGATTGTTGACGATTTTTTGCTTGGATTGCTGATTGGCATTCCAACACTGGCGTGTTGTGATATCGGAATAAACAAATCGTACGCGGGTAACGCACCCGGTTGCGTGGACACTCGCAAGTGCTGTGATAAGAATGATTCCAAAGGAGATCGTTGCGATGAGAATGATAACTTATGTATTTGCGACGGATTGGTGTCTTTAAGATGTAAAGCAGTAGTCAATGTGGCGGGTAATTGCATTCCTTCACAGGAAACGCTGTAATAAAAAGACATGGATTCTGCATAGAAGTCAGGAGTCAGGCAGGAGTTCCTTCTCTTGAAATTGTTACATACTACGACACTCCTTGCAGATCATCACCACTCCATTTGCGTTTGCGTTGACAAAGCCAACTTTTTTATGCTCGTGCTCAGGCACTGGCGGTGCTCGTAAACTTGCTCGATAACGAGAATGAGCGCCACTTCACTGCGCACGAGTCGATGAAAAGAGGAAACGCTTTGTTGTGAGTCGAGAGGCGTCAATTTTAAGTCGAGAACAACTGGGTTATGGATTTACATTTGTGTTGCCGAATAGTAGGAATTTACGACGACTGCCGCTAATCTTGTTTTCAGGAATCTCGACATGGCCTGTGCCTACGCTTCCGGCTCACATCGCCATAGGTGCAACGTCGGTACTACGATCAAGCATGAATATTCGAAAGCGGAGAAGGGGGAGCAAGCAATGGGCGACAAGACACCAAGCGTCATAACAATAAGTTGCGTTATGTTCGCGTGGATGATATTCTTACACGAACCGTCTTCGTGGTCGAACGAGTTTGACGTAGATGCCTATGAAAGAGCCCGTAAACACTCGATCTTTCCTGCAGAGTATACGATGTCTGCCACCGAGCTGTCGACTCGCTCCAATGGAATCAAGAATGGAAATACAGTCAGCTACACGAGAAAACACGAACGTAAAAAACTAACTTTGACGGTAGTCGAATCGTCTAACGACCAAAGTCGGGTGGGATATTCTGTAACTGCTATCAAAACGGATTCGGCCTATGCTTCGGCACAGCGTTTTCCAGGTAAACCAGACTACTTTTTAGATCAGGTGGCGAACAGTGACGAAGATGCAGAGCAGTCCTTTTCTTCAGTCCTTCCAATATTTGCCCCCTATTCTATTGACGGAACTGATATCCTCAAAATTCTCCGAGACGACCAAACGCAAATATCCGATGCTCAGGAGTTAGTCGTTGACGGAAGACGTCAACTCCAACTTGCGTGGTCGGAAATCCTGCGTGATCCAGCAGGAC
This sequence comes from Pirellula sp., assembly GCA_046344995.1. Lineage (GTDB taxonomy): Bacteria > Planctomycetota > Planctomycetia > Pirellulales > Pirellulaceae > JBKCUI01. The sequence goes on from JBKDKR010000078.1 coordinate 198,827, forward strand.
CTGTTATTCGATTTGGTGAAATGCTGCTGGATATCGATAATCATATGGCTCTAACGCGTGCCGACTTTTCCGTAGGACTCGTCGGCAAGCCTCCCATTCGAACAACTTCGATCCGAATTGAGTACCAAAAGTCCAGCGAGTTCTTTGTTCCCAAAAAGGTCGAAGAACGAATCGTATTCCCTTCTGAAAAAGCATGGAAAGAGAAACAGTTCAACGAGATTCAGTTTGATACCTCGCCCGTTAGCGATGACGTCTTTGATCTTGCCAGCATCGGATACAAGGAAACAACCAGTTCAGCAAGTTTCAGAATGTGGATTTATGTTATCGGCTTCGCCTTAGTCTTCCTGCTGTTCGTGCTCCGTAAACGAAAAGGATAGTCTGATCAGTACTGAAAATGATGGGATAACACAAAGGTGACGAGGGTTTTTACCTCGCCCCAATACCTTTTTGTAATGGCAGAAATATCGAACGCAGAAAGATACGTGACTCATTTTTCTGCGTTCGATCTTTCTGCCATATCAGGATTTTTCGTCTGCCTTAACGAATAAACGGCTCCAAACTCCTATCTGTTCGGTCAGCGCTGCTTCGGATGGACAGGACGGGTAAACATTGAAGAGTCCGGGAACTCTGGTAGCATTATTGCTAAGCTATCGTCGACACGTGTGTTCCTAGCGTAATCTTTTGCATGACTGAAACCAAAATGCCCCTTCGAACGCTTGCCATCGTGTCGGGGATCGTGCTCAATCTTCTTATGGCTTGCATACTCGCTAGAGCGGCTTGGGTGTCTTCACCGACCTTCGACGAAACGGCTCACTTCGCGAGTGGGATCGTTTTGGCTCAGTATTCCGACCCGGGATACTTTCGAGTCAATCCTCCAGCCAATAAATGGATGATCGCTATTGCCGAACCTTTCATACCGGCACTCCAAATGCCTCCCGTCATTCCCTCTGCTGAGCATGGCAATGTTAATCGACTTGAATTCTCATTCGGGGAACAAGTCATGTCGGACAACGAAGCGATCTACAGAAGATCGCTTTGGATTGCCAGAATGTTTCGGATCCCTTTAATATTGTTTGGGTCGTGGCTGTTGTGGATGTCATGCAGTTCCATGCCGATGCTTTCCAGAATATTCGTGCAAGCGTTCTGGTGTACCTCACCCCTGATACTCGGTCATGGCTGGATCGTTTCGGCTGATACGCCGGCAGGGGTTGCCATGGCTGCTGTCTTGTGGACTGCTTTGCGGCTCATGCGTCACGAGTCGTTAAACGCCGTGATCTTTTCAGGGATTGCATGGGGAATTGCGATTGGGACCAAGTTTACGTTTGCACCGTTGTACGTCGCGTTTCCGCTTGTAATCGAGGGGACTCGCTGGGCTATGCGAAAAGAGTTCTCGTGGCGTGAATTTTTATTGCGATGGCCGATCCATGCTCTGGTCGCTTGCGTGACACTTCATGCACTCTATTTGTTTCAAGAACCATTGGTGGCGATTGGCAAGCATGAGTTTATCAGCAAGGAGTTTCGTGACTTTCGTTTTGAACGAGCAGAAAGTCAATCGACGTTCCATAGCATGATAGGTCATGTGCCCTCCCCCTTTCCTCGCCTATTTCTGGAAGGAATCGATCAGCAACTTGCAGACATGAATCAACCCCGTGGGGCGTATCTTTTAGGAGATCGTATCGAGGGTCCGTTGCCATGGTTCTTTTTAGTTGCGTTCTGGATTAAAGAACAACCAGCTGTACCAATAGCGTTAGGTATTGGATTACTTGCGATCGCTATAAAAACGCTTCGAGACAAGTACAAATACGGAAAGAGGAATGAAGACGCAACAATCGACCGAGTCCCCAGCCCGTTAATCGACGATAGATATCGTTTGAGTTTGTTTTGCTTTCTGTCTTTGATGTCGATGCTTCTTCTTTTCACGACTCAAGAGAACTTGGTCTGGAACATGCGGTATCTCATTCCTGCATTACCGCTGTTATATGTGTTGGTTGCGGAGAGTGTTTCTACGATAGCAACCCTGAGAAATCAAAGTGGACGAGTCAATGCGATGGTTTGCAACGTGGCTTTAGGAATCGTCGTCCTGTTAATGGTATGGGATGTGACCATGAAGTGGACTTATCCGTTTTCGTATACCAATCCGTTTTTTGGTGGAGCTTATCGAGTTCCGATGGCACTCAATGACAGTAACTTCGATTACGGTCAAGATGTATATCACGTTGCGGATTGGCTCAAGCGGGAGAAGTCAGAACGAGGGGAAGAAAGGCCGATCTATCGGATCGTATCTGGTTTTGGTCGGGGTGAACTCGGCCTGTGGTCTGAGGTTGCAAAACGAGAACAGATTGAACGGGCGATTATCAAGGCAAAGAATCGTGACGGTCAATCCATGGGCAAGTCTGTTCGTACGCCGTTGGCGGTATCGCGGAGTTTGTTTCACGCTGAGCCATGGGGTGTCAGGTACAGCGATTTTGATTCGAGCAACCTATCGCGAGACGATTTAGAACTTTTGAAAGAGCTTTTGGTGAACGAGCCGGATGCGTGGATTACTCCGACGGCGGTGGTTTATGATTGCGGAGAATAGGGGGGCGGTCGGGTGGATGGCGCGGTAAAAATGTTGTGTTCGGGAAATAGCTGGCGTGCGCTGGGGTTTTGAATTGGAAAGACTGCTGGCGTGCGGAACAATTGAGACAATTGTTCTACTTTGATTTTGGCCTCGTAGCCTCGTCCACTACAAGAAAGGGCCTCGTTGCCTCGTCCACTACCGAGAAGAGCGTCGGGGGCAGCGAGCCTTGATTACTGCATTGTTCCTGATATGTTATTGCAATTATTGTGCAAAAAGCGGTGCGAGTTTGAATTCGAAGTGTTGATCGAGGAGCTGTCTATGACCAAATTACTGCCTGTGACCTTGCTTTCTGGCTTTCTCGGGGCAGGAAAAACAACGCTCCTGAACCATATCCTTAGCAACCGCGAGGGGATGAAGGTCGCCGTAATCGTCAATGATATGAGCCAAATCAATATCGACGCGGACTTGGTTCGCGGCGAAACGACCCTCAGCCGAACCGAAGAAAAACTGGTCGAAATGACCAACGGCTGCATCTGCTGCACACTTCGCGAAGATTTGCTCGCAGAAGTTCGAAAATTGGCCCAACAAGGCAAGTTTGACTATCTCCTCATCGAGTCGACCGGTATCTCGGAGCCTTTGCCCGTTGCCGAGACCTTTACCTTTGTCGATGAGAATGGCGTGTCCCTCGGCGATGTGGCTCGTCTCGATACCTTGGTTACCGTCATCGATGCCGAGAACTTTTTAAAGGACTTCGAGACGTTTGACGACCTGGCTGATCGCAAGCTCGGAGTTAACGAAGACGATCACCGCAACATCGTAGATCTGCTCGTGGATCAGATTGAGTTTGCCACCGTCATTCTTCTGAACAAGTGCGATCGCGTTACGCCACAGGCCATCGAAGACTTGAAGCGATTCATCCACCAAACCAACCCATACGCGAAGATACTGACTACGGAGTATAGCCGAGTCGATCTCAAAGAAGTGCTCGATACTGGTACCTTTGACGAAGAATGGGCCCAGGGACATCCCGATTGGCTCGCGGTTCCACGCGGTTCTGAAACCAGCGAAGCTGACGAATATGGCATTACCTCATTCGTGTTTGAAGAGCGACGCCCTTTTCATCCCGAGCGATTGATGGATGCTCTCAACTTTGAAGATGGGGTCTTGCAAGGAGTCATGCGTTCCAAGGGGTACTTTTGGATCGCAACCCATAACGACGAAGCGTTTCGCTGGTCGCAAGCAGGAGTCTCAGTGCAGTTCGATTCGGACGGTGCCTGGATGTGCACTGTCGGAGAAGAGGAATGGCCTGAAGATGAAGAGGTTCGCGAAGGAATTCGTGAATCGATGCAACCTCCTTTTGGTGATCGCCGTCAACAATTGATCTTCATCGGTTCCGATATGGATGAACCCGTATTGCGTTCCCGGCTTATCGATTGCCTGCTCACAGACGACGAGCTCGCAGAGGGGCCAGATGTCTGGGCTACTTGGGATTGCCCACTTCCCATTCCTGTTTATGACGAAACCGATTCGGAGCAACTGTAATCATGGATACTCTCCCGGTTACACTGCTTTCCGGCTTTCTGGGGGCGGGAAAGACCACTTTGCTCAACGCAGTTTTGAACAATCGTAAAGGGCTCAAGGTGGCGGTCATCGTTAACGATATGAGCGAAGTCAACATCGACGCTCGTTTGATCGAAAACGGTGGTGCGGAGCTTAGCCGGGTCGATGAAAAATTGGTTGCCCTCAGCAACGGCTGCATTTGCTGCACGCTACGGGAGGATCTGCTCAAAGAGGTGCGTGATCTCGCGTTACAGCAACGGTTTGACTATTTGCTGATCGAGTCGACTGGCATTTCGGAACCATTGCCTGTAGCCGAAACGTTTACGTTTGAGGATGAGAACGGACTGAAGCTCAGCGATGTAGCGAGACTCGATACGCTCGTGACGGTGGTCGATCCTATCAATTTCGATACGGACTATTTCTCAGCGGACGGTCTCAAAGAGCGGTCGCTCGAAATCGATGAAACAGACGAACGAGGCATCGCTCAGTTGCTCACCGATCAAATCGAATTTGCCAATGTCATCGTGATCAGCAAGTGCGATATCGCAAGCGAAGATCAAATCGAACAGATGCAGAGACTTGTTCATATGATGAACCCGCGAGCCAAGATCATTCGATCTAGCCAAGCAGACGTCCCGATTCAGGCTATCTTGCATACCAGTTCTTTTACAGAGAATTGGGCCGAAGAGAATCGAAATTGGCTCGTAGTGAAGCGAGGCACCGAAGTTTCTGAGGCTGACGAATATGGTTTCGACTCGTTTGTTTTTGAGGCGAGGCGACCATTTCACCCCCGCCGCTTTCATGATGTCGTCGAGGGTGATATCTTTTCTGATGTGGTTCGATCCAAAGGGGTTGTTTGGATTGCTAATCAGAATGACTATGCCGCGGAATGGTCTCAATCTGGCGTGCTTTATTCCATAAAGTCGGCTGGCATTTGGGCTGCAGCAGTCCCTGAAGCCGATTGGCCCGATATGCCAGGATTTCGCGAACAAGTGATGGAGAATTGGGTCGAGCCCTTTGGCGACCGCAGAATCGAATTGGTGATCATTGGTCAAGATATGGACAAAGAAGCCATCATCGATCAGCTGGAAGAAAGTTTGCTAACCGAAGAAGAGCTGCAAATGGGGGCTGAACGTTGGGCTGGATTTCGCGATCCATTGCCAAGTTGGATTGAGAGCTAGTTGCTACAACTTGGGATAACCTTGATTGGAGAACTCTACGAAATCCCAACCCGCAGCGTGAGCGAGGGACAATTCTCCCGGCAAAATCCCTTGCTTACGCGTCGGGTTACGATAAACGCGTCGGGTTACGATAAAACCACTTCCGAGTTGTGGCACTAGCTGCCTCATGTGCGTTTCGTTTTGAGCCGAAATCGGATGTTTGGTAAATGTAGAATGCGCACTCCTGCCGTTTGAATTGCTCAAGTCGGACATGAGTGTCCAATCTACTTGAATCCAAAAGGCACTCGCCCTTAAGGTTGTGTTTTGATGATGGCCCTATCAGGTTTGTCTAACATGATTGAAGCACGATGAGCAACCTAACGAATTTCCACGCGTGCTCCCTTTTTGACTCCTAGCATCATCGACGCAGAGTCAGAGACGAGACTTAGTCGCAGTGGAGTGTTTTCGCTCAGGATCGCTATCAATGTCATTTCGGGTTGTTTGTGATCTTCTCCGTAAATCCCAATTGTTTCGAACTCCTCGTCTACTACAACCTTGGTCTCAGCGTTGTATCCTAAAGCGGTTAACTGAGTAAGAGTTAGATCTGTTACGAGATCGCCAGAGGGTGAGATATCTACGACACTGCCGACTAGTCTTGCTGCCACGGTTTCATTTCCAATAAATCGGTACGAACCAAAATCCTCCAGACCAATCCCATGGTCAAATACGGGGAGGCACGAAACGCCAGCATTTTAACAGGATACGCTGACCGTCGCACACCTCGGGGAAGGATTTTCGCGGCATTTCCATGGAGGATTCCATGTTCTATGCGATTGGATGACCCGGCAGGCGGAGCTGATCTCTAGCGTGGAGATCGGTAAACAGGTTTTCCTCAGGAATCAGTTAAAAGCGTCTCTCTCTTCACCAGAATTTCATCAAATTGTAGATCGGTCGGATCATTGGGAATCGTTTTCGAGGTACTTCGAAATAGACTCTCTCAGTGTATTAAAGGCTTCATCATTTGCCCCGACAAAGACTCGTCTCACAATTCCTTCTTTATCAATAACAACCGTGTAGGGAATCGCGCTGGCTCCATACGCTTTCGATATAGTCCCTTTCGGATCAAGCAGGCAATTGTTAGAAATGCCCAAAACGATGGCTGAGCCTTGGACTACATTGGGCTCTTCATCGACGTTGACTGCATAAAACGAGAAGGCTTCGTTTCCAAAGTCTTCGGCGATTCTCTGAATAACGGGCAAACTTTTGCGACATGGTCCACACCAACTGGCCCAAAAATCTAATACAACCACTCGCCCCCGAAGGGCCGAAAGATTTATCACTTTTCCATCCAGTGCTTTTAGTTCGAAATCAACGGCGGGTTTGCCAACCAATTCCGACGCTTCGCCTGACGCAGCGTCGGCTTCCTCTGAAACAAACTTGGGGTCGATGGCATGTCGCAATTTCCACTTCGCAAACCTACTGGTGCTTCGAGACTTCTCCATCTCGTTGCCGAACAAAATCTGAATCGTTTGCTCTAGGGGAATGTTGCATTCGCCCAAAAGTGGGTGAACACCCAAAAGCAATCCATCTTCGATTTTACCGGGGATCAGGCTTACTACGCTCCCCTTGCTCATGACCAATTGGCAGCTGGCTCGCACTCCGCTTAACTCACCTGATTGCCGATCAGGCTCCGCACTATCGACCGATCCGTTATCGGTTGAGGTGTCAGTTGGTTTGTCGCTGTCCGAGTTTTTCGGAGCAGGATCGAGCCAAACAATTTCTGCTACGTTCTTCATCCATATCTCTCGCTCCTCTTCACGAACCTCAATTCGCAACAGGTCTTCATCGATAAACGTAACATTGCCACGAATCATGTCTCCATCTCGTGAAACCACTAAATGCGCCGGGGGCGATTGGCGAGCCATTCTTGGTACCGTCAACAATCTCTTGAGCAATATGTCATCAAGTCTATCAGTGCCGGTATAAACAAGCTGCCTGATACCTTTGACCTGAGATGCATCTAAACTTGATTCACCAAAAAGCTCTGATGAGAAGGTAAGCGTTCCATTGTCTAGACGTACGAGTTTGCCGGGTAAACTATCGCCGCTAGCGAGATAGAGAGCGGGTTCACCTGGATCGAGCGAACGACCATAGATATCTGTTCGTAGAGAAAGATTGCGAGCTTGCCCGTCCGTTGGACGAGCTTCAGTCCCGTTACGTATGATATCGATCGTCCCGTTGATCGACGGGTTGATCAGGAACTCGCCGGACAATCCAGCAGGCCTCCAAGCCCATCCGCTCCCCAAAGTGTCTGTCTTGACGTTTTCTGACGGCACTAGTTTGCCGTTTGAATGTACTTCATCACATACGAGCTTCATGAGAACGGCTCGTTCGACATTAACATTCACGGGGCTTACGTTACTAATAAATTGTATTGATGATACGTCGTTAACCGAGAAGCCAATTGGTGTTGGCAACGAACTGCAAATCAACGTCAATTGATCTTTAGAATGCTTTAGTGTTTTCCCTGCAAAACGTTCCCCGTCTTTTGTTTGGACTACACAATACTCTTCTTGATTCGGCGGTTCTGTAATGGATTCAGGATCGCTGGGCCCTTTGGCCGATTTCATCGCGTATTCAACTCGTTCTATATCGCTTATTGCAATCGACAGTTTTTCCCCATCTATAGTGTCCAAACGGAGGCCGCCACTTTGAGTCTCGTTTGCCTTGATGACTCCGATATGCGACTTGCCTGTTGTGAGAAGAACTTTGGACAAGCGATCGTCTGGTACCGGAGCACTGGTCGTATCAGCAACACTGGACGTTTCAGCAACACTGTCGCCCTCAACAGTTCTTGTCATCGAAAATGGTGATCTCGACACCTTCAATTCGCGGAGAATCATCCCTCCAGGAGCGTCGTTGGTTACTTGAAATCGAACGCGATTATCAAGTTTAGATTGAGTTGGCTTGGATTTAGATTGCGAAGCAATTTCTCCTATGGCGCGGCCATTTTGTTGAAGTACAAACCGACCTTCTTCAAGGTCGCAAAGGATTTTTAGTCGGAGCGACTCTACACCCATCGATGGTATCATGACCGTCACAATGTCCGCTACGCTTTCCTCTTCGAAGAGAAGCGTAATCGACAATTCATCACGTTGCTCAAGCTTCCGAACTCGCAGTTCAAGTTTGGGAAGATTATTGCCGACTGTTAGGGTCCAATTCGGATTGGAATGAGTCCAGGCAACATCGACGTCCACTACAGCCAAAGAGGGAAGTGTTCCGGTTTGTGCGATCGACGATCCTGCGATAGCGGTCTCAATCGATCCTGCTTTGGATAACCAGGTATCAGGAACATCTTTTTTCTTGGCCGGTAACACTTGTTTCCATTCGTTTACCGAAAGACGACCGACTCCCTCGTAAGACGAATGATGAACTCTTAATATTGCTCGAATTCGATCAAGATCGATTTGAGTGGGAGCATAACGATTGCTGGTTAACTTGATCGTTCTCTCGTCCAGTTGTTCGATCCGACCCGAAATGCTTTCCCCATTTTCAAACTCAACTACGTATAACTGCGTTTCATCGATCTCCTTTACTTTTTCATTGGTCAAGTTCTGAGAAATGGAATCGACAACATTCCATGGAACCACCATCGGCTCTAGAAATGCGTTGCATTTCCAAAGTAAAAACGCCGTATTATCGCTCGTGGAATCTCTTTGGATTTCGTGCTTGTAGAAGTCCCCTTGAAAAATGTCACCATCATTAAGCCGCAACGTAGCCTGAGAAAAACAAACGCTTCCAAGGCCCCCAGAGACGAACAAACCGACAACAAGGGCAGTAACGAATCGCAGGTGTGACATGGATCGGGCGTTTACGAAAGACGAAAAGAGTCGCGGATTTTTCACGGGTTTAAATGTCCCTATCTTTATCGCTCGTAAATGGGAAGGAATCGAAAGTTCAACGCTAACGAAAGGAGAGACATCGAAGTCGCGACTTGGGGACCAAAGCTGCCATCAAAACGGCCATCGGACTTCTGCGATTGCTTTAGTTCGTTGATCAGTTGCTTATTCCACTTTTCCCAAGCTTCGGTATCAGCCTGGAATAACGCTTGAGCTTTGTAGTAGGACGTGTATTCTGCGTAATGCTCCCCCATTTTGACACTACCGCGAGACTTCAAGAAGTCTGCACATGCTTTGAACTCAGCGAGCTCCTTTTGCCCAGAGATGGCGTACACTAGTGCAGCGATGGATACGCGAGCTTGCGACTCGTCATAACCCCCGAGCCCACCAGCGTAGGCAACTTGGCCACTCTTCGAAGTCATGCTCTTGAAATAGCTGATAGCCTTATCGATGTTTTTGTCGGGTACTTCGATCCCAGCATTCCTGGCTGCTAGGAGCGACACCAAAATTGCTCCGGAAACCGATGTATCTGCGTCGGTGGAATTCGGTCCGTATCGCCATCCTCCAACACTGTTTTTGTCCTGGCTGGTAAGCGATGTTCTAACGGCGAGCTCTAATGCTTCGCCTAACGATCTGCGTTGGTCGGCAGGAACAGTTGAATCCAGCCAAAGCTGTTTATCATCTACCGCGCCGTAGGCCTCAGCTAACGCGAGCGTTGCGAATCCATGATGATACATGCTCCCGCCGAGATAGCCAGTTCCGGCGTCTTGCTGAAGAATGAGATTCTGCAAAGCCTTGCGAACCGGCACACTATGAAGCCCGAAATTCGGATCTTCTCCATAAGCGAGAAAAGCCATGACGGATAGACCAGTCACACCAGGACCTGGATTACTGGGAGATTCCCAAGCTCCATTTGCGGCCTGATTAGCGACTAACCAACCAAGCCCCTTCTCATAGATCTCGCGAACTTCACGCGAAACCCCCTGTCCTTGAACGGCTCCTTCTCTCCATGGTTGCACTTGGGCATGACAAAACGTGGGAACAAACCATTGCACGCAAGTTAAAATCAGACAGAATGCAGCAATATTGCTCCCGCATCGATTAAGCATGTCGTTCGAATCTCGCTGAGGGCTAACCATACAAAAATCTCTTGGAAATTTTAACTAAGGAAGAACGACTTCTGTTTCAACTTGATCCCGAACCTGATCATTTAGTTGGCCTGATGTCAAAGCCTCAAGTCGTGCCCATTGCTTCTCTGACAACTCCAATAACGGATCTGCATGGGACCTCAAAAATCCGTGTAGCTGATTCAAAGAGTTGATTTCCTCTGCTTGAGGGGCTACAGCCTTTTTCTCCAGCAAACCGTTTAGTGCTTCTCTTTGTGCCTTGGTTAACCCCAGTGATCTGTGTGCCAAAAGCAGAATTCGATAACGCGTTACATTGCGTTCTCGAATCTTCATTTGCTCACGATCGGCAGCCAACTTTTCCAACTGTTCAGGTGTCAGGGTCGACACGAGCGTTTTGTACCAAACTGTGGTCTCGGTTTCCTTAGGCTCGTTTTGAAAGCTCATGGCTTTTGACCAGGCCTGAGTGAAGATGGTTTGTTTTTGTGTTGGCTCTGTTGATGGGGTTATCTCACTAAGTAACGCGGTAATCCGTGACTCCCAACGAGCTATTTCGACATCAATTGCGCTTTGGACTTTTGCTAGTTGCTCGTCGGAAAGATCACAAACTTGATCCACTTGATCGACATAACGTTGAATCGATTCCTTCTTGCTCCTTCGAAACGCTTGCTTAGATCCACCCAACGTTCCGTACAGCAACTCTTCCAATTGATCACGATCCAATCTCGCGTGAATGGATTCTCTGGCTGCAGGTTGCAAGACAAGTCGTGGATTCTGTGCAATACATCGATCGCTACAAATCATAATGCAGACAATGGTCGTCAATCTGAGAGTGACCAATGATGAGAATTCTCTAAGGGACGACAAGGTTTGAAGTTGTAAGTACGGGATGTTGATACTCAATTTATCGGCTCCTTCTTTACGGCAGGAACAGCGGGAGCCTGATTCGCCTTGAGAGGGATCGATGGATTACTTTCTTTACTTCCTACAACGAATCGTTTGGAGAGTGGTAATTCTGGGAATACATCTGGCAAAGCGATGTTTCTTTCCGTTGGTGATCTTACTACCATCGCATTCTTTTGGGCTGGAGTTAAGATCTCGTCGAGCCATTTCTGGTTAATCTCAGGTAACAAGGTTTCGTTGGCGAAGGTAGCTTCAATCGAACGATACCACCGATCCTTCCATCTTTCTCGAAGGACTTTCTCCACCTGTTCCGTTTGCCCAGCGGAAAGAGAAAGTTTATTCTGTAGCCATGTTAACATTCGGGCAATAAGAGCTTCTTTTCTCAGTTGCTGCCGATCTTCTAACTCGGCCTGATAGAGAGCCAGTTGCTCCTCCGTTAACATCTCTTTGCACCACGCGCTAACAGACCGTTCCACCAGACCGTCAAAATCAATGCTACCGTGAACATGTTGCTGGACGCGACGCGTGACCTCACGCAGACTGGTCGCTTCCCATTGCGATTCAGCGAGATCAGCAAGCTTTTGCGACTGGATATCATCTGGCTTTACAACAGTTACGATTAGATCCAACTCGTTTTGTATCAAACCACGCACATGTTGCTGATGAGTTACCAAGTCTTCCGGTGCAGGTTGAATTGGTTTAACAGGAATAAAGGCTTGTCCAAATGCGGTCGAACCTATGATTGCCGTTTCGGACAATACGAGAGCGACAACCCAAAGGACAATCAACGAACAACGTCTTGGAGAGGTCCAATCAAGTGGGCGAGCTACGATCACGGGGCGTTCTTTCTGTCAATTCGTTGGAAGTACTCGTCGAGACCGAATCGAAACTCTTCCGGTAGCACGTTGTTTGTAGTACCTGTTTGTTGGGCAACACCGGAATCCTGTCGTCGCTCATTTTGATTGATACCCGGACCAATCATGGCGATAGCTGCTTCGTCGGTTGTGCCACCACCACCCTTGCCCGGATCGGTTCCACCACCCCCTCCACCAGAATTCGGATCGGTACGTTTGGTCTGTAGCAACAATTCGATGACTTCGGTTTCCGCAGCAATCGCTTCTCGACCGGTCTCCGGACGGTTGAGAATCAAAGATGCGTCCAACATGACCAAGCCTGCTGATTCCATCAACTCTAGCTCTTTCGTGAACTCTTCTGCTGAGTCGGGTAGCGCGGCGATTTTCTGCTTTACAACATCGATGCGATCCTTGAGTTGAAACTGTGTAGATGCCAATTCTTTAACGCGTTCGATATACTCCGTTTGCGCGGAAGCCGCCTTCGCTTGTTCGGTGACTCTGGTCCGTTCTCGCAAATTCATCTCTGCTTCCAAAATTTGCATCACTTCGAGCACAATCGATGGGGGAAGCGAACTCTTGCTTTTGCTTCCTTTGCACTCCCCTTTCGACGCAGGATCCACGATATCCTCGGCCCATCGATCCAGCGTATCGGACCAGTACTCTGCTTCGGCAATTGCAATGCCTTGCTGGTTCAATATTCTCTCGGACAAGGCTCTAAGGGATCCGATAACGTCTTCCTCCTTAACCTCAGCTAAAACGCTTTCAAATTTGCCCGAAGGACGGCGTTCTTGGAATCCTTGCATATCGTCGACGATCGCTGAAACGAACTCCGCAGCCTTGCTCTCTCTCGCTTCCAGATCCTTGAAGAACACCTTTTGTTCTGAGTTCAATCTTACAAAGGTCGCTCCAAAAGCATCTTTTATTTCGCCTGCTGCTGTATCAGCAATCTTAAGTTGTTCTCTGGCCGCAGACTTAAGTCGCTTGGTAAGTGTGCTACCCTCAAGGTTCGCCATCAATTCATTAAGCTCGTCGGCAACTTTGTCGAACTCCGCAAGCAGCTCTAATTGTTTGTCGACCGCTTGATCCACCTCATCTTCAGCAGGTTCCTCTTCATTGGATTCCTCTTTCTTTTTGTTGGCTCCTGTTCCGGCCACCGTGGTCGATGGCAATCTCAAAGCAGACGGATTACTCTTGCTATTACCTTCCTTCTTTTCTTCATTCTCAGCCATCGCTTTAGGATCGATAGGCTGCTGGGACGATTCCTTATCGATCACGGACGGCACCTTGCTAGCAGGTTTATCTTCGGATGGGGGACCGCTCCCATTGTCCTCGGATCGATCTTGCCCAGCCGTCGGTGCAGTTTCTTGTTTAGTCGCTTTCGCACCACTTGACGCTTTAGCTAGCTTCTCAGAACGAGCCGCTTTCTTCAGAAGGTCTGCAACGTTGGGCATTCGATTGGCAGCGATATCCTTCAAGATTTGCTGCATTTCGGCCCACTTCTCGAGATGTCCTACGCCGATTTCGTTATTTCGAGCCGCTTGGCGAAGCAGTTCCTCGCCCTTTGCTGTTAGCTGATTTAGTCGGCGACTGTTGGCTTGCTCCGCAGCCGCTTGTTGTTCAATTAAGGCCCGGGCATCGTCAGTGTTTCGCTCGGATTCAGGCATGTCGCGAATCTGCTTATTGGTTGCCAACAATTGCAGCTCTCGATCCCGTACTTCCAAAGACTCGCGTTGCCATCGGGTCATTTGGTCTAACACCCAAACCGCATGATCCGCTGGTGAGAGAACATAGAGAAGATGCGGCGTGGAATAGACTCGACCTCGATTAGGCAAATAATCTTCGGCAAACAATCGCAACTCAATCGGCTTGGATGGAATCTTCATGGCAGTCGCTTGGAAAGTCGCTAAACCATCCAACGCAGATTGCGTCGGCGAACCAGCCGCTAGCATAAACTCTCCGCGTTCGGGAGACGCAGATTTGCTTTCCTCGATCACGTTCCATTCCATGCCGACTTGCTTTACACCAAAGTCGTCCAAAGCGCGAATTCGAAACTCGATCTGCTCCGAGTCGAGCATAACTCTGGCCTTAGGTAGCCCATCCCCAAAGACAGTAGGGGGCTGATCCTCGAGGACTTCGACCTGTAACGGGTAGTTTGATTTGGATTGAAGGCCATCAGCGTCCGTCCATTGCAATTCCAAGGTCGTTGTCTCAGTCATCTCTGTGGCGGGGAAAAGAAATGCCCCATCAGATACTCTAAGACTCTTTCCGTTCGCGCTGGCACTGACGATAGGTTTGGTTGTTTTGGATTCCAACTCTAACCGAGCACCCTGCACTGTTACCAAGGCACCTCCACGTATCTCTTTGATCGTTGGTTCTGCAATGCTGAGATAGTCTGGCAGACGAATCGTTGCGTGAAGCTTTTCAAGCTCTGGGCGAGGGGACGGTTGTATGGCAATCGTGGGGTACGCGTCTCCCACCAACACTGATAAATCAACAGGCTTGAGCTGTGGAGGGATCTCAAAGGTGTAGCCACCATTGGACAAGTCGGAGTTTAACGAATTTGATTCCCCAACTTGAAGCTTTGCTGACGAAGGCTTCCACTTAGAGTCCGACGCGAGTTTCAAGTCGACCGGGAATACCTCGCCGTGAGGCACGACCATTCGAGTTGGATAATCATCAAGTGCTGTAAAGGTATAACGCTGAATAGAAGCCCATGGCATACATAATCTGCCCCAAGCATTTAGCGATGCGGCTGGAAACAATACGGTTACCGCGATCGCCGCAACTCCCAATATCGCTACTCCCGTACTCCAACGTTTATGGTGCGAAGCTGGCAGGGCGTCAAGCAGATTCTTCTTCGAGGTTTCCGTTGCAACTTGATCCAACGCAGCCTGGCATAACGCTGGAGAACGATTCTGTTCCTTGGCATCGTGCGCGAGTTCTAGTGCACCCAGAAGCGAATCCCCGACCCTCGGCATACGTTTGGATAACAATCTCGCGACGGACTCAAGCGATTGAAGCTTTTGAACCCATCGATAATAAGCAAGCGGAATTCCGATTAGTCCGGCTATCGCTAAAAGAAATGTCAGAGTTCGAATAAACAAACCAGCATCAACAAATCGATCCACAATGAATACGATTGCAAATCCGGTAAGCAATGCACACGCAGCAACGCTAACAGCTTCAGCGATTTTCGTCGTTCGAACGCTTTTCCGGTAATTGCGGACTTGCTCTGTGAGGGTCTCTGGAATCTGAATTTTGACAGCCATGCCGTAATCCTTTGAGCCGGAATAATCGGGTGTTCTGGTCGACGGCAGTAAAAGAATCGTCTGCCAGGATCGCCTGTGAAGGCCCATTATAGACTAGGAATTGCTTCTTGCACGGATCATTCTTTTAACCAGCACGGAACGGCAATCGGCTGGGATGGGGGATTTGGTTGTGTTCGTGGGAGGGAGGATGGCCTCGTAGCCTCGGCCACTACCAAGTGCGGGGCCTCGTTGCCTCGTCCACTACGAGTGCGGGGCCTCGTAGCCTCGGCCACTACGAGTGCAGGGCCTCGTTGCCTCGGCCACTACGAGTGTGGGGTGAGGCTAGGGGTTACTTTTTGAACGACTGATTAAAGAGATCCATCTGCAACTGGAGAGAGGCGGCGTCAAGTTCTACCTTTTGTTGCTGCTCTTTCAGCTTCGCAGCCTCAGCTTGCTGACCGGCGAGAGCAGCCGCAATGGCATCTTTCTTCGCTTTTTGATCCGCGATCTGCTTTTGCAATTCGGCCAGCTTCTGCTCTAGTTCTGCCATCCCCTTCGTGACCTGTTCCGACTCGGACATTTTGGCCGTGATATCAGTCTCAACCGGTGCGAGTTGACCGGTTAAACTCTCCATCGACTTGCCAAGCGTGTCACGCTGGACAGCCAATTCCTGTAAACGATTTTGGAAAGCGACCAAGTCCGCCTGCACCTTTTGCACTTGGGATTGAAGGGCAACGAGTTGTGCTTGTGCTGAATCGAGTTCTACTTTGGTCGCATTGGCTTTGTCTACTGCTGCTTTCAATGCAACAGTTGCCGGTTCAACCAGCTTCACTTTCTCGGTATGCTGCGCAATCCACTGTGTTAAATTCGCAACTAACTCGGTCAGCTTTTGTTGCTTGGGATCGAGCTCTGCTTTTATAGTGACCGATTCTTGCTCGAGCTTAGCAACGCTCTGCTTGAGCGGCTCTATCTCGGCGGAAATCTGAGCCATGGCGACTTTCTGGATCTCACACTGATTTTTAGCGTCAGCAGACTTGGACTGAACTGCCTCTGGAGTTTCTCCCTCTGCTTGCAATTTCGCAATCAAGGCCTGCAATTGTGTCTCGTAGTCCTTAAGGTTGCGATTGGCTAAATCCAACATCGAACTCTTCGAATCAAACGTCGCCTTAAGAGGAGCAAGCTCCGCTTGTTTTGCTTTGTACTGTGCATCGAGTTGTTCGACGACTGGTTTTAGTTCGTTCTGCTGTGCGGTCGCTGTTTGGATTTGAGTAGCCAGTTGAGTCACTTCGGCCTGAAGCGTTTGAAGCTGCTGCTGCAATGCGGATTGTTGTGACGATTCGGCTTGGTAACGCTGATCGAGAGCTTTCACCAGTTGATCAACCCGCTGTTGCTCTGCAGTTAGTTTTGCAAGCGTCTGTTCCAACGGAGCCGGATTTGCACGCAATGCTTTTTCATCAGCAGGATTGGCGCGTTGCCAAAGTCGAACATTGCCCGCCCAATCCCCAGCGATAACTTGTTTGCTATCAACGGATATGGCGACTTGATGACCCGCTTCGACCAAAGCAGGCATCTCTCCAGCGAGATTGCCACCTGCATCCCAGACCTTGACTTTGTTGTCTCGTCCTGTCGATGCGATGGTGCCGTCGTTGCATGTAGCGACGGCCAAAGCTCCACCTGGATGGGCATCCCAAGACTTAATCACGGTTCCGCTGTTCATGTCCCACATTTTCAACGTGCCGTCGGTTGAACTGCTTACCAGCGCAGCGGAGTCAGGACGCCAAGTGATCGAGCGAATCTCTCCCTTATGTCCCTGAAGATCCATATACAATCGGCCTGTTTGGGTCTCCCAAACAACCAATCCTGAACTGCGGTCCCCTGTGGCCAATAGCAATCCATCCGGACTAAATCTTGCCGTGTAAATCCAATCGGTGTGTTTCTTTTGCTCGAACTTCAGTGCACCGGTAAGCGTTTCATAAACGCGAACCATTTTTTGCGGCCCAACAATCGCGATCAATGTGTTGTCATCGCTTATGTCTGCGCCTAACACGACGTCCAGTTCGTCACCAACTTTGGCGATGCGATTACCTGTTTCGATTTCGTAAAGTGCCGCCAAACCCGAATGACTGTGCCGTCCACCACCAAGCAGGATCAATCTACCGTCTCTAGAAAAGGTGATCGAATACACCTCTCCCTCTGGAAATGGGATGATGCCTAACAGCTCGCCGGTCTCGGTGTGATAAAGAGAAACTTGCATTTGCCCAGCCACAGCGACCAAGGGAGACCATGGGCTGGCAGCAACAGCCGATGTCGTCGCTGCTCTGTCTGTTGCAAAGGGAGTTTGCTTTAACATTGTCTTTGGCATAGGAGGTGCGCCTTCAGGGCGTCCTACTACAACCGCCAAGGCCATAGAACTGGCTTTGGGCTTTTTAATCTCGGAGCCACTGTTTTCCGGCATGCCCTGCTCGATCCATGTTTTGATCAAGTCCACTTTGGCTTTCGGAATCATGTCTTGATTAGGTGGCATGTACGGCTGCTCTAAGTGAGCAGTGAGCGCGTACAATCGCGATGCATCTAAATCACCTTCGTAAACAACCTCGCCGGAGCTACCCCCTGCGCGTGTTGCTTGATATGTATCTAGAGCCAAGCCACTTTTCTTTTCGTTAACATTGTGACACGACGTGCAATGCTCACGAAAAATTGGCTTGATGTGATCGTCAAACGTCACTTTGGCTGGCTGGTCAGCTGCGGCGATCGCGGGCAGACCCAAAAGACAGAGGATGGATAGTCTTTTGATTAACATTTGTTTAAGTTCCAAAAGTCGTCTAGTGATTGAAGATGAACTCGCGGCTGTTTAAGACAGCCCAGAAAACGTCCTGCAATCCTTGCTCTTCATTCGGCGCTTCAGTAATCATCTTAAGAAGCGTGCCGCTTTCTGCTTCGGTGGGTGCACGAGAAATACATCGCATGTAGATTTTCTCAATGATCTGTTGATGACTGAGTCCTTGATCTTTCCACATCTTGAGCAGTCCACCATTCATGATCTTGCCGCCGGTTGCGTCACCATTGATTAGGTGCAATGCTTGCGACAACGACGGGTCCGTGGTCGCTTCGTCTTCGCAAACGGTTGTTCTTTGGCTTCGGCCAAACGATGTCAAGAAATAGTTACTTGTTGAGCCGTCAGCAATCTGCACTGCTCTCGCCCCTATCGGAAGACCTTGGAATTTATCCTTGGTATTGGTCGCTTGGGAAATGCAGTCGAGCAAGTTCTCTGCAGGGACTCGGCGAACCGAAGCATGCGAGTAATTTCTTGTGTCGTCCTCGTTGCCTGGAACGGGTGTACACGAACGCTGATAGGTTTGAGAGTTGCAAATATCTCTAACGATTTGCTTGGTGTCGTACTTGTACTCCACTAATCGTTTGGCTAGCTCATCGAGTAATTCTGGATTGCTCGGTGGGTTGCTGGCTCGGAAATCGTCTACGGGGTTAACGATCCCAACTCCCGTAAAGTGTGCCCAAACTCTGTTGGCTACACTCTTGGCAAAGAACGGATTGTCTTGGCTGGTAATCCAATTGGCCAGAATCTCACGTCGATCCTTACCCGCAGTATCAGGCACGACACCGCCAAGAAACTTCGGCTTCACGACTGCGCCACCAACAGGATGGTTGGTTTCGCCACCACCTGCATTAAACACAACCAATTGGCGATAGTCTTCGCCTTGTTTACGACCGATTTGAGCAAAGAATGCCGCGAATCCATAGTAATCATCCATGGTCCAACGATCGAATGGATGGTTGTGACATTGGGCACACTGGGTTCGAATTCCCATGAAAACTTGAGCCACATTTTCCGATAGCTTGAGGCGATCCAATTCTACTTGGTAAAAATTGGTCGCGGGGCTTTCAAACGTACCACCCGTCGCACTGATCAGTTCTCTTACGACTTGATCAATAGGAGCATTAGACGCGATCTTATTGGTAAGCCAGTTGTAGTAGAGGTAAGCCGCTTTGTAGCTAACTTGATTATTGCTCTTGATCATCAGAAGATTGGACCACTTCATGGCCCAAATCTCGCTGAACTCTTTTCGTTCCAAAAGCGAATCGATCCACTTCGCTCGTTTGTCTGGCTCGGTGCTGGTTACAAACTGCTTGGTCTCTTCCTCAGTAGGTAGCAACCCAACGATATCGATCGTTGTTCGTCGAACAAACTCTTCATCGGTGCAAATGCCGCTTTCAGGCAGACGCAATTTTTGAAGCTTAGCCTTGACCAGCGCATCGATGTAGTTGCCGGCTGCTTCCGGCGCTTTGTAGCTAATTCCTTCAGGCAGAGCCAGGATTTGGCTTCCTACGGTATGTGTATCGAATCGTGCGAACACATATGCCTCGCCGCGAACGCCGCTCGTGACTAGGCCATCAACGGCCACGGCACCGGTTCGTTCGTTATTTGTTGTAAAAGTCGCTAGATCCCAAACGTCCCGTTCTGTGCCATCCGCATATTTGGCAACTGCAACTATGCGTTGCTTCTTGTCAGCTCCCTCAAGCACTGCTTGAGATGGAAATACATCCACGGATGTAACTACAGGAGCTCTTGCAGCATCAGGCAAGGCACCGTTCTTCAGCCATGCAAGAATAGTATTGTAGTGTTTGCTACCTGGCTCAATCTTTTTTCCACCGGAATGCTGTACTGCACCGATTGCCTTGAGCAACATAAGACTTTGCTCAGGCACAGCTAGATTGATACGTCGAATGCCGATCTCACGTGTGATCCGCTGATAGTCACCAACTGGATCGTAACCAAAAAGGCTTAGACGAAATCCGTCTTTACCACGCGCTGCACCGTGGCACGATCCCGTGTTGCAACCCGCCTTGGTCAAGATGGGCATCACATCCTTTTCAAAGTGAATCGGATTGACGACTTGTGAATTGACGGTCGTGATTTCACATGTGGACGTCATGCCATTCCACGAAGCGGTCAGCTTGCTCGCTCCATCTGCCTTTGGCGACACCACAAAATCTTTCCAATCGACAAACGTATCTGCGTCGAGGGCCCAAGCAACTTGATCGGTGACATCCATTGTGACGCCATCTTTGCGAGTAGCGACGGCGATGATGTGCTGCGTATCGGTCTTGGCTGACAGTTTGATTTTAGATGGATAAACCGCGACGGATGCCCATTCGGATGTTGCACCAGCGGTGGGTTGTGGCGTGCTAGGTACGCTAGCGGGTTCTGCAGGCTGCTGAGCAAAGCTACCTACTCCGATCAAGCTAGCGCAAATCCAACAAGCAAAGGTGAAAGATTTCATTTCTCTATTTTCCTCGTTGCTGCTTAAGTTGTTCGAGTCGTGTAAGCGGCTTGGTAGTTGGGGTAGGCGGAGGTGCTGCGGCTGCAGGGGATGCAGCAGGCGTTGGGGTAACTGCGACGATAGGAACGTCCACTTGCATTTCTGCGTTACCGTTGACTTGAGTGATGACTCCTTGAGGACTTGTAACAGTCCCTCGGAACACAATTGTTTTGTAGTTACCGGCACGTGTCTCAGCTGGAACCTCAACTTTAAAGGCCATTCGTTCCGCATCGGCAGGGACCGCTTGTTTCGCATTCGCTGCAGTCGTTCCGGGAGGAACTCCCAAGATCTCTAGCTCGATTTGGCCTTCCACAGGACGCTTGAGTTTCACTCCAACAATAACGTCAACCGGCTTACCTTGTTCGGCCATCGTCTTTGCAAATTCAAATGTAAAGAGCTGCTCTTTTATATCTAGCTTGAAGAACTCGCTCGCGACTTGAATAGGCCCATATCCGATATCCGTGGTGGCCATCAAAACGAGCGGCCATTCGCGAATGGGGGCACCACCGTTGGCGGTGAGTTGCATCAAGCCTGAGGATTGATCACCCGGAATGGCAAAAGTTGCAGCACCAATTCCAGGAGGAGGCCCGAGCATCGATACCGTAACGGGCTTGTCGAACCCTTCCTTTCTTTTGATGTTGACTTGCAGTGCCAACGAACCATCTCGAACCAGCGGAACTTGAGGTTGAACCACTTCGATATCGAAAGGTGCTGGATTGATGAGTGCTACTGCAAGCTGGTCCTTGGTCATTCCCCAAACGTCAACGTTGTTTTGACCTCTCACCAGTTGCGTGCGTTGGGCCAATCGTCCAACAAACTTCTGCTCAGCGGATGGGGCTATGGTGGCGGTAAAGTCCACTAGCTTGCCGGCGTTGGTCGCCCCCTCTTCGCCTCGGAATAACATGGTAACCTTGGCTTGATCTGCAGAACAAATCGTTTCTGCGTGGGTCATTCCGGGAGGAAGTCCAATCGCTTCAATCAAGGCATTGCCACCAAGGTTTTGGCGAGCGACGTTAACTTCGACAGCCATCCGAGATCCCCTCGGCACGTTTACCACTTGCGAAACATATCGCTCTTGCTCCACGATGGAGGGGACGACACCTGGCGTTGGAAGGTTCACTTCAGCGCGATAGACAAAGTGCTTGCCATGACTGCCCAAATGGTCGTAAACGCAGATGGCATATTTGCCATCTTCCGGAATCTTGTACGACAAGTAGCTGTCAGGCCCCCCGCTGTCGTCATTGCCTGCCAACGCGCCTCCACCAACCTTCCAAATTTGAAGAACCGGGTCAACTTGCGAGCGAATGGGGGATCGTGCATGCACCCGAACCTCGATTTGCTGGTCTTTCTTGGCTTCAAAGACAAAGAAGTCTCTGTCCCCTTTGGACTGAAGCACACCGTTAAAAGCTGCAGGGATCGTATTAACAACCTCTATTTTATTGTGATCTTCGTTGGGCTCTTGTTCGACAATGTTAGTGAGCGCATTGACCCGAATCCAATTGGGCGAGGGAGATCGCAACCCATCGATTTGCGACCATACTGGAAACGCCTCTTGAGGTTGATCAGAAACCGTAAATGTTTCTTCCCACTCGTTCCCTTGTATGTCAACACACTTAGCGGTAAGAGGTTGCCCTGGAGGGCCGCCAGCGGGAAGAATCGCGATAGGACGTCGAAAGCTTCCGACATGGAGCTGGTACTTGCATGCATCGTTGCCACCGAAGCTACTTTCTCTCACTTCGATGATGTACTTACCATCTTCAGGTGCCGTGATTGCGGCCAAGCAATCTTGCTGCAGGAACACAGAATCGTCGCTGGCAGCAATTTCGAAACGTTTGTCATCGTAGATGGCAATATAGGGATCGAAGAAGTTATACAAGTACGAATGCCGGAGCCCTTCTAGCTCGACTTGCATCGTTTGTCCTTTTTTGAGCTCTACGACGAAGTAATCAACATCCTCACCTCGAACAACTCCTTGCACTGTACTGTTGACAGGGATGGCTTGTGGGGTGGCGAATTCGCTATTGGGTTCGACTTCGGCGACTACCGGCATGTCAGAAACACCGAAGAGTCGAACGTTGCTGATCCCGGTGTCTGTGACCACTCGGAACGGATGCAAATCTGGTTTGACATCGGCTGAGACATCAATCGTAGCCTTAATCTGATTTGCATCGATCTTGGTAATGTCGCGGGCCGTGATGCCGGGAGTGAAAAACACCAACGAATTGGCGTCTCCGATGCGCGCCCCCGCAATGACTACTTCGCCCGAAGTACCTCGCTGCAATCCGGAGATAGACAAATTGTTTACCTCTGGGCTACCAGCAAAGCTCCATGAGGCAAGCATCGCCGTAATCGCAAAACTAAAGCCACACTTAAGCAAGTTGTTCATTACCGTAACCATTGTTCACAAGTTCCTGTTTCACTGGATCGCCTGAGATTAATCTTAATCTTTCAAGGCAAAATCTTTAGGCAAGGATTCCCTTGATTAGATTGCCACCATCGCAGATTTCGATTGGACGATCGCCGGGAGCCATGAGTTCTTTGTCAGCCACGATACCCAATAGGTGATACATCGTGGTTGCGAGATCTTCTGGAGTTACGGGATCAAACTCAGGTTCGGTCGCTGTGGCATCCGATGAGCCGTAGACCAATCCGCCTTTGATACCACCTCCAGCCATCATGACCGAGAATACCTTTGGCCAGTGATCACGACCCGCTTCATTGTTGATCTTGGGTGTTCGACCGAATTCGCTACTGACCAAAATCAAAGTTTTGGAGAGTAGTCCACGAGATTCAAGATCCTCGATCAATGTCGATAGCCCTTGGTCCAAGGCTGGCATATCGCGACGCATTCCAGCCGAGATTTGCGTGTGCATGTCCCAGCCACCGTAGGTAACGGAAACAAAACGCACACCAGCTTCGACTAATCGGCGTGCCATGAGCAGACGCTGACCAGCGGTGTTTCGACCGTATCGATCGCGTAATGCTGCATCTTCTGCGTCAATATTAAAGGCTTCGCGAGCTTTCTCGCTGCTGATTAATGAATAAGCGCGTTGATAGAAGGTATCCATCGCATTGATGGCATCGGCATTTTGCTTGGACTGGAAGTGAGCATTGACCGCTTCCAAAGCGGAACGACGACGCTCAAACCTGGCCATATCGACTCCGGATGGCAGGTTCAAGTCTTGAACGCGGAAACCGTTGTTAGCAGGGTCCGCGCCCAATGCGAACGGTCCAAACGACGAACTCAGATAACCAGTGCCCGCATATTCGTTAGCCGCGCTAGGGACGGCAACGTAAGGAGGCAGATTGTTTCGAGGGCCATACTCATGACTGATGACAGACCCAAAGCTCGGGAAGATAAGTGCTGGAGACGGCTTGTACCCAGTGAACATGTTGTGAGTGCCACGTTCGTGCGCCGCCTCGCCGTGAGTAACCGATCGGATAACAGTCAGCTTGTCCGAGAGGGCTGCCAAGCGAGGAACCGTTTCGCTAAAGACATCTCCCGTTTTCGTTTTGACAGTCCCCAATTCGCCACGGTACTCCAACGGGCTGTAGGGCTTTGGGTCAAATGTTTCTTGGTGAGCAATCCCGCCTGGAAGAAAGACGTGAATTACGCTCTCTGCTTTGGCCTCGATAAAGTCGTAGTGCTTTTGGTCTGCTCGTGCTCGCAATCGGAAAAGATCGCCCATCGAGAGCCCGAGCCCGCCGAGAGCTCCAACGGTAAGAAAGCCACGTCGTCCAAGCGGATTTCCAAGACATCGCATCGCGATAGTTCTCCGTAAATAGGAAAATACTCAGTTAGAAAAATGATTCATTAAGAAACAACTAATTTTTGACATGCTCGCTCTTTGATGGTCAAGGTGGGGTCAAAGACGGTAAAGCATTCAATATCAGGCGGGCGAAACAAAAACGGTGGGAGGATGAACGAGTCGGTCATCGACTCGTTGCGAGGTGCATCTAGTATAGTGTCCCGAGAACGAGAGTAGTACCCAATCCAAATCAGGATTCTTCATTTTTATATCCAATGGGATAGAAAATCGGTGTTTTCTATTAGCGTGGCTGATTCTGTTCGTGGTAAACCGTCAGGCTTTTCCATGTTTACATGTCATCCATGTCATGCGCTTTCCTGGTTCACACTTCGAAAGAGCCGTCGAAGCTATCGTGGTTTGGCGATATTATGTCAGCGGTTCGCCATACTCGAGGTGACGAAACGAACCTGACTCCCTCGTCGTCCCCGATGCCCACAACGATCATTTCAACGCTTGTCAGCAGGCCGATTCCATGCAGTCCGATACTGAACAATCCAACCCCTACCCTTCGCCCAAGGGACCGAGGCGTGCCGCGATTGCATTTATTCTGATAACGGTGATTTTGGATGTTCTTTCACTAGGTCTCATAATCCCGGTACTTCAAAAGCTCATCAAGGAGTTGGTCGGAGGGGACGATCGAGTCGCATCTTTCTATATCGGACTGTTTGGCACGCTCTGGGCGTTGATGCAGTTCTTCTGCTCGCCCATCATTGGTGCGCTTTCTGACAAATTCGGGCGTCGCCCCGTTTTGCTCGTGTCCGCATTTGGGCTGGGCCTGGATTTTATATTACTAGCCATTGCACCGAACTTGTGGTGGCTTCTGGTTGGTCGGGTGATAACCGGTATTACCGCGGCAAGCTTTTCCACGGCACAAGCCTATCTAGCTGACGTTACGCCAGTAGAAAAACGTACTGCCGCCTTCGGGCTTTTCGGAGCCGCTTTTGGTGTTGGGTTTGTTCTAGGCCCGATTGTTGGCGGGTTGCTCGGCGAGATAAGTTTGCGATTACCGTTTTGGGTATCCGCGGCGCTAACCATCGCGAATTGGTTCTATGGCTACTTTGTTTTGCCGGAGTCATTACCAAAAGAAAAGCGCAGTCCGTTTTCTTGGGCACGTGCAAACCCGCTCGGTTCCTTGCGTCTTTTGCTGTCTGCAAAAGGTCTTCTGCCGATGGCTTGTATCTTGCTCAGCTATCAGCTCGCCCACTTAGCATTTCAAAACATCTTTGTCATCTATACAGATACTTATTTCGGTTGGAAGCCTTACCAAGTTGGACTAGCACTCGGAACCGTTGGCATTCTGAACATGATCGTCCAAGGAGGATTAGTTAGACCTGCCGTGAAATCTTTTGGAGAGCGGATTTTGGTCTTTGTTGGATTGACGGGAGGGATACTGGGCTTCGCCGCATACGCTGCAGCCCGAGATGGGTCTACGTTTTTCTACTCGACCATTTTCTTTGCGTTGATGGGGTTCTTTCAATCGTCAATTAATGGAGTTATGTCGTCCAAGATCGGGCCATTGGAACAAGGGCGATTGTCCGGAGCGAATAGCTCTATCATGGGTTTAGCTGGATTGATTGGTCCCGGTTTGTATGCCATGGTATTCAGGTGGTCTCGAGCTCCCGAACGAAGTGATTTCTGGCAGGGGGCACCTTTCGCGCTGGCCTGCCTATGTTTGGTATTCGCTTTGATTCTTGCATTTCTGGTTGTCCCAAAGAGAGCGGGCGAGTCGTAGCGTCAGCCCTTTTGGACACAAAGAACTTGATTCGATGGAATTGAGCACAACTCGATCTGCAGGCAAGAAGATGGGGGCAAGAAGATGACGATGCGACAACATATTGTTGCCCGTGTCTTCTTGCCGATTCTATCAAAGCGAAGCAGCGTACGTCTTGCGTCGTTATTTGCGGTTTGACAAAATCGATGATCCCATTGTTCACGAACAAATCGGAAGCGAAATGCTTTACGGATGACCTAGCATAACTTACGAAATTGTAATTTTGCTCATGAATAAAAAGCATGAAACTACCGAAGCCGCATTCAAGAAGGCATATTCGCTCGCCTTGGAAGACAAGTTCGCCGAGGCTTATCCAATCTTGCTTCGTAACTGTGAGAACAATCATGGGCCGTCCCTCTATGCAATTGGCAATTGGTACTATCATGGCCGACATGTCAGAAAGAACTTTAAAAAGGCTTTCGAGTTTCTGAAGCGATCTGAGCTATTCGGTTGTAAGGATGGGTTCTGCAAGCTTGCTTATTTATATGAAACTGATCGCGGAACTAAGAAAGACTTGGAACTCGCTGCCTCGTATTGGCTAGCCGCAGTCAAAGCAGGCGAGAAGAAAGCGTACGCTGAAGTTGCTCGAACCAGGGCTTGGGGAATTGGCTGCGCAAAAGATACAAAAGAAGCGCGTCGCTACTACTATCTTTCCGCGAGATCGGGCGATATGGAGTCCGCTTACTATCTGGCGATCGATTACATCGACGGAAAAGGAAGTAGGCGATCAATACGAAGTGCGATACTTTGGTTGCAACGCGTTGCCAAATCAGAAAGCGACTTTGCTGAAAAGGCTAGAATTGAATTGAAAGAAATCGGATTTGAGCAACACGTCTGATCTGTGGCCAGTTCTTGTAACACTTGTAGGCCGTAACAAGTCTCGTAAGAGACGCAGTTACGGCATGACACACCGGGACGGAATTGAATTGTCGGTTTAAACCTGAGTCGGGATAGTTGATTTCTCTTAGCTTTTTTCACCCTCCCGAAGAATTCAGGCGGGTCGAGTGGAGGGCTCTTGTAGTGGACGACGCTAGGAGGCCATTTGCACGGGAGACCGCCTGTGGCATTGCTGAAAAGATTCGTGCCATGTTCGTGCCAGGCAGTCGGGCCTCGTTGCCTCGTCCACTACTAAGACGGGCCTCGTTAGCCTCGTCTACTACTAAGACGGGCCTCGTAGCTTCGTCCACTACCAAGACGGGCCTCGTAGCTTCGTCCACTGCTAAGACGGGCCTCGTAGCCTCGTCCACTGCTAAGACGGGCCTCGTAGCCTCGTCCACTACTGAGACGGGCCTCGTAGCCTCGTCCACTACCAAGACGGACACACGATATCCCAAAAACTAGCTAGCGATCCGCTCCTTGACTCGTTTACAATTTACGACATGAACGTTCACCCCATCACCACACCCGCAAGCCCATTTCCTGCATCGCCGCTACTCGATGCCTTGTGCGATTCTATCGAATCGCTCACCAGCTCTTTCACATCGACCGCGTTACCTACTTTAGAAACCACGACCGTCACCGAAGTTGCATTCGGCTACCATCGCAACCAACAGTACTCCATCACCGCTATGACCACGTCGACCGGCGCAGTCGCAGAGCGCTACGCTTACACGGCCTACGGTCAACCTACGATCTGTAATGTTTCCGGTTCTCCAATCGGCAATCAGCAATCTCAAATCGCCAATCGCTTCACGTATACCGGAAGAGAATGGGATGAGACTTTAGGACTCCATCACTTCCGTGCTAGATGGATGAGCCCGCTGGCGGGTAGGTTCTTGGGAAGGGATCCGATCGGGTTTAAAGGCAATCGGCAAGGACAGTATTCCTATGTCGAGCACAAGCCTCACGTACGGCTCGATCCCACAGGATTAATATCGGCCAGGGGAGAGTTGTTCGTTGGAAAAATGGCCTATACATTCCCCTCCGATCCCTTTGCAAATACTACTATAAAAGCATCTGCATGGCTGAACGGCGTTTCAAACGACGGATGTCGTTTCGATTCCCCTCTCGTCAGTGACACGACCAAACCCACTCAAATGGGGTGGTCTCGTTTTGGAGGAAATTTCCAATCCGAAGAGTCGCGTAGTAGTACCTCAACCTTTTTTGTTGGTGCAAAACCGGAGTGTTGCTGTCCGGACAATAAAATCGAATGTGCAACATTTTATGTTCATATGATTTCGAAAATCGGTATTGTCGTTGAATTAACACTCAACGGTGGGAAGATCACAATAACCGGTGGCATCCAGGTGGAAGTTCTTGATGATTACTTCAGCTTGATGATCTGTGCAGACGTTTCGGCTCACTCAGAATCTGTTTTTGTCCGAAATACAGATTTACTTGATGCTGACTTTAATGTCGGCCACGACCTCACCGCCGGAAGCATACAGCGAAGACAGAAAAGCTATATTCCCGGGCAACATGGCTTAGGTGCTGATTTCTACAGGGATTTGGCAGTTGGGTTTTATATATCAGATAATGGGCCTTGCACATTAAAAAAATTTCATACTCTTCTTCCTAGGGTAACGCCTAATGGGAAGAATCTACCCTGGGGGCCTGTAGAATGAACATGAAGCTAGTGTCTATTCTGACCTATCTTTCTTTCTGCTTTTTGATTGTATTCGTCATTGCACCACGAACGGTTTGGGTTGTAGTGAAAAATGGAACTTCTTCAGCGCAGGATTTTGCAATTCTTGAGCAGACGGTTAAAGACTCGGATTTTGTTGGACAGTGTGTTAAGGATAATACGTTTTCAAAAGAAATGCTTTTCGATTGTTTGTACATCGAGAGTAGAGTGTTTAACGAAGAAGTAAATTATCGTGTGTTTTTTAAGCGGGATAGACTTTGGGTATGGGACGTGTATCGT
Organism: Pirellula sp.; assembly: GCA_046344995.1. GTDB lineage: Bacteria > Planctomycetota > Planctomycetia > Pirellulales > Pirellulaceae > JBKCUI01. The sequence goes on from JBKDKR010000078.1 coordinate 227,917, forward strand.
CACAATTCCATTGTTCCGAAGATTAAGACCCTTCTGGACGATGAACTTCAAAGACGGAGCGTCCACAGAATAAGAGATAAGACCAGTCGGTAATGCCCCCGCCCAAGGCGGACGGGTAGCCGGTTGGTCTCTTTGGGCTGATTTGCCGTTTTCTCAATCTTTTTCCTATAGGATTTCCAACGGTGTTTTGGATTTCCTATTGTCCTGATCGTTGCTCAAGCGAGCTGTTAGATACCATTATCGAGCACTTTGTTGCACCGAATACGATCTTGGGCTCACCACTGTGGTTTATCCCAGTGGGAGCATGACTGAGCAGCTACCGACGATGCAACCTACAGTCCCCCATCTCCTCCGTCTGGCCTGCGGCCAGACGGAGGAGATGGGGGGGCGCATTTGGTAGCCACACAGTCATCGCCCCACCGGCACAAGGCCGGAATGGTGGCGGAAAACCGTTCACAGAATAAGAGATAGACTCAGTCAGTAATGTCCCCGCCCAAGGCGGTCGGGCGGGAGAAGTTTGAATTGTGAATTGTGAAGTTCGAAAGAATGCCAATCTTTTTAATGCCGGATTTCCAACGGTGTTTTGAATTTCCTAATGTCCTGATCGGTGCTCAGGCGAGCTGTTAGAGATCGATGTCGAGCGCATTGATGCACCGAATGCGAGCATTGGTTCTTTTGTTGCAATTCACTTCATTGAAACCGCGTGCTGACGCACGACGCGTCAACCGTGTGCTAGCGCACCTCGGCTGATGGCAGCGATAGTTGGACCATCGATAGCTCAAAGCTACTCACACGAGCGCACGAAAACTCCGACTGTGACCAGGTTGTTGTATGACCCAATTTCGAGCTCACTGATCGATGCGAATTCTTGTTTCGTATACCACCAGTCCATAATGTTGAGTTGCATTCCTATTCACCTGCCCAAAGAAATTGGGAGGGGCGAGTGGAGGGACGATCACGAGGGGAGGGGGCTTTGGCGTACGTCGACTTGTCGAGGACTTCATGCATTGCTGTGCCTTTCACCAGATCCTCGCCCTGGAAGGGAGAGTAAATGCCGTAACTGCGCCGAGCCCTTGTTACGGCCTACGATGCAGCGATGCAGCGACGAATCCGATCTGGTCGGGGCTTGCCCTGCCGCTTTTTGGGTTGCTATCTTGCACGCACGGTTACTGGAAGAGCTTCTGTGCAAAGGTTGGCAAATAATGCTCTCGCCACTTGATCCAGGTGTGACCACCATCGGTTTCCTCATAAGTCACATCGAACTCATGATCTTTTAGCATTTGAACGGTGCCTTGAGTCGTTGAAAGCAAAAAGTCTTCTTTGCCCGTTGCAAACCAAACCAGCTTGAGTCCACTCTTGAGCTCTTTGTTTTTGAGAGCAGACTCGTTTTGAGCGATCCACGCTTTGCCACCGTCCCCCTGCGGGCCTGAGATACCAAACACTCCAGAGCTAAAGACTCCAACATAGCCGTAGTCACCCAAGCTCTTCATGGCGATGTTCAACGTTTGTGCACCGCCCATAGACAATCCAGCAATCGCACGATTTCCTGTATCATTCTTCAGTCGATAGTTTGCCTCGATGTATGGTCTCAGATCGCTTTCAAAGTCGGTTTGAAACTCCTTCATCTGATCTTGAAAGCTGCTGCCTCCTCCTCCACCCCACGAGAATGGTCCGGTGTGTCCCATTGGCATAACCACAACCATCGGCTTCGCTTTATTCTCCGCAATCAAATTGTCCAGAATCAAGCCGGCACGACCTATCGTGCTCCAGGAATTATCGCTATCTGATGCTCCGTGCAATAAATACAATACCGGATAGATCTCATTGCTGGTGTTGTAACCGGGAGGTGTGTAAACATGCGAGGTTCGAAAACGATTCAAGCTCTTGGAGTGGTACTGCACTTTTGCCACAGCGCCATGAGGAACATCCTTTAGATCGGAATAGGCGGAACCTGGGACATGAAACAGGCTCCAGGTGTTCGAGTTCGACGCGCTCGTCTCTGGGCTGTTGGGATCTAAAACGGTCAGCGAGTCGACTTGAAAATTGTATCGGTAGGATCCTGGCTCCACGGGGCCAGGGGACCCCTCCCAGACTCCGTTATCCCCTTTCTTCATTTCAATTCCTCTTCCCATCTGCGGAGGACTAGGCAGATCGCTTGAGGAGAAACGAACCTCTTTGGCATTGGGAGCATAGATCCTGGCAACGACCGTGCGATCCTCCTTTACCTCCAGCGATTTGATTCGGGGTGGCGGTTGCGGCCGATCCTGCGAGACAGCGCTTACGGAAAGAGATACCAATGATGTGACAATCATGGTGGAGAACAAAAAGACTCGCTTCATAGCAACACCCAAGAAGAGGAAAATGATTAGTTGGAAAGATTGGGGATACCATCTATCCAGGAATACTCGGTAGGCTACCAAATCCGTATCGAGAGCGTTAAAAGAAACCGTAAGTTGATTGCATCGCTTGATAAATTCAACGTACGAGGGCGTCCGGGGCTCTATGTCGTTCGGGAACGTTTTTGGGGCTCATCTTCGCTCTCTAGTGGATGAACGACTGCCGTGTTTTCGATAAACCTGGGCGGAAGCTTGACGAACATGCGGGGCGTTTTTGTGGTTGTGGATCCTCTCTTTGGCAGAGTTGTAAGCGGCCTTGTGATCGACAATGGGGGCAGGATAATCCGCTCCAATGCGACATGAGAACAGCATTTGCTCCATAGATGTCATGAGGTGTGGTTGCGCTAGATGCTTCAGGGGAACCTCAGTCAACTCGGGAATGAACCGCTTCACAAACACTCCGTCGGGATCTTGGTCAAGCAATTGTTTCTGCGGTGAATAAATCCGTATCGTATTGATGCCCGTCACTCCGGACTGCATCTGGAATTGTGAGTAATGAATACCAGGTTCATAGTCCAGAAACTGAGTAGCCAGAAACTTGGCCGGGCGTTCCCAATGCAACCAAAGATGATACGCTGCAAAGGATGCTAACATGGCTCTCATCCTAAAATTGATCCAGCCGGTCTGATGAAGCGACCGCATGCATGCGTCGATCATCGGATAACCCGTCTCTCCTTTGCACCAAGCCTCGAAGTACGATTCATTGAATTCGCTTTCTCTCAATCCGTCATAGGCGCGATTGATATTTTGGAACTCGATCTGAGGTTCGTCTTCCAGTTTCTGAATAAAGTGGCAATGCCAGGCGAGACGCGACTTGAAGCTGCTCAGCGAGCGCCCCCAATCGGCCCGATCCTTAGCATCGAGAGTCTGATCACTACGTAGATTCTTTGCTCTCGATTCGGATTGTTGATAGACCTCACGAATGGATAAACATCCAAAGGCCAAATAGGGGCTTATACGACTGCAACCCGATTCTGCTAAAATAGGACTCGACATATCACTTCGATAGTTCCTTCCTCTGCGATGAAGAAAACTATCTAGGCTAGCCCAACCGTTTGCAGAGCCACCTGATTGTGTTGCTCGTCCAGGCCAAGTTGACTTAACGGCCCATCGTGGATTGGAGCTGAGCCATTGATCTAATTCATGCCAGCTGGAGTTTAGATCCAAGTCTATATTCGCACTTGGGATTTTCTCAGGTGCGGCCAAAATGGGTTGGTTTACATGTCTGTTCCACTGCGAGGCCCACACATCGCGGTTGGCAAGTCGGCGAACGACACCGTTGTTCGATTGCTCCCGAAATGGGATGCCATTTTCTTTACACCAACGCCGGACTTTCCTGTCCCTTTGGTACGACAGCCAATTTCCGGTTTCTTCGTGGGCATGGAGGGATTGAATCCCGAATCGTTTATGTAAATCTTGAAACAAAAAAGGTAGATCGCCTAAGAGCACATGCAATTTGCTTCCCAAACGCCGGAGGTTTACATCCAAAGATTCCAAGCACTCGCGCAAGAACTTTAGGTGTATAGGGGCGAAATCGTCGGCCTCAAGTTGCTCCGGCTCAAAAACGTATAAACAAACAACATTGCCGAGCTTCACTGCTTCGGCTAGAGGCGCATGATCCGTCGTTCTGAGGTCTTTCTTGAACCAAACGATGTTCATGGCACCATTATAAGTTTACGTGTACTGATCAAGCATCGCGACAATAGTTCTTTCTAAAGAACATGACGGAAAGTGTTCCCATGCTCACGATCCAAATCCATTGTATGCCGACTGCCAAGGCCACTTTGGAATGAAAGATCGACAAACCGTTCCACAACATCGATTGCAAGCCATCCATGGCCCAATAGGTCATCATAGACTTGCAGATCATTTCCATGGGAAGAGGCAGGTTCAGCGTTTGCAATGGGAACCAACAGCCACCCAAAGCAGCCATGGTTAGGATGGAGATTGTCGAAACCCCATCAGCCTGCTTCGCAGATCGTGAGAACGTTGTGATAAGCAATCCAAAACCGCTTGCTGCCAGCACCCAAGTTATCACTAAAACGGCCAGCGTTAGCGGATCGCGAAACATTCCTACGCGAAACATGAGTTCACCAAAAACGAACAATACGACCATCTGCGAAAGCCCGACAATGCTGACGAACATTAGCTTGCCAAGTAATACGCTTTCTCTCGCGATGGGCAGTCCGAAGAGTCGTTTGAGCGTTCCCATTTCTCGCTCCGCTAACAAAATGGCCCCAGCTCCTGACAGGCCAAATAAAAGCATCATGACCGTCATACCACTAACACTTTGGGCTCTCTGATAAGTGACTTGCTTCGGTCGAGCGGGCGGTTGTATATCCTCTTTTTCGACAGACAAGAATCCACCCATAAACGCCATCATGTCGACGGGAGATTCACTTTGAGTCTCTGGTTCTGAAGACTGGGTTCGCTTGCTAGGATCGTTTGGTTCCTCATTTTTTTCTATGAATTGACTTATGGTCGCTTGCATTTGTTCCATAGCAGAGTCGAGAGCAGAAAGACTCTGCGGTCCCATGCCTTGTTCGCGAAATAATTTGCGTAAAGAGGTCATCCACAAGTCATTGTCGCCACTAGCAAACGCAGATTGCATAAGGGCAATTTGAATGAGTTGCTCCTCCATGGAGCGGCCGGGATCGCGGAGTAATAGCAACTGCCCCAAGGAATTGTCGTCGATGGTTTCTGATGGTTCGGATATGGGCTCGGTTTTGTGATCCGTTTTAGAATAATCCTTCGGGATGATAATCGCATGGTGAGCCGCACCGTCCGCGATCAACTGTTTGACTTTCTCTCTGGTCGCATCCGGAGCGTTCGGTCGCGGACGCACTTTAAGCGATTCCGATTTCTTTAATGCATCAACCAATCGCTTGCTCGCCTCGGATTGATCTTCATCGACGACCCATAGTTCGACCGCTGGCATAGCGGACGAACCGCCAAAGGCAAAAGTCATGATCCAGCCAAATACGGTGACCAATGCCATCGGCACGAGAAAGCCTAAACACAATGCGGCAGTATCTCGTCGATAAACTCGCAGATCCTTGCGAGCCAGTAGCCATGCATCAGAGATTAGCTTCATGATTCGTCCCTCAAGCTTCGACCTGTCAATTGAAGAAAAGCGTTTTCCAAAGTCCCATTGGGAGCATTGGCAAGCTGCTTCAACTCTTGAGCGGTGCCGATCGCTATGATTGCTCCCTCGTTCATAATGGCGATTCGATCGCAAAGACGCTCCGCCTCCTCCATGTAGTGGGTTGTATAAAGGATGGCTGTGTTTTGCTCTCTCATTTTAATGATCGAATCAAAGAGATGATTCCGGCTTTGAGGATCGACCCCAACCGTGGGTTCATCCATCAGCACTAGGGGCGGGGAATGTACGATACCGCACACCAAATTAAGTCTACGTTTCATACCGCCGCTAAATTTGTTCACTAGATCGTTCTTTCGTTCCGTCAAACCGGCAAAAGCGAGCATTCCATCAACGGTACTTTTGATTTGATCGCCGGGAACTCCGCATAGCTTTGCAAACAAAGCAAGATTTTCTGCCGCGGTCAATGTTTCATAGATTGCGATCTCCTGAGGAACGAGCCCCATCAATCGACGGTGCTCCCCTTTTTGGTGAGGACTGTAGGGATTGCCCGTGAGGGTCATTTGCCCGGTGTATTGCTTTAGGTGTCCAGAAATGCACGAGATGGTGGTCGTTTTGCCGGCTCCGTTCGGACCTAGCAACCCGAAAACTTCACCGGGATATAAGTCAAACGATACACCTTTGACTGCCACGCGATCATCATAAGCGTATTTCAGATCATCAATTCGAAGCAAAACGTTCGACACAGACAGCAACTCCTATTCCTCGAAAATGACTCGATCTGGCCCATTGTGATGCAGGCTGATCGTGGCACTAGCTTTGGGCGCGCCCTAGGTACCACTTTTCGGAAATCAACCCCTTTTCTTTGAAAAAGCGATTGGGAATAGGGATTCAGGATTTAACCATTCGATCAAAGCGATCGACGTCGTCGTGTAGTCCGTGCATCTTGGTCGAAATCACCTGCATAGGAGTACATGTAGTGGTCGATGTCTCCTGGACTTAATGGCGTCGAGGAATCAGTCAACTCAGTTCTCGACGCGCCTTCTCCCTCGCCGCTGCCACCCAGGCCATTACCTCTGGTGTTGAGATAGTTAATGACGTTGAGCACGTCGAGTGCGCTTAGAAACTGATCGCCGTCAGTATCCGGAAATTCTTTTAGCGAGGATGCGGTCCGAGGTGGTAGCTGTCCATCATCGCCGAAAACTTTTGCATTGATGAAATTGACCAATGTAAGGACATCCAGTGGGCTGGTTGATGCGTCACCATCTGCGTCGGTTACACGGGTCTCGTTGCGCCATGCTGCTTCAGATACCACCTCTAGTGTTGCTAGGGGCTCATTTGAGGTTGGTGAAGAGGTAACGATAAACACTTGAACCCACCTGCCGTTTTCCATTCTGCCTGAGGATGGTCTCCATGGACTTTCCGTCTGAAGCGAATCATCCTTTGTCATTTCAATCCGGAGTGTTTTTTCGCTGTTAAGATTCTGGATATCCTCTAACTCCAAGCCAAGTAAGGTAGGGGTTGGAGTTTGCCCAAGCCGAATCGCGTTTAGCCCTGCCAAGAACTCAGTATTGGCACCTAGGTCGAATACCGTACGAGCCAACTTCAATTCGATTCTGCCCGTATCTTGAGAATAGGAAAGTTGTCCGGGTAAATTGCTTCCTGGATTTCGCATCTCGAAGGTGGTTTCACCACTCATGTTCTTTCGACGAAAAATCGAGATGTTCTCGGCTGGGGCGCGAAAAACAACCGTTTCCCCCGAAGTAATTGTCAAGAATCCATTAACAACATTTATTTCATGCGGTCCGAGTATATGATCGTACGCTTCGAGTTCTTGTGAGAAGCTACGATTCATTATCATACTGTGATCTTCCACTTCTCCTTCGCCTCCGAAACCCGTTGATACCAAATCACCGGTTCTACTCAAGCGAAAACGTCCGAAGGTGGCATCGACCGTCCCGGTCAGAGGAAGTGTTGGGATTTCAAACGGAATGATATTCCTGCCTGCTTGAACAGGAACCTTTTTTGATATGTTTTCCCCTGCATCATTCCAGTCCCCATCTCGATTGAAGTCGATCCAAACGTCGAGGAAACCGTCCTGCGATACATTGGCAACGTACGATGAAATTGTTGCTACTTTATCGTTGATTGGATGAGTAAAAGGAAACAATACACCGTCTTCGTCATCTGCGGAAGTGTTATCGTCTCCCTTCGCTGAGGGGTTAGGCTGGCCATCGGTCTCAGCATCTCTCAGATCGCCAAGCCTCAAAGCGGTGCCAATGTGGAACGGACCGTTTTGATCTAAGGAAGTCGGATAACTTGATAGCATGCCCGACTGCGAGCTGAGAGGTGCATCACCGAAATCACGCTGATTTTGAGATACAATAACCGCAAAGGAGGCTTGAGAAGATAGGTTGTCATTGGCGGTTTCCAGGAGACCATCCAAACCTCCATCTTCTACTGTGACAAGGATGGTTACCATTCCTGACGCTCCGACCGGCGGCGATAGCGTCATTTGGTACGTACCATCAGTGAGTCTCTGCACTGTTGGATTGGGTACAATCAAAGTATTGTTGCTTACTGCCGTTACCCGAATAGGCTGATCTTCTTGCGGGCCAGGAGAGGCCGAAAAAGTCTCGGTAGTGAAAGCAAAGCCTTCGGGCAACGCAAGACTCGTTAAACCCGTGATCGTCGGTAAATCGTTCACCGGTTCAATGGTGAGGTTAACGATCGCACTGTCCTCCCTGCCATCACCCGTCTTTATGGTATAGGAGAAAGATGTTGCTCCATAGAAGTTTGCTGGCGGTCGATACTCGAGCTTGCCATTCACCAGTCTAAGCTCACCACCAATCACTGGTGGCACGAGTGGAGTGACGATGCTTGAGGTTCGAGAAACGTCAACATCGTTCGCCAAAACATCTATAACAAAGACTCCATCTTCTAACCCACGAGCCTCGTCATCGAATGCTTCGAAGGCATCAGAAATATGAATCTTCGCCGTTGGTAGCAACACTTCGGTCGGACCAAGAAAGTCACCGGTGCTATTAAATGCGACAAAACCGGGAACTCCCATCAGAAACGTACTGAGCTGCTGCGATAGCTCAACGACTCCGTTTTCCTTTGCAATAAAACGAGTCTTCATGACGGGGTAAAAATGACTCGACCCAGAGTTGAGCGTTTGGTTCGACATTTCTCCGACGCCAGCCAAAATCCTTTGCCCCGCAACGTTGCTCCGATTGTCGACTAGCTTTCCCTGTTTCAAACCACCCAACACTTGTGCCAGGCTTCCCACTACCGAACCATCACTGGAAATACTGATTGGTTCAATCCTTGACGTCGGCGAGCCATCTGTATTGGTGTATACCATGTTCGAATAACTGGTGAATAGCCCCGCCGGCTCCCTACGCAAATCACGAACCAAAAGCTGCACGAAAAAAGATGTCCCTAACCCTACAAGACCTTCGGAGATTCCGTCAGTCGGATTTGGATCTAGATCAACTCCGTTGTCGTCAGTTATTCGGTATTTGAACTCGAATAGCCGCTCGCCCTTGGCTGCCTTCGGCCCCGCGACCAACTGATGACTCGCTCCCGATCCATATGCGTTGAGTGCGTCGATAATGCTTATTGCATCTAAAGGATCAATGTAATTGTCACCATTTACGTCAAGATAAGGCGGGGGAGGTTGTGTGAAACTGGAGGCTGGTATTGAAGCATCTCCTGCAAAGTTAAGTCGATTTGTCACATTCAAGACGTCTAGAGCGCTAACAAAGCCATCCGTGTCCACATCCAGCATTTGCGAGCTGTTCTGAAGTGGGGTAGCCGAATGAATTCCGATAACGTCGACGGTAAATAGTCTTTGGACTGTTAATCCCTCGCTATCACGCACCTCCACGGTGATAACCGCGGTTCCTTCGGCTTCGCCTGCAGTCTGAAATTTAAGCTTTGCAAGACCTGCCTCAGCCTGTTTCTCGACTACAAGATCTCTTATCAAGTCGGGCCGATTGCTCGTGGCATTGATCGTAAAGTTCTGGCTTGCTTCGCCGAGCCCTGCGGTAGCGTTTCTAAGAAGGACTTCGCGTCCAATTTCATTGTACGTGGTGCGAATGTTGGCAATAGGATCGAGAGTTGGAACATCGTTGATAGGCTGAACGTTTACGGAAACCCTTGCGACCGACTGATTCCCCAAGTTATCGCGAATCGTATAGTCGAAAGAAACCTGACCTGAGAAATTAACTCCTGGCGTGAAAGCAATCCGGTTGCCATTTCGAATTTCAACTGTTCCATTTGCCGGTGCAGCGACACTGACAATGGTGGCTGTGGTCCCTGGCAATAACCGATCGTTAGCCATGACATCAAGCAAGGTCGTTGCGGAATCCTCCATTACGCTAAATGAGTCAGGCTTGGCAGACAATCGCTCAACAACCCGAACGGTTGCTTGCGGCCAAATGACTTGGTTCGCTTGCAAATACAGATTCGTTCCAAAGAGTGCAACTCCGAAACCGCTATCCGCAGGGGAAGGGTAGTACTGATGAGAGAGTTGAAAAGACCCGAGATCTCCCGCGACGAATTGTAAATCATGAACTGCTACGGTAGCAGTTGCTTCGATAGCCGACCAAGTCGAGTTGTTTACAAACCCACCAAGCCCCCTAAGCCAAAAACGTCCGGTGGTTTGCTCTGATGCGTCAATTGTCCCATTGATTCCATTGACGAATTGATTCGATTGTTGGGGGACAGGTATTGCGTTGTAGGCATTTCTCCAAACACCTTCTGAAGAAATCGATGCCGCAGAGCTATTAGAGACTATTAGTTCTACTGCCTGATTAGAGCTGTCCACAACTTGGTTGCTAACAACCTGAAGGTCGGGTATTTCGACTCTACTTTTCTCTCTTTGGAATCGGAGCGTGTATTCGACTCCGCTGACACCGTTTATTGTTTTATCTTCCCAAGCTGCATTTAAATTGCCGATACCCACCGATGGTAATGATTCTAGCTTAGATCGAATTGTGTCTTTGAATATGTTGGGTTTACCAACATTCTCCGTCGATACGACAGTCGTTTCGTCGCCTCCTATTTTGAGTTTAAACGTGCCGCTGCTGGCGGTGCTGGGAACGAACAATCGCGCAAAATCACCCCACTGAAGATTCAATCGTTCCCCAGATCTGCCATCTAGGTCTCTATACTGAAAGTTGGTGTAAACACTAAAAAGCCCCCTCTGTTGACTGCCTGAGCTAGCTCGTAGATCTTTCACTAAAGTCCGAACAACGAATCTGTCACCTACATCGACATTAGCTTCCACGACAGAGTCATTCGGGTTCGGATCCAGATTCGCACCAATTGACCCATCAGAATTAACAGCAAAGAACTGGAAATTCAATTGAGCAAGCTCTCCGGTAAGTAAATGGCGTCTCTCGAGAGTTTCCAGAGATAATTTGCGTAGTGACTTGGGGCCCTTTGGACGTCTCATGTAAAAGCCTTTTAATGTTGAAACCGATTCTTCAAGATGTATCGGGAGCTAACTATAAGAATGCCAACCACCTTCTGCAAGAACTTTGAAGGTTCGTCGTCAATAAACTTAAAAAGTATGAGAATCTGATCGCTATGAGAGCTTAGTGTTTCATTTCTAGCTACTTTTTATCGCTCGGCGGTTAGATCTGCGACCGAGGTTCTGGATTCGTGAATGGATTCAAAAGCCACGCCGGGGTTTTCTCTCTCTAGCGTTTTTAAATCCCACTCCGACTGCAACAAAATCGCAGGGCTATTAAAAGAATCCGTCACGAGTTTGGCTCCGTAAGGGGTTTTGAGATCCTCTCCTCCCTCGAGATCCGCGTCCGCTTTTGGTCGATACCATCGGGCGTGTTTGTACGGTAACCACTGCACTCGCGACGGTGCGTTGTACTCCGACTCCAATCGGAACTGAACAACGTCAAATTGCAACTCACCGACCGCAGCCAAAATAGCGTCCTTCTGTCGGCCGCGAGTAAAGAATAACTGAATAGCTCCTTCCTCTACCAACTGCTGTATCCCACGATCGAATTGCTTGCGACGAGAAGTATCGGGACACGTCACGCTCGCAAATACCTCAGGCGAAAACTGAGGGACCCCTGGGTATCGAATGGGCTCCCCTTGGAAAAGCGTATCTCCCAGTCGAAGCTCTCCTGGGCAAACAACTCCAATAATGTCTCCTGGATATGCCTCATCCATGGTCTGACGTTCACGACCAAAAATTTTCAAAGCGCGCGGCAACCGAACGCGATTGCCTGTTCTCTCCACTACGACATCCATATCTCGTTCAAATCGACCGGTTCCAATGCGCACGAAAGCAACTCGATCACGGTGCATGGGATCTAGATTAGCCTGGATCTTAAAAATGAAACCGGAAAATTCATTCTTCGGTGTTTCTGTTTGTTCGAAAGTGCCAGAGCCCACCCCCGGCGGAGGACAGCGTTCAATGAACCCTTTCAAGAATAGCTCCATTCCGTAATTCGTCAGCGCACTCCCAAAGAACACGGGCGTCTGCTGGCCGGCTAGGAACATGCTGGGGCTGTACTCATGGCCTGCCAATTCGATAAGCTCTAACTCTTCTTTGGCAATATCGATTACTTTTTCATCGAACACATCGATGCCCCGACCTTGTTCCGATTCGGCTCGCAATGAATCGATATCAACTTTGCCATTCGCAAGCTCGGTCCAATTGAGCTGCTGAGTGCTTCCACGTCGATCTCCGGTTTTGTCTAAGAAGACATGAAGCTGATCGCTGGCAATATCGACAATGCCCAAAAACTCTTTGGAACATCCGACGGGCCAGTTCACGGGGACCGCTTGTATGGAGAACTCTTTTTCAATCTCCGACAGTATTTCTAAAGGAGACGTGCCCGGTCGGTCTATCTTGTTGACAAAGGTGATAACCGGAATTTTTCGGGCGGCGCAAACTCGGAACAACTTCTCGGTCTGGGTTTCGATCCCTTTGGCAGCGTCGATCACCATCACTGCAGCATCAGCTGCCATGAGGGTGCGATAAGTGTCTTCGCTAAAGTCGTGGTGACCAGGGGTGTCGAGTAGATTGATTTGTTTCCCGAGATACTCAAAGGTCAACACGGTAGAGCTGACGGAGATCCCCCGCTGCTTTTCTAACTCCATCCAGTCCGATTTGGCAGATCGCTGGGATTTCCGACCACGCACAGCCCCGGCAATCTCGATTGATCCACCAAACAAAAGTAGCTTTTCGGTTAACGTGGTTTTCCCAGCGTCCGGGTGGGAAATGATCGCAAAGGTTCGACGACGTAATCGCTCTTGCTCAATTTGCTGAGGTGAAGATGACATGATGAAGGGAAATAGAGCTTTCTAGCGAATTACCAATCGAGTTGTTCGTTTGCGACTAGGTATTGGACCTAGTCGGCAAAACGCTACCAAGAAACCTCGATTTGTGCCAGTCTTTCGCCCCCTTGTTTTCCCTACAGAAATCTAAGAGATGGTGATTTGTAGCTCGTTTGCTAGTAACTTTGCTCCCTGCAAACGAAGATTGTCGATGATCTCTCGGTGCTTCTTTGCTTTTTCAACCTCTCCCGCGGCCTTCAGTCGAGCCTCCTCCGATTCAAGTTGCCGGGCCGTTCGTAGCGTGTTTTCTATGGCATGCCAAACGCTATCGCTTGTCGCACTAGGCGAAAATGGGACGGAATGCGTTGTTGGATTCGAGTTCAAAAAGGCCTTTGAAAGCTCTTGAAAAACTGGGTCTTTGGCAACATGTTCAGGGATAACATGGGCAGGGATTTTGTCCGAATCCAAAATAGCTGGAGTGAATCCTGGCTGAGGTGGAAAGTTTCCTAACTGTGGATTCGGGGGCGTAGCCAGAACAGGCTCGAGAACTACTGTGGCTGGCGGTGCAACTGGGATCGGGGGATTCTCGGATCGAATCCATGCGGCACCGCCTAGCATTAGGATCATGCCACTCCCCAAATACCCTATCCCCCAATGCGAGACAGTGCCCAGCTTTATTCTGAAAGCCATTTTGCTTACTCCGTTTAATCGATCTCGAACTCCATCTAGCAATCTCGATCGTATTCTATCTAGTTGCGTGAGCACGAAAAGCTTTATCCATCTAAGAAGGACGCTGGCTTTTGTTGATATCCGAGCTTCATTTGAAGCGATGGGCGCTCTTGAATCCTCAATAGAGCGAAAGTCGGCCAAGAGCGGACAACTACGATTCATGCAAAAAGCTCGTAAGAATAGAAATTAGGCAGGCGTGTGAACTTGAACTCATTACAGGTATTGAGCTCAAGTAAAGCTAGCATTTGTTACATGACGCAATTTAGCTATTTTGCGGATCCAGCCTCTGTTCCTTTAACGATTTCTATTTACGTGACCAAACCAAATCCTCTATGATCTCCAAGTCACGCAGGATGCGCCGCCAATGTAACAGCCTTCCGATTCCATGGAATGATTAATCGCTCAGGGCAAACGTAATGACAGGGTTACTCTCGATCTTATTGTTGATGCTGCTCCCCCAGGCAGGGATTTTGCCGGGACAAACAGGACCAGGGCAAGTCGTCCCAGGGCAAATGGGCATCGTGCCGGGAGTATCTTCGACCCAACCAACCAGCGGCTGGGAAGTCGACCAAAGATCCCAGAAATTCACCTTCATTATTCAGATACCTCCCAATGCAGTTGATGCATTCGCTCAAGGTCCCACTGGAAATGAGCTCCCAGTTCCTATCGAAGATCGCTTGGTCGGGAAAGTGGAACAGATTGCGATTCGATTTGATACCAAAGATCTTCCTCGAATAGATCCTCCTAACCTCAGTTCCCGTTCCCAAGCTAGCGTGCAGCCATCGATTCAGAATTTGGCGCTGATGCGTTATGCTCCGCAAACTCAACCGGGATCAAATCAATGGGAAAACATTGTAGGTTGGCAATTTGATACCAAATCAAGTCGTTACGCGTATGTCATTCAAATCCCGGTCGCAAGCTTAGAGCAGTTTATGACTGGCCCAAATGGGCAAGAGATGATCGTCCCCGTTCATCCCGATGTCATGGGCTTTGTCGAACAAGTCACGGTGAGAATAGGAAGTGGGGCACTGCCAAAGGAAACGGCTCCCGCTTCTGTTTTAGCAAAGTACCAGACTACGCAAAACGATAGTATCCGAAATCTTGCGGGTGGTACCAACTATGGCGCTCCGATTTCTATCGACCCAACGCCAGTATCCGGAGGCGGAGAACTCGGTCAATTGCGAGGAGGTCAGGGTGCGGTTCTTCCGAATCTTCCCAACAACTCGACTAGTTTTGCGACTGGGTCCGATACCGGCATGAACCGAATTGGTGCAGGAACGGGATTGGCTGGCAATAACATGCCTAGCATGCCCAACTACAACAACACCAGCAATCCTGGCTATACCAACACGAACAATGGCTCGGTTGTTCCTCAGGGGTACCGAACGCCGTCAACTAGTGAAACACCATCGCTAGATGCAGCCCGCCGAGCGAGTGAAAAAGATCTAATCCCTGCTCAGCAAAACCGGATCGCAGGGAATATTTTCGGTCAATCAGATGCAATGCGGCCCAATCCAGTTACGGATCGATTCGCCAGTAATACGGATGTGCGCAATTTTGCAGCGGGGCAAGGGTTGCCAGCCGGGCAGTATGGTCAAGGTTACGTGAACCCTCAAAACCAGTATGTCAACACGTTGAATCCTGCCTATGCTCAAATGGCATCCAACACAATGCAACCATTCGCTCCTCAGGGCTTTGGCAATACTCCAACGAGCGGCGTTCCTGGTACCATACCAAACAATCAAATCACCCCAGTCTCTTTGCAAGGCGGCACTGCGTTACAGGGTCAAACTACCGGCAATCTAACTCAGCAAGGGACACAGCCGCCGCCGGACAGGAAAATAGGATTCAATTGGGCATTAGCAGCTCTAGTACTGCTGGGCTTTAACATTTACCAATTCTTCTGGATGTCTAATGCCAGAGTCAAATATCGACAAATGGTCATGAGCAAACGCAGTACGCGGCTTGAGCCTACGGCGTAGGTATTGGTGATACCAGCCCGCTGCGCGAGGGCGTGTGGCTTTGATCGAAACGGGATGTTTAGTGAACGTGGAATGGGCACTCCTGCCCGTTTAATGGGCGTTGAAGTCGGTCAAGAGTGACCAACCTACCATTAATGCAACAAACCTGCGAGCAAATGGGTCGCGTGCCGGTTAACGTAACCGAAGCATTAGCAACCCGATCGCCAGTCCCCTTAGCTCTGATCGCATGCAAAGGATCGAATCGCAGGTTCGCGCGGATTAGGCTTGAGTTAGAGCAGGGCCAACCCTCATCTTGCGCTTTTTGAAGAAGCGCTATTTTGGTTTTAGGGGCAACGCCCAGTTCGTTTACCTAGCCAGGCCTGAAGGGCCTGGACCGCTTTTCAAGGGCCAACGGCCCGACTGTTTGCTCTTTGCTGGCAGCCGAGACATCACAAACTGTCGGACCTTTGGCCCTAACGTTGTCTTTTCCTTAATACCCAGCCCTTCAGGCTGGGCTATGCAAAAATAAGGCCTTTGGCCCGAAAAACCCGTTGCTGCGCAACTTCAAATCTTGCGCTGTCGGGTTGGGATTGTCGACCCTCGCTCACGCTGTCGGGTTGGGATTGTCGACCCTCGCTCACGCTGCGCGACGATCGTTACCTTGCTGACGTAGCTTCTTGCGCTCCGCTTTCGATAGCGGACGTTCTTCTCCATACTCTTCTTCATACGCCTGTGTCGACGGCCGGGCTGCATTGTTGTTCGATGCTTGACGCAATGACGGACCCGATGAACTGGATTCAATCGGTTTTGGCACTACTGCTGGTTTAGAACCGTTATCAGAACTTGCCCCATCCGTCGATGACGGTGGCTTTAACTTGAATCCATCCAGCATTCCCAGCCAACTGCGTTTTTCCTTCTTTTCCTTTGGCGGCTTGGCCGCTTTTGGCTTTGCAATGATTTCATTGCCATCCGGATCTAGTTTAGGCTTTCGCTTTAGCTGGCTAAGTACCTTTTTCGGGTTGAGTAGCTTAGCGGCACCAGCAAGGTTCGGCTTCATGCGAGACACCCATCGACGTTTTTCTCCCTCGGAGGACTCGACTTTTTTGTTCTGTTTTTCGCGTGCTCTCGCAGCAGCAGCCTCGGCCTTGGCCTTGCGTTTCTCCTCCCGAGCTTCTGCGTTTCCGCCTAATCCAAACCAACCAGGCTTCTTCGTTAGCCCTTCATCGATAGGCTCCCCTTCGTCCTCTGCCACCGGCTCAAACGCGATCTGCTCGTTTGCTAGCTGTCTATTTGGCAATAGCCCAAATAGTCTTTTGGCTTGCGGAGGCTGTGGTTTTGTTGCTGCAGATCGTTCGGTGGATTCCTCATCCTCGGACCAATCGTCCTCTTCTTGACGCGAATTTTTCTTAGATTGCTTCGTTGTATTTGCTTTCGCATGGTTTCGAGAGTCATCGCGCTCGAAGGTATCTTGGTCATCGTCCAGTTGCTCCCCTCCCGATCCAATCCACGGCAATCGATCTCTCCATCGGCGTCGTTCTTCTTTTGTGGTCGCCTCTTTTTCGTGTGCATGAGAAGGGGCTTGTTGATCCCGTTTAAAAGACCATTTTGGCAATCGCATTTGAATCGGCTTAACATTTACGCCGTTCCGGCTCAAGAATCTCTTTTGTGCCTGGATATAAGTATGTCGCAGGTACATGGCTATCGCTTGAAACACAGCCAATGCCCCTGCAAGCCACAACGAACCGGACATCAAGCGAAGGGTTTCCGGAGTCCAGTTTGTTTTAAGCAGTCCTGTCCCCAGCAACGCAGAAGCTGCCACGGCTGCCAGCCCCATCACCCAACTCAGGACAGAGGATGGAACCGATTTTAGCTCACTGCACAACCGGATCCCCACCACCCCAACCATTGAGGCCGTCATGGCCAAAACGAGCGGCCAACCGCCGTAACCAATCTCAGCTCGCGCCCATGGGTCGATGCTTTGACCTAATAGCAGCAAAGCCGATGTGCCCGCATCAAAATGCAGGAATAATGCAACAAATCCCATGATTGCCCACACGCGATATCGTGCTCGGTAATCATCCAGTTTGTGCCGCCTGAGATTGAAAGTCATCCAGCATGCGATGGCGGTTAACAACCAAAGCTGACAAGACAACCAATGACTAATACTGTTCCACGCAGTTAAATCAAACAAACTTGCCATCGGAAGGGTTGCCAGATTCCAACGCTTCGGATCAAGAGGCAAGTGATGAAATAAGTAATGGCAATATACCAATACGACGTATGCGAGCCAGAAAACGGTCAGCGCTGCGGCCACCATGCCACGTCGTACAGGAATCAATTGCACTAATCGTTGCTGACATGCTTTGCGAACGGCTTGGCTATACCCCGGATCTCTATACGAAAGAGTCTCGTCGTACCCCTCTTCAGCGTCCCTCGCCCTAGCTCGATTTCGTCGGTTTACCCGAGCATGCTCGGCCGCCAACTCTGGGTCATGAATGACCGCATCAAGCAAAACGCGGCGTCGCCTATCGGTTCGATGATTGCGGGATAGAGGCATTCTGCTTCACCAAGACTTCAAATCGACGGAACCGAAACTACCACACGGCGCTGAATTCACCGTTGAACACGCTAGCCAAAACCTTCCCGATCTCAGATTCTCGCGACGGAATCAAGATCAGTTTTTTAAGATCTAACGAAAACCGAAACTTAAGAAGTGTTTATCAAGACGCCTAATACCAACGACATGAACCTTAGAACTTAGTCAAGCACAGTACCCCGCAAGATGTGTACATGACCAAACTTTCCGGTAAGCTCTTGGGTGAGTCGTGAGAGGATTTTCCTTTGCCTTACAAAATCGTGAAAGCGGAATAACAGATGGACAAGGTTACAGGTGCCATTGATAACGGTTGGTATTTGGACGCTCCTGGGCGAATGCTCTCATGGGATAGAGATGCTGATCGCGATCCCCACGCGGCCATGTTGCTTCGCCAATACATCTATATGCAAATGGCAGCGACGGATCTGGTGCTGGATGACGAAGCCAAACAAAAGGTCGAGCTACCTCAAGGTCTTTTAGCTAACCTTGAAGAGAAGAACCGGTTGCTGACCCAATTACGGGCACCCATTGATGAGCGTATTGAAAACTTCCTAGCCGAACACTTCGCCGATCTTAAGCTCGACGCTCCTCTTGAGCTCCCCAAGCACACGTTAGTCTTGGATCATCACGGGATGGCGCGACAACTAAGCTTGCCCGATGGAGGAGATCGCTTTGAGAATGAGTTGTTAACATCGGTTAGGGTCGCAAACGGTGTCTTGCATAATCCCCGTACAGATAGACGAACGACGTCAGGTACATTTCACGTAACCGAAGGGGGGCTGCCTATCGCAGGTGATAAGCGTGCTGTGCCCAAGATAGTTTTCGCAAATTTATTTCGGCGAGCTATCGCTCCTCCGGATAGCTTGTTAGCTCTTCCCTTTACTCAGTCCGCTTCTCAGCCAGCTCGAACTTTCGTATCGCTTTTAATCAGGCCGCTTGTAGTACCACCGGTTCCGGGATACTGCGACAAGAAGTCCATGGAGATTCGATTCTTTGCTCCGGGAGGCTTGGTGAGCAATTTAGACTTCGTCGAATCGATTTTTGGCAACGCTGGTGACCCGCTCATTCCTGAAAACGACGCGGCTCTCGATTGTGATCATTGGACTGGTCATACGGGGTGCGTCATTCTCGCACCTCATCTGACGCAGTATACGAAAAAAGAATTAGGCTTGCCTCATTACGATCAAGCGACTGAGCGACAACGTCGCGACTCGATGTGCTGGACTAAACCCGACGAGAAGTACAACGACGGCAGTGCTTTCAAAATCACTTGCCGAACGGAATCGGGAGTCATCATCACGATTATTGCAGACAACTATTATGGCTACTGCAAGAAAGAAATAAAAACACAGATCAGCTATGCAGCGAACTTGCTTGGCAACGCGGAAGAAGAACACGCCGGCGGTACTCTAGCGTTTATCGCACATCATTTGGGGGAAGAGTTTCAGTGGAATTCTCGTCGCTATAACGGTCGAACCTTTGAAGATCTTATTCGTGATTATTGTAGCTTTATCGAAATCAAGCCTGAGGGGTATGGTATCGATCGAGCCGAACCTAATTTGATCTACGTTCCCGAAAATGCTCGCGCCTCGCTACAAGATCGCTCGGTGCGATGGAGTAAAGATGGTGTGGAACAATCGATCCCACTCGAACAGCAAAAGGTTTACATAGCACCGAGTGGCTACAAGGTGATGATGGAAAAACATCCCTGTGCTCCGTCGTGGCGATTAGTTGGTTTGTCCGGCGAAGGAACCGTCTGCCATAAGCCCTGCACGGTAAGTGGTGGAGGCAAGAGCGAGATTAGCAAATCACTTCGAGACTACATGCAAGGAGGGCCAATCTTTGTAGCCGATATCGAATCCGACTTTGCACAACTGCAAGCGATTTTTGATAAAGATTACTCGGATCGCTGGCGAACTGACGCTAAGGAGAAACCTGATTACTCACAACGTTCGAGTCGCAAGGTACTCGATCCAGGTCGCTCGCTCGGCAGCGTTATTAAACTACTTACGCCATCAGACGAGTACACCAAAGAATACAATGACTGGCTAAAGACCATTCCCTCTCATCTTTACGCGATGGCATTTATTATCAAGAGATTTTGCAAACCGGAATGGAACGGCAACTGGCAAGAACATTTCTCGGTCGATGTCGTGAACGGTGATAACGGCCATGAGCTCAAGTACAACAACCGAAAACTGGTTGGCATGTATCTTCGCGTCGGCTTGGATAAGCAAGGTCGCTGGAGAATGTACAAATTGCGTCAGGATTTCGCAGCGGCAGCCAAAATCCAACTTGAGGATGACATAACCGCGAGCACGGTGGTACCTCATCGGTTCTTGAGCGGGCTCAATCCAGCTGACAGCCAGCTAACCGAGGCCAGCTTTAAGTTTATTGCAAACTGCGAGTATCGATTGTTTCAGCGACCGGACGATGCCGTTCATCGAGGGCTCGACAAGCAAACCGAAGCAGATATGGCTCAGCCTGGGAATTTCTTCTGCAATTACGAACCGTTGAGCAAAGATAAAATCCAGGCCGAAATGACACATCTTGTAGAGTTTGAACAATATTCTGCACCCATGCAGAAATGTCTAACCGATTTCGTCAGTAGCGATTTGAATTACGTCATTTCTTCAGCGCAACCGAGACTTGTCGATGGCAAACCGTCCAAGAATCCTCGGTACCTGCAGGATCGTCCCGATTTAAGGCAACCATTCCAGCGTTACGTTGCGTATCGAGGATTGCAGCTTTATCGCGCTGCGTCTGCATCCATTCCTGTTGCGATTCCAGTCAATGCCATATTGTCAGGTAGGCGAAACAATCCACCCGACAAAGCTGCAGGAATTAGGCCGCTTGCGGTTTATAATCCGATCCACTATCAGGAGTTGCCCGAATTGTTGATGGATTATGTCTGTTCGTTCACAGGCAAATCACCTAGTATGACAGGTGCTGGTAGCGAAGGAGCACTAACCAAAGGCCCCTTTAATGCACTCAATATGGTTTACGATTTGAATGCGACGATTGTGAGCATGATACTCACCGGTTTAGGAGGCTTTAGTACCGCTGCAGGGCATATCGGACCTGACATGGAAGTGGGACATGACATCAGCATGTTCGTGCCCGAGATCTGGTGCCGGCTCCAGCCTAATGAACGTGATCCCGTCGCTATGATTCGCGACGGAATGCTTCAAAAGCTCGACGATTTTGTTCATGACGGAGTCGAGATCCCAGCAAGCCGTTTGGGATATCGAATCACGGATCGATTTGTCCGCCGTTATTTCGGGCGTGTCTTTGACAATCCTCGTAAGGTGTTCGAGGAGAAAATTTTAAAGCCTGAGACGCAAGATATGGATGCGTTTGTGGATGGTGTGTTATTTATCGCCGAGTCACAAAAAAAGGTCGCGCAAGTCTACTTGGAAGATGGCAGCTATGAGCTGGCATGTCCTCCATTGCAAGCCGTTTTAAAAATCATGGCGGATGGACATTGGAACGGTCACAAAGCAGAGTCACCAACCGTTCGTAGCCTCTTTACGCGAGAATCTCTTGTGGCGAGTGATTGGTATCGCGAGCGTTTGGTTGCTAAACAAAAGATCGATATCAAACTTTGGACTCGCCATGTGGAGTACTTGCAGAACTATTGCGATCGCCCCAATTATGCGACTGTCATTCAGCGATTGGAACTGAAGCATCGCTTGGACAGAGCGAAAGCGGCATTGTACAAGTGTTCGCAATCGAGCTACGTCGATGAGCTCGTTGGAACCATCGGAGTTGACCAGAGCCTCGTCACTGCATAGACCTGTTTGTGGATAGCTTTTAAGCCACCCCTGGCCCTGTGTGCGTGTTGCTTTAATGAGCCGAAACGCGCTAGCGTCCGGTTGTCCGCCGTTAACCGTGGGCTAGCGCCCTGCGGCTAATGCTTGTTTTTCAAAACGCCATTAAAGCAACACGCCCCTGTGCCAGGGGAGCTGTGACTGTGTGGCTACTGAAGCCAGCCCCCAAAAAATCCCCTCTTGGGCTGGCCGCAGGCCAGCCCAAGAGGGGATAAGCTGCAATGCATGCTCACATCTGTTAAATTGAGAAAGAACGAAACACATTTAATCCCATTTTTTCCACGCTCTCTATCAGCGAATCTGTCCATGACAGGCATCTCGCCTCTTTACACATCGCTCAATACAACGCATGCCTACCAGCTCAATTGGTCGCTTTCGCTTTTTCTCAAAAGTTGTGTGCCTCCCATAGTACAGTGGTTAGAGCCGTTGAGACGTGCAACCGAATCCGATGCCGTTCGCATTCTTGAAGTCCGTGAGTTGGAAAGACTGTCTCTCCAGTTCTATCTGAGCACTCAACCGCATGTCTCGCCGTCGGACATCGTGCGAAGCGTCAAGGGACGATTACAATACTTACTACGCATGACAATCCCACAGGCCTTCCAAAGGAACTATGGCATCTTCAGCGTCGGCGCAGTGAATATTCATTGCTTGGAAGCGTATGTTCAGAAACAGCCTTCCCGTCATCCGATGGCAGCAACACACGTCCAACAACGAATAGATTCCTTTCAATTTTATGATGACAAGATAGACCTTCGAGAGTATCGAGCAAGTTCGCATGGCCGCTACTTACACAACTTGCAGATTGTCTTGGAGAATCGGGATCATTTGCATGATGCATCAGAGAGAACCTTGTCAACAATTAGCTCGATGGTCATTCGTAGTTGTGGGAAGAAGAATCAGCGGCTGGCTCGTATCGGGCTAGTGTCGAATCATTTGCACATTTTGCTTGGCTGTTCGGTTGATGAGTCACCACAAATGGTTGCATTGACGCTGATGAACAATATTGCTTACGCGTTTGAAATGAAACCGGTTTTGGAATGTAGTTTCTATGCTGGAACATTTGGTCCCTATGATCGCGGAGCGATTCGCAAGGAGTATTCGTGACTTCATAGCTGCTCAGTCACGCATCCATCGGGGCGGGAATGAAGGTGAGCAAAGGTGGCTTCTTGCCTACGGCTCTTATTGCAGCCCCGGCTCATCATGCCGCCATGCCGCTTTTCTTCGGCTTTAAGCCACCCCTGGCCCTGTGCCAGGGGAGCTGTGACTGTGTGGGTACTGAAGCCAGCCCCTAAAAAATCCCCTCTCGTGCTGGCCTACGGCCAGCACGAGAGGAAAGAGGGGAGAAGGGATTGGCCTTGGTAGCTGCTCAGTCATGCTTCCATCGGGACGGGCACCAGGTAAGCTTTGGCCAGCCAGTTCAGTCGATAGGAACTTCTTGCATGATCAGTTCTGCGAGCGTGTCTATGTCGGCTGACGAGAGCTCAGGGTATATAGGTAGAAACGCAATGTGGGAGAACAAATCTCGCATGTTCGGAACCTCGCCCGAAACAATTTCTTGCGCCGATTCGATAACAGCAAGATTGTGTTTGCGGGTTACGTCAAAGCCATGCTTTTGGAGACGTGTTAGCGCCCTGTCCGACATCGCCATTTTCACGGGAAAGACCCAATGGGAGTGATGGCTTGCTGATGTACCTGGACGGGGGACCATATGCCCAATGGGGCCTTGCTGTAGCCTAGATGTTAATCTCTCGCCTAGATCGATTCTTTTATCGATCCGAGAATTGGGATACGTTCTTTGTCGACGAGCCAATACGGCTACGAGCGCATTCGCTGGCCTCGCTCTAATTCTTTTAATGAGTTCTCCTGGCGAGAAATTCTTCGCCAATTGATTAATAGTAGTGTCGGGATCTCGCCCCAGCATCTTGATCAATGCGAACACGAGTGAATAGATGGGCCTTGCCGAGGCAAGCTTCAGCAACGAATACTTTATAACCTTTCGAGCATACTCAAATCGAGATTGTATGGGATAGGACTCCTGTACGTGTCTCAATTGTGATAGTAGTCGTTCGTCATGAACGATAGCGACTGCCCCGCCGAGGGCTGTTGAGGTTTTGATCGGACCGAAACTGTAGAGACTGACATTTGCACCTGATGGTTTAATGTTGTTCCATCCGCGAAAAGATTGTGCGCAATCCTCAGCAACGAAGATATCGTGTTCACGTGCAAACTTTATGATGGGTTCCATGGAAATGGACGCACCAAACAAAGGGGCGATTACGATAAGTTTGGTTCGTGCTGTGCGTCCGTGAGCAAGTGATTGGATCGTTGGTGCAAGAGTTTCAAAATCGAGATCGACCGGTACGGGAATTAATCCATGGTGCTTGACGATTCTCACCATGTCGGGAATCGTAACAGCGCTCATCATGACTTCGCCGCCAGCAGGCGACTGTAAGCATTGCAAAAGCAGATCAAAGCCGGATCGAACAGATAG
Organism: Pirellula sp.; assembly: GCA_046344995.1. Classification (GTDB taxonomy): domain Bacteria; phylum Planctomycetota; class Planctomycetia; order Pirellulales; family Pirellulaceae; genus JBKCUI01. Next base: position 252,334 of record JBKDKR010000078.1, read on the forward strand.
ACAAACGAGGGCTTTCTCTTCTCCTCCGAAGCAATTCAAAATGTTCGTTTCGTGCTCAGAGATGTTTCCTGGCCAAAGGCAACGAAGTCCACCGCATAGAAGATCCGACCAGGCAATGTCGAGCAGTTTTCTTGGCCACATTGCAGAAGCTCGGCTAGGGCGTTGGAGAGATTGAGTTCCTTTTTTTCGAACGTTTTCATTCTCGCTGTGCGTGACGGGATTAGCAACACCCTGATAAATCGTGCCGGATCGCATGCTAGAACGATATTCGGAACGCATACGTAGGCCGTAACAAGGCTTTTGCGCAGTTACGGCGTCTGCGCTTCCAATTCCGGGCTTGTCCGGCAAGTCGGTAGCGTTCCGGCATGCTGAAACAATTGAGGACAATTGTTCTACTTTGGACTCGCGGTTAAAAACTTTTTTGAAGACAGCTTGACTGCACTAGGTGGTTGGTGTACTATTTTGCTAGTTCACTAGTTCTGCGATGGCAGAAGGAGTTTAGCATGTTCTTTTCAATAGATACCAACAACGGTGTGGCGATTTACGAGCAGATCGTTAGGCAAGTGAAATTTGCCATTGCCGAGGAATCGCTCCGAGTGGGGCAGCTTTTGCCCAGCGTCCGAGCTCTCAGTGTGGAGCTTGCGATCAACCCGAACACGATCGCTAGAGCTTACCAGCAGCTTCAATCCGATGGGGTCATTGAGCTACTGCGAGGTCGTGGTTTGGCCGTTTGCACGGGAGCACTTGAGGCCTGTCGATCGGACCGGCGGACTATCATCGCCGATCGACTGCGATCGGTCTTGAAAGAGGCTCTTCATGGCGGACTGGATGCCTATGAGATTCAGTCCATCGTTCGGAATCAGTTAGCAGAACTGGTTCCCACTATCAACACGGTCGCGTCGAATTCGCCGACGCAACCCATTTCCTAATTCGTTCCCTTCTGCTGGCGTGCAGCGATTCCATGCTTGTCGCCACTCCTCTTCGAGGTTTAGCTATGAATGAATGTATAGTCATCCAAGGTCTAGAGATGCACTTTCGCGGCTGCGATGCCCTTCGCGGCGTCGACCTCGTCGTTCCTCAAGGCTCCGTGTACGCACTACTAGGTGAAAACGGGGCAGGTAAAACCACCTTGATCCGAATCCTTACCGGCTTCCAGCATCCCTCGAAAGGGACGTGCCGCATCCTGGGCTTGGATCCCATCAGCGATGCGCTCGCGCTTCGCCGACGCATTGGATATGTCGCCGATGCACCGGCTCTTTACGATTGGATGCGAGTCGACGAAATCGGCTGGTTTGCATCATCGTTCTATCCCGAAGGATTTGTGGATCGATATCGCGAGTCAGTCCAACGATACGACTTGCTCCTCGATCGCAAGATCAAGAACTTGAGCAAAGGCCAACGTGCCAAAGTCGCTCTATCCCTTTCGACAGCCCACAATCCCGAGCTGCTAATCCTCGATGAACCCACATCAGGGCTCGACCCACTCGTGCGACGCGAGTTTATGGAGAGCATGGTGGAGCGAGCCGCCAACGGGCAAACAGTGTTGCTGTCCAGCCACCAGATCTCTGAAGTCGAACGAGTCGCTGATTACATTGCTATCCTGCATAAAGGCAAGGTGCAAATCGCAGCTCCACTCTCGGACTTGAGAGACTCGATCTTTGAAGTCACGATCAGTCGTGCTGATCCGTTGGCTGCGTTACCCGATCTAACTCAGCAACCGTCTAGTTCCGCCGAAGTTCTCTACGAAAAGATCGAAGGCCGCCAAGTGCGATGGATTGTCAAAAACTATCAAAGCTCCCACGAGAAACTTCTCTCCGAGTGGCCTAATGTGCTCGCGGTCCGATCGCGACCGGCAACATTAGAAGAGTTGTTTATCGCCTGTACACGAGGCATGAACAGCTCCTCGTCATCCGTGTCATCGACACAATCAGGGATCGGTTCCAAAGCGGATCGACAAGCTTCCTAAGGGTTTGGTTCTTAAAGTTAAAGGAGCACAACAATGTCGAGCTTGGAAACCAATACCTCTTACACATCGCAACGTACGAGCAATCTAAAGGCACACATCACAACAGGGCAGCTGTGGGGACGAGTTCTATACAAAGAATCGAAGCCTCTGATTCCGCTGCTGCTGTCACTGGCCGTGCTTTCGTTATTAGGGCACTTCCTTGTCGAAATTCAGAGGGTGTTCAACTCTCTTGATGTGATGTTTCATGCGATTCCCTATGCACTGAATCCGATTCTATTTGCATTGGGGGCTGCGGCTTTGCTGGTGAGCCAAGAAAAAGAGCAAAAAACGTTGCTATGGTACTCTTCGCTTCCGATTGCCCCACGCACGATAGTTCAATCCAAGATCATTGTTGGACTGGTAGGCATCGCCCTTAGTTGGTTAATCAGTGTGTGCATTGCACTACCGTTTAGCACGGACGTCTTGCGAGTACGTGCGGAAGCCACCACAGACATCCTATTCGTTTTGCCCATGACGGCTTTTTTTATCTTCGGTGTGACCTTTGGGCTGGCATGGATCTTTGGTGCCGCGATCCCGGCGTTGTTGAGTTTGATTCCGGTTGTTTTATTGACCATTTTGACAGCCAGCGTCATCACAAGCTTTAACGACTCAGATCTCTATGTTACTAGAGATGTGTATATGAGTGCGACACCCATCATTTGGCTTATGTCGTACCTGTTCGCGTTATTGGCAGTGGGTTTGATCGCATGGAGGACGGGAAGCAGATCGTTCGTCGCGCCTGGTGGAAGATCGATTAAGCGAACGATTTCATCCGTTCTTTCCTACCGACCTGAATCGAATTTCTTGAATTATAAACAGACGGGAGAAACAGGGGCATTGCTGTGGCAAGCATGGATGCAGAATCGGACCATGATTGTAGCGATGATTGTGACCGCACTCGCTAGCTGGTTCTTCGTCGCGAATGCAGATGACGGCTTGACTGCTGCAGTTACCAGCTTTAGCGTGGGAAGCTACGCATTGCTAGTATGCTGGGTTGGCACGATGGCCTTTGGGGCTGATCAGCATCTCCGTCGTGTGCACTTTCTTGCGGAACGTGGCATTTCACCAGTCAGGGTATGGATTAGTCGGCTCGCCGTTCCGTTCGGCATACTGGTACTCTTGGTACTTACGGTATTAACCATTGAGTTGTTCAACGATAGGGGGTACGAACGCCCTCCTCAAACGACATTACTCTCATGCGCCGTGGCAGGACTTTGGTCGTTCGTTGCTGTTGCTATCGCCCAATGGTGGGGGCAGCTTGGTTTCAGTCGGGTCGTCAGTCTATGCGGTGCACCACTGTCGGTCGTGCTACTCATCGCCTATTACGCGTCTATCGTTTCGATGTTCGTTGCTCCGATTTGGCTGGTTCTCCTCATGCTCCCGCTACCGTTTCTCGCGACTCGGCTTTCTATGAGAGCGTGGATGGACCGGAGATTTACCGTCTCGTACTACGTTCGCCACGGACTTTTCTTAGTCGCCGCAGTCGTCGTACCTCTCATCCCTTTCGGTTTCCAGATCGCAACCGTTCCTCGCATGTCCAGTGAAAACTATCAGGTGTACCTGAGTGAATACCAAAATGACGGATCGAACGCTCAAGGGCAAGCATACTTCACTGAATTCGGCTGGGTGGCCGCATGGAAATTCGAGCCGAAAGGGATGCCATTTCAAATCGCTACGCCTTCTTATGATGAACTCACGAAGCAATCGCCAGCTAACGCAACCAGTGCAGAGGGCATTAACACCGAAACGGATTCGGTTCCATCACCTGCCATGAATGCAGCCGCAGACCCAGCATTCGAAGAATCAGACCTGGGGGCAGGATCTGAGGGTGATTACATCGGCATGGGAGGTTATGCTCCAAACGCACCAGACTTGGAAGCCTTGCAACGGCAATTTCGTCTAAACGTCCTCAAAGGTATGCCTCCTCTCGTCGACGTTATGGATGAGTTGGTTACCAAATTTGATACGACTCTAAATAACGTTCCTGGACCGCTTCGCCATTCGCCTGCAGTCGATCAAGTCGCTATTGCAACTCTACAAACAACCTATGCCGTTAGTCTCACCCCGGATTCTGAAGATCTTAAAAAGCGATGGGAACGATCCGTTACGCTTCTCGGAAGAATTGCAGCTAGACTTCGCGAATCACTCACCCTCCTCGACCAAAACCATGCGGATGCGGTTGAAAAGAGTTTGCTTCAAATCCTACAAACAGCTACTGCTAAGCAATCGCTAGACAAAGCTCTCTACAGTTCACTAGCGAGACAACTCGGAGATTCTCAGTCCCGGCGTATGGCTCGCAAACGAGCGGTATTGCATTCCTTTCAATATGACACGCATGAGAGACGCCAAAAGACTGACAGCGCAGAGTTCCTTCAACAATTGGGTGGTATCTCGCTCTATGGATTTCGTAACGATACAATTCTTAAACAAACGCTTTTGGCCAAGCCCTTAAGAGGGTATGTCGTCGACCTGCTTATTCAGTTGACAGCTTCTCAAGATGCCAGCCGTCGGCAAGCCTTGGTGACACAATTGGATAACACCCTGTCCCCCAGCATCAGCAAACGGCTGATAGGTGACTGGCACGGTGATTGGGAAAAACAAGCTGAAACCTTGGCGCAAACAAACTGAAAATGGGAGCATCTGACATGAGTACCGTATCAAGTTCCGCCATCGCATTGCGTCAAACATTTCGGCCTGCGGTTTGGTTGAAAAGGCTGTTTCTTGCAGTATTTTTATTAGTCGTGGTGGCGATCGTTTGGTTTGCTACTACACAGCTATTTGCTGCACGAGAACTATCTCGATTCACCGACGATTTGAGCAGGCGCGGGATACCTATCGACAATGTTTCGCTTGCGAATGCACTGGCGAAAAAGACCCATCCGGAAGGCTCAGAGATGCTTTCTGACATTCTGAAGCTCTCGTATTGGGGGGGCTCACTAGCAAGCGTTGAATCTCTTCCGATTGTTGGAGCGGAATTCGTCGATAGCCCAACCACAGACCAATCGATTATGCGATGGAAAGAATGGCCCATCGATGCGGTGCCGGAACAGATCGTATCCGATTACTTAAAAGAAATGGAGCCGATGTTTGATTTGCTGGAACAACTGGACAAAATGCCTATGCCAGTTCGACTAGATCTAGAAATCGATGGCATCAACACGCTTTTGAAACCCGTGCAGGATGCACGCAACGTGATGCGAGTTTTATCGCTGGAAGCTCGTTACGCGATTTTCAAGAAGGACAAACCACGCGCCCTTCGAGCGATCAAATCGATGGTGACGCTAATAAACGCATTCGACTCCCGCAGCTTTTTGGTCTCAGAATTTAGCCTCATTGCGTTTCGAGGCTTTCTCTTGTCCATTGTTCAAGAGTCGATGACCTTCGAATTTTGGAATGAAGATGAAGTGACCCGTCTACGGAAGATAGTGGAAGAGCAACGAGCAAGAGCTTTTCCCTGGCGAGAGACACTCGAGTTTGATCGCGCTATGGCTCTGGCCTCTCTCAACTCGAATTATGGTTATGGATTCTCCAGTATGATGGTCGACGCCATGCCAAAGCTTCCCTCGGCAAAGCTAAAGCTGATGAAGTTCTATGACCAATTAATCGAAGCACACGCGCTGCCGCTCGAACAAAAACGACGAAAGATCGAAGAAATTGAGCGAAGTCAAGTCTCTTTAGTACAAGTTATCGATGGATACGCCCTCATCGCATCTCTGCTAATGCCGTCGACTTATTCAATGGAAGAGGTCATAGTTCGAACGGAGGATCATGCGAGATTGGCCTCCCTTGCTTGTTCGATTCGACAATTCCAGATTGCCAAAAGTCGTTGGCCTGTGAATCTGGAGGAGCTAACAACGATCGGTGTATCGAGCGAAAGCTTGTCGACCGTCGAGCGAGGACGATTCGGTTATGGGGTCGAGGATGGTAAAGCGTGGCTTTGGTCTTACGACTTCAGAGATGCCAGAGGCAAAGTCAGCGCAACGCGACCTACCGATCAACCGACCGATTACATGTATCAGCTAACGATTATGTTTGAGTAGTTCGAGTGTAAGTGATTTTTTGAGGGGGGGAAAGGGGCCTCGTTGCCTCGTCCACTACAAGACAGGCCTCGTTGCCTCGGCCACTACAAGGCTCAGGCCTCGTTGCCTCGGCCACTACAAGATTTTAGGCCTCGTTGCCTCGGCCACTACAAGACCTCAGGACTTGTTGCCTCGGCCACTACCAAGTGCTACAACTTGGAGATGATGTTGATCATAACCCGACGCGTAAGCAAGGGATTTTGCCGGGATATTATTCCTCGCTCACGCTTTTTGAAGTTGCGCAGTAACAGGTTTTGCGGGCCAACGGCCTTACGTTTGCCTAGCCCAGGCAGAAGGAGAATTGAGAAAACGATGATGTTAGGGCCAAAGGTCCGGCCGTTTGGGATGGCTCGGATCTCAGCAAGGGAACAAACGGTCAGGCCGTTGGCCCTTGAAAAATCTTGGTGAATCGCGGTCCAGGCCCTCCAGGCCTGGCTAGGTAAACGAACTGGGCTTTGCCCCTAAATCCAAAATAGCGCAACTTCAAAACTCACGCTGCGGGTTGGGATTTCGGGACTTGTTCAATCAAAGCCTTCTCCAAGTAGCGGCACTGCTTATTTGGCACCTTCGGCTTGGAGGGTTCGGAAGTAGGCCTGGATGGCTTGATCAAAGTCTGGATCAAACGCTTCTCTAGAGCCCTCAAGGTTCTGCTCAGCCGCTTGTTTACGAAGCTTGCCCCAATCACCTTTCGACTCCGAATCTCGATCAGGTAGAAAATAGGAGTCGAAATTGGTCCGTTGGTCTTCGCTCATCGAACCGGTTGAACTGGCCGCTTGCTTGGATTGATTGGAACTAGATTGCTGTGAACCCGAACGGCTTTGATTCGAGGCTTGCATTTTCTGGCTTCGCTGCTGATTCATGCGCGATGCGATTTGGTTCGCTGCATTGCGAAGGGAAGATTCCACCGGGTTCGCTCGCCCCGAGGACTCGTTTGAGGACGATTCACTTCCTCTCGAGAAAACCATTCGATCCAATCGATCAAGCAATTGAGCACGGTCTCGAGATCGGAGCATATCTTCGCGGCTGTTTTGCGAGTTGCTGTCCTTCGCTGCATTCGAAGAATTTGAAGATTCTTGAGAGTCGGACGTCGACGAGTCCGATCGCCCTGATGCAAGATTGGGGTCGGTCTCAATCGATTCCCCGAGAGATTTCAGGGCGTTAGAGGCTTCATTGAGTTGGTCGATATTGTTCTGTGAGCTCGGTTTTTCTAACGACGCCGACAAATCCGTATCGCGATTCTCTTGGCTGAATTTCTTTTCGATCGCATCAGACTGCGTCGCGGCTTCGGCAAGAGACGATTGCAATGGAGCCAGTGTTTCGTTCTTTAGCTGCTCAACTTGATTCTGATAATTCTCCAGACTCTTCTCACTTTCAGTTTGCTCCATTCTTTCTTGGTGACGCACATTTCTTTGGAGTTCCTCCTGAATACGATCTACGGCTTGGTTGATTTGCTTTTGTCGTTGCGTCGCAGCAGAAAGTGTCTCCGCATTAGCTGCAGGATCATCTAAGGGACGGTTCGCGGTTTCCTTTGCCATTTCGGCGACGGCCTCAAGTATCGCCTGGGCTTTGCCAATCTGTTCTGTTGCCAATCCAAGCGTTGGGTTTGGTGTCGTCGAAGAAGATTCAGAATCAAGCAACTCTTTGGTCTTGTTTTCCAATTGGCTGGATCGTTCTTTGAGCTGGTCAATCGACTGTTCCAAGGCCTCTAAGTTCTGCGTTCTTCGATCAACGTCAACCGTTTTACGTCGCAGTTCTTCTTGTGCCCAGCTATCGTCAGGCTTTTGAATCGCGTTCTTTTGGCTTTGTGCACGAGAGCTCCGGGCTTGGTCCAACTCCTTCTTAGCTTGTTCAAAGCGTTGAGATTGGTTTTGAATCTCTCTTTGCCATTGTTGAGCTAACTGGTCACCCGATTGTTTGGCCTCTCGTTCGAATTGCTTTTGATAATTCTCAGCTTGCTTAAGAGCCTCTTTCTTGGTCTTTGGATCGGTTATCGGTTCGTCTGCAGCCTCATTTAACTTGTCCCCGATCGGCTTAATGGAGTTGAGTGCCGATTGCAGCTTAGCCGCAAGATTTTTGTTCGCTCCCTCAATTGTCGCAGCATCGGTTTGTTCATTCAAGTTTCCAGCTAGATTGATCGCTTGTTGCAACTCAATAAGTGTATTTTGCAAGTCTCGCTTGCTGTCTTGATCAATGGGCGAACGTTGTTGACCTGATGAACTTTCGAGTTGCATGGCTCGTTCCATAACTCTCAAGCCCTGTCGCTCGGCGTAGTTCGCTAACAGTCGCATCTCCATTGCACGCTCTCGTTTGCTTTCTAGCGTGCGAGGGTCCGAGTTTTCCAATTCGCGTGATGCGTTTTTCTCTGATTTACCGAGCGATTGCAACTCACCAGAAAGGCTTTGCTGCTGTGTCTCGGCAATAGCCTGTAATTCATCACGCATGATAACATCAGACTTGAGTTGCTGTTCCAAGTCACGAAGTAGCTCTTCTTTGCCAGACTTCGCCAGTGCATCGAGTTGTTCCGCCTTTTCATAGCCCGGGTCCATTTCCGATCCCGTTGGTGGGCGTGATTCAGCGGAATCGTTGCTATCATTTGGCGGAAGGGAATTGTCTTGCTTAGCGGCAGCTAAAGATTCTAAAGACTGCTGTTGCTCTGAAGGTTTTTGTTCTTGGCTGAATCGTTCTTGAATGGCTTCAAACGTCGTCTCCATGCGTTTCTCAGCTTTGATCGCGTCCGCAATCGCCTCCTGGGTCAGTGATTCAGGGGCGACCAGTGATTGCATTGCTTGCTCCAAGTTGGCCTGAGCACGTTCGATCATTTCCAATGCGGCGTCGCTATCTCGAGCTTGCTTTCTGGCATCGCTATCGAGCAAATCTTGCCGTGATGCTTCGTCCGCGAGTGCTTCTTGGAGTTGTTCGGTGGCTTTTTCAAGGGCCAGTTCTGATTGTGCTATCGATTGAAGTTGTTCTTCCGTCTTAGCGGGCTCTTTGGTTTCATCGGTATCAGACTTGTCGGTATCGGTTTTGTCGGTACCCGATTCCGAATCCGATGACTTACTTAGATCTTGTGTCTTGCGTTCCAGTTCTTTGGTTTTAGCGATAGCCTCTGCGGCCAACTCGGGGATGCTCGGGACTAATTTCCGCAAAGCATTTCGCGCATCTTCCACAAAGGACTTGGCCTTTAAATCGTAGGCGTTCCATGTTTGAAGCAGTTCTTCTAAATCGGGTGTTGCGGAGGCGTGATCAGTCGAGCCTGGGTCCATTCGCGATGATAACTTTTGATTCGCTTGCGAGAAGGCGCCAGTCCATCTCAGGCCGTTGTAGCGATCATGCAAGCCATCGGGAAAGTTGGCGCGTTGCAATTTGCGATGGGCGACCTCAATTTGTTGCGATACGGCGTTCCAATGTAGGTTATGATCGATCTGAGCTGGGAGCGAATTAAAGTCGTATCGCTCAGCCTCCATGAGTCGCTCAACTCCGATTCTCGCGTCAGCAATTTGGTGAGCAGCGTCGAGCGTTCGAAAGGATTTGAGAATGGTACGCAGATGTTGGTCGAACAGCTTTACATCCGACGATTGATTTGAAGCACCGCTATATTGCTCCAGAACATACTCCAAAGCTCTCTTCGCCAATCCCAGATCGGCGGGATAGTTTTGATCTTGGATGGTGCGTGATTGGTGCAGTTCACGTCGTACGCGGAGATGATCGTTCAAGATGGATACGGAGAGTTTCAGCTCTTGTTGCAATAAACTACGTTCAGCCCCTAATTCGGAGGAAGAGAGTTCTTTGTTCGAATCGAGGCGACGGAGTTGCTCGACTACATTGATCGTTCGGTTCAACAATTCGTCGATATTCTCGGTTCGGAAATCAACGTCTTTACGTCGTGATTGTGTATTCCAATACAATCCACCATCGAGATGAAACAGCCATCGTCGATACTTCCATTCTTCGGCGTCCGCATCAATGCGTCGCTTCAATTCTTCGGATGGCGTGTTTGACGAATCGGATTGATTTTTCTCGACAAGGTCGGAAATTTGACCTCGTGTATCGGCCAGCCAGCGACTCCACTCATCAAGTCGTTCGGAGAGTCCTTTAGAAACATCCGTTCGGGTCGCGTGAACTGTTTCTAAAATGGATTCTGCGATCTTGGAAACAATCAATTGAGAGCGAGCCAAGATTTTGAGCTGCTCGCCTGACGTTGAAACGGCTTTCGCTTGAAGCCGCATGAGATGGGTAGCATCTTTTGTCAGGGCGCTTTGGAGACCGAGTCCTATTAGATCTTGTTGCAACGCAAAGAGTTGGCTGGCCAATTCACCACCACGGGCCAACGACTCTTCTGCTGTTTGCAAATCTCGTCGCCTCAACTCTTCAAACGAGGCCGTACTCAACGGGCTATTTGTGCGGTCGAACGATTTCAGATCAGATAGAGCGGTTCGAAGACGGGGAAGATATTCAGACTTGAGTTTGGAAACTCCCTTGTTGATGAGTTCCACGTCGTATTGGTCGATGTAGGAATCGAGCGAGGGGAGAATAGAAGCTGCGATTTGCTCGGAGCGAATAATCTTTTCGTCGACGACAGAAATCCAATCTTGAATCAATTCTGCTGCCACTCTTTTCGAGTCTTCCGTCGCCTCGGGGTTAGCCGTAACGGTGATCGACTCACGAATGGAATCTCGCTTTGTATTCCATTCGTTGTGAAGTTCACGCAACGTTGAAGAAAGTTGGTTTCGCAGCAATAGCTTTGCGTGTCGATCGGACGCAAGTTCCGATTCGGCTACCGAGAACGAAAGTATTTCCGATTCACCTTGTTGACTAGCTCGGTCTGTTGCCACGGCACGAATCTGAATTTGGTCCGTGGTTTTAAATTTATACGGCAACAAATCCCATGCGTAACTTGAACTTGCACCGCTGAGTTTCTTTCCCGATATCGTTACATCAGACGAACTGAGCGAGTCCGCGACGTGCAAAGTCTGCCACGGTTCATCGTTAATCGCAATTTCGTAAGTCAGTTTTGCGATGGGAAAGTCATCGATAACTTGGCATGGCAGTTCGACTATTTCTGTATTAGCCACTACCCAGTAAGTCGATTTCGATTTGGCTTTTGTGGTGGAAGAAGACCGATTGGATGGTCGAATGGGATCGCGCCACAGAGAGTTGGAGGTGACCGACCAGTTTACGACTGGATTCGTATCCGGAAGCCATTTCAAGTTGTACCACGGGCGAAACGAGTTCACGACAGGTTCCCCATCGAGATCTTTGGTCGAGGTTAAATGCACCTGGAATCGTGCGTTACCATGGTCGGGAATTTCGGCAGTCCAAAACTCAACTGCCGCAGAGTCTGGAGAATCCTTGTTCGATTTTTGAAATGCAATAGATCCGCTTTTACTATCATCTGTTTCCCAGAAGATAGAAACCTTTTGCATAGTTTGATTGACGGCCAGTTGTAGCTTTAGTGCACTCCCTTGTAATATGGCGATGTCCCCTTGTGCTTGTACCCTCACTTCTTCAGAGGGCGGTGCGTCTGGGGTGCGGGTGTAGGCTGGTGGCATAATGGTCCATTGAAACTCAACCACTTTTGGTCGTTCGATGGGTTCGATAAATCGGTAAGTCGTTCGAGCATCTGCGGCCAGAATCCGGTACCTTAGGGGGCGAGTCCCGACGGGTGCTGATACAGAATAGATCTGGTCCTTTCCGATTTCGCGATTCATCGAGACACGATTGATCGCGGACCAACCGCTGGCCTCTAACTCAGATAGTTCCGACCACTCCAACCAAACGTCTTGAGGCAAAGTGATGCTGGAATCCAGCGAATCAATTCGAGCCGTGTAATTCAAATATTGTTCGGCAGGGACCGTTTTTCGATGGTTTTTGGGGGTTAAGACAACGATATGCAAGTTAGAAATGGGGGCCAAATCGACCAGCGGAAGAACGGCACGTTTTAATCTTTCAGTAAAGTGAAGGCTGGGGACAAAACACAGCGAGAGCATCGTCGCCAAACCAACTGCGATTGCGATTAGTTTGGTCTTGAGCTTATGCCATGGAAACAATGACGTAATGCACAAACGGCGTAGTTCTTCGGCGGCCTCCTGTTCAATCTCATTCAAGAAGACTTCGCTTCCGTTTTTGATAGATCCGTCGGCATTGCGAAGTCCGACGCTCGCAAGCAAACTCTCGCGAAAATGCGGACAGCTGGCCTCGACCTCTCGCGCTAGAGATTCATTATCGTGACGAAATAAACAAGCTCGAATTACGGAGCCGATTCCGGACAACCAGGCGACCAAGAACGACGCCGCGTATCCGATAATGATTAGGGCCCATCGAATCGAATCAGGGAACCAACGCGTACTATCGAGCAGAACGATAAGCCAGACAAAAGTCAAGGCAAAGACCAGCCCAGTTGTTACCCCACGAAGAGCATCAAAGCGATTGCGAACGCGACCAAAACGATTCAGACGTGCCAGGATCTTGTCGCGAGCCTGGCTTTTGTGCGAAGACGCTCGGCTTGATGTCGCGATAGCTTGATTCATCGATCTTTACGCTTAACAGGTTGGGACAGAGCAAAACGCAAGAGCCAAGCTCCGACTACATAACGCTTAGTTTACCTGAGATGATTCGATCAAAGGCGTTCGCGATGCCAATTTGGACTCAAGTATTTTCGATGGAGCAATTCTTCGGATTGCTTGAGCCAAAGCTCTCGATGGGGAAACTGATCCCACGTTTTATCCGCTTGCCATTCAACGGCTAGAGAATCCACCAGTTGGCGTTGAAAGGCCTGTGTTTCCGAAAAATCATCTGGAAGCAGGTTACAAACGAAGGAAAGATGGTCTCTGTTGTCTCGGTATTCCGGTTGACGTGGTGGCTGCAAAAGATAGCGAGCAATGTGCATTAAGGGCATCTGCAGCAAGATCGTTCCGTGATAGATCATAAAATTGCGGCGGCATCGAAGAGCGTTGCCGGAGAATTTTTTGCCCTCGAGTGTTAGGTCGCACGTACCTTGCCACTCTACTCTTTTTTGCACGCCAAATGTCTCCAGTGTTTTTTGGGTGGCTCGAGCAAGCCTTTCCATCACGGACTGGTGAGCCACATCGAGCATCCGCCATGCTGGACGAATTCGATAGTCAACAAGAACGGTATACATCAAGCAGCCAGGGCCCGCCACGATCGAGGCCCCGCCACTGGATCTTCTGAGGACCGGAATGCAATCCAGCGTACAGTTCTCCATGTTGACCTCCTCGGAGATCCGAGAGGAGCGGCCCATGACAACGACTGGACTACCAAATTGCCAAAACCTCAATGCCTCCAATCCTGTATCCGTGGAACCGGTGCCGTTCCACTCCGCCGGGACCTCAGCGGAGCACAGATTCTCGACGATATCGAGCAGCCCCTCGTCATGAGCCAGGTGCTGTTCGGGGGGTCTAAAGCAGTCATTTAAAAGAAACATTCGGAAAACAAGCCCTTTGATTAGCAAGGCTTAACATAAGAAAATTGAAATCGGGAGAGGCTCGAAAAGTGACTTTTGGGGGTTAGGGATGTATTTCGCATGGAATCAAACCCAATAAAACCTGGAAAATCTATCGGCCGGAACAAAAGTTTTATTCGATTGGAACTTCTTGAGTCTAAATCTCTCTAAAATCGGGATTTTCGGAAAACGTGCTAGGGATGGCTTATTGAGCCACCCATGCATGATGACTGGGGAATTTGGGAGGTCTGGGCAATATCTCGTTGAAATCCGGTCGGCGACTAGGTAACCTCACTATACAGACTATACGCGATAATCCTGCGCATCCTATCCCGTAGACCGTTCCTTTCTTGTCCTAGGTGGAAGAATCGATGACCGTTTTGCCAAAGCGAAATGCTAGCAAGTCCAAGGCTGAGACCAATTCTAGTCGTCTTGAAAAAAAGCGTTGGCTGTCCCGAGCCTTGAAGCTGGAGACATTGGAAAAAAGAGAATTATTTGCGGCGGATTTGCCAGCGTTCCACAACGGCCTAATTCCGCATGACGTCGATCTCGACTATTCCGTTGGGCCATTGGACGTGTTAGCCGTCATTAATCGTCTGAACGAAAGTGGTGGCAGCGTTTATCTGGGTGACCAAGAAAACCAGCTAAACACTAATTTTGTAGACGTTGATGCTGACGACTATCTTTCGCCCTTAGATGCCCTATCGGTTATTAACTTTATCAACAGCGGTGAAGGGCTGGGTGAGCGAGCTGGTATTCGCTACCAAATCTATGCTGCGAATCCGGATGGTACTCCGGACTTGACCCGTTTGTTGGGTCAAACTGACGGAGCAACCCCGCCGGTTATCGACATCGGTGTTGGCCAGCAAATCGTTATCCGGACGCAGATGAATGATTTGCGAGATCAGGGTACGGAACCAGGTCCCTTTTTTGGGGTATTTAGCGGTTACCACGATTTGCGATTCGAAAACTTGGATGGATCTACTGATGAGAAATTGGAGTTGATGTGGGGCGAGTACAACGAGATTCGTATTCCAAGTCTTGCAAGCTCGGGTAGCTTTAGCATCAGTTACGCAGCCAGTGCTGGAGTTCCAGCAAGAACGGTCGCTATCCAACCGACGTATCAAGGTAATAGAGTCGATGGCGATTTTACCAAGATTGCAATTGAAAACGCACTGGGAGCAGCCTTCGGTGCTGGGAACATCCAGGTAAGAGAACCTGCCGCCCAAGATGGGTTTCAGGTGTTTCGATTCAATTTTAAAGGTTCACAATCAAGACTCAATATCGGCGATGGAACCATCATCAACAATACGATGGTTTTGACTGGAACGCCTGTGACTCCGGTATACGTAAATGAAGCCAACCCATCTCCGTTCCAGTTGCGTACCACGACTCCTGCTCGAACCCATGAGATCAAAACCAACTATCGTACCGCAGGGGGGGTAATTCGAGAGTCCAGTACGGTTTACACTAACGGTCCTGATGGGATCTACCGCGCACCGGCAGCGGTAAGACTGGCCACAACCCAGAATTACGTTTTGACAACGAACAATTTCCAAGACTTTGCGTCCATTGATGACATAACAACCATCGATGGGGTAACGGTTGCTCCTGGGGATCGGATCTTGGTTCGTTCACAAACGAATACCACCCAAAATGGTATATACGTAGTCACAGATCAAACGGTGGAAAACGTTACTAAGAGAACGTTGGTTCGCTCGCTCGACGCTGATGAGTCCAATGAGTTGCTCGACGCTTATGCGTTAGTTTCTAGCGGTACATTTACTGGTGATACCTTTTTGCAAAAGACGCGTAGCTTAACCCTAGGCAGTAGCCCGATTGTTTGGGGAGATGCGAATGTTTTCGTTCTGGAACGCGTTGGTGGTTTTTCTAACACCAACTCCTTAGAAACCAATTTTGCAGCTAGCCAGTACTTCAATATTGTTGATGTTCTGTTCCGCGGAGGTGAAGCAGGTGAAGTTCGGCTCGATGCTCAACTTTCGAGAGTTCCGACCGGATCCAACCCATCCATCACTCGAAATCTGGGGATGGCGCTTTACAGCACCAACGTCTACATTACCGACCCGAACTCGGTCATTTTGCCGTCCAATGTCCGAATACGAATTCTCGATGAGCTGACCGCCTTCCCGGACAGCTACACATTGCAAGAAGATGCCGCAGGGACGTTGCTAAACGTAATGGAGAATGACGAAGACCGGCAAGACCGAGCGTTTTCGATCGTTGGTGTCGATAGCACATCAGACAAGGCGACCGTTACAGTTGCCAACAACGGCACGCGAATTCTGTTTACACCAGCAGCTGATGCAAACGGTCCCGTTGTTTTCACTTACCGCATTCGAAACTCGCAGAACTTCGAAGATGTAGGTACCGTCACGGTTGACATTACCGCTGTCAACGATGCTCCGATTGCTTTGAATCCGTCACTTTCCGTTGCAGAGGACACGGTTGCACCTGGATTGATTGTAACACCAAGTACATTGTTTTCAGCTGGTCCTGCCAATGAGATTGCTGATGGGCAAACTGTCAGGTTGATCGGGACACCATCGTCACCTAACGGTACCGCGACGATCAACGGTGAGGGCAATCTATCTTTCGTTCCTGCACCAAATTTCTTTGGAAGTACCACCGTCACGGTAACTGCAGAAGACAGACTTGGCGATGTGAATCTAGGTGGCACTAGACAAGCCGTGTTCACCGTAACCGTCACTCCGGTGAATGACGCGCCGATCGCCGCAACAACTTCCTTTCAGACCAGCGAAGACACGGCTCTTCCAGCCGTCTCCGCAACAACTCTATTTAGTCCTGGACCTGCGAACGAGTCTTCGCAGACAGTAACGCTAACGATCCAGAATGCTCCGCCAGCGGCTCAAGGCACAGCGACTATTCAAAACAACACTTTAGTTTTCAGGCCTGCCGACAATTACTTTGGAAACGTTGTTCTAACTGTCCGAGGAACCGACAACGGGGTCGGAACTCCTGTTAGTGCAACGGCGGCCAATCCTTTGTTTACGGACTCGGTGATCACGATTGTAGTTACGCCGGTAAACGATGCCCCTATTGCTGCCAACGATAGCTTGTCCGCAATTGCAGCGATTGGTGTTCCGCAGGCTTTGGACGTCATGGTCCTAGGTTCTCCTAATGCAGCGGGACGCGACAGTGCTGGACCGTTGGAAGACGGGGTTGACACGATTCGAGTTGTCAGCGTCACTCAACCCTCTCGTGGTGGAACCGTCGCTGTGGGACCAGATGGCGCCAATGTCACTTTCACTCCAGATGGCACCGTAATCGATGGACAAGTGACTTTTACTTACACAATTCGTGACAATGGCGGGGCCCCAACAGGCCTGACCTCGACGGCAACGGTTACACTTCAAATAGTGCCACCGGCTCGACCATATGCTCTCGACGATTCTTATACGGTTGAAGAGGATGCTGCAGTCCAAACACTTGATGTATTGAAAAACGATTTCTTCCGCGCCAATTCGACTCCGGTCATCGACTCGTTCAGTTCGATCCCAGCGAGCCAAGGTAGTTTGGCGATCGTTAATAACAAATTGCAACTGACCCTGACTCCGAACTTCTTTGGGAATATTGTCTTTACCTACAATATGTCCGATACATCAGGACTGCCTGCGGAAAGTGGTGCACGTCAAACTGCAGGTGTAACAGTGATAGTTCAAGAGCTAAACGATGCTCCTGTGGCGGTCGAATTGACCCGAACTACAGCAGAAGATATCGACTTGGTTATGGCCAGTGCTAGTATAACCACCGGTCTCAGTCGAGGACCAAATGAAGACGCACAAACGCTGACCATTACCAATGCTCGTCTTACAACTCCGGGAGCAGGAACGGTTACACTCCAACCTAACGGTGATATTCTCTTTAATCCAGAAGACAATTTCTTCGGCGAAGCGGTTGTCGAGTACACGGTGACTGATAATGGTACCAATAAAGGAGTGCCAGCACCACTTACATCCACATCGGTCATCCGTATTAATGTAACACCTGTCAACGATGCTCCTGTCACTGTTAACAAGAGCTTTACTGCGGTCGAAGACACGGCCAGCAACTACGCGATTGCTAACATTATCGCCAACGATTTGCCAGGGCCAATCAATGAAAAAGAACTGCTGAGTCAGACAGTAACCTTTGACGGGCTACCTGCTACGACATCGGCTCAGGGAGGCACACTAGCCATTGATGGCACGAATGTCGTTTACACACCAGCCGCAAACTTCTTTGGAGTTGATACCTTCACGTATCGAATCCGGGATAATGCTACGCCCCCACTCACAGCATTGGGCACAGTAACAGTTACTGTATCGGAAGTGAACGATGCACCTGTGGCGACTAACGTATCTCGCGGCGGTATATTCGCTAGCGTGCGAACCGTAATCAATTTGAGTGATGAACTGAAATTGATGTCGCGTGGCGCACCAAACGAATTGAGCCAAACACTTCGAATCGTAGCGGTAAGTGCGTCCGCTAACGGTGTGCAGCCAACGGTAGGTGCGGATGGCGTATCCATCATCTATACCGCACCGCTAGGGGCTAATGGTCCCGATTCGTTCACCTATACGATCGAAGACAACGGAACGGACAATGGCATTGCTGCTCCACGGCGGTCGACCGCTACAGTCAATTTGAATGTTCTCCCGTTCATCCCGAGTTCGTTCCGAGGCACGGTTTGGATCGATGAAGATGTGAATCGCAACAACACGATCGATAACGGCGAACTGTTGATCGCGGGTGTCGACGTCTATCTGTTCGAAGGAACGATGGCAAATCGGCCGCCTCAATCAACCTGGCGGCACGAAGTCACCGATGCCGAAGGTTACTATAGCTTTGAGTTGCTGCCTCCAGGTACGTACACGGTGATGTTTGTTGTTCCTGGCATGATGATTGATTCCACTGCAGCGAACCACCTCACCCGAACGATCGAAGCACCTGGAGATGTCCATGTGACCTATGATTTCGCTGTTTATGGTTCTGAAGCCGGTTTAGGATCGCAGCTTGAGTATTTGTCTTCGAGCTTCTACCAAACAGATTCCGGAATGAGAAATGATGGTTTCATCGCTGCCATCGCAGCCGATGGAACGTCCCTCTGGACTGTTGCTCGCGGTGAGTTCAGCGATGACATGTTCCACGAGGTAGTTCTGTCGAGCGACTCACGAATTGCTTACATCACAACGATTCGTGACAACGGTGAAGTCTACACTGCGAACGTGGGGCGAAATCAGTTCCGACGCGTCATCGATCCAGCCACTGGAGCAACACTCGTCAGAGTGCTAGCTCGCGAAAGCGAACTTAATTGGACCCGCGTCAACATGGCTTCACCACCTGTTAACTCCGCGGCCAAGTACCTAGACTCGATTGATGAGTTCTTTGCTACGATGTCAGACGACCCAACATAAGATTGGATTCAGGATGTGCCTGAATTAAATCGGAATCATTGAAAACATCGCCGCTCAACGCGGCGATGTTTCATTTTGTGGGTTTCCATCGCTTTTTATAACCTGCCCCGGTGATCGAGCATCGGGGAACCACGCCAACACGTAACTGTTGGCTCCATCGCGAACGTCAACATTGACCGTCTTTCGGGGGCCGACTTGTCGACCACCGAACGTAGGCGCCATATCCAGCTGTGCCACGCCCTTTGCGGCTTCGACCCGTACGATTTGAATCTCGCTTGGTAAGAGGCCCCAACATCTTGTATCGGCGGACTCCACAGCCTCCCATGCGACACCCGCGAGATCCATCCCTAACCTTGTTAACCCATCACCGCCCATCTTTTCTTTGGCGGCAACAACGGTTGCTTTCTTAATGACTCGCCGTGCAACGGCCCTGGCCAAAATCTCATTCTTCTCCGCACGATACGTTTCGAGCGCTAGGTCTCGAACATTGGCAACGCAGAAAGTGGGGCCCATGTAAGCTCCATTTACAGAAACGGCCACGGAATCCAAATCGTTGTTCGGAATTGCGATATCCGGAATCTTGATCGGAGCGATTGTAGGCGGCAGATGATAAGGGCCCACTGCGGATATGATTCGGTCTGCGATAAGCAATGCATCACTCGTGGGCTCTTCTGTAACCTCAACTTTGTATGGCCCCCTACCAACGAGTGCTAACACGTAGATAACGCCATTGCCTGGTTGCGAGTGAACCCCACTCACCGCTCTGTTGCAATCCCACTGCAACGGAATGCAATGGTGCAGTAAATCGCGAGCTGCATTGTAATTTCGTGCGGCGTCATCATAGTCGCGAAGAGTGGCTTCTCGAAGCAGGCCACGTAGATAAAACCCAAAAGGGAGTGGCTGGTAGTTTATCTTTGACTGACTCTTTTCGGAGGCCTTCTGCATGAGTCGTTCATGAGTCGCTTGCAGCTGCAGCGTATGGCTCTCCGCATCCCCACCATCATGCATTAGGTTGGCCAGCGCCAAGAAGGCATGAATGAGGATTTTTTCATAGGATTCACCCGCGTAAGCTCGAGACTTATCATCGGTCCACATGGAAATGGCTTTTTCAGCTATTGATTCTTTTTCGAGATGAAAGAATCGGTCTCGCGTTTCCTTCAACAACAACTCTGCCTTTTTCGCTTCGCCATCAAGCAACGTTGCCATCGCCAAATCGAGTTGCACGACATCTCGATCATGCCTCAGCGGTGATGATAGTTTCTCGAGACTACTTCTACATTCCTCCATACGCCCGCTGTAGAACAAGTCTCTCGATGATGCCACTCGCTTAGCGTGGGTCATGCATCCACTTAAGCAGAAAAAACTAAGCAGTGTCAAGTAACCTAAATGCACTCGATAGAAACAAGAGACTTGATCAGCCAATGATTTAAGCACCGGCTTTGGCACGCTCCGTCGGACGACTCGCCAACGATTTTCTTCCTGGCATTGGGTGATCATTCGATCAACGCTTGAATGGATTGTAATTCCAGGCAGCACCCATAGCGGACTTATGGTATCCCTTTCGAACTTCCGCCGATTCCTTATCGGAAACTCCGGAATGCACGTTTACGAGTTCTAGAGTGAGCGTGTGATCTCGTTGGGTGGAGGAGTTTCTCGTAGTTGTTCCGCTGGTCAGCACAGCGTAAAGTAGATAGTCGACAGGAGCTCCATCACGTTCTAAGACGGCCATCAGCATCCGCATGTTGTCTGGGATGTAGAGCGAGTCCGGACGCAATCTCGTTTCGAATAGAGCCGCATCCAGCATGCGTCGAGTGATGGGGCGGAAGGAAGGCGCTCGTAAAAGTTGCGAATCAATTTGCTGGTAAAGTTGATCCTTGAAGTCGCCTATGTCTTCGGAACTCTTGTTTTCTACGCCAACAAAAAACACGGTCTTGGGTAACGGATGACCATCGGGCCCCATCGGAGTGTCAGGTGTTACCACCTGTTGTCTAGCCAACAATTTGGCGACAGCTTCATCGACCAAAGGATCGTAGACTTCGGCTCCGGCTTTATGACTCCCAACCAGATTGGCTGCGTCCGGCTTGACGACATGGCCAAATTGGTAACCGCGACAGCCGCAAGCCCCGCTTGCTAGCAAAGCGCTACAACCAAACAACCAATCTCTGCGGTTCATAGGGGATTCCCTTCCCAAGATTCTATCGTAATGAGGACTTCTTCAATAACCGATTTCTCGGTTCGTGAAAATATCGGTCACACTGTGTGCCTTTGCTCAATGACGTTTTTAGATTGCCAAAATCTGGCACCGTGACTTGCTCGTCAGAAGCTTAGATAGCTAGCAAAAAAAACGCTCGCCTTTCGGCGAGCGTTAAAGATCAGCTTTGGAGACCCGACTTGGATTCCAATTTAATCCAGTTTTAGCTCGATATCAGAACCACCTTGAACTTCAATCGTTCGGTCCATTGCACCCTGACGATAGGCTGGTGGAATCTTTGCGAACGAGGTATCGGTTTTTCCTGCTTCTACATAATAGGTGTATTTGCCAGGGTAAACGGTTAGTTTCGCTTTCCCTTTGGCAACGACTCCCTCTGCTTGTCCGCCTCCCTTGTCGTCAACAGCTAGCAGCACTAGCTTGACGTCGTCAACAGGCTGACTTTTCGTTGAAACGTTAAAGGTTACTTCGGTTTGCTGAGGATTCTTGTTGACTGTTACTCCTCCGCATCCAACGAGCGAGAGGAGAAAACCGGTCATGATTATGTAACGATACAATATAAGCTCCCTTGCTTAGAAGTCGTCGGCAATGACCAAGCCATCTTGCGATGCAGCCAAAGACTTAAGAGTTCGCCAGTTAACACTGTCGCTGATAAATCGTACCGATCCATCGCCCATAGTTGCGTTCACACCACCGGTGTGGAAGCTAAATGGCTCATCGTTAGGACCGCAGTTGTTGTTTCTCCAGCGGCATTCAACTGGACCACCGGTTGGAACTTTGAATTGATTGATGCGAACAACACGAGATGCCGGAACAATGGCGTTGCTCGGACCGGATAGACCGTTTGCGCCCGAATCTGGATCGGCCCATGCGTACATTCTGCGACCACCGGTCGCACCACCAGACCACTCAACACCGTCCGTTGTGATCGGAGCAGGACGAGTCGACAAAGAGCCCCATGAGCCAGCTGTCGGGTGTGCACGTCCAGCGTCTTCGATAATGCAAAGAGTGTTGCTAGTACCGTCCGTTACGCTGCCGAATCCCCAACCTCTGTTGCAAGAAAGGAAGCCTTGCTGGGTCATTGCTACTCTTCGAGCGGAATTGGTTGGTCGAGTTCCGGGTTCTCCTTGAGATGCATCTTCTTCAACGTCGGTGACGGAAATAAACATGTAATCCCATACACCGTATCCATCTGGAGCACGTGTTTCACCAGCAATCGGCGTGCTTGGGCAGATGTAAGTTGGGACCCTTGACTTCGCGGCAAGAACTGTGTTCGGGAAGTTCGGGTCGTTGTACACGGCCCCTTGCGATCTCGGGTGCAAAATTGTGACATTATACCCGAATGGAGTCGCTGCCATCTGAGCGTAAGTTAGCGAGTGATCCATTTGGTTATAGATATTGCTGAGTTCCAAATACGGAAGCATCAAGGTTGGAGTCGACTGGGTCATGTAGACAGTCGCTGCACCACCGGTACTGTCACACTGACCTGGGTGGGGCAATACTTTGTAGGCGCTTTCGAAGTTGTGGACGGCGAGTCCCATTTGCTTCATGTTGTTTCCGCACTGCATTCTACGAGCTGCTTCACGAGCGGCTTGAACGGCAGGCAAGAGTAGTCCAACCAAAATCCCAATGATCGCAATAACCACCAGCAATTCGACAAGCGTGAATCCACGCCGACGCATCAATTTCTTCACAGCAATAACCTCAAAATAGTATTTCAGTCCTCGCGGCGCTTCTCTACCCAACAACAAAACCATTTTGCATGTGAGTCCGCTCGGAGACGAAACGGTCAGAATGATAGTTGAGAGTTGAATGATTTCTGTTTAGAAACGATGAATACTAGATGAATGAACCGTGAGGAAATGATGAAGAAACTTGAGGGGGATTTATCCTGATCACAGGGTTTTGCTTGGGATTTTCGGGATCCACAGCCCTACACTACTTTTGTATTGACGGTACTCCAAGCCGAATTGCACTGCGAGCATTTCTTCCTCTATCGGGCGAACCAAGAATTGCCATATCAATCCACCGCAAAAGACATAAAACAAAACGAAGACTGAACCGTACATGATACCAACGCTTGCGCCTTGTGCCAAACCAGTCACGGCCATCGGATTGCGAATCCATTTATACAGCCCTCGGCACACCAGCTTGTTCGTTTTGTCATAAGGAAATGGTGTCCCAGCACCAAAGCTCGCCATGGTCCAGGCCGTATGTAAATTGACAATAGAAGTGACGGCAAACGTTAACACCCCCAGAGCAATTGTCCAAGTTGCCTGATAAAAAGGGATCGATGTTGCCAACTGTAACTTGGTAAGGAGCCATGGAAACATTCCCAAAATCAGAGGCCAGAATACAAGTAACTGTAAACCGGTAACAAACAGATTTCGTTTCGGCGAACGATCTGTGGCATTGCGAAATACAGAGAAGAGATGTTCACGCTTCGAAAAGTATTCGGCCGTCACTAGATGTAAAAATCCAATCCAAGACATCCCCATCAGCGTGGCTCCCAACACCCCTTCGCCCGTCGAGATGCTGGCTGTTAGCGATAGGATGGTCGCGTAAGTGATGCCGCCCAACATGGTCCATAGACCAAGCCTCATCATTTTTGATCTGCGATGCGCCAACCATGCGACTCCGACACCAAGTACGGTATACGTAAACAAATCACTCCACATGAGGATGTCCAACGCCGACTCACCAAGCGTCTCGGGCCAGTATTGAAACTTGGTGCAGGGAAATAGAAAGAGCGAAACCCACCAAACCGCAACTGCTACGGCTTGTAACAGACAGTACCAAACGACAACACGGCGAATCTCCTTATGAGCCGAGCCGCGATGAGTCAGTAAGCTTTCTTCGTCTGATACACCGGATTTCTCTTCAGACGTTACTTCATTCGAGACGGTCATAACCGAACTATACACCAGGTTCGTCGTGGGCATGAATCTGTCACTGTGACCGCACAAATTGGAACGGCGACACGATTTAGGGAAAAAACACTCTTTTTCTCTTCATCGTGGGAAAAAAAGAAGGCTTTCCGGGAATCCGCGTCTCCAAAAAGACCAAAATTCACCGGATTATTCGGTCGCAGCGAGTGACAACCGGCGTCGACGAATGTGTAGATAGTGGAGGAACGAATTTGGACGGCCCAGAAACCAGAGCGTCGCTCATTGAAAAGCTTGTTGATTCTGCAAACACTTGGGCTTGGCTCGAGTTTGCCAAGATTTATCAACCACTTGTTTATCGAGTCGCTCGACATCGGGGCTTACAACATTCTGACGCGGAAGATCTGTCTCAAGAGGTAATGACGCGAGTCAATCAAGCCATCGGCCAATTCGATCCTAATCGGACTGGTAGCTTTCGTGGTTGGTTGTTCACGATTACGAGAAATCTAGTGGTGAATCATCTTAAACGGAACAAGTCGAGGCAGCTTCTGGGAACCGATTCTTTGGAAGAAATACTTCGCCAAACACCTGACGAAAACGATGAGACGGCCACAGTTTTTTCCTTCGAACACCAACGCCAGTTGTTTCATATCGCAGCAGAAATCATTCGAACTCGTATCTCAACTGATACGTGGTCCGCATTTTGGTTAACTGCCGTTGAACAAGAACCAATCCAGGAGGTCGCTAAAAAGTTAACTATGACTCCTGGCGCGATTCGTATGGCTAAGTGCCGCGTGCTAGCTCAGATTCGAAGCGAGGTAGCGAAGTTATCGGTAGATGAGGAGAGAACTAAATGATCGTTCGATACCACTATGATGAAGAGACCCTGATGGCTTTCGCTCGCGACGAGATATCAAGCGGACGAGAACAAATGGCGCGTCATATCGAATCGTGTGAAGAGTGCCAAGCAACCCTAGAAAAAATCGTCTGCTCCGATTTGACTTGGCAAAGCGTCAGCGAACTGCTCACTCCGTGCGAATTCGAAACCCATGCAGAGCTATCCATTCGGCTCTCGTTCTTAAAGCCATCGGATGACGAGCGTTCCTTGGGACGTTTCTCGCGCTACGAAGTCTTGGAAATACTGGGCCATGGCGGAATGGGAATCGTACTTCGAGGCTTTGACCCAGCTCTCAATCGGCAATGCGCCATAAAAGTTTTGGCCCCCGAGTTGGCTTACCATGCCGCTGCAAGAAATCGCTTATCCCGCGAGGCCAAATCGGCTGCCGCTGTTGTTCATCCCAACGTGATTCCTATCCTTACCGTCGATGAATGCGATGGAATCCCGTATCTAGTCATGCCGGTTGTCGAAGGAGAAAGCCTGCAACAGCGAGTCTTTAGAACCGGCCCATTATCCATTCTCGAAACCGTTCGCATCGCGACCCAAATCGCTGACGGCTTAGCAGCCGCTCACGCACAAGGCTTGATTCATCGTGACATTAAGCCAGGCAATATTCTCTTGGGACAAGGGATCGAGCGAGTCCAATTAACCGACTTTGGATTGGCTCGTGCAGCAGATGACGCAAGCCGAACTCGTAGTAGCATCATCGCTGGGACACCGCAGTACATGTCTCCCGAACAAGCGAGAGGTATCGAGATTGATCAGCGCAGCGATTTGTTCAGTCTCGGCTGCGTCATCTACTTTATGCTCAGCGGCCGCAGCCCGTTTCGAGCAGATTCGACCATGGGAGTTCTGCATCGCATCGTCAATGACGAACCGCGATCGCTCCGGACCATCAACAGCGATGTCCCGCTTTGGCTTGAGGAGATCGCAATGAAACTACTACGAAAGAATCTAACCGAACGCTTTGCCTCTGCCAACGAACTCTCAGAACTTCTGCATCAATGGTTAGCGCACCTACAGAATCCGTCCGAATCTCCACCTCCGAAATCCTATCAGCCAGCGAGTTCACAACGAAGAAAACTCATCGCCGCAGGAGTGCTTTCCATCTCGTTAGCTTTGCTGCTAACCGCATGGTTCGCTTATGACCGTCTTCGTTCAATCAACTTGAATTCACCAAATCTGGGGCAGCAACCGTCTGCTTCAGTGATCAATGAGTCACTCGATGACGTGCATCTCGAAGTGGACCAATTGTTGAACGAATTGAAATAAGCGTGATCCATGTCGAATACTTTGCCATTACTGACCTTCAACACCTAAATACCATCAATAAAATCTGAGGAAATCCTGTGCGAAACGTGATTATGTCCCCCTTTGTTGTGATGCTATTTTTCCAAGGCTCTGCTTTGCTCAGTCAGAGTGATATTGCTGACCGAAACAACGCGGAGAGCGGTCAATACGAAGCTCTTCCTGACATAAAAGTAAACGATGATGATCAGGAGATAAAGCTGGCGTTGAAGAAGGTGGAGTTGCTGATAACCGAAGCCGAGGCACGAGCCGCACAAGGTCGCTTAGAGTTTTCCGCCATGGAAAAGTTAAGAGGTAAAACTGTTTCAGAGTTAGACTTTAAAACTGCTGAAAACAATCTTGGAAAAATAATGAAGCGACTCGAGCAATTGATAGCGATTCGAGAAGAAATCGAAAAACGAAAAGAAAGGCGAGACGCGTTGCTAGCCGCAGCCAACAGCAAGGAAAAATCTCAAGCTGTGCTTAACAATGCGGGGCTGCGAAAATCGGATCTCGATGATTGCTCCATGCATGTCGTCGGCATCTATTCCCCACAAGCAAACAAGCGGGATTCGACTAACGAGGTTTTTGTTACGGTCAAGGGTTTGGACAAGCCATCCATCATTGTCCTATCCTCCTACAGCTCAACGTTCTGGCGAATTCGATTTGAACAACCTGAAAACATTAAGTTGGTCATCGTGACGGGATACTACACACAACGTGCCTCGATTGATAGCACATCAATCAAGACACCTTTAATCGTTTCCTCGTATTTCAACGAAACATCAACACCAACGCCTAATCATCCGTGGGGTTACGCTACCTCATGGAAAAGCGAACAAGGCTGGCGGCTTGCGAGTATGCTTTACGAATTGACTGGCCGCACTGCGTCGACTTTTATCGGCATGGATCAAGCAAGAACGATTACGATCGATGGAAAGAAAGGAGCTATTTCAGTTCGTGACGCGAAAGAACCGATTCCAGGTTTACTGACCGAACAAGAGATCAAAGAAAATCCTATTCCTTTTGAAACCGATGAGTGGAATGTTGACCGTTCGTCCGCTGACAGGGAAAATGCAAATCTCGAAGATGTCGAGCAATCCTTGAAGCAGTTAATTCTCGAAACCGAATCCAAAGTGAAGTCATCCAAATCGGAACTTGATGACCTGGAAAAGGAGATCGAAGAACTTCTGCGCAACTTGACCGATGCAGCCGCATTGGATCGAACGAAAGCGAAGGCATTGTTCAGCAAGAGATTCGAAATACAGTTCGAGAATCAAAACCTGCGTGGTGAACTTGCCAATCTCAAGCTAAGGCTTATCGCTTCCCAACAAATGAAACGTCTTCAGAATCGGGACAACATCATTGAACAAGAAATCGACGAAGCTGTCGAAAAAGCGAAAGCGGATAAAGCGAAAAAACAACACCGCGATGCACCGATAATTAGTGCCGGAACTTGGAGTTTATGTTGATCATAACCCGCAGCGTAAGCAAGGGATTTTGCAGGGACAATATCCCTCGCTTACGCCTTTTTGAAGTTGCGCAGTAACAGGTTTTTCGGGCCAAAGGCCTTGCGTTTGCCTAGCCCAGGCAGAAGGCCTGGGAATTGAGAAAACGATGATGTTAGGGCCAAAGGTCCGGCCGTTTAGGATGGCTCGGATCTCAGCAAGGGAACAAACGGTCAGGCCGTTGGCCCTTGAAAAATCTTGGTGAATCGCGGTCCAGGCCCTCCAGGCTTGGCTAGGTCAACGAACTGGGCTTTGCCCCTAAATCCAAGATAGCGGAACTTCAAAAAAGCGTAAGCAAGGGATTTTGCCGAGAGAATTGTCCCTCGCTTACGCTGCGGGTTATGATTGATATCGCCACCAAGTCGCGACACTAGCTATTTGACTAGCGGCGACAGATTCAATTGCAGACCATCGAAGAACGCTAACCGCGCAGGGATCGACTTTTCAATCGTTTCAATCTGCTCTGCCGTCAAGCGATCTCGCCTGTGCCGGATCGCGAACCAGAGCAAAAACGTTTCGGCCAAGTCCTCGCGAAAGGGATGATCTTTGGCGTAAGTGGATATAGCGGTTGGATCTGATTGCTGGGCTTTAACCCAATCAGGATGGCGAGTGTAAATTGGATCTAACGAGGTATGAGTCGCTTCATGGATGAGCGTCTCCTCGAGGATTCCTTGTTTGCGATACTCTGCCGTTTGTTCGATATGAACCAGCAAATTCTCATTGCCGCCGCCGAATAACTGCTTGCCGGGATGAATCCAACTCGTTCGCACATTCACCCGTAAACATTTGGGTAGCCGACCGTACTCCTTCGCATACTCTTCCGCTATCACGGCGGCTTTATCGCTCGATTCGAACTCGCTGTTAACTTGTATCTCGATTTTGAGACCGTCGGAGTAGTAGGCATCGAAAAGGAAAGGCTCGTTTTCGATAAACTTATCGACCCGCCGGTCGAACATGCGTCGTTTGTCGGTCCCCTTGGCTTCTAGTCTTTCGAAAACCGATTCGTCTTTTTCGGTAACGATATCTCCGTTAATAAAGATCGTACCGTGATAAGGTGGTTTCTTATCATCTGCCAAACCTGGATCGCACAAACAAGTCAGTGACAATCCTAAAACGATCCTGGCAAACTTCATTACGTGTGGCTTTCGTTGTACACGGAGAGTCGATTGTTTAACTTGCCTAATAGAAATCGACACGTACTAAATGATTGGGCCTAAATGATTGGGCAAACATCGAACCACGATCGGCCTAGTTCCTCCATCCATTCGGAACTTTGCGTTGGTCCCCAAAGACCGGGCTCATAAGGATGCAGTGTTGGGGCTGCGGGGCTCTTCCATGCGGCAATAATCGGATCGATGATTCGCCATGCTTGTTCGACTTCGTCGCTTCTCGCGAACAAACCTGGATCGCCGAGCAATGCGTCGAGCAGTAATCGTTGATAGGCATCGGGCAGTTCTTTACCGCTGGAATCGAATCGGAAATCCAATTCGCTCAATCGAAGCTTCATATCGGAGTCAGGAACTTTTGATTGGAAGTGAAGCTGCATTCCTTCAGCTGGTTGAATCTGGATGACCAAGCGATTGGCATCAGGTCGACAGGTTTTCTCATTGCCGAAAAGCATGTGTGGTGGTTCGCGGAATTGAATCACGATTTGCGTCGTGCGGCAGGACATCGCCTTGCCACTTCGCAGGTAGAACGGCACGCCTCTCCAGCGCCAGTTATCCAAATAGAACTTTAACACAGCGAAGGTTTCGGTCTGGCTATCGTCAGGAATACCTTCTTCATCTTGGTAGCCGATGTATTGACCTCGGACTCCATGCTGTGCGAAGTCACTTCCCTTGTAGGGACGGATTGCTTGAAGCACTTTGACCTTTTCGTCACGGACAAACTCGCCTGTGTACCGGACGGGAGCTTCCATGGCCGTTACCATCATCAATTGAAAGATGTGGTTTTGGAACATGTCACGGAGGATGCCCGACTTGTCGTAGTATCCACCACGGCGGCCAACTTTTACCTCTTCTGCGACGGTGATTTGGACGTGATCGATATAGTTTCGATTCCAGAGAGGCTCGAAGATGGTGTTGCCGAACCGCAACGCCAACATGTTTTGAACTGTTTCCTTACCCAGATAGTGATCGATTCGATAGATCTGATCTTCGCGAAACGTTTGATGGATTTCAATATTGAGCTTTTGGGCCGATTGGAGATCCGTTCCGAACGGTTTTTCGATAACGACGCGTCGAGCCCCGTTAGTGTCGACGTTTAGCCCTGCCTTGCCCAATTGCGCAATCGCATGAGCATAAAGCTGTGGCATGGTGGAAAGATAATAGACGCGATCGGTTTTTTGTCCGGCCTCTATCTCGTGGAGCACTTGGGCAAGACGATGAAAATCTTGTTCATTTTCGATGTCGCCCGCTTGGTAAAAGATCTGCTCAGCAAATCCATTCCATGCATTAAGATTAAAATCGTCCTTTACAAATTTCTCAGTTGTCTGTGCCAACTGTTCGCGCCATTGTTCCGACGTGAATGGACTTCGAGAAACGCCGACGATTCGGGTGGGTGTTGGCAATCTGCCTCGACAAAATTGGCGATACAGTGCTGGAATAAGCTTCCGGCTTGTAAGGTCGCCGGAAGCCCCAAAAATCACCATCGTGTGAGACATGACCATCTCGATCTAGTAAATACGGAAATCAAGTCGTTTTTCTAGGGCATCAAACAGCGAGCTCCTAGCTTGCTGAATGTCGCGATAACCCAAACTATTTACGTTTTGAGATGGATTCTGCATGAAGCTCTGTAGAAGCTCTTCGTTAGACGGCGAGAGCTCGAGAACTTTCACAACGTAGAAAACAGAGCGTCGTCGATCTGGGGCGGCGACTGTCTCACCCACCTTGGTTGTAAACACGCCATCCATAAACTGATTGTCGACGGGGAGTAATGGATCAACGCGGCTGACCTCGTCGATTTGAAACTGCATGTTCATTTGCATGAACATCGGGAACATCGGATTCATTGCAGTGAATGGAGCTGGCTCAACGACTAGCTTCTTTTGCTCGTCTGATGTCAAAGCGTCAACCAAGTTGTTTGTGCCAACTTGAGTTGCAAGTTCTTTGGCTTTGCTTTCAGCGAGTTTGATGGCTTGTTGTAATTTCCATACTTCAACGATTTGTTCACGCACTGTTTCAAAGGATGGAACAACAGGTGTTTCCACTTTGGTTTTCCAGAAAGCGAATCGGGTGCCAGAGGGGCCACCACCCATCGAGGTCAATGGGACGAATTCACCGCCGGGACCTTGGGTCGCATTGATGTAGGTTGTGACAGGAATAGGTTGTGCTCTCTGTCCTTGGCTCACCGATGATTGTCCAATTGGCATCAATTGAACGGAGTCGGAATCCACCAGTCCTGTGGTGCCATAATCCAGGCCTACTTCATCAGCGATGACTCTAAGATCAGGTCTCACGGGCAATTCGAATCCCTTGATTTTTTCCTCCTGCGCTCGTCTGTAGCCCTCGAGCTCACCACTATAGATCGTCATCACGCTTATAGCTTGATTGATCTTCTCTTCGACGAGACTGATTGCGGTGGCGGTGGCCATTTCTCTTGCGATTTGGTCTTTGACCTCATCAAAGGTCTTGGTTCGCATTGGTACCGTGGTCGTCTCGGTCGCTTGCGATTCTGTACCGGGTACAGAATCGCCTATCGACAACCCGGGAGACACGGGGGTAACTGGGGCGCCCTGGTCGGGCATCACTTCCGTAGCAGTCGTAGCGGTGGGAGTTGCTTCCGGAGGGGTTGTTTCGTTCCGTAGAGGATTAGTAGGTTCGGTTTGAGTCGTTGCGACAGGATCTGTCGCAGGGGGTGTTTGAGTGACAGGCGGTTCTACTGCCGGTGGTTCTACTGCCGGCGGCGTAACTGCCGGTGGTTGACTGCCAGGCTCTTGGTAGGAGACCAAACGAATGGATTCGTTGCGGCCGCTTATGCTAGATTGTTTGTCGGAACCATCTCCACCGCCAACTGGTGGTTCGGTTTTTGGAGGTTCCGTCGCGGGAGGTTCCGTTGCGGGAGGATTCGTTGCGGGAGGATTCGTTGCCGGTGGTTCCGTCGCGGCTGCAGGATCAACGGCAGGCTGAGTTGATGGAGTTTCCGATGAAGCAGCTGGGGTGGTTCCTGGAAGAGGCAATGCTGTCGCTTCAGTTTTTGGAGCCTCGATTGGAACCTGGAATTGTTTGTCGGCTACTCGGCGTTCGTATTCTTTGCGAAGTTCTTCTTCAGGGATTTTGGCCATTTCCGCGACGATCACCGCTTCGGTATCGACGGTTAGGAATTCGATTTCTGCCTTGGGGGGTGTCATAAAAGCAGGTTCGGATTCCAAAATGTTGGCGTTTCGAATGACGTCCTTACCTTTGGCGTAGAGATCTTTCAGTTCTTTATCCGAGGGAGTTGTCGTTACTTCTGATAGCAAATCCTTAACGTAAACAGGGTACGCTTGGACCTTGGCTCTGAGGTTTAGCCTAAGGAATTCTCTCCAGTTCTTGGATGGAGAAGCCAAGATTGGAGCTGCGATTGGTCGAGAGTCTCGCAGGTCTTCGAAAATCATTCCAACATTCGTCAAGCGAAGCATATGCTGGTACGTGAGTTCGTCACGCATGACTCTGTTGAAATAGGTCATGGTCATCCGACGCTCGGTGGATTGCTTGAGGATGGCGACGATCGCTTCTCCACCCAATTTTCCGTTCACAAATTTTTCTAAAAAAACTTTTACAGATTCATCGTCGAACCGAATTCCCATGTTTTGGGCCTCGGTGATCAGCATTCTTCGAAAGGCAGCGGTTCGTGCATCGAGAGCCTGAGAAATGCCTAGCATCGACAAATCTGGACTAAATGCAGGGACCTGAGGCATGCCTCCTTTTTGCATAACAGCCCGAGCCAATTCGCTCAGAAAGCGATTGGTAACCTGCAAATCGTATTCGTCTTGTTGGGCCTGTTCATTACTTATTGCCCCACCTTTCCATGCTGCGATTGCAGAGTTAGAGCGTGAAACGCCACCGCCCGAACTACCTCGCATGGTGTCGAACATAGGCGCGATCACGAATGCAAACATCGCTAGGAGAACAGCCCCAGCCATTAAAATGCGTTGGTTCTTTCGGAAAATTTCGAACGGACTTGCCATACCGGGGTATATCCTGTGATCGCCACGAAAAATCTGTTATCTCTCCAGAAAACGGAGGGAAGATGGATTGTAGGGTTTCCGAGTTCTGATGCAATTGCACCCTAACTAAATGAGTTGGGGGGGCTTGACAAGTGCTACGAACTCAGGCCAAAACCCCTTTTGTAGGGGCTGGCGAAACGTTATTACGGGCGTCAGCTATATTCTTTGTTTGAAACCACAACAATATCATCGTTAGTATGGGCGAAAAGAAATCCCTTGTAATCGTCGAATCCCCGGCCAAAGCAAAGACGATTGCAAAGTATCTGGGCAGTGGTTTCCAAGTCGAGGCCTCTATCGGGCATATTCGAGATCTGCCCGGAGGTGCCAAAGAAGTCCCTGCCGAGTTCAAGGGGCAACCTTGGGCGTCCCTCGGCGTCAACGTTGACGAAGGCTTTGAGCCTCTATATGTGATCCCATCCGACAAGAAAAAACACATTACTTTTTTGAAGTCGGCTCTTAAAGACGCCAAAGACCTTTATCTGGCGACGGACGAAGACCGCGAGGGAGAAGCCATATCTTGGCACCTTAAAGAGGTTCTCAAGCCCAAGGTTCCGGTCCATCGCATGGTGTTCCACGAAATCACCAAGGAAGCCATCCAAACAGCCTTAAAGTCGACTCGATCGATCGATGATGGTCTGGTCAAGGCCCAGGAAACTCGCCGTATTCTCGACCGGCTGTACGGCTACGATGTCTCACCACTACTCTGGAAAAAGGTGCGACCAGGTCTCTCGGCCGGGCGTGTTCAGAGCGTGGCTGTTCGGCTTATTGTTCAGCGTGAACGAGAGAGGATGGCGTTTCGCTCCGCCACCTATTTTGACTTGGAAGCAGTCCTCAAAACCAATCAAGGCGAGTCATTTACGGCGGCATTAGTCAGCGTCAACGATCGAAAAATTCCCGCCGGTAAAGATTTTGATCCCGCAACAGGGCGTCTCAAGGATGATCGATTGCTCCTCCTGGACGAGGCCCAAGCGGTCGCACTCCGAGACCGTTTGCAAAAAGCGAACTTCCGGGTCCTTAGCGTCGAAGTCAAACCGTTCACGGAACGACCCAAGGCCCCGTTTACAACGAGCACGATGCAACAAGAGGCCAACCGAAAACTTGGCTTGACCGCAAAAGATACGATGCGAATCGCTCAAAGCCTGTACGAAAACGGCTACATTACTTATATGCGTACCGACTCGACCACCCTTTCGAAGGAAGCGGTCAACGCGGCGCGAGAACTGGTCCGCTCTCAATACGGCGAAGCATTTCTATACGGCCAAGAGCGAACCTACGCGACCAAAGTGAAGAACGCTCAAGAAGCTCACGAAGCCATTCGTCCCGCTGGTCACCCATTTCAACTCCCCGAGGCATTGCGTAAAGAACTGAGTTACGACCAGTTCCGCCTCTTTGACCTGATCTGGAAACGCACTATTGCATCGCAAATGGCGGATGCCCGAAAACGACGCGTTGTGGCCACGATTCAAGCGGACGACTCCATCTTCCAAGCGACCGGAACCACGATCGAATTCGAAGGTTTCCTGCGAGCCTACGTAGAAGGAAGCGACGATCCTGCGGCGGAATTAGCAGAAAAAGAACGCCTGCTGCCCGCGATGAAGTCAGACGACCCGCTCGGTCTCAAAGAGCTAGACTTCTTGTCTCACACGACCCAGCCACCCGCTCGATTCACCGAAGCATCATTGACCCAAGGCCTTGAAGAACGCGGTATCGGTCGACCCAGTACATACGCATCCATTATCGACACGATACTTCGGCGCGACTATGTGTTCAAAAAAGGTAACGCCCTAGTTCCGAGTTGGACTGCGTTTGCGGTCATCCGTTTGATGGAAGAGCATTTTGCGTCACTGGTTGACTACCAATTCACAGCCGAAATGGAAGACTACCTTGACCAGATCAGTCGCAACGAACGAGAGAATTTGGCATACCTTCAGGAGTTCTACTTCGGCAACGATGCCGTCGAAGAGAACTTGGCTCCCGGCGGTGTTGGCTTAAAGCCCTTGCTTGAACAAAAGGTGGCCGAGATCGATCCTCGCATCGCATGCTCGTATCCTTTGATTGATACCTCCTGCGACACTCCAGCAACCGATACCCCCATTATGGTACGGGTCGGCCGATATGGGCCATATATCGAACGCGGCGAACAGCGAGCCAGCATTCCCGATAGCATGGCCCCAGATGAGCTTACGATCGCGACCGCTGAAGAGCTCCTTCAGAAACAACAGATCAGCGAAGAACCACTTGGTTACCACCCAGACAATCAGAAACCGATCTATATCAAACAAGGACGTTTTGGTCCTTATGTCCAGATGGGCTTGCCGGACGATGAAGAAAAGAAGAACGCATCGCTCTTGAGAGGCATGTCACCAGAGTCGCTCGATTTGGCTACCGCAGTTCAATTGCTTTCACTACCGAGAACGCTTGGCGTTCATCCTGAGTCAGGCGAACCGATTGTTGCGACACAAGGCCGGTTTGGACCGTTCCTAAAACATGGCGCAGAATCCAGGTCTCTTCCCGCCGATGTAAGTCTGTTAACAGTCTCACTCGAGGAGGCGCTCGCGATTTTAGCGCAACCCAAAGCTCCGGGACGAGGTCGTGGCGTTGCCGCAGCACCTCTCAAAACATACGATGAATCTCCTGTCACTGGTAAGAAGATCGAGTTACGTGACGGTCGTTATGGACTTTATGTGACTGATGGTGAAACCAATGCGTCACTTCCTAAAGATGCCAGTGGCGAAGACTTTACGATGGAGCAAGCACTAGAACTTTTAGCAGCTAGAGCGGCCGCCGGACCATCCAAAAAGAAAGCCAAAGCTGCCAAGAAAACGACCAAAAAGGCATCCAAGACTGCTAAGAAGGTTGCTAAAGAGACTGAGCCGAAAAAGGCCGCTCCCAAAAAAGCCGCTAAGAAAAAGGCAGCCAAAAAGAAGACTGCTAAAAAGGACGTTGCTGACGACGAATAACCAAACGAGGGCAGGACTCTTGTAGTGGACGACGCTAGGAGGCCATTTGCACGGGAGACCGCCTGTGACATTGGTGAGAAGATTCGTGCCATGTTCGTGCCAGGCAGTCGGGCCTCGTAGCCTCGTCCACTACAAGACCGGCCTCGTAGCCTCGTCCACTACCAAGACCGGCCTCGTAGCCTCGTCCACAGAATGAGAGATAGACCCAGTCAGTAATGTCTACGCCCAAGGCGGACAAAGAAGTTTGATGGGTGAAGTTGGAAGTTTTAAAGAATGCCAATCTTTTTAATGCCGGATTTCCAACGTTGTATTGGATTTTCTAGTGTTCCGATCGGTGCTCAAGCGAGCAGTTAGAGATCGATTTTGAGCATTTTGTTGCACCGAAGTCGGTCTTGAGCTTACCACTCGGGTTCATCCCAGTGCGAGCATGACTTGCAATTTACCGACGCCCCGATTTGATGCCTACCTTAATCGTCGGACTCGTTTTGCTTTTCCGTCAAAGGCTGGCAAACTACCAGGTGACGCGACCTGGACTCCGATTCTCAATCCCAGCTGGACTTGTAACGCCTCTTCGATGGCAGGAACTAGATGCGAGTCGACATCAATTTCGAGGGAGACTTCGTCCAATGCACCTTGCTTCGTTAAGTTAATTCGAAAATTCCTGACTGCATCGAACTGTCCCAGAATCGCCTCAATACTGGATGGAAAGAGATTAACCCCTCTCACTACGAACATGTCATCTGCCCGACCAAGTATCCCTCCCTCAATCTGAACGAAGTTAACCCCGGAATCGGAATCGAATCGAGGGCATACGATATCGCCGGTTCGATATCGCAATACCGGTGCACCGACTCGTCCAAGCGACGTCAGAACTAGTTCTCGATAGTTTTCGTTCACCCCAGAAGCGTTTTGATTTTCTAGTGGAATAAACTCCGCTATGAATTCCGATTCGATGATGTGCAGTCCAGATCCACTGGATGCACCGAAGCCCCATGGGCCGATTTCGGTGGCCCCCGCATGGTCCATCACGGTGGCCCCAAAGCTTTGCTCAATCTGGCTTCGCACCGAAGGGATGGAACCTCCTGGCTCTCCTGCTACGAATACGATTCGAATGGAGCTGTTTTCGAGAGATTGGCCTCGCTCTCGGGCTGCTTGTGCTAAATGCAACGCGTAACTAGGCGTCGCGAAAAGCACCGTTGGAGATGCGGTTCGGATCATGTCCAAGCGAGCCACCGTTGACATTCCTCCCGATGGAATCACAAGGCAATCCCGTTTAAGACATGCATCGTGGGCACTCCAGAATCCGATAAATGGCCCAAAGGAAAACGCCATCAGAATTCGATCCCGGCTTTCAATTCGGCAGGCATCGAGCACGTATTGCCACGTATTGGTCCACCACTCCCAGTCTTCTTTTGTATCCTGGATCACCATGGGACGACCATGCGTGCCACTCGTTCTGTGATAGCGATGGTAAAGGGACTGCGATTGTTCACCATGGTAAGTGTGGTGCAACGCCACGCCGTCATCCTTGTTTGACAACCAATCGGTTTTCGAAGTCAGCGGAAACTCATGCCACTCACTCAATTCCGTTAATTGGAGGGACGAACATCCAAATTTGTTTCGGTAATAGTCATTTTGTGGCAAGACCTTTTTCAAGAGCTCATTCAGCCGCGTGAGTTGGTAGGCTTCGAGTTCGGCCCTGGGAAGGTGTAAAAAAGCGTTTCGACTCTCAAACGGATCGAAGCTTGAGTCTTTGGAATCGGAACGCATCAATGGTTTGGCCAACAGTGGTTTACGGGTTCGTAAATTCCAGTTTCGTGATAAAATACTGGAATGATCGTGGAAGGAATTATAACTACAGAAGACGAAAACGGGGAAATGCATGCGGCTCCAATTGGACCACATGTAGACCATGAATTTCGCAATTGGACCCTCTACCCGTTTCAAACGTCAACCACTTTCGTGAATCTTCATCGAACGGGTCGTGCGGTCTTTCATGTCACGGATGATGTGTTTCTTTTGACAGCTACGGTGCTCGGATACGGAAATCGACAGCGATCTCGCAACGAGATCTCTGCTGATGGGGCCACGACGGAATTCCAGTGGCGACACCTCATTGAAAAAGCCAGACAAGCGAACCACGAATCGGAAATTGGTTGGATTTTAGAACGTTGCCACCGCTTCTATGCGTTACAGATCACGGAATGGGATACTTCTACTCCTAGGGCCAAAGGGAATTGCCGCATTGTTAAGCAGGGGACGAAAGGCGATTTTTGGGGATGGAACCGCGCAAAACATTCGCTTCTGGAATTAGCGATCTTGGTCAGCAGGCGGCACATGACCGATCAGGAGACGTGGCAATCGGAATGGGAACGCCATCGCATAATCATCAACAAAACGGCCGGCCCCGAGGAACTCGAAGCGTTGGCGTTGCTCACATCGACTGTCATGCCATAATGGACCGACTTAGGGTTCATTTTCTTCGAAATACATAGCAATGACAGTCAAATATCATATCGGTATCGATCTAGGCACCACCAACTCGGTACTCGCCTTCGCCCCAGCCGACGAATCGGAAGCGATGATTGCGGTTCTTCCAATCCCACAAATTACAGCCCCTGGGACTGTGGAACGCCGACTTTCGTTGCCATCATTTTTACTTCGCTTCGAAGGTGAGTTGGATCCCGCCTTTATCATGGATGGCTTCCGCTCGCCCTTTGGAGTTGTCGGAGAATATGCGCGTCGCATCGCAAGCGAGCAACCTGATCGAGTCATCGCGGCTGCCAAGAGCTGGCTGTGTCATGGTGCCGTCGACCGCACCAGTCCCCTGCTTCCGTTTGAAAACGAATCTCCCGAATTGCGATTGTCTCCTTTAGAAGCCACAACCGCATACCTGATGCATTTGGTTGATGCGTGGGGACAGCAATTTTCCGATGCCCCTTTTTCTGAACAACGAGTTGTGCTGACCGTTCCTGCATCGTTTGATCTCGATGCACGTGAGCTCACTAAACAAGCCGCATTAACAGCTGGCTTCCCCGAAGACTTTGTCTTTCTAGAAGAGCCGCAGGCTGCACTCTATAACTGGATTCATGCTCAAGGAGAAACCTGGAGAAAGCAACTCAAGCGAGACAATACCTTGCTCGTGTGCGACGTCGGAGGAGGAACGACCGACTTGACGTTAGTCCAAGTTACCGAGGAAAACGGAGAGTTGGAGCTAAGTCGATTAGCCGTTGGCAAGCATTTGCTGGTGGGGGGAGATAATATGGATTTAACCCTCGCGCATGTCGCTTCTCAGCTGTTTTCATCCAAAGGGCACAAACTGAACGCGTGGCAGTCGACCTCGCTTTGGCACTCGTGCCGACTCGCTAAAGAATCGCTTCTAAGTTCGAAAGCACCTAGTAGCGTACCACTCAATATTCTTGGTCGAGGAAGCAAACTGAT
Source organism: Pirellula sp. (assembly GCA_046344995.1). GTDB lineage: Bacteria > Planctomycetota > Planctomycetia > Pirellulales > Pirellulaceae > JBKCUI01. The sequence continues at coordinate 291,706 of JBKDKR010000078.1, forward strand.
TGGCGGTACGATATCGGTTGATCTGGACCGCACCATCGTGGAATCAACTTTGGTGGATGGATTTTTTCCGATCGTTTCTTTACAAGATCGCCCGCTCGAATCGGGGGATACAGGGTTCCAAGAAATCGGCCTACCCTTTGAACCGGATTCTGCCATCACCAAACATGTCGCTGCGTTTCTGGGTGATCATTTGCATAAAACCCCGAATCAGCGAATCTCTCATTTGCTATTCAACGGCGGCGTGTTTAATGCCACATCATTCCGCAACCGATTGATCCAAACCATTTCTGGCTGGAATCAATCGACGGAAGACTCGCTTTTTGTCTTGGGCGGAATTGAGGACTTGGACCAGGCGGTCGCATGTGGAGCGGTCTATTATCTTTGGGCAAAAGATCACGGCGGAATCAGGATACGAGGTGGCACAGCGAGAAGCTACTACATTGGCATCGAATCCACCGGGCCGGCTATTCCTGGTATCCCAAGACCGCTACATGCATTGTGCGTCGTACCTCATGGCATGGAAGAAGGAACGGAATGCGCCATTGGCAACAAAGAAGTAGGATTGCGAACAGGCAAACGGGCCAGGTTCCGATTCTTTTCTAGCACCACTCGAACATCCGATAAGCCCGGTCAATTGCTCAAAGATTGGGATGAGAATGAATTGACGGAAACTCCCCCGATGGAAACAGAGCTCGCGGCCACCGATTCACCCGGTTTAGTTCCCGTCAAATTCGAAAGCCGTGTTACGGAACTCGGCATCTTAGAGCTGTTTTGTAAATCATCCAGAACGGACGAGTCCTGGAAATTGGAGCTACAAGTTCGATCGACGGACTGAGAAATGTTGTTAATCAACGCCAAACTTGGCGGCCCCCCCGTCACTTGGCTTTGGTCCAAGACTTGCATTAAATCGCTTTCGTGAAACAGACGGCAGTCGTCGTGCGTTACTTCCTTGCGTTTTCAAGATTCGAAGCGCTGGTGGATCGTGCGTGACTCAAGCCTAATGGAACACAATCGCACAACTGCCGCACACCTGTCGCGCCACCTTGGCACACTTGGGACGCGGGCAAGCAAAAACAGTGACAAAATGCTCCGATATCCACAATCGTATGGTTGGGGGGCTTGGAACAATGCTGCTGTTTTCCATGTGCCGATTTTGGATCCACTGTTTTGGTTGTAGAACTGGTGTTTTCACTTTAGCTCAGAAGAAGAAAAATGAAGGTATTAATAGCTTCCGATGGTTCGCCCTCATCACTCGATGCTGTCAAGGAATACTGCCGTTTAAGTGCGAGCAATCCACACGAAATCACCATACTTACGGTCGATGATGTACAGCCCTATGGTGTGCTAAATGAAGAGATGCGTCAAAACGTCGAGACGTTGCAAAAACAAATCGCATCCGAGGCATTTGCAGCCGCCGAAGCCGCCCTTAAAACTCACGGTCGGATGGCCAAGAATGTAGAGCGGTCCGGTCATGCCGCGAATGAAATTGTGGAATGGACCGAAAAAAATCATATTGATCTTTTGGTTGTCGGGGCTCGCGGCGCTGGCTTTGTGTCTCGGCTACTTTTGGGCAGCACTAGCGATTCAGTCGTTTCTCTTAGCAAGTCATCGGTGCTGGTTGTTCGGCCTGCAAAACATCCTGACAATGTAGAGCACTCGCCTCACATCACCGTTGCTTGGGATGGTTCTGATTCGGCAAAAGCGGCATTAGAGTACCTTAAGACTTGGAAGCTCACCCCCGATTCGAGAATATCGATCCTGGCTGTATTGCCTCGCCCGAGGGATCTTCCTGAAGAAATTGTCTATGATCCCAAGCATCTCCAAGAGCAAAAATCGCAGATCGACGCCGTCTGTTTAGAGTTTCGTAATCACTACCACAACGTTGACGTTCACGTTGTCGAATCAACTTCGGTAGCCTCAACTATCGTTGGTTTCGCCGACCGCCACAGCAGCTCGTTAGTTGTCATTGGCGATAAAGGTCGCTCCGCTATTCAAAGAATTTTGATCGGTAGCGTCGCACGTCACATTCTCCACACTGCAACGTGCAGCGTACTCATGGTCAAGAAAAAGAACTAGCTAATCAAGTCGTCGACCTTACCGTACGGCACTTCATAGAAGGCAATTTATAGCTAGCAATCTCAGCTTCTGCGAGCATTGCTAGCTTTCTTAGTTTAAGAATCGATCTTTCCTGGAGCCCCAGAATTCGCTATTTCGACGTGTTGAAGAAATTTTTTTCCGCGAACACGTTCGAGAGTCATGCATAACTTTTGGAAGGCAATTCGAGAAGCAACTCATCTAGCTCCTCTAATTCTGCTCGCCACGATATGCTCTTTCGGTATCGCTTTGCTTTGGGGTTCCAATATAGGAGCCCTTTATCCCGTTATTGAAGTTACTCTTAGAAACGAATCCGTCCAAAGCTGGCTCGATAAAAAGCATGCGGAAACCAAAACTGATATCGATAGGCTGACACTCCAAATCGACGATCGAGAAGCCAACAACGCTAACGATCAGAGAAGCAAACTCGAATTAGCCGAATTACGACAGCTCCGAGAGGAAAGAGTGCGCGCCCTCGCCTGGACCACTTGGCAGCGAGATTGGGCGAACCGCCTACTTCCGGCTGACGCGTTTCAAACCATTTGCGTGATTATGGCAGTGTTGGTTGTGACCACGCTTATCAAGCATGTGCTGATGCTCACGAGCGATATGATTCTGGGGTACGTTTCATCGAGCTTGGTCAAGCGATTGCGTCAACGAGTTTTTGATAGGTCTCTTGGTATGGACAAAGATGCCTACCAAAGCGTCGGCACCAGTGGTTTGGTATCCAGCATAACAGTTGCTGCCGATAATCTAACGACGGGCTTGATGTCATTGTTTGGCGCTGCCATTCGTGAGCCATTGCGAATCATCGCTTGCTTGGCGTTTGCATGCTTCATTTCCTGGAGGCTTTTAGCTCTCTCCATCATTTTAGCGCCAGCTTTGATCGTTATCATCGTCTACTTCAATAAGAAAATTCGGGCTGTTGCATCGTCAATCTTGAAACGAAACGCCGGGTTCCACGAGGTGATGCTAGAAGCGTTTAGTAACATCTTCACTGTTCAAGCGTACTCGATGCAGGAAAGTGAGCGAAAAAGGTTTGCTGGCCAAACAGACGAAATGCAACGAGCTCATCTCAAAATGATCTTCTTCTCTGGATTGAGTAGGCCATTTACGGAGCTGATCGGCGTAACCATGGTTGGAATTACGGTTTGCGCGGGAGCGTATTTGGTTGTTAACAAAGAAACTCACTTGCTCTTTCTTAAGATCCGAGACACCCCTCTAACGATTACCGATCTACTTATCTTCTTTGGTCTCTTAATTGGTGCCAGCGATCCACTCCGGCGGCTATCGGGCGTCTCGGTTTCTATTCAAAACGGCAGCATGGCAGCCAATGTGCTTTACGGGATACTCGAGCATCCCACTCGTGTTTTAGAGCCAGCCCATCCCGTTACACTAACAGGAAATCAACACGGTCTATGTGTCGAACAGCTGAGTTTTGAATATCAGCCTGGCACCGCCATTCTCAAAGATGTCACTCTTTCCATTCCATTTGGCAAGACGGTTGCTATTCTCGGACACAACGGGTCAGGTAAATCAACTCTGATTCAGCTTCTTTGTCGGTTCTATGACCCAACGCAGGGACGTATTACATTGGGTGGAGTCGATCTTCGTGAATTATCATTTGATGATATTCGAAAACGAATTACGTTAGTGGGACAAAGCGCCGAGCTATTCAACCGAACAGTCTTGGAAAACATCCGATACGGCTCGCCGGATGCAACCAGAGAAGAGATTCAGGAAGCCGCCAAACTCGCCCATGCTCACGACTTTATCACTAACTCATTAACCGACGGCTACGAAACAATTGCTGGCACGAACGGCCAAAAACTAAGTGGTGGGCAACGCCAAAGGATTGCGTTAGCGAGAGCAATCCTTCGAAAGCCAGAGATTTTGATTCTAGACGAATCGACCAGTCAGATCGATTTAACCAGCGAAGTCCAAATTCGTGAAACCTTGCAAGCAATGAAGGGCACCATGACGATTGTCATTGTAACCCACCGCGAAGCGCTCCTTAAGATTGCGGACGATGTCTATCACATGAATCGCGGAACCTTGACGACTAGTCAAAAGTCGACTTGCGAACACGCAGCGTAGATTTTGCTGAATGCTTGTGACAAGGGAAATGCTACCTATCGCAACGCCCTGGATCGGTGTTTGTCTTTTCAAGACAACGCTTTTCTCAAAGTTCCATCTACGAAGCTAGGTAACGCTCTAGCCTTTGCCCGGAGATTTCACTATTACCTTGATTCAGATCAGCTGAGGTGTGGTTTGCATGAGGAAGGTACGTTGATGATGGCACATACGCGAAATGTTTTTTGGCGAACTGTTTCTTTGCCGATGGAATCACGAAGTTTGGCCCGAAATCGTTTTCGAAATCGGAAAGATAAGGCCCTCTTGGTCGTTTTATCGATGGCTCTAGGTGTTAGCGTATTGTCCGGTTGTGCAAACACTAACGGCTACAACGGTCAACCTTGCTATCCGTACAACGCTTATCCGTATCCTCCACAGCCACAATATGGCGTTCCCGGAACATTTCAACCCGGTGGCGTTTATCCTGCTCCAGGCGCTGCAGCCCCGATGATGCCTAACACGGGTGCACCTATTGGTTCGCCTGGTCTTATGCCGGGCGCGGTAAACCCTGCTGGCATGGCTCCAAATCCCGGCTACAATAACATGCCCGCATACAACGGCCAACCCGGCGGCGGACCTGGACAACCCTTTATTGGGAGCTAAGTCCGTTTGGAGAACTTTGGTTTCTAATTTAAGTGAATTCGCATATGCGAGCAGGCATTGTTGTTGGTTCTGCGATTCTGGCTTTGGTTACAACCTGTCACTCTTTTGCGCAAGAAAACTGGCTGTCTTTTCGCGGGCCAGGTTCGCGAGGACTTGCTGCCGACCAATCGATCCCGACCAAGTGGACGTCGACCGAGAATGTAATTTGGAAGACGGATTTGCCTGGTCGCGGGTGGTCATCGCCTATCGTTGTTGGTGACAACGTGGTCTTGACGACCGTTGTCAACTCATCCGTAAGTGAAGAAGCGAAAAAGGGGCTCTATTTCGGTGGCGACAGATCGAAACCTCCTCAATCTGAACACCGTTGGCTTGTGCTTTGTTTAGACGCGACGACAGGCAAGACCAACTGGGAGCGAATGGTTAAGCAAGGGGTGCCAGAGTTTCCCATTCACATAAAGAACAGCTACGCTTCGGAGACGCCAGTATCAGACGGAAAGAACGTTTACGTCTACTTCGGCAATGTCGGAATCTTTTGTTTTGACTTGCTAGGCAATGAAGTTTGGCGCAAAGAGATGGCTGGAAACCCGATGCGAGCCGGCTGGGGTACGGCCTCGTCACCAGTATTGCATGACGACAAGCTTATCATCGTTAACGACAACGAAAAAGACTCGTATCTTCTGGTGTTAGATAAAGGTACTGGCCAGGAGATATGGCGCAAAGAGCGTGACGAGAAGAGCAACTGGTCTACGCCCTATATTTGGGCTAATTCCCAGCGAGCGGAGCTTGTTACCGCTGGAACCAACGGGGTACGATCTTACGATTTGGATGGTAACGAATTGTGGTCGTTGAAAGGGATGTCGAGTATAACGATTGCAACACCGTACGTCGTCGAAGATATGCTAATCATTAGCTCAGGGTACGTATTGGATTCGAAACGACCAATTTATGCGATTCGCCCTGGTGCCTCGGGCGATATCAGTGTTTCTGGTGATGGGACATCGAATGAATTTGTAATTTGGTCTCAGCCGAAATCCGCTCCCTACAATCCATCCACTATTGCAATCGGAGACAAACTGATTGTGCTCTATGATCGTGGTGCGCTCGCGGGATTTAATTTGAAAGACGGATCAAAGGTCATTGCGGACCAGCGTATACCGAACGGTCGAGCCTTTACTGCATCGCCCTGGGCTATTGGCAAAAGACTTTATTGCCTCAACGAAGATGGAGTGACATTCGTCTATAACGTTGGAGATGCTGAGGGTTCATTGGAGTTGATATCCGAGAATCCATTAGAGGCTGACGATATGAGCCTAGCGACTCCAGCCATTTCGAATGGCATGCTCTTTTTAAGAACCGATAAACGCATCTACTGTATCTCTAAGCCAAAGCAATAGGCATGTGTCGAATCTCGTAAGTGGCAAGTGTTTTGAATCTCGTTTCGTTTTCTTGCCACTATCTATCTGCCCAATGTTTGAGTCGTGAAACCTACGTTGCAAATGCAACACTTTCGTCTGTCACTGTTTGAGACGATAACGATTTCGGTAGGTGGTCGGCGTGGCTCCCATAAATTTGCGAAAGAGAATCGAGAAATGACGGCTTTCCCGGAATCCACATTTTTCGGCAATGGCTACCATGGAATGATTCGTGGAAATCAGCATTTGCCTTGCTCGTTCAACATGGTTCCGATTGATTTCTTCGAAGATGCTGCGATTTAAACTCTTGCGAAATCGTCTCTCTAATCCACGTCGAGATACCGGTACTGCTGCTAGAACGTCAGGAACTTGAATCGGACGACTGCTAACTGTACGGCTCGACTGTCTGGAAAAATTGGAGTTAATAGCCAATCGGGACGTTCCATCGCAAAGGTGCGAATCCCACGTAGAATTTCTCGACAATATGACAACGAGTGGCTGAGTACCAACCCCACGCGAATTTTTTGAGTCAGCATACCATCAATCCATTCCTAAACGGGCTAATCCGGTATTAAGCGGGGAGATTAAGCAATTGGTCCAGGGAAAACTGATTGTCGCAAAACGACAAGAGATTTACGCATTATCTCCTCCAGGCACCACAGCAGCAACATTAAAATGTAGTGGTGGCGCGGGCAGCAAAAGCCTCGCGTTCAATCGTTTGTGTCTACCTCTCAAGATTAATGATTGCGAGAACGCTGAGTGCCATGCATCGATTTCGAAGTATCTTCACCTTGGTCGCTTTCTTTAGTGCCTTGCCTGTTGTCGGCCAGGATTTGAATGCGACATTCTATCGAGCGATTAATCTCAACGGTCCTGCACTCGTGATCGACGGGCAATCCTGGGAGTCAGGCGATGCACTGAATCTTCAGGTAGACGGGATGGCTTTCGAGAGTGAATCAGTCCCCTTAAAGCCATCCACGGACTCCAATCGAGCCAAGATGATTCATAGCAGTCGCTGGGGGCGGACGGTAAGTGTGGAAATACTCGCAGTGCCAGATGGAATCTACCAAGTCTTCGCCTATGTTTGGGAGGACAATGATCCAGAACAGTACGCTATTCAATTGAACAATAGAACCGTTGTCGCGCGTCACAATAGCGGCACGAGAGGGGAATGGAAGAGGCTTGGTCCGTGGAGGACTAACGCCAAAGACGGGAGCTTGAAACTATCTGCCAGCGGCGGAGCTGCAAATTTTTCTGGAATCGAAGTTTGGTCGGGAGTAGGCCACGTTCCGGCTCCCTCTGCGGCTGAGTTTGCTTCCTCGCCAACGGAAGAGCAGCTCCATTTCTTCGAGTCTCGTATTCGTCCTTTGCTTATCGATCATTGTTACGATTGTCACAGCCAATCGGCTGGGGAAATTGGCGGTGGCCTGCTGTTAGATTCTCGTGCAGGGATTATCAAGGGAGGGGATACTGACTCGCTAATGATCCCGGGGGATCCTGATAACAGCTTATTGATGCGTGTCGTCAGTTACAAAGATCCCGATATGCAAATGCCGCCAGATGGTAAGCTAACCGACGATCAAATCGCGGATCTAGCCAAATGGATCCGAATGAAGGCACCGGATCCTCGCACCGAAGATACGGTAGCTGCTGTTAAAGCTAAGACAGAAATCGATTGGACACAAGCAAGGGATTTTTGGTCGCTTCGACCGCTGTCTCACACTCAGCCGCCTAAGATAAAAGATAGCTCGTGGCCCTTAAACCCAATCGATCAATTCATCGCCGCGAGATTCGAAATGGCGAACTTATCGCCGGCTTCCGATGCAGACAAGCGAACATGGATTCGACGTGCTACATTCGATTTGATTGGACTGCCGCCAACCCATGATGAGATTGAAGCATTTCTGGCGGACGAAACCACCGAGTCTTATTCTAAGGTCGTTGATCGTTTGCTGAATTCGACTCAGTATGGGGAGCGTTGGGGGCGTCACTGGTTAGACGTCGTTCGATATTCGGATACCGCTGGAGACAATTCGGACTTCCCAATTCCACAAGCCTATTTGTATCGCAATTGGGTGATCGATGCCTTTAATCTTGATCTGCCATACGATCAATTTGTGCGTGAACAACTCGCGGGTGATTTACTTGAAAGTAGCACGACGGAAGAGAAACGCCAACGTATCATCGCCACTGGCTATATCGCTAATTCGAGGAGATTCGGCTCTCGCGTCGACGACTATCCACAACACTTAACGATCGAGGACACCATCGATAACCTCGGTCGTACATTTCTGGCAACGACGATCAATTGTGCCCGATGTCACGATCACAAATTTGATCCTATCACGGCCGAAGACTATTACGCCTTGTATGGGATCTTTCACAGCACTCGTTATCCATGGCCAGGAATTGAACTCGAGCAACGCCAACGCGATTTCGTCACGCTGGCTCCCAAGGATGAAGTGAATCGCATAAAGTCGGAACGTGAATCGCGACAAAGTGAACTGGACAAAGCCGTTAAAGAACTGAAGAAAGAACGTGATGCGGCTAAAGACGAAGATCGTCCAGAGTTGGATAAGAAGGTTGAGGACGCTGCGAGGGCGGCGCGCGAATTCGCAGCGATGCCTTTACCCTATGAAACGATCTACGGGGTTGCTGAAGCAGAGACGATCGAAGATGTGGCAGTGCAACGTAAAGGGGATCCAACCAAACCGGGCAATATTGTTCCTCGCCGTTTTCTAAAAGTTCTTAACGGTGAACCGGTCAAAGAAAGCGAAGAAACCAGCGGTCGACTGCACTTGGCAAATTGGATCGTCGACCGCAACAACCCCCTTACAGCACGGGTGATGGTGAATCGAATATGGCAGTATCATTTTGGCAAAGCGATTGTTGCAACGGCCAGTGATTTTGGACGTCACGGCCAACCGCCAACCCACCCCGATTTGCTAGATTGGTTGGCTCGGCATTTCATGGAATCAGGTTGGTCTATCAAAGCTATGCACCGAACCATTATGTTGTCACGAACTTATCGCATGAGCAGCATTCGGTCTGCCGCGTCGTTGGAGATCGACCCTTCGAATCAATTGTTGACCGCGTATCCTCGCCACCGCCTGGATGCCGAGGCAATCCGCGACACGCTGCTCTGGCTAGGAGGTAGTCTCGATCCTAAACCTGGTGCTGCGCATCCGTTTCCTCCGCAAAGCGAATGGAAATTTACGCAGCATAATCCATTCAAAGCCATCTACGAATCGAATCATCGCAGTGTCTATTTGATGACACAGCGTATTCAGCGCCATCCCTACCTCGCGATATTCGATGGTGCTGATCCTTCTGCCAGTACTCCTTCGAGACTAGTCAGTACGACACCATTACAAGCGTTGTATTTGCTTAACGACAAGTTCGTTCACCAGCAATCCGAGGGGCTAGCGAAGCGACTCATGTCGGAATCGACCGACGACACTATACGCTTGGAACGAGTCTGGTCCCTCATGTTTGGTCGTTTGCCAGAGAGTGACGAACGCAAAGCCGCCGAAGACTTTCTTGTGGCAGCACAGAAAGAGCTACAGTTGAGTGGACTGCAATCGAATACCACCAAAGAGCAATCGTGGCAGGCGCTCATTCGTTCCCTTGTTCGCCTAAACGAGTTTGTCTATGTGGATTAAGAGGCCAGTAAATCAAACCATGACCCCAAATAGAACACGACGACTTTTTACTCAAAGTCTAGCAGCAGGCTCCTTGCTTATGCCCGGATTGCTTTCGCAACTCCTAGCCGAAGACAGTAGTGAGAAAGATAGCAAGTCAGATCCACTCTCGCCAAAACAGCCACACTTTCCAGCCAAAGCCAAACGAGTGATCTTTATCTTTTCCAATGGCGGTGTTTCGCACATGGATACCTTTGATCACAAGCCGGAACTGTTCAAAGCCGACGGCAAAATAAAGGGGGTTGGTGGTGGTTTGTCCAACGAGCAACGCGTTCTTCTCAAACCGCTATGGGAATTCCGACCGGGTGGGAAATGCGGAACGTTGGTCAGCGATTTGTTTCCGTATCTCCGTGAGTGCATGGACGATATATGTTTGATCAAGTCGATGAATTCCAACGACAATGAACATTACAACGCGACACTCGGAATGCATACGGGATCGTTTTTCTTTACTCGTCCAAGTATTGGGTCTTGGGTTAGTTATGGACTCGGTACCGTTAACAGTAATCTGCCGTCGTTCATGGTGCTGGCGGCGCAGCTACCCTATGCGGGAACGCAAGTTTACGGCAATGATTTTTTGCCTGCATATCATCAGGGGGTTCGTGTCGTTCCAGGTCGAGAGCCAATCGTGGATTTGGAGCGACGGACGCCGCAAGAGAGCTTGCAAAGGTTGGAGCTGGGGCTCGCCGACGCATTAAATGCACGCCATCTTCAAAAACGTGGAAACGATTCCGAGCTCGCTGCCCGCATTCGTACATTCGAAACGGCTTTTCATATGCAGACAGATGCTCGAGAGGCATTCGATATCACTCAGGAATCGAAAGAGACTTTGGAGCTTTACGGCTTAAAAGATGGGCAATCTGAGGGATTCGGTTGGAAATGCCTCGTCGCTCGACGTTTAGCGGAACGCGGTGTTCGATTCATCGAATTAATTGATGGCAGCTCGAGTCACAATTGGGATCAGCATGGCAACATGGCCGAGCACGCTGACCATGCCAAAGCAATAGATCAGCCTGTCGCAGGATTGTTAAAGGATCTTAAACGCACCGGGATGTTGGAGGATACGCTTCTGGTGTGGACTACGGAGTTTGGTCGTACGCCTGGAGTTGATGGAGACAAAGGACGAGGCCATCATAGCGCATGCTTCTCTTCGTGGATGGCGGGAGCGGGCGTTAAAGGTGGCATCAGCTATGGTGCCACGGACGAACTCGGCGCTACCGTCGCAGAGAACCGAGTCCACGTCCATGATTTTCATGCAACGATTTTACATTTGTTAGGCATCGATCACGAGCGACTTACCTATCGAAGTGCTGGGCGTGACTTCAGGCTGACGGATGTTCATGGAAAGGTCGTGAATGACCTTTTAAGCTGAACGCAATTGAACTCTGTGATTTCATCGATTAAATCATAACAACCAAAGAACTCGAATGCACCGAATCTTATTTGTGACCCTGATTACGCTAGGCCTTACATCGAGAGCCTGTCTGGCTATCCCGCCAGGAGTCGAAAAGAACGAGGCAGGATTTTCACTCGAACACGTGAGCCAGGAATGCCCCATCATTTACGACAATGATTGATGGATCGATGTTTCCGATGCTTGATAATCAGTGCGGGGATGGTGCTTGGATCTTTTGGCTTTTCGATGGCAAGTCTTTGTCTCAGTTCGAAATCCACGATGAAGTTGACCTGACGATTCCCAAGGAGGGCGTTGACACAAATGCGATGCAGCGAGAGTTTTTTCGAACGCTCATGGACCCCAAAGTGTTTGACGCCGACGGCCCGTCTCATGATCGATGGGTACTTGCGCGCCCAAATAAAAAAGCCCTGAGCCAACAATAGTCGACTCAGAGCTTTAGAATTTTTATGACTCGGTGGGCGAGCATAGCAGCCTAGTAAGGGCTGGATGCTCCAGTATCAGGATCACCGCACATGTGGAAGTGGTTGTGGTCGATATAGATCACTTCGACGCACTCGTTATCTTCGAGCGAGTATGGTACTGGCCAGCCGTTGATCATTCGCTCTTCGAAGTAGACCGAGCACTTGTAGTGTGCGTGGTGCAGTTGTGCGAAGCCGATGAGCGGCACAAAGCGAGGTTCGTCAACATAGTCCGCAATCTTCTCTTTGACGATGCGAACGCGGTTGCGTTGCTTTTCGTTCAAGAAAGGGATGCCACCGCGAACGGGGCGAGCACGCTCCAACGCATGCATCACTTCGTCGTCGCTTGGTGGATCGATCGCCGCATGGTAGGCGTCGGTGATTGGCCCCATGATAGGCACCCGAGCATAACGCTCGTGAACGTGGAATTGTAATTCCTCGTTGTCCTGCAAATAAGGGCTGATCGGGATGGGAATCCCAACTGGGCCCAAGGCCATATTACTTAGTGAAACACACCCAACCTGAACACTCATGGTTCCCAGAAGTGCGAGGCTGATAAACTTTTTGATCGTATTGCAGGACATCGATAACACCCTTGTCGAGTCGGTGACGATTCTTTCGTCGAACACCAAATGTTTCGGCCTAACCGATGTTAAAACTTGCGGGTTTTTCCGATCGCACCGAAAATTCCTCAAAGTCGAAATGCTGACATTTCTGAATTCGGTACACTGTAGGGCCTAAGTCGCTCCCTCCATTTGCCGCAATTTCTCCAACCTCTCACAAAGTGCGATATGAAAGCAATCTTTTTCACTGTTTGTATGCTGTTTCTGGCGTTTGACCCTCAAATTGGGCGATCTCAGCAATCTGGAAATTCCCGAAGTTTTTTTGCCGCTGACTACGAAAAAAAGATCGCTGCCTTGATCAACGCGGATAACTCCGTCCGCTGGAGCTTGCCCATCGGGGCAATCCATGATGCTCAGGAACTTGAGAACGGTCACTGGTTGTTGCAAACTTCTTTTGGAGAAGTCAACGAGGTCGATGCACAAGGCAAAGTGGTCTGGACCTACAAGCCGAACAAGCTCGAGGGAGTAAATGCGGTAGAAATTCATGCATTTCAGAAACTTGCCAGTGGCGAGTTGATGATTGCAGAAAGTGGCAATAAGCGGATTCTCTTCCTCGATAAGAATAGACGCATCGCCTCTCAATTTCCTTTGACGGTCAAGGATTCCCATCCACATCGTGACACCCGATTGGTTCGCCATACGCCCCAGGATACCTTTCTCGTTTGCCATGAAAGCGACCGGACCATTCGGGAATACAAAAGGGACGGCTCCGTCATTTGGGAATACCCGATCGGGACAAAGGTCTATTCGGCGACGAGACTAAAGAACGGAAACACCTTGATCGGAGCCGGTGATGGAAACAAAGTTCTCGAGGTTACCCCAGACAAGCAGATCGCCTGGGAGGTTAACAAAAATGATATTCCCGGCGTGGAGTTGGCATGGATCACGATGGTCGATCGTCTGGAGTCCGGAAATACCTGGATTGTGAATTGCCACGCGGGAACAAAGAATCCACAAATCATCGAGGTTAATACTCAAAAAGAGGTCGTTTGGTCGTTCAAAGATTTTGAGCGATTTGGCAACTCTTTACCCGTGGCAGTGCCTGCTTCAAAGTAGCTGCCCGCACATGCCCATTGGGTAACTGACAAGATTCCCCTCAATTTGTTGAGGGGTGGCACCTCGATGTGCGACTGTTTCCGATTGTATTTCAGCGCCGACAATTACTATTTTTCTTTAAGGTTGATAAGATGACTCGTTCATTCCTTCGTCAGATTGTGTCGGGACGAAAGACTTTCCTACTCGCGACAGCAATCGCGGGCAGTTCAGCAACCATTTGCTATTCTGAGGATTGGAATCGCTTTCGCGGCCCGAATGGAACCGGAGTCGCGTCCAAGCTCGAGTTGTCAGTTCCCCTTTCTGAAGAGGGGATCCTTTGGAAGAAAGAGATTCCGAAAGGGACCTCATCGCCTGTCATTGTAGACGGCAAGATTTACATCACGTCCTTTGAAGCGGAAGCAGGCAAGTCTGGCGGTAAGCGAAGCGTACATTGTTTGGATGCCAAGACAGGTGATATTGTTTGGACGCAAAGCTTGGAAAGTCAGCGAGTTGAAACCGCTACGCCTCCGAGCGGCCCGGCTACCTGTAGTGTCGCATGCGATGGCAAGTCGGTGGTCGCTTTCTTTCCGGATGCTGGCGTTTTGGTGTGCGATGTTGAGGGGGAAAAGAAGTGGTCGCGAGACTTGGGCCCGTTTAACAGCATGCATGGGTTAAGCGCATCGCCTGTGGTCCAAGATGGCTTGATCGTTCTCGTAGTGGATCAGCTCGCCGATGCCTACCTTACGGCGTTGAGTCTTGAAACGGGTGCTGAGGTCTGGAAAACCGAGCGTTTGCTTGGAGTAACAGGAGGATATTCAACACCTGCATTGATTGAGATCGATTCAAAGCCTTATGTTGTAAGCCCAGCCCCCGGTGAGCTAGTACTTTATGATTTGAAGACCGGAGAGAAGACGGCAACTGTCGCGGGGCTTGCGAATGCGCCCGTTGCGACGCCAGTCGTTGTCGGTAGCAGAGTGTTTTACTCAGAATCAGCTGGGCAACCATTGCCTATGTCGGCTTTGGGGAATGCGGATCAGGATGGTAATGGCTCCATCGAATATACCGAAGTTGAAAAGTCGGTTTCAACACTTCGGCTAATCCAGAGAATCGACACAGGTTTCGGAGATGGCGACGGCAAGGTAACAAACGCGGAGTGGGATAAAGCTTTTGCAACCTTTGTTGGCAAAGGTGGTCTATCCTGCGTTGAGTTCACAAAGAATGGTGAGGAGATCACTGGCAAGGTGGTGTGGAATTATCAAAAGTCCGTTCCCTACATACCTTCGTCGCTTGTTCACAACGGAACTGCTTACCTCATCAACGACCCAGGAATTCTGCTTAGCTTCAACGCCGAATCTGGCGAGCTTCTAAAGCGTGAGCGACTCAAAAACGGCAGCGGTTCTTATTACGCTTCTCCTGTAGCCGGAAAAAGCGAACAAGGGGGAGACTTGATGGTCCTTGCGAGTTTGGATGGCAAGCTGTCGGTGGTGCAATTGGGAGAGACAGCAACCGTTTATGAATCTTATTCGCTCAATGAGACCATCGTTGCGACTCCATCGATTTACAACGGTCGTTTATTTGTGCGTTCTGAAGAGCATCTCTATTGTTTCGGAAAGAGCGGCTCGTAATCCTGCGGTTGACGATTCTAGAGCGGGCCTCGAACCGCTAACGAAACGTCGAAACAGCATTATTGAGCACCGATTCTTCAACGCCTATCTCTGTTGCTAATTGCTGCAGGAACTGAATCATGAAATCAGTTCTTGATTGGGCTATCTGTAATCCAGTTGCTGTCTTCATTGTCTTTGGCAATTTGAATAGCTTGGCGAAGAAGTGGTCGACAGATTGAACGGTATCTTCCGGTTCCCGCGAAGTAGGGAACGGATCGGTGGGATGATAAAGTCGTTGTTTCATTGCACCTCCCGTCATAAGGCAGCGAGCAATGCCGATGGCTCCAAGAGCTTCGAGTCGATCTGCATCTTGAACCACCATTGCTTCGATGGATTGGCAAGGCACATTGGCGGAGAAGCTGTGTGCTACGATGCAATGGTGGATCTCGGCAATAAGTGGTGAGGGGTACGATATCGACGTTAGGAATTCTGAGGCAGCCTCTGCGGCGATTCTGGATGCTTGGGAACGCTGGGAAGAATTCTTCGGGATAAACACGCAATCATGTAGCCAAGCAGCTGGCATTACGACATCGATATTTGCTTTTTCAGAAGCCGCTAGTTGAGCTGCGTTCACCACGACTCTCGTTACGTGATCCATGCCATGCCCAGAATCGGCTTCAGCCATCGATCGGCTAACCCACTGGATAATGAGAGCTTCCCAAGTTTCATTCCATATCGAATTCAAGCGAACACCTCGCGAACATTGAAAATTGTGTATCGATCCCTTATCGAAACAATAGCATTGATTCAGCTCAGCACAATGGAGAATCGACAGGGGGCTTGAGAGTGCGATTACTTGAGGGAGATGATTTGTAGGCCGTAACAAGGGCTCGGCGCAGTTACGGCGGGGATTTACTGCGCCTCAGCCCTAAACCGACAAGTCAATTTAGCCCTGGCGTGCAGTGCCGTAACTGCGTCGCGTTGCGACTTGTTACGGCCTACGAGAGCTGCATTCGTAGTGGACGAGGCAACGAGGCCCGACCGCCTGGCACGAACATGGCACGAACATGGCACGAATCCTATCCGCAATGCAACAGGCGGTTTCCCGTGCAAATGGCCTCCTAGCGTCGTCCACTACAAGAGTCCGAACCTCGCGAACCACTCTGCTAAATCGGCAACAGACGCGTTTCCTCCGCAAATGACGATGACAATGTTCTCGTCTTTACGAAACGATGAACTCTGCCGATTGGCAGCCGCTAAACAACATGCGGCAGCAGGTTCTGCTAGAACTTTGCAACGTTCTAATAGAAAGAATAACTCTTGAGCCGATTCTTGATCGGTGACAACCAACACCTCTTCTACCAGCTCTCGAACTGCATCAAGTGTGAACTGACTGACGGCTGGTGCCCCTAATGTCCTCGCAATGCTAGTGATCGCAGGTAATTGGACAATTTGGTTCGCTGCGACCGCTTGTGCCATCGCGTCGGCCCCAACCGTTTCTACGCCAATGACCCGACGGCTTTGCTGGTCAGCATCTTTTGCATAAGGATCTTCGCTACCTTTTAACGCGCTAGCGATACCCGCGATGAGCCCTCCGCCTCCGATGCTGACGTAACAGCGGGATACATTCGGCAGTTCCTCCAGAATTTCAAGCCCCACCGTGCCTTGCCCGGCGGCAAGACATTCGTCATCAAAGGGATGAATGAGTGTTTGCCCCTCGGATTGTAGATGTGCCGCATCCTGAAAGGCCGCATGAATGGTGTTGGATAAACGAATGGATGCGCCGTAGCCTGCGGTTGCATCAAGATAGTTTTTGGGAGTTGTCACAGGCATGCAAATCGTCGCCGATATACCGAGAGTCTTCGCGGCAAAGGCTAATCCCTGGGCATGATTGCCGCCACTGACTCCTACAACACCTCGACTTCGCTCCTCGTCGCTGAGATTCAGTAGTTTGAAAAAGGCTCCACGAGGTTTAAAGGAACCTGTCTTTTGGAAATTCTCGAGCTTGAGATAAACATTCGCACCCCATCGAGCTGACAACGCTTGGGAGCGAACGAGCGGAGTTCGGTGGATAAAGGGCGATATCTCGCGCTGAGCTTGTCGGATCAGATTGATAGGGATCATTGCAATTCATTCGAGAGGGGAAGCAAGCGATTTATGTCGCTCATAACATTTCATGTTCCACAAAACGTCTGGTAAACCTGCTGTGTTGCGGCCGGCGGTGAAGCAAAATAAGCATTGTCCTGAGTCGCTTCATAAGGACTACGAATGGCCTTTAGTAGTCGATGAAGTGGCTCCAAATCATTGCGGTACGTGGCCGCTTCGAGTGCTTCTTCGACTCGATGATTGCGAGGGATTACAAAAGGATTGGCATTCTCCATTGTCTTTACAACGGCAGAATCGGGGCGTCCTGATTGTTTCAGCCTTGATTGCCACGCGTCATGCCAGCTTAGAAAACGACGTTGGTTGAATGGCTCCATGGTCGTATCGAAGCCTCGCGTAAGTTGCGAGAAAAACGTGGTGTAATCGAGCAGCTCCTCCGACATCCATTGCAACAGTTCGTCAATGAGCGGCTTGTCCGATACATTCGCGTCTTCCAGTCCAATCTTGCGCCCCATCTGTACAAGCCAATGGGTCTCGAAAAGAGCCCGATATCCTTCTAAAATTTCCGTAGCAATACGAATCGCTTCACCCTCCTCCTGATGAAGCAAAGGCAAGAGTGTCTCCGCAAAGCGTACCAAATTCCAGTGGCAAATCGACGGTTGATTGCCAAACGCATATCGACCTCCGTGATCGATAGAACTGAATACTGTATGGGGATGATATCTATCTAAAAAGGCACATGGACCATAGTCAATCGTTTCACCTGAGATCGCCACATTATCTGTATTCATAACCCCATGCACGAACCCGACTCTCATCCAATGAGAAATCAATGAGGCTTGCTTATCGATAACCGTCTTTAGCAAGTCGATGTACTTGTCTTCACTTGATATCAAGTCCGGGTAGTGTCGATTTATGGTGTAGTCGGCAAGCGTTTGTAATCCGGCATTGTCCCGTATTGCCGCAAAGTACTGAAACGTGCCAACTCGGATATGGCTAGAGGCAATTCGTGTAAGCACCGCACCAGGTAACGCCTCGTCGCGGTAGACAGGCTCACCTGTGCTTACCACGGCGAGAGATCGCGTTGTTGGTATACCGAGAAAGTGCATGGCCTCGCTAATGATGTATTCACGTAACATCGGACCAACGGCCGCTCTGCCATCCCCTCGCCGAGAGTACTTGGTAGGACCAGAGCCTTTTAACTGGATGTCGTAGAGTGAACCACTCGGATTTCTTTGTTCGCCAAGGAGTACGGCACGCCCATCACCCAGCATGGTAAATCCGCCGAATTGGTGTCCAGCGTACGCTTGTGCGATCGATACAGCGCCAGTGGGTAGCTTGTTGCCCGAGAAAATCGCGGCTGCGTCGTCACGATTCAAGCTACTTAGGTTGAGGCCTAGCTCTTTGCCTAGGTCCTCGTTTAATACAATGACTTCTGGCCGTGCGACTTGTGTTGGGAGAACGGCTGAAAAAAAGGGGGGCGGCAACGCAGCATAAGTTGCTTCGAGATTCCAGCCAACGGGTTTCGAAACGGATTGATCTGACATTTTTTCGAATTCTATTTGCGGGAAATCATTCGTTTTCTGAAGGAATACATTGTTAGTCTAAAGCGTTTCCTCGAACTGCGGAGTTCCCAATCGCATGGATGGTTGTAGGCGTGCTCTAGGGGACTTAGAATAGAGCAAAAGGAAACGAGACATGCCATCCCTACCCACCTCTAACTTTTGGCATCCGAGTTTTAATAACGCGGTTCTGTTCGCTTTATCGTTTCTCGTCGTCTCGAGTACGATACATGACTCTTTCGGCCAGTCGGCGACAGCCTCGGATGAAAGTTCTTCGTCTCCAATAATCTCTTCGGAATCTAAACGCTTCGAAACAGAAATACGTCCTGCCCTCATCGAACATTGCATCAAGTGCCATGGTGAGACGAAGCAAGAGGGGGGGCTTAGATTGGACTCTCTCGAAGCACTACTACTGGGCGGCGATTCGGGTCCCTCGGTCGTTCCTGGAGATATTGGCCAGAGTCTACTTCTTTCAGCTGTACGACATGAAGGCTTGGAAATGCCGCCCGGGAAGAAGCTGGAGGAACGGATCCTCCAAGAATTCACTTCTTGGGTCGCAAATGGAGCCGTTTGGCCTGCTACAAACGGGACGCTACGCAGCAAAGCAAAAGGGGTGAACGACGAAGATAGAAACTGGTGGGCTTACAAACCAATCCAGCCGCCCATCGTTTCTCCCCTGCTGGATGATAACTGGTCTAAAAATGATATCGATCGACTGGTTCTAAAAGATCTTCGACAAAAGGGAATAGAGCCCGCTCCAACCGCAGAGCATCATGCCTTGCTGCGACGACTGTATCTTCATCTGATCGGTTTACCACCCACACCGGAAGAGATTCAGGAGTTTATACGCGATCCATCTGAAGAAGCTTATGAGCGAACTGTTGATCGCTTGTTGCAGGATCCTCGTTTCGGAGAGCATTGGGCCCGCTTTTGGCTCGATCTAGTTCGCTACTCGGAATCGGATGGATGGAATCAAGATGCCTACAGACCAGTCGTTTATCGTTACCGTGATTTTGTAATCAACGCTTGGAATGATGATATGCCCTTCGCGGATTTTGTTCTCGCGCAGCTTGCCGGTGACGAGTCGCCGCACGATGATCCTCAACGCAGTATCGCAGCGGGTTTTCTAAGGCTGGGGATCTACGAATACAATCAACGCGACGCCAAGAATCATTGGAACGACATCATGAATGAGCTGACCGATGTCGTCGGCGATACGTTCCTAGGTCTATCTCTATCTTGTGCTCGATGTCATGATCATAAGTTCGATGCGATTCCACAATCGGACTATTACAAGCTTCGAGCCTTTTTAGAACCTGTCATTTGGCGAGATGATCGAACAGCAACCAACCTGCAGGAACAAAAAGCATACTCCGAGAAACTTGCTGAATGGGAATCTCAAACAAAGCCGATAAGGGACAAACTGGAGCAGTTGCTCCTACCATATGAAACGAAAAAATGGGCTTCAACGGTCGATAAGTTTCCGCTCGATATCCAAGCGTGTTTTCATAAACCTAAGTCGGAGCGAACCTCTTGGGATGAACAAATGGCATATCTCGTCTCACGGCAGTACCTAGAAGAGGGAGGAGGCCCTTACAGCGGGATGACGAAAGAGGACCAGGAGCTTCGAAAACAGTACCAAGAAGAACTAGCCAAGTTTGACGGAATTAAACCTACTGCTCTGCCGAGCATCATGACCGTCAGTGACTTCGAAGGCGCGATTACCGAGACGAGCTACATGGATTCGCTTCGGGAACATAAAGTGTCTCCCGGTTATCCAGAAGTGTTGCCTAGTCTTGAACTCGAACCTATCCCAGAGACTCACGCCAAAACATCGGGCCGCCGTACCCGCCTCGCGAGATGGATCAGTCATCCCGACAATCCCTTAACCAATCGAGTTATGGCCAACCGTGTTTGGCAACAACTCTTTGGTACCGGGATCGCTCGCACGTCAAGTGATTTCGGTACCCAGGGAGCCTCGCCCACCAACCCGGAGTTGCTTGATTGGCTGACCAAGTCTTTTGTAGAGAATAATGGCCGCATCAAACCGCTCTGCAAGCAGATTGTGATGTCTGCCGCTTGGCGTCAAAGTGCCACAAACCCTAGTTCCGAGTCGAATCTTGCCAAAGATCCGGTGGAGAGTTCACTTTGGCGGTTTCAGGTCCGCAGGCTATCGGCCGAACAAATCCGTGATGCCATGTTGGCGGCTAGTGGCGAACTCAAGCTAGATCGAGGCGGCCCAAGCGTTGAGGAGGCAGAGTCACGTCGCTCCATCTACGTCAAAAGTCTACGCAACAACACGAGCAACTTTCTACATAGTTTTGATATGGCAAACGGACTCCAAAGCGTCTCGATGCGAGATTCGACGACCACTCCCCTGCAGTCCTTGACGCTTCTCAACAGCCGCTTCGTTTTGGATCGAGCCAAACGAATGGCGACGACAATCAAGGAACAATGCCATTCCGTCGACGAGATGATTGATCGTATGTTTTTATTGACGTGGGGTAGGTCGCCTGATCCAAGCGAGCGTAATTCCGTTTACGAATTTTTACAGGTAAGCCTAGAGGAGCCAGCTCAGTTGCCTGACCTAGTCAGACTCGAAGATTTATGCCATGTACTTTTGAACTCAAATCCATTTCTTTACAGGGAGTAGTCGACATGGGCTTGAGAGTGGATTCCATGAATAGACGGGATTGGTTATTGGGCTCCAGTGTTGGCTTGGGTGCAATTGCTTGTAATGCAATGTTTTCGAAGGAAAGCTTTGGAGCTGAGCATCACGTTGCATTAGCCAAGCGAGTCATTTGGATTTTTTGCGAGGGTGGGCCTAGTCACATCGATCTTCTGGATCCCAAGCCGGAGCTCAATAAATTAGCTGGTTCGCCATTGCCTGCCAGTTTTAAAGAACCAATCACAGCGATGGGGGAAAAGGGAGCACCGCTATTGGCGGCTCCCAGAACCTGGACCCCCTATGGTGAAAGCGGCTTGTTAGCTTCGGAATGGATTCCCAACATCGGAAAATGCCTCGATGACATCGCGGTCATTCGATCCTGTTGGACCAATGGGATCAATCATTCCGGTGGCGTTTGCCAAATGAACACCTGTATCAATGTCGCAGGGCGTCCGTCATTGGGTGCCTGGGTGCAATACGGTCTGGGTTCTGCGAATGAGAATTTGCCGACTTTTGTTGTCATGTGTGACAACTCGGGGCGGCCCGTAAATGGGCCTCGCAACTGGGGAAGCGGCTTCATGCCAGCCTCTCACCAAGGGGTAAGGATCCAAGGTTCTGAGAATGAACCGATTCCGAATTTGATTTCTCCAGCAGATCTCACGCTCGGTCGCAGAGAAGAGAAAATGCGATTGTTAGAGACGTTAAACAGGTCTTACGCTGAAGAGCATCCTCATCAAACCGAATTAGAAGCTCGCATTAAAAGCTATGAGTTGGCATTTCGGCTTCAATCGGAAGCACCAGAGGCAATCGATCTATCAAGCGAAACAGAAGAGACCCAAGAGCTTTATGGACTAAACAAAAAGGAAACACAATCCTTTGGTAAGAATTGCTTGATGGCCCGAAGGTTGGTTGAGCGTGGGGTTAGGTTTGTCCAGCTCTATCATGGAACCGGAAGCAAATGGGATGCACACTCTGACATTGAAAAAAATCACTCACGACTTTGCTTGGAAATGGATCAGCCAGTCGCAGGCTTGCTAACGGATTTGAAGCGTAGCGGCATGCTAGAGGACACTTTGGTCGTATGGGGAGGCGAGTTTGGTCGGACACCAATGAGTGAAAAAGGGAACGGCAGGGATCACAACCCCACCGGTTTTTCCATGTTTATGGCTGGTGGAGGAGTTAAAGGCGGGCAAGTCATCGGGGCAACAGATGAACTGGGGCTCTATGCGATTGAAGACAAAATGCATGTCCATGATATCCATGCATCGATCTTGTGGTTGTTAGGGTTAGATCACATGAAGCTGTCTTACAACAACCGAGGTAGATTAGAAAGACCTACCATTAACGAAGGGCGATTCGAACGGAAGCTAATTGGCTAAGAGCCAATCGTTTCTGTATCATTTTCTCCACTAGCGATCGAGTATTGGTTTTTCAAAAGATCAATCCATGAGTGGTTTGAGTTTTTCTATCCAGCTTGGGATAGCCTCGAGTGGTGGTTCCTTTTCTTCGTACTCGAGTGCGACCCAACCCGAGTAGTTCGATTGACGCAAGATGGTGATGACTTTCTGCAAATCGGTTGGTTCCGGTTTGCCGGAAGGAGCGATACTGACCTTGATCTGCGAGTTTACCGCGTAAGGGGCGATCGATTTTAATTCTTCATACGGATCACTCGTCGAGCGAAAGTTTCCGGAATCGAAGTTTACTCCAAAGTTCTTATTCGGAACGCGTTTAACGATATCGAGTAGACCGGTCGCTCGTGCGGTCACGCCACCATGGTTTTCCAAACCCAGGAAAACCCCTTTGGGTTGGGCATAGTTACAAACCTCTTCGCATGTTGAGGCGCAACGTGAGAGTGTTGTTTCCCATGATTCATCTTTTGGTTGTTCTCCTGCAAAGATTCGAATGACGGGAGCGCCTAATATCGCATAATGATCGATCCACTTCTTTGTGTGGGCAATTTCTTCGTGTAAGCGTTTTGGATCAGATGTGCAAAAATCATTTCGAATCGCGCCACCCGATATGGTCACTCCCTGGCGATGACAATGTTGTTTAAGTTCGATTAAGAATTCGGAGGTAACGTCTTTAGGGAAGTAGTAACTCGTCAGTTCCGCTCCAGCGACTCCCAATTCTCGACAATAGGTAACAAACCGAAATAGATCCCAGCCGCTTTTGGAGTCGGAAAGCAGATCGCGAACGGAATAAGCCGCTAAACTCAAACGAAGGAGGCTCTTGCTCCCAGAAGATTGAGTTGCCGTTAATCCTGTTTGTGTTGCTAACGCAAATGCCGTGGTTCCTGCTAGCGTAATCCAGTTGCGACGACAAATGTTACTCATGGAAATTCATTCTATTTGGAGAGACCTTATCAACTATCGACACCAATCAGTATAGTGTCCTTTTCGATTACCAAGTTTGAGAATGAATCTTTTTTAGCCGGCGGCTTTACGTTTCGTTTCTTGAAGTGTTTCAGTAAGCTCGTCCATGGAGCGTCCCTTAACTTCGTAGACATATTTGAGAACTTCTGCTACCGCAGAATACTCTGAGGTCGGGATCGGTTTGCCTATATCAACTTGTTTAAATAGTGCTTGAGCAAGTGGCTTTCGCTCGACAATAGGAATACCGTTTTCCAAGGCAATTCGACGAATCTTAGCAGCGACCAGATCTGCACCTTTCGCAAGAACGATAGGTGCTTTCATCGTTTTCGGGTCATACTTGAGTGCAACGGCAAGTTCGGTGGGGTTAGTTACGACGACATCGGCTTTGGGCACATCGACTGCTAGACGCTGTTGAGCAAGTTCACGCTGTACTTGTCGACGACGAGACTTCGTGTGCGGGTCTCCCTGAGTCATTTTGTATTCCTCCCGCAACTCTTCGTCAGTCATTCGGAGGTCTTGATCGTATTTCCACCTTTGAAACGCCAAATCGACAACAGAGAGGGCGACGAGAGCGATCGCGACGTTGCGGCATAACTCCATCATCGTTGCCCATAAGAATTTTCCGACCGTAGTCAGATCTGCAGAACCGAGCGCCAGGATTTCATTCCAGCGGAACCAGACGCCCAGCAGGAGTATTCCCGCTACCAATAATATTTTAAGCAAGCCAAATCCGAGCCGAGTAACGTTACTCAGCGATAGTAATCTTTGAAAACCTTGGAGTGGATCAATGCGTTGAATGTCAAACGCTAGTTTCTGAGGTAGCCACAGCGGGCCAACTTGAGCAAAGTGCACGACTAATGAGGTAACCACCAATCCTGCCATAAGTGGTAGGACTGACATACTAGCTTGGATAATTTGCCTCAAAATAACAGAGGTTTCGTCTCGCGAGCTTGCTTTTGTGATGGATACGGTTCCATCGAGATCTGTGATCAACTGGATCATGGCGGTTCCGATCTGACCACCATAGTTGTCCAAAAGTATAACTCCGATGAGCAATAGAACCGATGACCCTAGATCTTGTGATTTGGGAACGTTGCCTTCTTCCCGAGCTCTCCAACGACGATAATCGGTGGCTTCGTGTTTCTTTTCGCCAGCACTCTCCGCCATCGAATTATGCTCCCTTTACGTTTGGAAACATGTCGATCGTTTTCTCGACCCAAAGGCCTAATTCGTCTTGAAAAACCCAGCCGATGCTCGTTACGGAAAGCGCGAGTACGATTAGAAGAATGGTTACGTTGAGACTGAAGCCAATCGCCATGATATTGAGCTGAGGAAGCGTTCGTCCAATGAGCGCAGTAACGAGGTTGGCTAAAAGAAGCGTGATTGCGGCTGGTCCAGCGGCACGTAATCCTACCGACATGCTATGCCCGATAAGGTCGTAAAGTTGTCGCAGCCACGTATCATCGATAGTGACACCACCAGCAGGATAGTGTGTGAAACTATCAATACAAACCCCAACGATGACACGGTGTCCGCCTAGAACCAAAAACAGTAACATGGCAATCCAGGTGAAGAGCTGGCTGATTACCGTCGTTGATTCCTGGGTGGTGGGGTCGGCAGCTTGTGCAACATCGAGACTTGCTAGGGTGCTCACGATTTGTCCACCGATTTGCAGAGTGCTCACAACGATGGTTGCCGAAGTGCCGAAGAGAAGCCCTAGCAGAAGTTCTTTAACCAGCCCGAGAGTAAGATCAAAAAGGGACGACGGCAGTGGTGTAGAGAACTCGAGAATGATAGGAGTTAACACAAACGACACCATCAAAACAACAAGAGTTTTGATCCGCATGGGTATCGTCGTGCCTTGTAGTGGAGGCATCAAAACCAATAGTGGTCCGAGTCTGCTCAAGACGCAGAAAAAGGTCCACATTGGACCGTTGAGGAGGGAGGCTACGGATTGCAGACTATCCATGGAAAATTAGCCTACACAACTGGCTATCGCTTTGCGACGTGGATCGGAATATCCTGGATCAAATCGCGAGAGTAGTCAATCATTCTGTCTGTGAGCCATGGTAAGCACGCGATGATAGCGATCGTCATAGCAACCAGCTTTGGGACAGTACTAACCGTTTGATCCTGAATTTGAGTGAGGGCTTGAATTAAGCCGATAAACAAACCAACAATCATGCCAATGACCAGCAGGGGTGCACCAAGCATTAGGGCCATCATAATGGCATCTCGTACTAGATCGACCGCTTCACTTGCATTCATGGCTTACTCTATTTCTTAAATTTCGATGTTTCTAAAAATTCGACTTAGCGTCTCTCGGGGGCATGTCTGCTCGGCGCATAAGGTCAAGTGTTGAGGGTTCCAAAGCTTTGTAGCAGGATATCTACAACCAATCGCCAACCATCAACCAGTACGAAAAGGAGCAATTTGAATGGCGTAGAGATCAACGCGGGGGGCAGCATCATCATCCCCATCGAGACAGTCACCGACGCGATGACCACATCGAGAATTAGAAACGGGAGATAGATTTTAAAGCCCATCAAAAAGGCGACCTTGAGCTCGCTCAACATGTAAGCGGGCAATAGGACTTGCAAGGGAACATCATCGAACGTCGTGGGGCCTGTCGAATTCGGTGCATAGCGGCTGTAGAACAGGTGAACGTCGTCGTGATTGTCGGCGTGAGCGATTTGCGAGGCCATGAATTCACGTATTGGAGCGATCCCGCGGTCCCAGGCCTCGGTCGATGTCATTCTCGATCCCGATTGTGTGTAGGGCTCGATGGACTCGTCGTAGACTCTTTTCCAAACAGGGCTCATCACAAAGAGAGTAATGAAAAGCGAGATCGATGTTATGACTTGACTGGGCGGTAACTGTTGAGCACCGAGTGCTTGCTTCAAAAGTCCAAAGACAACAATGACTCGAACATAACACGTCGTCATCAATAGTATGGCAGGTGCCAAACTGAGGACGGTTAGCAGCATCAAAATCTGGAGTGAGCTCGACAACCCTTTAGGGCTTAACCATGCTTCTGGACCGCCGGCTAATTGATTGGTAAGCGACTCGATGGCCGATTCACCTTGGGCACCAGTAGCACCCGTGACTGTGGCGTTGTTTTCGATGGACCGTTTGGCTTCCGATTCCATTCGAGATTGCTGTGCTCGTTGCAGTATTTCGGCGACGTCTTGCGCACGGACGTGTGCCGATCCCCACGAAATCGGTAATAGACAAACGAGGAATGCGGTAAGGCCAAATAGTTTTCGGGGTAGCAGTGCTAGGGCATTCATAGATCTTCCGAACATGGAAACTTTCGAGTTTTTTTCGACATTGACTCAAGTATCTGATTTCAGGAATCACTGCCAGACCAATATCGGGTTTGATAGCATTGCCTCAGGCTGGGTGGCTCTGGGGGGGGGGGCCGTGGACTCTGGAGACTCGGTAGAAGCCGGTGGTTGGGCCTAGAGAAATATGGTGGGGCCATTCAATCGGCGGCAGAATGAGTTAATCTAGTAAAGATGAATAGAAAGAAAACTCATAGAATTTGGTGGCTAGCGGTCGTCTTCTTTTCGTTGCTGAACGTAGTTGTTTGGCAAAGGGAACGTCTGGGGAGATGGTTTGGCAAGATAGCGATACGGCAGGCGAGTTTAGACAACCCCGCCGCCGATCGATATATCCAGTGGGCGGAATGGATTCACAGAGATGCACCGGAAGCGGCTTTTGCGAGAGCCAGGCGAGCCAGGAGATCCAGTGACTTTGATTCGTTTTCCAAGCAGATCGCTATTTCCAAATACTTGGGTATGGATGAAGAACGCCTTAAACGAGAGCAGTGGTACGCACTGGCTCAAAGTGGCCAGATGAGATTAGTAAAAGATAAGTTGGCTTCGCTTACTGATGAGCCTAACGGTGAGGAGGCTGAGATTTGCGAAGCCTTTGCAGTTGGGTTTATTCGACTGCGGGATTTTGAATCTGCATTGTCGTTGCTAAGTGCATGGAAGCTTGACTTCCCAAATGATGCTCGGCCACATGCGTGGATTGGGCAAATATATGCCGAGTTGAAAGATACCGAGAATGCCGAGTCATCGTTTCGTAAAGCATTGTTGCTAGATGGCAAAAATGCATCGGCAGCGCTGGGCCTAGGGAATTTGCTATTGGACGTCAAACGTCCTGACGAGGCTAAGGCTTTTTTTCTTCAAGCTACTGAGGATAAGAAGCTTGGTGTGTCTGCATTAGTGGGATATGCGAATTCTTTGATGGCGTCAGGCAATACAGAAAAAGCATCTTTGGTATTAACAGATGCTACCGCATTGCATCCCAAAGATCATCAATTGTTAACCTCCATGGCAACGCTTCTAGTTGAACGTGGTGATTACCAAGGTGCAGAGACTTTACTGAAACCAATGATCGAGGCAGGTACTCTGCGCCGCGAGTTGCGCTATGCGTATGCACTGGCGTTGCGAGGACTTGGGCGTGCGGAGGATGCCAAATTGCACTTCGATTATGCTGCAAAATCAGCCGAAGAAATCGCGAAGGCAAATCAACTCATACCCGAGGTTGCAAGCCGATCGGACGACCCAGAGCTCAGATATAAGATTGGTGCCACACATCTTCAATATGGAAATACAGAGGACGGGCTTATGTGGCTAGGCAGCGTCTTAGAGCTTGATCCCAATCATGGTCCCACTCATGCCGCATTGGCCGAACACTACCAACGATCTATCGAACAGGATCCTCGAGCAATCATCAAAGCTCGCCAACACACAATGGCTGCTAGCGCGTCTAAAAAAGTTGGGTCTTAAGAGCGGATTAAGGTCGGCATCGGTGCATTGGTTTGTAATGAAGAAGACGGTTTATTGGACAGCTTCGTCTTTATTGTGTTCGATATCAAGAAATGCTTCTGAATTCGTGGGGGCATAGTTCACAGCGTTACAAGGTTGCGCGATGCGAATCGTGAAGAAGGTTTTGTGAAACGGTGTCCAGTCGCCAGCACCCCCGGTTTGCCTCCGAGGCCGTCCTGCCAGGATGGGCAGTTTAGGTAGGTTTTTACGGTCAAGCGGTACCCGTAGCATTAGAGAAATTACAATATCGGTCAAAAAATCCCCCCGTAAGAGGGGACGATCCCCGTAGGTGCTATTTAATGCGGTTTATTTTCACACAAAACATTGCATCCCCCATTCGGATTTGGTAGAACAAAATGGCGGCAAGTTGTCGCTGAATACTTGTTGTAGTTCTTTTCCATTCTTTTCCCGGGAGTGCTGTCGGTATGAAGAGAGTAAATCGTTTGGAAAGGCGAGGGTTCACACTCGTCGAATTATTGGTGGTTATCGCCATCATCGGAATTTTGGTTGGCTTGTTGTTGCCAGCCGTCCAAGCTGCTCGCGAGTCTGCGAGAAGGTCGCAATGTTCAAACAATCTTCGTCAGATTGGTTTAGCGTTGCACAATTATGAGAGTGCGTTCAAGTCATTGCCATCGTCAGGTTTTCAACACGTGGGAACTCCACGAGAGCCATTGACATGGACTGACAGTAGCAAAGGTAGTCAATTGGCAAAGATTTTGCCTTACATTGAACAATCGCCTTTGTTCAATGCGATCCCTTTCGGTGGCGCTGGGCTTCCTAGGCTTGAGCCTGGTCAACCCGGAAGCAACGCAGAATGGCAAGCCTTTGTGCAGTCCAACGCAACAGGTTCATTCATGTTCAACGGGCAGGCAGTGGAACGAGTTTGGCACGTTCCTATCGCCACATATCTCTGTCCTTCGGACGGTTTTATGAATAAGTGGCAGTGGAGTGACGGTACTAACCGCGATCACCGTGCTTTGTCCAACTATGGTTACAGCATCGGACCTGCGGCGATGCCATCACAAGCAGGTAGTTGCAATCTTTATCCAGGAAACTTTCTTGGTAATGGTGCAGCGGGTCACGGAAACTCTCCGGGCCAAAATGACGTGGCTGGTATGTGGGCTCGTGGCGAATGGCATCCTCGTTTTGCAGACCAAGTCGATGGTTTGTCGAACACGATTGCCATGGGTGAGATTCTTCCGAACAAGTCCGATCACCATTGGAACGGTTGGATGCACTTCAATAGCTTGTGGACTGCTACGTCGTCTCCAATCAACTTCCCAATCGTGGGTATTGGTGAAGGTGGATGGAATGCTGCCACCAACCCAAGGAACTTGGACAACAACAACGGTCTAGGTTGCAATGGTTGGAGAAACTGGCAAACCTCGCAAGGGTTCCGTTCCAACCATACAGGCGGTGCCTATTTCATCATGGGTGATGCAAGTACTCACTTCCTTACGGCAAACATCAACTATCGAACCTACCAAATTCTTGGTAGCCGTAACGACGGTTTGACTGCTTCAGTCGACAATCAATAATAGGCAGCAAACTTAACAAGTTTGCTCTATCGAGAGCGAATACCAAATAGGTATTTGTTCAGAAATCTGTTGGCTCAGCCCTTCTGGGCTGGGCCACTTCTGTATCAAGTCGGCCTGTTCAAGTTACGAACTCTATCTTAAACATTTAGATCTATGCGACGCACGTTTCTATCCCTTATTGCTTTATCATTGCTGCTCCTTCCCGGATGCGGCCCATCGATGCCAAAAACCGTAACCGCCAGCGGTACCATCACGCTGGATGGAGAGCCTCTCGACGGTGCCAGCATCACTTTGCTCAACGAAAATGGTGTTACAGCGATTGCAAAATCGGATTCCAGTGGGCGATTCTCTCTGCGTACTGTAGTGGGGGCCGACATGGTGGACGGAGCCATGCCGGGACTTCATCAAGTGGGTGTTGCCAAGACCGTCACCGAAGGAGGTGGAGCTGAGAAGCAGGCAGGAGAGAGCGATCAGGATATGGTTAATCGAATGGCTGGTTCGATGACATCCGCCGCTGCTAAGCAAAAATTCATTGTACCGCAACAATTCGGGAGCCCACAAAGCTCGAAACTGTCCATGGACGTTCCTACAACCGGTTCTGACAAGTTAACGCTAGATATCAAGACCAAAAAGTAGAGATGCATCGAAGTCGATTTTTTTCGGCAGGATGGATTTTGCTCTTAGCGATCACAACCCAATTCTCCTGTCAGCAGCGACCCTCCAAAGAGGACATGCTGGCAGGTATGGGGGAAGAGGATTTACGAGCATTGCAATCGATGAATAGCACTCCCCTCCATGTCGACGGGATCAGTAGTCCGTCGATCAAGCAATCGACGGAGGTGCAACTCAGCGATGACACCAAGATCATTGGCGTTTCACATCATGGTAAATATCGTGCTTACCCCGTTTCCCTGCTATCAGGGATGATGGATCACGTTGTAAACGATACGGTTCACTCGCAAGATGGCAACGGGGTTTCTCCTGTTACCGTTACCTATTGCAGCATGACTGACTGTGCTAGGGTCGTTACAGGAGACCTGCCCGAGGGAGTTTCACATTTAGATCTCGGCACTCTTGGCTTGCTGGACGGGGGGCTAGCGTTACGATGGAAGGGACGTCAATTCAAGCAAAATGATCAGATTGAGGGTTTGACTGATATTCCGTTCGAACTCACCACCTGGGAAGAATGGAAATCCAAACATCCTGAAACCGAAGTTTTCGCTGGACGTAGTAAGAAGTAAAGCTCAACGGCTATCAGTCTGATTTTTTTGTTACTCGTCCCAAACAGATTTTCATCAATGCAATCTAGTCGCGAAAAGGATTTTAGAATCCAGATTCGTTTCCTAAAGTCGTTCTTGCCGACCTCAATGCGTTATTGCATTTGTCTGTTCGCCTGCATGCTGCTCACTAGTTTCGGATGCGATAAGTCGGATCCGGATAGCAAGTCCAGCGGTCTCTCCAAAAATTTGTCCGATCAATCTTCGGCGGCCGATAGTACCACTTCGTCAATTAAGCTTTCAGACATCAGCGAAAAGGTCGGATTGGATTTCGTTTATAGTAACGGTGAAGATCAAAGCCAATCGACCATTTTAGAGTCATTGGGCGGAGGTGTCGGGGTTATCGATTTTGATCTCGATGGTTGGGCTGATCTGTTTTTTCCTGGTGGTGGCACATTCTCTAACGAAACGGTTGTGGGAGTTGCCGGTGATTTATTTAGAAACGTCGCAGGCAAAAAGTTTGAGCGTGTTGGAGCTTTGGCTGGCAATGGTTTTGCAAGTAAACACTACACGCACGGTGCATTCGTTTCTGACTACAACAACGATGGATTCCTGGACGTGCTAGTGTCGGGTTATGGGGGCTTGCAGCTTTGGGAAAACCGAGGCGATGGAACATTCGAAGATGTTCATCAGTCTGCTAATTTGCTTGATGACAAATGGAGCTCGGGAGCAGGGTGGGGGGACTTTAACAACGATGGTGTTTTGGATTTGTACGTGGCCCACTATGTTAATTGGTCGTTCGCCAATCATCCCAATTGTCCAGGTCCGGCTCACGGTCAACGAGATATCTGTCCACCGAGATCTTTCGAAGGAATACCTGACATCCTTTATTTGGGCCAGGGGGACGGGACGTTTCGAGACGTAAGTGAAGAGTGGCAATTGAGAACCGATGGTAGCAAAGGTCTGGGAGTTCTCATTGCAGACTTTGATGAAAATGGGCTTGTTGATGCCTATGTAGCGAACGATACCACCAACAATTATTTGTACTCCAATACCGGTTCGGCTCCCTTTCAAGAAGTCGCTTCTTTGGCTGGCGTCGCTGCTGATAAAGCCGGGATACCAAACGGTAGCATGGGGCTAGATGTCTGTGATTTCAATCAAAATGGTCGACCGGACATCTGGGTCACCAACTATGAACGAGAGGATTTTGCTCTCTATCGCAACGAAGGACCCAATGCCTTTTTGCACGTTAGCGATATTACCGGGTTAAATGTATTGGGTGGTTTATTTGTTGGTTTTGGGACCGTTTGCTCCGATCTAGACTTAGACAATCTAGAAGATATCGTCGTCAACAACGGTCACGTCATTCTCTATCCCACTGCCTCCCCTCGCAAACAACGTCCTGTTGTTATGCTTTCGAAGGGGCGTCGGTTCGAACGCGTGGTGTTCTCCGACGACAGTTATCTGCACCGATCTCATGATGGACGAGGCTTAGTGGCGGTTGATTTCGATAACGATGGAGATCTTGACTTGGTCTTCTCCAATATGAATTCGTCCGCAGCTCTAATTCGCAACGATACTTTATCGACATCAACACAAAGCGCTGGCGTTAGTGTCAAAGATCGCCACTGGCTTCAAATAGGTTTGGTTGGCACAGAGGCGAATCGATCAGCCATTGGAGCTAAGGTTACGGTTGAGGCTAATGGCAAAACTTTGTGCCGGTTCAAGAAAGGTGGTGGCAGCTATATGTCCACTAGCCAAGATGAGCAAGCCTTTGGCCTGGGATCAGCATCTAGCGTCGACAAGCTAACGGTAAAATGGCCTTCAGGAAAAACAACCGTGCTGATCGATATAAAGGCGGACCAAAAACTACTCATCGTCGAGCCATCGAATGAATAACACTTCCGCAAATCAATTATCTTCACCAAAAGAGAGTTTCCTACGTCGAGCATTGCTGATTGTCGCAAATCCAAAAACGATTTCGATGGTCCTATTGCTGACAATTGTGGTTTCTCTTTTTTTTCAACGAATATCAAACCCGCGACATTTATTTGACCAAGGGTTGGCGGGAATCAAGAACAAGGACTTGGTGCAAGTTAGTCGCTCCGCATTGGAGTTAGATGAACACTCTGCGTATCGTAGGCATTCCGATTATTTCAAAGCCTATATTGCTATTCAAAACACGGAGTTTGATCGCGCTTTGCGACTGGCTTTACAAGCGAGAGAGCATCCCGATATTGAGCTCGATGCATCGGTCCTCGCCGGAGAAGCGGCCTATAAGATGGGGGCAACAGGTAATGCCAAGATGCTTTGGGAAGAAGTGTTGCTAAAGGACCCCAGCTTCGTTCAAGCTCACCAGTGGCTAGGGGCGATGTTTTATGACATCGGATCAATGAGTGACGCCATTTTTCATTTGCAACAAGTTTCAAAACTTGTTCCTGACGACGCGAGACCCGATAGACTCATGGGGTTGATGAATCGCGATTACGAGCGGCCTGAGATTGCGATTCCTCATTACAAAGAGTCGCTGCGAAGAAGCCCAAATCAGCAGGATGCTAGCCAATTGCGACTCGAGTGGGCGGAGTGTCATATCAAACTGCGTGAGTATGAACCCGCTCTCGAAGTATTAAAGGATGCGGACTCTAGCTCTTTCAAAGATTTGTTGACAGCCCGTTGCTGGCTAAATCTGGGCAAGCTTGATGAATCCAGAAGTCTCGCAACGAAGATGTTGGAGACCGATCACCCCAAGATGACAGAAGCTTTGCAATTAAATGCTGAAATCGCGTTGGCTGATGGAGAGCCAGCCAAGGCCGCCGAGTATTTGCGCAAAGCGACCGAACTAGATCCCTTCAACCATGGAGTCCGGTCTCAGTTGGCGCAAGTTCTCGGTCGACTGGGGGATGCAGATGGCTCGCAGGAGCAGACCAAGGTCGCTGAGGAATTGCAAAAGAAATGGCAGAGATTTTCTGACTTGCAACTTGATGCAATCAACAATCAGATAGATCCAACGATTCGTTATCAGATCGGTGTGTTAGCAAAGGAACTCGGAAAGCCTGAGCTCGCAATCGTTTGGTTTAAAGCGGCATTAGCTATCGAGCCAAATAACCGTTTGGCAGCCAACGCTCTATTGGAAACGAGCAAAGAGCTAAATCCCTAGTGCCCAGACTTGAGTTAGACTTGAGATAGAGGTCTATCAATTACTGCTTGGCTTTGGTCGCTTGGCTTGGCTTGGGACGCCACACGGAAACTGCTGCACCAGTATCGTCCTCACGAAAGTGTCCGACGATGATCAACGGTGCTTTGTTGTGATCGGGATTGGCAATGCACAGTGCTGCGTAACTGGTTTCTGATTGAACCAACACATGTCTTTGGTAAGCCCCAGCATTGCCAGCTTTCCAGAGAACTAACCCCTCCGCTTCTTTGACGGCATGTGTCCTAAGCAACTTTCTTGGTAAGAAGGCTCCGGAGATAACTTCATTGCGACCATCCAAATCGATGTCGACTGCCAGCGCACGATGTGCACCTGGCATTTCTCCAAGCATATGTTCATCGAACGGAAAGCGACCGGTGTTTTCGAACCATCTAACGCTATGTGTAGGCTTAAGAAAGAAACTGTCAAAGGAATCTCCGTTTGTATATAAGACATCCGTTTTACCGTCTTGATTCATATCAACTAGTGCCAGACCGCTAGAACCGCAAGCTGGATCTGGAGCCGTGAAAATAGTTTCCTTTACAAACGTTCCATTTCCTTGATTGATGAACGCCTCAATGCATTCATGGTGCTGACTGATAAGGGCGACGATATCGAGTTTATCATCACCATTGAGATCGATTACAGGTATATGGATAGCGCCAGATCTCTTGTCGAGAAGATGCTTGGAGCTCATGTCGGTTGGTTCTTCTTGTTTCGCGATCCAAAAAACAGAACCGGTTGACTGCCAACCAAATTCAGCAACCAAAAGATCATCGCGACCATCTTCGTTCAAGTCTCCGAGTTCGATCGAGGCGACTCGACCCAATCCCTTTAGAAGAACCGTTGGCTCAAATGTGCCTGGACGATCTCCGTTTTGACGCAACCAAATTACCTTGCCCTCTTCGTGATCCGCAGGAAGAAAGGAGCCCAATTCACTGATGAGAATATCCAGGAGTCCATCATTGTCCCAATCAACAACTCGTAACGCAGCAGGATTGTTCACTTGTCCGAGACGAATCGGAGACGCGAATTCCTCATCAGCATAGGCAGCGAAGTAAACCCCTCCTCCTCTCATATCTGATAGGAGTAGTCCTGGCCCGAAACCAGTACCAAGATTGGTAAAATCCAAAAACGAAATCGCAGGAGAGTCAACCCCAGGTATGGAAATCTCGCTTCGATCGAACTTGGAGACCCAATCGATGTCTACGCCTGATGCGGGCTTGATCGGCAGGGTTTCCGGTGCACGAGCCGTGAAGTAACGTAGCGTGACGTCTTGAATGGGAACATCTAAATCATTTCGATCCGACGCGTAATAAAACGCGTACCCCCTTTTTACCTCGTCGTGCCACGCTCGCTTAGGAAAAGACTCGGCGGGAGGCATGGCGTGGCAATCCCCGCAGAAGGCCTTTATTTTCTGCTCGTCAAATGGAGAGATCGCGTGATCTCCCTGATTTCGATCATCGTACTTTTTAGTGTTGCAGCCAGTCTCAACAGCAAGCAGCAGACCTACAGACTGCCACAGCAACAAATGCAGCGTTCGCCATCTCGTGCGATTTTTGGTTGTTGGGTAGTGGGCAGCGTTTCGTGCCAGTTGACTAGTCGGCGACCGCATTTTTGAATTCATTTTTCAAGACTCAAAGTTGACAGCCAAGAAGGAACGTTCATTCACGAATTTCATTTTAGAGTTCCATTGTATACTGAACCCTCACATAATCCGAAACGACTGAATCGCCTCAGGTGATTATCGGTTTAACCGCAACGAAAGACAAAATTGAACTGGCTAACTTGGTTTGAATGGCTTTTGCCAGCACTGGTATCGTTGGTCGCCCTCGTTTGCTGGGTTTTGACTCTTATCGGGATGCCCGGGAATTGGGGACTCGTTATTGTAGCAGGGCTCGCGTTTTATTTCGCTGATCCCGAATCGGCGTTGCATGTTTCCTTGCCTATTTGGATTGGGATGCTGGTGGTGGCAGGCATTGGCGAGATTCTGGAGTTTGCGGCTAGTTCCCTCGGCGTTAACAAACTTGGTGGATCGAAGAAAGGGGCGATGCTAGCTGTTGTCGGATCAATCTTGGGTGCGATTGTAGGAATGATTCTCGGCGTTCCCATTCCCATCATTGGAAGCCTGGTCGCCGCCGTCGTCTTCGGTTGTTTTGGTGCTTTCGGAGGTGCGGTATTGGGTGAACGTTGGGACGGTAAGGAGTGGGAGGAAGCGATCAAGATCGGTTGGGGGGCGTTTTGGGGGCGATTGTTTGGAACAATCCTAAAAACCCTCTGCGGCACAATTCTATTGATCGCCGTTGTGGTCTCTGTGTGGATTGTCAGCATCTAGTTAGTCTTTTGTCCGGCCGCATGCTTAACGATCCTGTGTAGATCGATCTAGCCTAGCCAATTCTCGTTTAACCGCACGGGCATCGCCCTGCTTGGACCGTTCTAGCCCAGTCCGCGATTGCGCGAGTCAGTCATCATTCCCGGAAAACGAAATACAGCTACTGCACTGTTTTCACAAAGCTATCCACCAAGAACGCGCTAAATCGGAAAATTTTTGAATCCGATGCTTCACGAGCCACGAATACGCTTTTGACAGGCCAGTCCAACAAAAATGTGATTGCACGTTTGAAAACTAAATTCCTTTGAAATGAGAGTTGAAACTATGAAATTAATGCTTCGTTACCTCGCGTCCCTAACCGCTTGTGGCTTGATCGCCACCAATTGCCTTGCCGCAGATATTGTCGATACAGCCGTCTCGGCAGGAAAATTCAAGACTTTGGCTGCAGCACTGGGGGCCGCTGATCTTGTAGATGCGTTGAAGGGCAAAGGGCCATTTACTGTCTTCGCCCCGACGGACGAGGCATTTGCCAAGCTACCTGCTGGCACCGTCGAGACCTTGCTAAAGCCTGAGAACAAAGGGAAGCTCGCCGGGATATTGACATACCATGTGGTAAGCGGAAATGTTAAGGCGAAACAGGTTGTCGGGTTGAAAGGAGCGAAAACCCTTAACGGGCAACGCGTTGATATCAAGGTTGAGGACGGAACAGTTATGGTTGACACCGCGAAAGTCGTAACGACCGACATCGCGTGCGACAACGGTGTGATTCACGTCATTGATTCGGTGATCCTCCCTGCGGATAAGAATCTTGCCGAGACAGCTATTGGCGCCGGAAAGTTCACGACACTCGTGGCAGCAGCCAAGGCCGCTGGTCTGGTTGAGGCACTCGCTGGAAAAGACGCCTTAACCGTCTTTGCCCCAACCGATGAAGCGTTTGCAAAGTTGCCGGCGGGGACAGTGGAATCGTTGCTCAAGCCAGAGAATAAGAGCAAGTTGGTTGATATTTTGAAGTATCACATCGTCGCTGGCCGCGTTTACTCAGAGGATGCTGTTGCTGCTAAAACCGCGAAAACGCTTCAAGGCTCACCGATAATGGTCACGGTTTCAGATGCCGGTGCAAAGATCAACTCCTCCAACCTAGTCTCAACAGACATCGATGCTTCCAACGGTGTGATTCATGTGATCGACACAGTTTTGATGCCGCCAGGAAAACAATCGAACGCTCGGAAAACATTGGAGAACGCCGTTGCTAAGGGGGCTGTTTTGTTCAACGCAGGGCATCACGATGAATGCGCCACAGTTTACAAGAACGCAATGCAAGAATTGATGAGCACAGAAATCGACAGCTCACTTCGCTCTCACATGGTGAAGGTGCTCAATGCTGCCAACAGCACGACATGCCCGACGACTCAATCATGGACATTGCGAAATGGGATCGATCAGTTGCATCACCAGCTTGGTTCCAAGTAACGATTGATAGATCCATGGGAGTTCCCCGGGATATCATCCCTCGCTAACGCTGCGGGTTGGGTTTTCGAGGAGTCCCCAATCAAGGTTATCTCCAAGTTACGGCACTAGTATCTGTCCCTTTTTTTAAGATTGGGGCGGATACTTTTTTTGGGAAATGCTGAAATGTTACTTTCGGGACTGACGTCGAATGCAATTCAGCATTTGCCGATTTTTGTATACTGTGATTGTGCTGTTTAGTAGATGGATGTCAGTCGGCACTGATCTATACCGTGACTGTTGAATGATGGACCCGTTTTGAACCTGGAAGCTTGTTCGGAGATTGCAACTTTGAAACCCAGCATCTTGCAACGCGTGGCGGATGGAGATCACGCTGCGGTTGGCGAATGTTTGAATCAATATGGTGGCCTGGTGTGGTCTATGGCGAAACGTTTTTGTGCGGATCTTTCCGAGGCGGAAGACGCTACTCAAGAAATTTTCGTAGAGCTATGGCAATGTGCTGCACGATTTGATCCGTCCCTTGCTTCGGAGACCACGTTTATAAGTGCAATTGCTCGCCGGAGGTTGATCGACAGATTGCGTCGGCGTCGATCAATTTCTGAAGATGTTATCTCGACGGAAGAAACAATCGCTGACTTTGCTGAGATTCCTGTAGACATAGTCGAGTTGGCTGAGGATGCACAAAAAGCGGCACGCTGCCTAAGAAAACTACCCTTGGAAAAGCGTAAAGTCATAGTTTTTTCTGTTCACCACGGACTGTCCCATGTCCAAATCGCTCAAAGGCTATGCCTGCCGCTAGGAACGGTAAAGACGTTCGCGAGAAGATCGCTATTGGAAATGAGAGATTGCATGAACCGTTCCGCAGCTGTCGTCGCTAAAGGAGTAACACCATGAACGCTTTTGACGATCTGCCTGACGATGAAGATGCCTACTCCCATGATGATTCACGCGTGGCTGAACTCCTTGCTGGAAAAGTGCTTGGCGATCTATCCGAGGACGAACAAGTAGAACTTTTGGGGTTAGGCGACTCAGGTGCTGTGTCCCGAGAGGTGGAAGACGAACTCGAAGTAACTGCCGCATCGATCGCGGCTGTATTCACAATAAAACCCCAACAGACTCTGGAGGTTGCACTGCCTGCCGAGTTGCATCAAAAAATACTCCGAAACGCTCCTGAATATCTAGTTAGGAACCGGAGCGATGCTCCTCGTTCTGCGTCTACTGAGCAACGGCTACCTGCTATGTTGGATCGTGCAGGAGCATTTAGCCCTGATATGGAAAGCAAGCCTAAGAGCATCGTTTCGCAAGCAAATCCGCAAGGAAAAACGATAAGTATTGCTCGATGGCGAGAGTCTTTTGCGTGGATCGTTTCTATTGCAGCATCTCTTTTTGCCGCATTTACATGGCAATCTCTCCAGAATAACGAGGAACCGTCTTTGCCTGGATTGCTGGAACGCCGAGGTGCACTCTTGGCAACAGCAACGGATGTACAGCAGGTCCAGTGGGCTCCAGGAAAAACTCCTTTTAACGATCCCGTCTCCGGTGATGTGGTTTGGAGCAACGAATCTCAGAATGGATTCATGAGATTTGTAGGAATGCCGATTAACGACTCGACAAGGGAGCAGTATCAGCTTTGGATTATCGATCCTGGCAGAGATGACGTGCCTATTGATGGCGGTGTCTTTGATATTGATAGCACGGGTGAAGTTATAATCCCGATCTCAGCGAAACTGCGTGTTGTTTCCCCTGTCGCTTTCGCTATTACGGTTGAAAAGCCGGGGGGGGTCGTAGTTTCGAAGCAAGAGAGACTCCCGTTGCTCGCTGCGATAGCTAAATCATGAGCCAGGGGCGAGGGGAGCGTACTTATCCCGCGTCAATCCTCCGTAGCAAAGTCGAAAGAGTTGTCGAGTCGGACTGTGGCAGTTAGAATCCGTTCGACTCGCGAACTTCTTCCTACGTGGTAGTGTCATCCTGAATGTTCGCGAAACTAAATTCGCCTTCCGCCCCTCTGCCCAAGCCCGCTTGTACGGGTTCAATCAATGCAAGAAGATCTGTTCATCAATGCGTTAGCTGAAAATCCCGCAGCAATTTCCCTCCGTGCAGAAAAACTCATTCTAGGATCAGCAAAAGGCAAGGCTGTCGTGACTTGCCGCGAACTCGCATTGGAACAATACGCGAGACTCGGGTTTTGCGAAATTAGGGCTGAGGAGAATCCGCTTCCTGGATCGTTTCGTTATTGGGGCGGCGAAGATCACGATCAGCTCTTCACTTCGTATTCTCAAGTCGTTTGGTCGGTGATTTGGAATGAATGTCGCTTGAAGGTGATCCACATTACGTGGGAGAATTCATGCGGCGGTGACCATCGAGACTGGGTGATAGCCGAATCGGTCGAAGTCGCAGATTCGTTCATCTTGGACGTAAATCGGACTACCCATGCACCGGGAAAAGCCATCCTTGTCTTTTCGGGAGGCAGATGGAATCGAAGCGAATCACTATACGCTGCTACACAATCAGCAACATTTGATAATCTGGTTCTATCAGATAACTTGAAGTCAACCATCCGAGAGGACTTCGCTGGTTTCCTTCAATCGGAAGATAAGTACAAACGATTGGGCATTGCTTGGCGACGCGGAGCATTGTTGATCGGTCCGCCAGGCAACGGCAAGACGCATTGCGTCCGCGCGCTTGTTAAAGATCTAGCAGTTTCAAGTTTGTATGTGCAAAGTCTAAGCCATCACTATTTCACGGCTGAGCAAATGTGGCAGCAGGTATTCGATCGCGCCCGTGGATTGCGTCCCTGCGTTCTAATTCTCGAAGACCTCGACTCGCTTGTCACTGAAGAGAACCGCTCGTTCTTCTTGAATCAACTCGATGGTTTCGAACAAAACCATGGATTGATTGTGTTGGCCACGACGAATCATCCCGATCGCATAGACGCAGCCATCATCGATCGGCCCAGCCGTTTTGATCGGAAGTACCACTTTAACTTGCCATCCTTTAAAGAACGACTGGAGTATTTGAGGAGCTGGCAGGAGAGGTTGGCAAGTGAGACCGGATGGTCTAGTGAAGACTTAGAGCGAATCTCGAAAGCCTGCGAAGGTTTCTCCTTTGCCTATCTGAAAGAGCTTGTGATTAGCAGCGTTATGAAGTGGATGCATGCGAATCCGAGTTCATTCGGAGACACCATGGTGTCACAAGCAGCTATCCTGGGTGGTCAAATGAAAACAGAAGCTTCCACCCAGCCACCTAGAGATGAATCACCAATCGAGTACAGCTAGCCACGGGCGATGAATCCGTCCGCACACACTCGTTATCCCTTCAACAGTCAAAGCATTAGTTTTGTTGGTTGTGACAAAAAAGAAGAGCCGTCTCGGGGGAGACGGCTCTTGAAAACTCATGTTGCAAATCTAGGACAGAATTATCTGGCAAACAAATCAGCAGCCAAAGTATCCAAATAATCATCCTCTTCGTCGTCCAGGCTGTACATCATGCTAGCGAGAGTAGATGCTGACTCATCTTCTTCTGACGAACTTCCGTACAACGCGATGTCATCATAAATGCTAGACGACCCCAACGCATTCGCACTGAATGGTAAGTCTACTAGTGGTAGATCCCCACTTCGAAGCACTAG
Source organism: Pirellula sp. (assembly GCA_046344995.1). Lineage (GTDB taxonomy): Bacteria > Planctomycetota > Planctomycetia > Pirellulales > Pirellulaceae > JBKCUI01. Next base: position 333,701 of record JBKDKR010000078.1, read on the forward strand.
ACCATCATCAGATCCTTCTCCCTCACCTACCATGGACGAATTCGTGTTGAGGAAGTTGATTACCGTCAAAACGTCGAGAGGGTCAAGGTAGCCGTCTGCATTAACGTCGACGTAGTACTTTTCTCCTGCTTCCCCTGAACCTTCTAGCCCATTGCTAGGCAATTGACCACCTGCCCCACTGTTCAACGAGTTGATGATAATCAACACGTCTATCGGCGAAACAAACCCGTCATTGTTGACATCGTTTGCGTTACTCCAGTTGGTGAAACCACCCGATCCTGTTCCGCCACTTCCTGTTCCGCCACCACCGGTTGCTGCTGATACGATTTGAACCGAAGCTACTGAGTATCGAACTTGATTCGGCAATAGCGGAGTGGTTGGATCGAACAGAAGAGTGTCATGGAATGGTTTGACGTCAGCTGGGTCACCCACAAACGTTGCTGTACCTAAAGTCGTTCCAGCTGTGAAGTTTACAATCCATTGCAATCGTTCTGGGAATCCCAAGGGAGCACTGGTGTTGTCTTGGAACGATCCTAGCTCATTGATGAGCCCTGGAACGAAGACGTCACCCGACTTGCCTTGTCGGTAAACGCTGTCTGCGAATCCGCTGTTAAAAAAGGGAGCGAGATCGACGTTGGCCGTAACTAAGTTGTTCGAAAAAAGAATATCTTGATAGGCCGCGAATACACCTGGACGTGTTGGGCGAGGATTATCAGACTCCCGTAGATCTTTTACGAATCCACGTAGTTGGAAAGGCTGGCCAGCGACAACTTGCGTGATTGGAGTACCATTCATATTGGTGACTTGCAATCGAAGTTCAACGTCGTCGTCCGCAGTTACCTGATTAAAGTTACCAACGTTCAACGTCACGGTCGCCGTGGAGGTAAAGCCCCGCTGGTCGGTGATGGTGTATTCGAATTGGTCGGTTCCGATAAAGTTCGTGTTCGGGAGATATTGAACTCGAGCACCATTGTCGATAATGACTACTTGGCCGTTAGCCGAGGTCATTCTCGTCGATGTGACTCGAATCGGTCCGTTCGAACCAATAATGTCATTCGCTAGAACATCGATTACCGATGGCTGTCCTGCTGGTACCATTGGGATGTTTGCACCAGTCACCAAAACTGGGGAGTCATCCTTGGCGATCGGGAAATTCGTACCGTTCGGAACGATTTCCAAACGTGCCCGACCATATCGGATTTCGTCAACCGGCACCGCGCTGCTTGGTCGATTGAAAACGGTCACATCGCTCTGCGGCTTCAAGTCGGCAGGATCTGCAATAAAATCAGCTAGTCCTGCAGAGTTAGCTGTAAATAGCAATGTTGCTAGCAGCTCTTTGTTGGGCTTGTTCATGGTCGTTATTTGACCAGCGAACGCACCGAGTTCACTAATGACACCAGGTGTCTGTGCAGTACCGGTTCGTCCTGCAGGGTAGAGGTTCGCGAACTGAACATTAAAGTCTAAACCACCGCTGCTGGCTGGCGATACTGGTGCTACTAAACCGGAACTGTAAAGCATGTCCAAGTATACGGAATACACACCTGGTTCGTTTACGAATACAGGGGGTACCTGGCCAGCGCCTCGTTCAGGCCGCAGGTCGTCAACGTAAACTGCCACGCGGAACTGTTGGCCTTGCGGAATTCGAGTGATCGGATTGTCCGCGAGGTCGAAGAAACCGAAGCTAAACTCAACAATGTCGTCAGCCCTAGCACCTTCAAGCGTGTGGATGGTTGCGGTCGCCGTAGTTGTTTTACCGGTTCCGTCAGTTGCTGTGTAGGTAAACGTTTCTGTTCCGCCGAAGTCACGGACTGGTGTATATCGGATACTTTGGCCACCTGTGCCAATTGTTACAGTACCGCCACGGCTTGGTGTGCTAACCGAGGTGATCACCAGTGCTCCGCCTTGGCCTTCAATATCGTTAGCAAGAACGTTGAGTGGGAAACCAATCGAGTTGGTCGGAATGTCAAAGGAATCGTCTACTGCTACCGGATCGGTGAATCGTGCAAGAATGCTGATGGTGACCCGAGCTGTATCGATTACTCCCGTCGAAGAACGAGCGGTGTACTGGAACTCGTCAACCCCGATGAAACTCAATGGTGGGCTATAGAGTAGGCGGTTGTTTGTCGTGTCGATTAGGACGCGACCGCCTTGCAATGTGCTCGTTACACCAGTGATGGTCCAGGTGACACCAGGAGGTGCAAAGTCGTTAGCGATAACATCAAGAACTTGATTGATGCTGTTTCGGCTGACGGTAAAGGAGTCAGGCTGAAGATTTCTTCTAGGGCCATCGACCACAGTGAACGAATAATCTTCAACTTCACCAACGTTTGCACGTCCCGAAGGATCTAAAACGCTTTGTTGTGAAAGTCGGAAGCGTGCGTAAACTCGATTGGCTGCCGTGGAAGGAATCGAGAACATAATGTCTTGCGTAAAGGCTGTTGCCCCACTCGGAACTTGCAATGCAGAGACAACTAGTTCGCCCGCATCGTTCCAGTCGCCGTCGCCATTAAAGTCCATCCAGCCATGAACATAAGCTAGAGAGCCGGTTGTGTTATTGACGGTTAGCCGCATGTTGTTGCTGCTGTCACCGCGAACAAAAGTGGTGAGAGCTTGAATTCCGTCTTCGTCATCACTGTTGTTGAGGTCATCGCCATCAGCGTTAACCGTTGGCCGGCCGTCTTGATCGGCATCCCAAAGTGCTCCCAACCTCAGGCCTGCCAAAAAGCCGTGGCTGGCGCCGCTTTGCGATCGAGTCGTTGCGTACGGTGCAGGAGCATCACCCCAGTCGGAGAACTCTGCGTTACCAAAGTTAAATCCTGTTAGTGGATTGGTGCCGTTGTATACCGCGACGTGCCCGACTGGACGACCCGCGCTATCAACCGCAAACCCATCGGAACCAACAGGGAATGTCTGTCGGAACCCAGCCTCAACAACCTCTCGAATCACATACGAACCAGCGCTTGGTGGAGTCAAGGAGTAGGATCCATCAGCACCGGAAATTGCTGAAGGTTCACCAATGTCAGGACGACCATCGAGATCCAAGTCGAGATAGATGTACACACCAGCCAAGCCTGGCTCGTTGTTATCTCGAATGCCGTCCCCGTTGATATCGAGCCATTTGAAGCCAGTGACCGTATCGTTTGGTTGCACTGAGCCAAAGTTGGCAACAGCATTGCCGGTCCGAACGTCAACACTCTTCACAGCTTCCGCATTGGTCGAAGCAATCCAACCTGCTGGTCGTGTTACGCGGACGTTATAGGTTCCAGGGGCGACGGTGATGCTGTAATTGCCGCTCGCATCCGATGTGCCCTTTGGTTCGCCAAACTCACGCAATCCGTTTCCATTCGAATCAACGAACACTTCCCAGCCTGCGATTCCAACTTCGTTCGCATTGCGAATCGCATTTCGGTTCAGGTCGTTGTAGAGATTGCCGGTAATGACATTACCTACTTTACCTGTGGATAAACCGAAAGCAAAAGTTGCCCGGTGATCCACAATTCCGAACAGTCCTTCAACAGGCGTGTAACGATCTCGTCCGAAACCAACCGCGATATCGTCTGCCGTTCCCCAGATGCCGTCGACGGCAGCTCCTAAAGCTTGGATCGCAAGAGGAGATCCGCTATCCATCAATGTTACGACAGTGTTGGCGTTGTTCTGGTGGCGAGCACCAACCATATGACCAACTTCGTGTGCTCCCACGTTCGCAACAGCTACTGCAACTGCGTCAAGGAGCGAGAGTCCTGGTGCTCGTCGGATAGTCGCAATTTCAGGGATCATTTCACCCAGAATTACAATACCGGTCTCTTCTCGGTCAAAGTTACCAATGTCAACGCTTTCAGCGATACCATAGGTCACGATTCCCAAGTCAACCGAGTCACCTCCGATGATCAGCCTGGTAACGTTTGGAAGCCCCCATGGGTCAGAGTGGTCTCGGCTATTTCGGAATTCGATATCAAATGAGCCCGGTATTCCATCTTGGCGGTAGTAGCCATTGATGCCAAACGCCGAGAGATCGGTGTTGAATCGTGCTTCAATCGTAGCCATCATCTTATCGATGAGAGCATTCTCTTCTGATGGCAAGAACCCAAAGCCAGCTAGCGTGTCCATCATGCTAGGAATTCGAGATGTGGTCGGAAGTCCGAACACGCCTGGAGAGATCGTGGCCCCGTCAAAATCCACATAAACAATCTGCCTAGTTCCGATAGGCTCTGCTTCGATGCTTGGTCGACGAGCTTCCAGTCTAAGAGAATAATTTTGCGTTCCGTCTGAGACTCGAACGTAGTAACGACCACTGGTCTGCATTACCGCTGCAAAGGCAACCGGGGAGACTGTGTCGCTGAGGGGTGACGTAGGAGGAGAGATTCCTCTGAGCTGGTTGTCTGTTGCGCCAATGATCGGGCTATCACCTGCGGTGACAATCGAAACATCGAATGGCGTCGGAGTTGCTGCGGAGGTGAGCTTGACAGTGATGATGTCACCAGCCAGCGCGTCAAAGGCATAATAGTCTACGTCTCTCACCCCGTTGACCACGGGCAATTGTCCGGTAACAGTAACCGTCTGACTCTTTCCTGCAGACGTTCCAAGCGGAAGCAATTGTCCCTGCGTTGGTCTGTTGTTCGGCTCGACTTCAACTGTTGAGAACGCTGTTCCCTCACCGCCTCCCGAAGAGCCACTTCCAGAGAGTCCGCTTCCGTATTGGATTGCGGATCGTTGAGCATACAACTCTCTCGGTACTTCTGGGCTAAACCATGCGGTATGATTACCGATCGGAGGGTAATACATCCCGTTGATAGGAACGACCGCCATCAAACGGCGATCTTCGAGCTGCTCAACTCGCATGGACCGCTTTGCCTGACGCTTTTTAGCTTCCTGCGATCTAATTTGAAAATTCTTATCTGCAGCTGACTTTCGTGGACTCGACATGAGATCCCCAGATGGAAAACGGTTGGAAAAGAGACGCGGTCTGCTTGGAAAAGCCTGGTTTTCGCATCGATTGCGGTGTTCAGGCTAGAACAAGCGAAATTCCATGGTAGTTGGACACCTACGCATGTCAACAAAACGATTCTGGTCTAAGATGTTTGTCTAGTCGACAAAGTTCCTCGGGATCCTAATTTTCGCTACAACCTAGACATTCTGCACAATAGTCACTTGCCGCCCCCGATAGGTGACTTTTGAATCCACTTCGCAATTCGTTGCAAATCTCTGTTATCTGGCCCTTTTCTCAAGCGTTTTCGCAGTGATTCTGATACAACCGCCCTGCCCGACATGGCTTCCCATGCTAAACTGGTCTGCCTAGAGAAGGCTTGCCGAAAAGCGAGCCAACCATCTCGCTAATGGCGTTTTTCAGCTAGCATTTTTTCTCCCTCTAATCCATTTTTGGGGAATCGATGGATCCGAAAGATCCAAATTACCAGAGCATTTTGCTCATAGATGACAGCTATGTCCTCCGCGATCGCTTGGCAGAAGCATTTGCAGAACGTGGATTTCGGGTCGAGGTGGCAGGGACATGTGACGAGGGGGTTACCGTTTTTCAAAGCAATCCTACAGATTTGGCTGTCGTAGACCTTCGAATGCCGGGCAGGACGGGACTCACCGTTATTGCTGACCTTAAGGCAATCAAGTCAGACGTCAAAGTTTTAATTCTTTCTGGGTTCGGGAGTATTGCCACCGCCATCGACGCGATCCGTCTTGGGGCTATAAATTTCCTACCAAAACCAGCTGACGCGGATGACATTCTTTCTGCGTTTAAGCGAGGCGGCTCCGAGGTCGATGTGGCCGAATCTAACGAAGAGATACCGGTCCCGACACTTGCACAAGCCGAGTGGGAACACATTCATCGAGTGTTGGCAGATTGCGAACAGAACATCTCTGAAGCCGCTCGACGCTTGGGAATTCACCGAAGATCATTGCAAAGAAAGCTCCGAAAGCGGGCACCTTAAGTTCTAAGCCGTTGCCGCAAACTCTTTTTGCGTAAGACTTTAGAAGCTTATCCGAAATTTTGACGGGGTACCGGCGGAACGTCAGTTTCTCGAAGGAAAGGCTTCAGTCTGGCGCATTGCAAACCCAAGGGAAGCAGGTACGCCGGATTGAGGTAAACAGAGCGACGCCAAAGTCGTTTCGGTTCGCTAAGAAGATGATACAGCCACTCAAGTCCCCAGTTTTGCATCCATTGTGGGGCCTGTGGCAGTGTACCGACGTGAAAGGGGAATGCAGCCGCCACAGCGAAAATCGGCATCTGGACTCTGTCTCCCATTTCGTAGGCCCAGACCTCTTGCCTGGGACATCCTAGGCCAACAAAAGCTAACTTGGCACCACTTTCACGAATTCGACTTACCGAGTCGTCCGATTCCACATCGGTTAGCTTCCGAAATTTCGATGGTTCCGCGCCGGCGATGATCAACTTTGGGAACTGTTCTTTAAGTCGGATTTGCAGTAGATACAGAGTTTTTTGATCGGTCCCAAAAAGAAAAATCGGGAGTCCTTGCTCTGCTGCTCCCTCGCAGATTTTCAGCATCAGCTTAGAGCCATAAACACCGTCTGGCGGCTTGGTGCCATGCAACAGGTTTAGCCCCCAACGCACGGGCATGCCATCAGGAACGATCATATCAAATTGATTGAGTCGATACAGATGAACAACATCCTGCACCCCAGTCATCACACCGTGGAAAGCAAGAGCGATCGTGTTGTATCGCACCGATTTCGAGGCAGCAGTCAGGAATCTCGCTGTTGCTGCCTCGTAATCTACGGCATCGATTTCGACACTCAATAGATTCTTCTTGCCATCATCAATCATCGGTTTTACCTATTGAGTGTCTGACGGCAATATGGCAGGTAGACCGTATCAGCCCATTACTCGGGCTTGAAAATCGACACACCGAGAGGCGGCAGCATCAGTTCAATCGACGCAGGTCTTCCATGGTATGGAAGGCTGGCATCAGCCATTATTCCTGGGTAATTGCCAACATTGGTGCCTGCGTAATGCGAGGAATCGCTGTTGAAAATCTCTCGGTAAAATCCGGCCCGAGGAACCCCCATGCGATAACTGCGAACGACAGGAGTAAAGTTACAGACAACCAACAGAAAGTCGTTGGGGTCTTTCGCTTTACGAATGTATCCGATGATGCTGTCATCCGCGTTCATGCAGTCGACCCATTCAAACCCTTCGCCGGAGAAATCCACTTGGTGTAACGCAGGTTCTCGGTTCACGAGATGATTGAGGTCTGCAACAAGCTTTTGAACTCCTCGGTGAGTATCCCACTGCAACAGATCCCATTGGATTTGGCTGTCGTAGTTCCATTCGTGCCACTGTGCAATTTCACTGCCCATGAAAAGCAATTTCTTACCTGGGTGAGTCCACATGTAGCTGTACAAGAGTCGCAAATTAGCGAACTTTTGCCATAAATCACCTTCCATTTGAGCAATCAAAGCACCCTTACCATGCACCACCTCGTCATGAGAAAGGGGTAACGCAAAATTCTCGGTAAAGGCGTAGATCAAACTAAAAGTCAACTCATTGTGGTGGAAGCGGCGGTGAATTGGATCGTGGTGCATGTATCGTAATGTGTCATTCATCCACCCCATGTTCCACTTGACAGAAAATCCTAAACCTCCTGTTTCGACAGGGCGACTCACTCCTGGCCATGCAGTCGACTCTTCTGCAATAGTCAGAACACCTGGATACTGAGAGTGTGCTTGGGTGTTAAATTCTCTCAGCAAATGAATGGCTTCGAGGTTTTCACGGCCACCGTATTGGTTCGGAACCCACTCACCTTCTTTACGGGAGTAATCGAGATAGAGCATGGAGGCAACCGCGTCTACACGAAGCCCATCGATGTGGTATTTGTCTAACCAGAAGAGTGCATTGGCGATCAGAAAGTTCTGAACTTCTGTGCGCCCATAGTTGAAGATCATTGTGCCCCAATCGGGATGCTCACCCTGTCTGGGGTCGGCATGCTCGTAAAGCGCTGTACCATCAAACTGACGCAATCCGTGCGCGTCTTTCGGGAAGTGTGCCGGAACCCAATCCAAAATGACGCCGATGTTATTTTTGTGACAGAAGTCCACGAAATACATGAAATCTTCTGGTGTCCCATAACGGCTGGTTGCGGCAAAGTAACCTACCGTTTGATAGCCCCACGATCCAGTAAATGGATGCTCAGAGACAGGCATCAGTTCGACGTGCGTAAAGCCCATTTCCTTACAATATTGGACCAATTGGTGAGCAATATCGCGGTAATTCATCCAGCCGTGGACGCCACCTTCACACTTTTTCCACGATCCCAAATGCACTTCGTAAACCGACATTGGCTTCTCGAGTTGATTTTCCGATTTTCTTCGGTGCATCCATTCGTCATCTTCCCATTTGTGCCGATCGAGACTGCATACAACGGAAGCGGTGCGCGGCGGTAGTTCTGCAGCAACACCGAACGGGTCGGTCTTATCAACGATCTCGCCATTGGCCATTCGAACGCGATATTTATACTTTTGACCGTCCCCAATGGCAGGAACGAATAATTCCCAAATTCCGCTTGGAACTTGCTTTTGCATTGCGTGGGATCGCCCATCCCAATGGTTAAAGTCACCGACGACTTGTACGCTTTGTGCGTTAGGTGCCCAAACAGCGAAGTTTACACCTGTCTGACCGCCAACATCACGAATGTGGGAACCGAGTTTTTCGTAGATTTTCCAGTGTTTTCCCGCATTGAATAGATAGCGGTCAAAATCTGTTACGAAGCTCGGTACTGAATATGGGTCTGTCATTTCGATGGTGTTTCCGTCGCGATTGGCAAGCCGAATGCTGTAGTTTGGAATGTTAGCAGAATCGTTATTGTGTGTGGATCTAAGGTTGTTCGTTCGAGATTCGCAATCTGGCATCACCCCCTCGAATACTCCCGAGGGATGGATGCGACGCATTGGTCTAACAGCTTGGTTGGAGTGATCTACCAACCACGCTTGATCGTTTCCTGGAAAGTATCCACGAACAGCGATCGCATTGCGTCCATTCGCTTTGATAGGGTGCGGTCCCAAAACACCACGTGGATCCGCATGAACTCCGTCGATAATGCTGCTTAAGGAACTTAATGGAATCTGAGTATGCACGTTGTCTCCGAATGTTATATCGAATCGAGTACGAAAGGAGTATGCCCTGGATGGTTTGGTGAACTTGACTTGAATCCTGCCGACATGATCTCGTTAGGAATCCCGTCTAGGTGATCGTGGCTCCATAAGGAGCAAACAGCGAAAATAGCCTTCTATTTCTTCATCGAGCCGCAATATGGACCGCCAAGCGCTATTGCGGATGGTTGACAATCGACCAAGAAACTTCGGAGGAGGAGGTCCGATCGGGTCTCGGCGTGTTTCGGATGGCTCATTCGAGTCATGTTCTGTACGGATTGGGGAGTCAATTCGAGAATAGGACGATGAGGCCTCGTTCTCGACAGTCAGGATGGTTGATAGTTCGGATTCTGGCTCGTCCTTCTTTTCAACTTCTGCGATTACGTAGTTTGTAGGGACTGTATGGGAAGTTCGACCAGTATCGAATACTCGGCTGACCGTTGATCCGCTGTCTGTGTAGACAGCAGGATGCTTAGCTGTTTTCATTTTTGGACGATTGATCGCAGATTTGTCGTGCTTATTCTCATTCACCGGTTGGTTTTCAGTCGCGAATTGCTCAAGTTCTTTGGGTGCATCGACTGGTAATTGTTCATTGTCTTCTTGCGTATTGCTATCTTCGGGCTGATCCTGAGAAATCCAGCGGCACTGAACTTTGTGGTACGAAAGCGTGCGATCGATTCGTCTCCAGATATCTGCGTTGCGAATCGGTTGTACAGATCCAAAATGTTCCCAACAATAATCGTTCTCTCGCCATTCGGCTAATCCGTACTGCAGGCCTCGAAAGACGTAGCGGCTAGTGGTGACCAAGGTTACTCGACTAGGTTGCTCGAGAGCCTCCAAGCCGCGGAGGACAGCAATCAACGCGGTGCGATCCGGAGTTGCCCCAGACTCTCTGTCGGTCGCCTCAAACTTTTCTCCCGACTCGAGATGTTCCAAGACGAACTTCCAACGCCCCGAACTCTTGGACATGCCGACACCGGGCGAGTTTTCCGCGTTTGGAAAGTTCCCATCGCAAAAGAGTAAGTAGTGTGGAAGTTGACCGTTCATCGCTTTGAAACCCTGACCTGGGAAGAAAGATGAACAAGAGTGCGCGGTGAACTTGAGTTGGGAGTTGAGTGAAACCTAATTTCTTAGAGAAAGTCGTTCGCCTATTCTTACAAAATCGATAATGCTCAATTTACCGGCTATCGAACCTTGAAAAGATTTATTCAATTCCATAAACGACTACGTGGGGCATCGATTCGCGAGCTAAACGGCTGTCGGAATTCGCTACCAATCGAAAAAGACTTCTGGTGGGCGGATGCGGATCATTTATGTGAGATTTGATCTGCTTGGCGCTTAGTCCTGCGATTTAGTTAGTCCTGCGATTTAGATCGATGCAACCTCGGGTTCTCGATATACGCCAACACTAGGCTGATATCTGCAGGGGTGATACCGCTGATTCTGCTGGCCTGATCCAGATTAACGGGACGCACTCGGCCCAGTTTCTGTTTAGCTTCTGCGCGAAGGCTAGTGATAATTGCATAGTCAAAGTCTCTCGGTATTGCCTTTTCTGACATTCGGTTTTGTCGATCTACTTGGATCTGCTGTCGAGCGACGTACCCAGAATACTTGATATCAAACTCAACTTGTTGGGAAACCTCAGCGTTGTAGCAAGATAGTTCATTTGGGAATCGCTCGACCATTTCAGCCCATGTCACTTCGGGGCGCCGCAGATATTTATCACCAGGTACGTCACCAATTCTGAGTTTCGAAACCGCTTTGTGAGCTTCCTGGATCTGGTGGAGTTTCGTTTGGAATCGTTGATATTGCTCTTCTCTTACCAATCCCATTCGATAACCCAGTTCGGTCAAGCGACGATCCGCGTTATCCTGCCGTAGCACCATGCGGTACTCGGCCCGACTGGTGAACATCCTATAGGGCTCGTCAACTCCACAAGTTACCAAATCATCAACCAGAACACCCATATACGCGGCATCTCGGGACAGGATCAGACCATCTTTACCTTGTAGCTTCAGCGCGGCGCTAGCGCCGGCGATCAGCCCCTGTGCGGCGGCTTCTTCGTAGCCTGTGGTGCCGTTAAGTTGACCCGCAAAGTAGAGTCCCGCGACCCCTTTCGTTTCCAGCCACGGGAATAGTTGGTCGGGAGGGCAGAAATCGTACTCGACTGCATAACCGTAACGCATGATTTGTGCATTCTCTAACCCCGGGATGAGCCGAAGCATTTGATCCTGAACGTCTCTTGGTAACGAAGTCGAGATACCGTTGACATAGACTTCGTTGGTGTTGCGTCCCTCTGGTTCGAGAAACAACTGATGGCGGTCTTTGTCTGCAAATCGAACAACCTTGTCCTCGATGGATGGGCAATAACGTGGTCCTGTCGATTGAATTTGCCCCGAGTACATAGGAGCTCGGTGTAGATTTTTTCGGATCAGATCGTGAACGGCTTCGTTTGTAAAGGTGATCCAGCAGGGGACTTGAGGCTCCGGTAATCGGTCTGTCATGAACGAAAAAGGCTGAGGATTGGAGTCCCCGGGTTGGATCTCGGTTTTGGAGTAATCGATGGTTCGGCTATTGAGACGTGCTGGTGTGCCAGTCTTAAATCGTTCAATCCTAAAACCAAGGGAGGCGAGGGAGTAACTGATTCCCGATGAAGTGCCTTCGCCGGCTCGTCCACCTGGGGTCTTGGCTTCTCCTGTATGCATGACCGCTTGAAGAAAAGTACCTGTCGTCAGCACCACAGCTCTCGCTCGATACACCGCATCCCCACGCACCTGAACGCCTACGATTCGTCGTTCTGTGGCCCCAACTTCTTTTTTAGCGTCGGTAATCGTTTCCGTAAGAAGGGCTTCTACTAGCTCTTGCCGCAGATCTAATCCCGGAGTTTCTTCGATGACTCGTTTGATTTCGAATTGGTAGGCCTTTTTATCCGCTTGGGCACGCGGCGAATGCATGGCCGGCCCTTTGCGACTATTTAGCATTCGAAACTGGATCCCCGTTTTGTCGATAGTCTGGCCCATCAAGCCCCCGAGTGCGTCTATCTCGCGAACGATTTGCCCTTTGGCTACTCCTCCAATTGCGGGATTGCAGCTCATCTGGCCAACGGTATCGAGGTTTCCTGTCAGCAGTGCGACCCGGGCACCGAGCCTAGCGGCGGCGGCAGCTGCCTCAGTGCCAGCATGCCCTGCACCTACAACAATGACATCGTATTCGTATTGATTCATAAGTTCTCAGAGTTGATCGGTACGGATTTTTGCACCGGAATCGCGGTCGAGTGAGACGCCGCTCCGCAATCAAACCAATACAAAACCCCCTAATTTGAAGACTTCTGTTTTGCCTTTTTGATATTGGGACGACTTCAATCCATGGATTTGGTATGATTCTGCTTCGACAACGTCTTCCTCTCCAAACTATATGCTGAGCCTTTTCATCACGGAAGAGTTGGAATGGCTAATTCAGACCCTTGATTTCGTTCGTTTGAAAGATGCCGTCTATGCGATCCCCAATCGCGACTTTGCTATCCGTCCCGGAGATTTGGCAACTAACTAACAAGACTCTTCTTCGGCCTTTAGGATTCTTTTGGTTGGTCTCTGGATTTCTTGCGATGTCGGTCGCAATGGGGGAAAATGAGTGGCCGAATTGGCGTGGCCCATTCGGCAACGGGACCAACCCCTCGGCTAAGCCTCCTCGCTCATGGACCCCAGAGTCCAATGTGGCGTGGAAAGTTCGCATTCCCGGTTCTGGCTCCTCAACCCCCATTGTTTGGAACAATCAAGTTATCGTATTGGCAGCCGAAGCAGTCGATGCAAGAACGGTCCTTGAAACGGAAATCGCCGAGGTCGAAAACGATATTCCAATGCTGATGGGGTTTGGCACCATAACCACGATAGGCCCATCCAAGCCCGAGTCGGCCAACGATCGATATCTTGCCGAACAGAAGCTAACACGCGCCACGAAACGCCATCGATTTGCCGTTGTGTCCTATGATGTGGAATCCGGAAACAAACTATGGGAAACCGACGTGATTCGACAACTTCCTCATGAACCATGCCACGCTACCAATAGCTTTGCGTCTGCTTCACCTGTAACCGATGGCAAGCACATCTACGCATTCTTCGGTTCGCGTGGCATTTTCTGCTTGGACATGCAGGGGAAACTCAGGTGGCAATATTCTCAAGGCCGCATGCAAACTTTGGGTTCTTTCGGAGAAGGTGCAAGTCCAGCATTATTCGAGGACTATTTGGTTTTCCCATGGGATCACGAGGGAGACTCCTGTATTGTCGCTCTTAATGCAAAAAACGGCTACGTTAAGTGGAAAGTCCCGCGACAGGAGCGCACCAACTGGGCTACACCCGTTATCGTAAATCACAACGGTACAAAACAGGTCATCGTAAATGGAAGAACTGTGAGGAGTTACAAGCTGGAGACGGGCGAGTTGTTATGGTCGTGTCCCGGGCAGACGGAACAAGCTATACCGACACCTCTTGTAAACAAGGGGAGAGTGTTTGTTGCATCGGGGTTAAGGGGGTGGGCTTGCTTTGCCATTTCCCTAGACGCCGTCGGGCCTGTCCCTGAAAATTCGGAGTTTGTGCATTGGTCCCTTAAGAAACAGACGCCATATGTGCCAAGCCCGTGTTCTTATGAAGGCAGCTTGTACTTATTTAACGAGAACAGTCGCACTATTTCGGTCGTCAACGAAGAGAACGGTGAGGCCATATTGCCTCCAAAGCGATTGCAGGAACTAGGAGACGTTTACGCTTCCTTGGGGGGTGCCGATGGAATGTTGTTCGTCACGGATCGATCTGGCAAGACGCTTGTTTTGGACGCTAAGACGCTTGAACTGGTATCCGAAAACACTCTTGATGGAACCATAAACGCTTCGTTGGTCTTTGTCGGCGAAAGAGTTTTCGCCAGGTCAACCAGCCATCTAATTTGCTTGAAATCCGAGTAGCGTTGGTCACCAACGGCAATGAAGATCCTGGTTTTTCGGCAAATTTGACGCGATGCATATAACGCGAACCAATTGAGCCAGCCAGGGAAAATTTCGTTAAGAGAGCAGGGCATCAGCGCTTGCAGGAGATAAGTGCGGGGCTATAATCAGCCACACAAGCGAGGGGTCGTAGCTCAATTGGTTAGAGCACCGGACTGTCGATCCGGAGGTTGCGGGTTCGAGCCCCGTCGACCTCGCTTTTTTAACGACCGTTTCTTGCGGCCGGCACTCGGGCCAATCCGGATTATGTGTGGTTTTGATACACGTAACCCGGATTGGCCTAGTTCGTTTTACGGCCCGACGGGCTAAAATCTGACGGGCTAAAATCTGACAGTGCTCCCGTGACGCTAGGTAACCTTTATGGACGATAAGGTTACCTTATCTTTCTGTTCGGGGGTCGGCGATCATTGATGGTGTCCGTAGATTCGGTGCATATTCCCTCACATGACCGTATGTCACAAATTCCCCAGGTATGACACAGAGGGATTAATGTTTCATACCCTTCAAACCGAAATCTCCCGTCGAGATCACATTCCACCAGAATCGTATCTCACGATCAGCGTCAACGTTTTGCCCCCGAAAAGCTTGACAGCCCCCAACTGATTTTTCCACCAAAAAGATGCCCTTTATGAGCACCATTCCTCCCGGTGTAATATCCGTAACCGACGCGGATCTCGGACAAAGTCTAGACTTTAATGTAATTGATCAAGAAAAGCGTTTGCTATACCAAGCAGGCGAGCTCATCGATCAGGACCTGGTCGATCAAGTTGCCGGACGACCTATTCATTCTTGGACCAGTGTTCATGACGTTAGAGGTGAGCATGTTCGGACTGAACTACTTCGATCCTTTCCAGAAGATGACATCCAGCGATTGATGGATATCATCGATGCAGTTGGTCAAGCTTTAGCTGCAACATCGGATTCGGTTCGGTTTAAATCGGACATGAAGGTCTCGCGAGTTGTAAATTGTGTTTCTCAAGTCGTTCTTGAAACAACACGCGATCTTCAGGCCATGATTGTTGCTCTTACGTTAAAGATACCTAGTAATAATGTAGAGCTTGCCGACAGATTGATCGAGCATTCATCACAACTATCATCACTTGGCATCGCGATTGCCGTGATGGCCGACTTAGACAAGCGAACGGTTTTTGAGATCGGCCTAGCGGGATTACTTCATGATTTATCTCTGATTCTTCGATCCGAGAGCTTTGATCCCTTGCAATGCAAAAAGAATTATGAACTTAGAACGGAATTTCGTAAGCATCCAATCGTAACGGTTGACCTGCTCAAAAGCTTGCCCGGTCTTTCATCGGAGTCACTATTGCTCATGGCGCAAGTCCATGAACAGTGTGATGGTTCTGGCTATCCAGAAGGACTAAATGGCGACAAAATCATGCCAGGGGCCAAAATATTGAATATTGCGGACGCCTACTTAAGTTTGGTGAGACCGTTGAGAGGCCAATCGATGGTGAGCAGTGATGTACTCGCATATCTTTGCCATCATGCTTCGCGAGGTAAATTCGATCGATCGATCCTAAGACTTTTCGTTAAGCATGTTTCGATGTACCCATTGGGATCGGTGGTCGAGTTGGACGATCGCTCTGCTGCTATCGTCGTCGGCAGCAATCCTCTCGCGCCGCTATCCCCCATTGTCAGTATCCAAGGCAGAGAAGTTAACCTGCAAGCTACGAATCGAACCATTGAAAAGGTCTCGACGAATGGCCTGTTTAACAGTAGGCGAGTTAGCAAAGACCAGCTAAATGAAGTCCTTTGGCGACTCGATGCATGATGGGGCTATCGATCTAGATCCGAGGTTGTTAATTGGCGAATGGAAGACTCGGATCTGCGTAGCAAAGGACTGATGGATAAAATGCTTAATGGTACGCTGGCTCGGTTACTGCATCGAGAACCACATGTCGAACAGATATCACGCTAACATTGTCGACCAGTGTCTCACAGATGCTGGATTTATACTAAGTAACAATTGGCAAATTATCCTACTCCGTTGTCTGAATGGTGATGGCCATGATGATGGGGGCAGATCCGTCATTTTGGCCCTTGATGAGTTCCACTTTGCTCAGCAACTCTTTTGACTTTGGGCGAATCGAGAGATAGCGAATCTGTCGTCCCTTCGCATCGAAAGCGAATTCACTCTTCGGGACATCCACCCTGCGAATATAGTCTGCAAAGTGTTCTCCGTTGACCAGATTGTGATCCTCGGTTTGTCCGTTGGCATACGTCAATCTCACGATCACCGACGTTGATCCGGCACCGCTCGCTGGGTAAGACCAGCCTCCAATTCCCCCCAACATATGAATCGCTACAGCGGACGTTCGGCATGGCAGTTCAACACTCTTAGGCATCTTCGGTGCTCGCGTTCCATTGGGACCATACAGCATAATGGCGTTCGGAACGGATGATCCCTGTGGGTCGATGAGCATGAACGGAATGTCCTTGAACACCTTAACGCCCCAGTCCTTCAAGACCAATCGCTCGATCTCACCGTTTTCGTCAAAGAACATGCCGCGAGTTGTTATAGTCGTGGCCACGGTATCGATCGACAGAGGAACATACTTCCCTTTGCTTGTCAAAAATTCCAAAAGATCGCGCATCTCCTCTTTACTCATTTGGTTTTCAAAACCTTCAGGCATCAAGCTCTTCTGAGATGCGACTAACTGATCGATATCCTCCCGCAATACCACCTGCTTCTTTGCTTGAGCATTAATTATCTCAAGTGCCGTTTTACTCTCGCTAACGAGCATTCCAGTAACGATTTCATCGTCGACTGTCCTCACATTGTAGGTACGAAAGTTACCCTCAACACTTCGGCTTGGATCCAGAATGTGAACCAAAAGCTCTTCTTTCGGGTGGACAGCCATACCTGTAAGATTCGGACCAATGTTGGTGCCCATCTCACCATGCTGGTGGCATAACGCGCAGTGCTTTAGGTACATCGCCTTACCATTGGCCACGTTTCCTTCTTCATGCGTGATAGGCATCCAAACCTCCACTAGCTTTTGACGATCCGCATTCATGGCAAACCCTTTGGAGGCTAAGAGCTTAATTGCTCTTTCGCGAATGGCTTCGTTTGGATGTTCACGCAGAGCTTGCTTCTGATCCAGTTGTAGGTCATTCCAAGTCATTTTGCCGCTATCGATCAAGTCCAGCATGTCGTTGGTTGTCTGGGGGCGGGATAACAACAACCCTACCAGTCCTTTTCGGAAGGTTGGGGGCAGGCCACTGCTTGTATTTATGAGTTTCTCAGCCAATCCTTCTACTCTGGCGTTAGATAATGCCGCCAAAACACCATCCAGCCACTCTTGAGAGCTCTGTGCAGTGGCTTGTTCAAGAAGGAGCCCGACCAGCTTTGGGTCACTTGGCTGCATCGATATGGACTGCTTGGCAGCCGCAATTCGCTCTTCAACGGATTTGTTGGAGTCGCTGAAAACAGTCGTCATCTCGGTCACTATTCCCGCAAGCGCTCGCTCCAAGCCGGCTATTCCAGCTTTGCCTGCAAGCACGACAACTTGGCTCTTGGCCTCTACGGGCATGCTGCCTTTTAGCCAAACCTCTGTCAACTTTTGACCTAAGTCCGAGGCGGCTTGAACTGTGTGCTCTCTAGGCCAGCCTTTGCTAAGGCCCTGGACAATCGCGATAGCGACCTCTTGATTGCCGGGATTTTCGCCTAGCAATGCAACGCTTTGGCCGTCCATTTTGCTGCGCGCGGCATGTTCGGCAACGATCGCGATATGCGCGATGGCCCTGTCCGCCTGTGGCGCACCGTTCTTAATGAGTTCAGGCAGCGTGAATCTCCAATGCCGGCTGGCCGCGCTGGTCCATGCATCCAAAAGCCATCGGTCAAGCTGATCTTTACCATCGATTTTGCATAAGCTCGTTGGATCCGACAATGCGCGACCGATATCGGCACTCGAGTCACTAAGATCCGCAAGTTTCAAAATCGCTGTCAATCGAACTTGGGCATCTTCATCGGCAAGCAACTTCCCGGATTGCAAAGCCTGGGCTGATGCCAGTGTGTTTGCAGACGTGAGGATTGCATTTCTTCGCACGCCGGCACTTGGATGTGTTACCACGGACGCAGCATCGAAATCGACTTCTCGGCCATTTAGAACCCACATGGCGTGCATAGATCCGACATTTAACCCAACCGCATCTACATTGCGATCATTGGCGAGCTTCTTGAGTGACTGAATCGATTCATTCGACAGCGAACGTTTCTCGACTAGTAATCGTTGAGCAGCACGTCGCCAAAGAAAGTTGGTGTGCTTAAGTGCACCCAGCAGTTGAGTCTCATTGTTAGGATCGAGGCCGTTCTTAACTGCTTCCATCTCGGTTGTTAGGACACTTGAATCCAGTCCTTCGCTTCCTTGATAAACGACACGATATATGCGTCCGTGCTTCTTGTCTCGAAGATCGCTTTCGTAGGCATTGCCTTTACCTGTTTGAAAGCCTTGGGGGGTTGGATTGTGCTGAACTATAAAGTTGTACCAATCGATCACCCAAACGTTGCCGTCGGGACCAACTTCTGCCATGGTTGGTGCGGCCCATTCATCGATACTAGCCAGCAAATTGAAAGGGCTAGTGCTACGATATCCGGCTCCATCTCTATTCAAAACAAAGGTGCCGACCAAATGACCTGTCGGGCCGCAAACAAAAGCTGTTCGATTCCACCAATGCTTTGGGTACTTTCTGGCGGTGTAAAGGGCATGTCCTGCTCCAGCGGTGTAACCTCCAAATTGATCGACCTGACGAATCTTGTCCGTGATAGGCTTAAACTTGTAGGTGTCTGCAATGGTTTTCAAAACACTCGAGGACCAACCGCTAACGGACTCGTAATAACGATTAGGGATCGGCAAGAAATTGCTTGGGTTCGCATTCGCAGTTGAACCAAAGATCAAGCCGTCTTCGCTGATTCCCAGCCCCCATGTGTTGTTGTCGGTCGATCTGAGAAATTCCAGTTTCGTTACACGAATGGTGTGCTCATCAAAGCGGTTGGTTTTCTCTTTGGTCAACGCACCTCTCTTGGTTGCGAATGCCGGTGCGGTTCCATCGGATTTGCCTGTCTTGATCGCAAATCGCCAAAATCCCTGCCGGAATCCTTGCTGTTCCTGACCGTTTATAATCGGATGTGAATCGTTATACCCCTGCATTCCGTAGATCCAGTTGTCCAGTCCGTATTGAAAGTTGCTGACTCCACCGTGCGTGTCACCTAACTCCCAGCCTGTGATCAACTCTTGCCGAAAATCTGCAATATCGTCGCCGTCTACGTCCTTAAGGAAAACGGTTACCGGTCCATCTTGAACAATGACACCGCCGTAAGAGTAGACGATTGCCGTTGGTATGCTCAGGCCTGATGCAAATACGGTGAACTTGTCCGCCACTCCGTCATGGTCGGTGTCCTCGCAAATGCGAATTCGGTCACGGCCTTGTCCGACCGGTTGCAGTTCGTTCGGGTAGTCGATCGATTCGCATAACCACAACCGTCCCCGATGATCCCAATTCATGGCGAGCGGCTTGCCAGCCAACCCTGCTAACTTCGATGCAGCCTTTTGTTTAGTGGCGTCATCTTCACAGGCCCAAAGTTTTAAAGAAAAATCCTCTGGAGTCGAATAAAGCTTGACCGTTTCGGCTGCCGGCAATGGATTCTGCATCTCAGTCTTCGGTTTGCCCTGAATACCCCAGCGATCACCTGGCAAGTAGTTAGGGATTTTGCCACCGACATCCGTGTAGGTGAACGAATAATCCTGAGGCACGCTCGTCATGGCAGGGATCGGAAACCTTTTTGGGTCTTGGAACGCTGCGACATGTACCGGCCTCCTGGCTGCCCACCGAATACCTCGCTCGAGAAGATTTTTGAAGCCAGGTTGACTCCATGTCTCCTCGTTGTGCCCCCAGGCAGTATAGAAAACACGCCCATTGCCTTGAGTTCTAATCCATGTCCACGGTTCCTCATTCGTTCCTTCTTCTAGGTCCCCTTGTTTTCGGACTTCGAGAACGACTCGGTTTTCGGTGTTGTGTTTATGGTGAATGTAGGTTTCATCCCAACTCTCGAAACCGCCGAAACCCTTCATAATTTCATGATCGGGAGCAATAATTTCGGTGATGAATCGTCCTGTACCATGCCTCCGGAACTGCCCACCGGTGAGAGCAATCACTTTGGGCGAATTTAAAAAACAATATGACGCACAGTGTATGGGAACGAATCCACCTCCGTTTTCGACGTAACTTAAAAGAGCTGTTTCCTGTTCTGGCGGGATGGAATCGATATTTCCGTAGACCAATAGTGCATCCACGCTCGATAGTGTTTCGGGTGTCAGCACACCAGCCACATCGTCACGATACTGGATGTCGATCCCAGCCTCTTTCATTGAGTCCTTGACGGTTCGATAAAAGCTCACCGGACGGTGATGTCCGTTATCTCCCAACATCAAGACTCGGATTGACTCCTGCGAAAAGGCGTTCAAGGCATTAAGAACCGTAGCCCAGGCCACGAGGAAGATGCCGAGTCTAACAACAGTCACGTTTTTCATAGATGCACTAAAAAGTGAAACACGGTAAGAGGAATCAGCCAGCATTCTAGTTGCAGGTCCTGCGACTGGAAAGAACGTATGGAATACGTTAAGCGCTAGGGCGTCGCAAACAACATGCCCTCGGAAAAATCAAGTTTGCTGGGGAGGACGCGGCAATAACCGGCCAATACTGTGAGAATCTCACGGCTTAAAGAGAAACAACGATCTGGACCGGACCAGGAACTTGCCGCAGTATGCTGTCCGATTGGCTATAAAGGCCAGGCTGGAAGGTCCTGGAAAAGTCGACACCAGGATAAACGGTGGCCGAGAACCAGCTCTATTCGACCGATTCGATTGGTAGCTCGTCAAGAACATTCATTTCTAACACCCAGCGCGTTAATGCAACGTCGTTTGAAAGGCTCAGCTTGTCCAGAATCCGTTGTCTGTGGCGTGCGACGGCTTGGAAGCTTGTTCCGAAAAGAGCCGCTATGCTCTTGATCGGAAGTCCCTGAACAATCTTGGCCACGACCTCTTTTTCTCTTTGGGTCAGAGACGCTAGCTTGGCAACTGCGGACCGACGCTGATCTTCCTCGATTTTTTTCTTGGTACAAATCTCAATCGCACGGGACAAGCTCGTCTCCAAGCGTTCCAGCGAAAAAGGCTTTTCGAGATAAGCGACGGCCCCATTCAAAAACGCATTTGAACATGATTCCACCGTGGCCGACTGGGCAGTGACGATGGTGGGGACAGTCCAACCTTTGGCTCGTAAAAGTCTCAGCAGTTCAAGGCCAGGCAGATCATCTAGTTCGCTTCCAATAAATAGGCAACCGACCGGTTCCGTTGTGACTAGTTGGCGGAATATCGCTGCCGACTCAAATACTTGGCAACTGATACCTCGGCGGGATACGACATCAAAAATGCTCTTTTGGGCCTTTTTGTCGTTGTCTACGATCAGAACCGCCACTTGTACGGTCGATTCCATGGTTGTTGGTTGCGAGTGAAGCAAGGAGTCGTAGGTGTCGGAAGCGTCTGGCGTGCTTGGGATAGAAAGTATCGACATGATCGTCTTCATTTCTCCGTTCTGCCCGCCCTCCCGTGCAGTGGCCGAACACAACTTGGTTGGTAAAAGCAATAACCGCGAGAAATGTAAACCCGCGGGTGTAACGAAAGTTTCGCTGGCTCAGAGACGATTTTTGTAAAAAACCGTCGCGCCTTTTTCGCGAATTTGCAAAGCTCTCTTCGCTGGATTAGTATTCGTGACTCTAGGGAACGTCGCTGTTGAAAATAACAACTGGGGCAGAAGTGACATGGGCTGGGCCTCTGCTTCAATCCATAGACACACGAGTCAACCCATTTGATCGCAGGCTGCTTGCAACCGGTTGAGCTCGACAGTCAACGCGTGTAAGGTGTTGACCTCACCCCGGGTTGAATCGACAGCCCGGGATCCTTTTTTGCATTAAGTATGCTGCTTCGGAATATTTCATGTCTATGGATGACTTTGATAGCCAATTCGCCAAAAGATCTTTGCCACGACTCGAAGAAAAGTTCCTTATCGAGGAACTCAAATCATGGGATCACCACAAAAGACCCTCCCCGGCTGATCAAGGCAGATTGAAGATTCTCAGCGTTTCGTCTGGCAGGCACCAAGCTGCCGAGTGGGTGAGTCAAAACTGGAACGACATTGAGGCAACATGTTGGCATATCGATTCATTTCAGGCGAATCGAACAACGATGCAGTTTTCTCTCGACGTTGATAATCAGCCGATCAATTTGCCTGCAAATTTGAATGTATTGTGCGAGGCGGATGCTCCGGAGGGATCTTATGATCTAGCTTTGCTAAGTCTCGTCAGCACGGGCGAAACAGAGTTGGCTCGCGATTTCTTGCAGCAGCTTTTTTGCAAGCTTCGGATCGGTGGGCGGCTAGTAGCCTCTGTCGACAACAAAGAGGATACTTGGCTCCTGAATCAGCTAAAATCGTTCGAGAAGAGCATCAAGTTCACGAATCATAAACGAGGCAAAGTTTACTGGATCGAAAAAACCGCCGAACTCAAGAAAGTCAAAGACTTCTCCTGTGAGCTTGCCTTTCGCGATTGCGACGAGCTAGTCAAGTTGGTGACTAGACCAGGAGTTTTCTCCCACCGTCAGCTAGATAACGGAGCTCGACAACTGCTCGATGCGGTCGACGTCTACCCACAAGCTCGACTGCTGGATATTGGATGCGGAGGTGGCTCGGTGGCACTCGGGCTCGCTATGCGGGACCCCAGTGCTCGTATCCATGCGGTCGATTCCAACGCGAGGGCAATTGACTGCCTCAAACGGGGAATGAAGCTCAATCATCTCGAAAACATCACTTCGGAAGTGAATCCAACTGGTGTTTACGGAGAGCCAGACTCTTATGATATGGCCCTCGCCAATCCACCGTATTATGGTGATTTTCATATCGCAGAAAAATTCATTGCTGCAGCTCAGCGGTCTCTCAGGCCGGGCGGACGAGTCGTTTTAGTCAATAAGCAACCGAGCTGGTACGAAGAAAATCTCAAGCGATGGTTCGAAGATTGTGAGGTATTTCCCTCGCGACGCTATTACATTGCCTCAGGGACTAAGGCATCGTAGCGCAAGCGTGCTAGTTGCACAGATCACCGTCGGCATCGGAAAGCATGGTTTTGATTAACGGCACTAGCTGTGATTGAGCTTGTTTCGACCAATCTAAAACCTCGCTGTGGTCTGTTTTAGTCGGGGCGTCAGGAGTCGCCACGTTGGTCACGATGGAAAACGCGAGGACTCGAATCCCGAGGGATCTAGCGACAATGACTTCCGGGACAGTGCTCATTCCGACCATGTCCGCTCCCATTCTTGCAAACATTCGATACTCGGCCCTGGTTTCGTAAGTGGGACCCAGGGTTGCTAAATAAGTCCCTCGGTGCAGCGCAAATCCCAAAGATAGGGAGACCCTCTCCGCGTGTTTCATCAAACGATCGTCATAGGTGTCACCAACGCGAGCATGGTGGCCCGCTCGCGTCGCAGATATTGAGTTGAGGTCCATCTCTTTTTCACCGGTTAACTCCTCAGCAGAAAACGGCGAGCGTCTCATCGCATCTATATGTTGGTCGATCAGGACGACTTGTCCGCTTCGAAAACGAGGGTTAACACCTCCTGAAGCGTTGGAAACCACCAAGTTTTTTATACCCAACGCTGCTAAAACTCGAACTGGGTAAGTCGCTTGCTGCGGAGACCAGCCTTCGTATAAATGTGATCTCCCGGCTAAAGCCACGACCTGGCTTCGGCCGATACGGCCCAGAACCAAATTGCCGGCATGTCCCGAAACATGCGAAAGAGGGAACCCTGGAATTTCAGCATAAGGAATTTTGATAGCACTCCCGATTTCGCTGGCCAAGGATCCGAGCCCGCTACCGAGGACCAATCCAACATGGTAGGGCTGGCCTGAGATCTCAGAAGATTCCATTCGACTTCGGATAAAGGACAGGGATTTGCTCATTTGGCTGGGAATATCCATTTTTCCTGGTCTTGGTGATTGGTGGAAGAAAAAAGCGGGAGGATCGTACCGAGGCGATAATTCAGACGGAATTGTTCTCGGAGTCGAGGTTGTAAGCCTGCATTTTGCACTTGTGAAATCGGCCGTACTTTAACATACTTTCCTCAGAATTTCATGACATTAGGCGAAGCCAGTTCCCGCAACGTAGCGGGTTTATCAGCCACGGAGTTTGTCCAGTGGCTGTTCGTTTTTGTACAGGTCGTTGAAGAGCGGGCATGATAAGTGCCTGTTTCTCTCGCGATGATTACAGATGATGGACTTTGCCGCGAACCAATCGTAACCGAGTTCGGCAGCACTGCTCGAACCCTGTTTAGAAAGTAAGAATTATGGCGAGATATACCGGACCCAAAGCACGGGTCAATCGTCGTTTCGGTGCACAACTCTTCGAGAGTGCTGGTGCCGTTCGAGCTTATGAGAAGCGTAGCGAGCAGCCACCTGGGATGCACCCAAAGAGCCGCCGTACCAGTAACTACGGGACCGCTCTCTCCGAAAAGCAAAAAATCAAGTACTACTACGGACTCGGCGAACGACAGCTAAGACGTTACTTCGCTGACGCGGTTCGTAAAAAGGGCAATACAGGGGAAACCCTTTTGCTGATCTGCGAGCGACGGTTGGATAACGTGGTTCGTCGAGTTGGCTTTGCGAAGACTCGTCCTCAGGCAAGACAAGGGATCGTTCACGGTCACTTTAAGGTTAATGGGGTCAAGGTAACCAGCCCGTCGTATTTGCTACGACCAGGTGACGTCGTCGAAATTCGCAGCAACGAAGCGGTTCGTAACTTGTATCGAGGTATCATCGCCAACAATTCACCAGTTCCTTTGGATTGGGTGACACTCGACACGGAAGGCCTCAAGGCTACTATGCTTGGGCAGCCAGGTCCTAGCGATATCTCGCTACCTGTTAACGCCAATATCGTGGTTGAATTCCTATCTCGATAGTTTGATCGTTTTCGCGATCAATGGTTTCGAGTCCCTTTCCCCTCTGACGTTGTGGATTGTTGCGCATGCACGCACCAGTTGTTGTTTTGGGCGGCGGACCTGGCGGGTACGCCGCGGCTTTCTTGGCAGCGGATGAAGGACTCGAAGTCGTTCTGGTCGAAGCAGAGTCTCGGCTTGGGGGCACCTGTTTGTTAAGAGGTTGCATTCCCTCCAAGGCTTTGCTTCACGTGGCGAAAGTTATCGAAGAGGCTCACG
This sequence comes from Pirellula sp., assembly GCA_046344995.1. Classification (GTDB taxonomy): domain Bacteria; phylum Planctomycetota; class Planctomycetia; order Pirellulales; family Pirellulaceae; genus JBKCUI01. The sequence goes on from JBKDKR010000078.1 coordinate 359,078, forward strand.
AACTCACCGAAGGCTGGGGGGTTGAGTTTTCGAAACCAACGATCGACATCGATAAAGTTCGAGCTCGAAAGGACAAGGTTATCGAGACCTTGACCGGCGGGCTTGGTCAACTCGCGAAGCGTCGCAACGTAAAGGTCATCCGAGCGCGTGGGGCATTCGAGAACTCGACCACATTGCTTCTCGAGGGGGACGATCCTTCGATTCCAGAGGGACGCAAAATCACGTTCGACTACTGTGTCGTCGCGACTGGTTCCGTACCAGCAATGCCCCCAGCATTTAAAATAGGCTCGGACAGAGTAATGGATTCCACGGGAGCGTTGCTTCTTAAGGATATCCCTGCCAAGTTGTTAGTCATTGGCGGTGGCTACATCGGTCTAGAAATGGGCTCCGTCTATGCCAGCCTCGGATCAAAAGTTTCCGTTGTCGAAATGACAGAAGGATTGCTTCCGGGAGCAGACCGCGATTTGGTCAAGCCGCTGCATAACAAACTGAAAACACTCTTCGAAAACCGGATCTATCTTAACACCAAGGTTGGTTCGATTGCAGAGGTCGACAACCAAGTCGAAGTCACATTCGAAGGGCCGGGCAAGTTCGGACACGAAAGATTTGACCGCGTCCTGGTCAGTGTCGGGCGTCGGCCAGTAACTCAAGGCCTTGGGCTTGAGAACACCGCTGTACAAGTAAATCAGCGAGGCTTTATTTCTTGCGATAAACAACAACGCACTAATGACCCGCATATCTTTGCAATCGGGGATGTGGCGGGAGATCCAATGCTCGCTCACAAAGCGAGTCACGAAGCTCGTGTGGCGATAGAGGTAATACTCGGCCGTCCAGCTGTCTTCGACAAAGTCGCCATCCCTGCAGTCGTCTTTACCGACCCCGAGATCGCATGGGCAGGCTTGACCGATGATCAAGCTAAACGAGACGGTTTAGTCGTCGCCACGGAAACGTACCCGTGGGCCGCAAGTGGTCGTGCACAAGCCTTGGGTCGCACCGAAGGTTTCACGAAGTGGTTGATCGACCCAGAGTCTCAAAGGGTCCTCGGTTGCGGAATTGTTGGCCCCGGCGCTGGAGAATTGATTTCCGAAGCAGCCCTGGCAATCGAAATGGGTTGCGAGATCCGCGACGTTACCGAGACGGTACACCCTCACCCAACGTTGAGCGAAACTTTAATGAATGCCGGCGAAGTCCACTTCGGCACGGCAACCGAAATCTACAAACCCAAAAAGCATTAGTTCTCACCGCAGTTCAGTTCTCACCGCAGTTCATGCGTATTGGTTTGGGCTGAAATGGACCTTAGGGCTTAACTGGATATGGTAGGCCTGCAGGATCCATTTCCACGGCCGTTGTCTCCAGGTCGATTCGTCCATCTGGATGCATTTCCAGTCGAACAGTCCACCCAGTCCAAAGCGGTGGATCTACCGGGTAATAGTCAAAGACAAAGTTCCCTAGGCTGTACACGATGGGCGAACCTCGATAGTAATCGATAGTCTGCGTCACATGTGGATGGGAGCCAATAATCGCAGAAGCGCCTGCGTCAATCATCTTTCTAGCTAATTGACGATGGCTCTCTAATGGCATTGAAACCATCTCATCGCCCCAGTGTACGTAAGGGATTATGTAATCGTACTCCCCTGTAGCCTTGGCTGAGGCAATGTCTTCAAGAACTGTTTGTTCGACCAGAGGGGCAACGCCTATGTGCTTATCAGAGGGTTGGTAGTCGCTAGCCCTGAATTCGTTGTAACCGAGAAATAGAATCGTCCGTTCTTTGCACTTTAAGACGAGACCTTCTCTGGAGTCATGCCAATCTCCTGCGCCGAAGTGACCGATCTCGTTTGCACTAAGAATATTGATACATTCTTGTAGCCCATCAGGTCCAAAATCAAAAGCATGATTGTTGGCCAAACTGACCGCGTCAAAGTACTTTTTCAAATAAAGCTCTGATCCTGTTGCACCGCGAAACGAGTAGTTTTTGAGAATCATTTCGCCACCGCGACCTAGGACGCACTCCAGATTGCCAATTGTTAAGTCTGCATCGTTTAACAAATTCGCGCAACGCTCAAACGGATCTTTCCCGTTGGCAACTACATTGCCTGGACCATTGTCGAGCATTACATCACCGACAAATAGAATTTGAATCGGTCTAGATTTTTCATACTCTGCAATCTCCAAATCACTGAATTCGGCGACGATGCGGAAACCTAGATTCAAGCAGCGAGTGTCAGGGCTATTCCAATTACGAAAGCTAGCTCGCGCCCAAAGAGGAAACGAATTCCAGCCTCCGCCGCGGCGGACTTTGACGGCCCCCTGCTTTGGGCCGTTCGGATCCACGACGGGTGAATGGGAATAGTATTCAATATCGTGCCAATCCGCTGTCCACTCCCAAACATTGCCAATCATATCGTGGAGGCCAAATGCATTCGGTGCAAAGGATCCAACCGCAACAGGAAAGTAACCATCAGACGAATTGTCGATTGTTAGATCCTGTATAGCGTCCCGGATATTGGCATCTGTTGGTGTCAATGTTCGAGCCTTTTGCGAAAGGTTGTCGATGTTGATGCCTGGGCCGAAATAAGATCGCGAACCGGCGCGGCATGCGTATTCCCATTCAGCTTCTGTGGGAAGGCGAACGACTCTATTCCACTTTTTCGATAGCCATTGGCAATATGCGGTGCAATCGTTCCATGTCACGTTGACGACTGGTGAGTTGGGGAGCTGTTCGTATCCTGTGCTTTGCCACGAAAACTTGGGGTCGCGTCCATAACATTTTTTGTTTTCCGAATCGAAGCCCCACGCGCCCGTTCCATCCTGTTCAGATTCTGATTGATATCCCGTCTCGTCGACGAACTGCCGGAACTGAGCGACCGTGATTTCCGTTTTGGACATTTGAAACGGGTTTGATATCTCTACCAAGTGTTGCGGGCTTTCATCGCCGAAATATTCAGGTTTGCGACCGTATTTGGGGAAGTCAGAAACCAACTGTTCGGAAGAAACCTCACTCCCCATCAAAAACCTCCCAGATGGAATAGCTTGCATTTCCGGTTCAGATGGAATGCAATCTGTTGCTGTCAGGGTTAGGAGAATGATGGCTAGTGAAAGCGAAGAGGCTGGCAGGGGGGGGCTTTTTTGGAGGGAGTACAGCTTGGTAAGAGAAGTCATGGTTAAGGTCCATTGATGTTTTTAAGGCCTTGTTGCTTTGATCATCATTTGGTCACTCTTTGCCGAATCTCGAGCCATTGACGAGCAAGATTGCATACCCTCGCTCTTCAAGGCGACCGTTTTCACGAGAACACCGAAGCTGGGGGGATCTGGTGGAGTGATGATCAAGTCTCCTGCCGCCAAGTGTCTGTCAAACGATTCCAGATATCTGAACGAATCTAGACTCTAAGGGGGGTATCCGTCTGCAATCTAGGGGGTTTATGGGCGATCAAATGCCCGCCAATTCCACTTATTCGCTCCATTTTAAGATAAGGAATCCTAAAGTAATGTTAAAAATCTTCAGTCTGGGATTCATTGGCAAGAATAGAAAAAAATTTTGATTTAAGCTAATCTATAAGCTTAGTCGGAACAATGGTGGGCTGTGCTCCCTCCATGTGGTTCTACGGCAGTTTTTCGCGAGAATGCCGATCGGAATCAGTTCTAGACGCTTCCAGAGTGCCCGTTTTGGTAGGGGTTAGAAACTTGACGAGGTATGCCAGTCTAACTAACTTTAGGATGTTCTTTGGGAATGCGGGAAATACTATCCCCGTCCAGAGGCGTATCTCATCTGTGAGGATTTTGTACGATGTCCCTAGCTGCTGAGCCATTGGTTGAGGAAAGGCCATTTTCAGATGCGACCCAGGATATTCGTTACATTAGGCTGGACTCTCTAGACCGGCATTCTGCGAGTTCTCTTCACAAATACTGTCAGTCGAACCTTCGGTCGAACGAGTTGGCCACCCGTTTGGCGAACCTCTCGAATGTTCAGTCGTTATTGACAGCTTTACCTCTGATGTTCGCGGACATAGTGGGGCTAACTTGTTGTTTCATGACCGGAATGCTCTTGGTGGCTTTAGCGATTCCTAGCGGAAATGCTCTCCTCGCAAATCCTGAGTTTTTCGCCCTGCTGTCCCTGATTATCCTCCCGATCGGCCGTTTGGCTGGCTTGTATCCAGGACTGGGGCAAGGGTCGGTTATGGAGTTCCGACAGCTTGCCAAGGCGTTGATTGCAGCCCACATGGTATTCGCGGGCATTGGATGGTTCGCATTTGCCGAGCATCGCTTTGCGTTCCTGCTGGTTTGCGGCTTTGTTTTTTCGATCAGCCTGCCCTCGACAATGACGCTTCGTTTCATTTGTCGGCATCTTGCGAAGCGGTTTTCCTGCTGGGGAGTTCCAACCCTTATTTTGGCTGAACCAGGTCGTGGGTATGAGCTTTTCCGTCGGATGAAGAAAGAAGTAGAACAAGGCTATCGCCCGGTCGGATTGTTGCTGGAGCCCGAGGATTATTGGATCGCCTCCCAGTCTGGAGTTACTTCCGATGTGCCGATCTATGATATCCGAGCCGTCGACGAGGTGGCCGCAAGCAAAAAGATCACCTGGGTTATCGTTTCTCCGTGTGCGAAGAGAGAGGTGGCGCCCGTTCTGGATCATTCCTTGGCTCCCATCCCAAATAAGATCTTGCTCTCCTCAAACGCACTAGACTTGAGCATTTGGGATCATATGTTTTGTGTTGGATCCACAACGGGAGTCAGGTTTGGAGGCGGGCATCCTGGCACTCCAAAACTGATAGCCAAGCGGCTTCTGGATATAGGCCTGACATCTTTAGCCCTTATTGGCTCTTTCCCATTCTTGGTCGTTTTGTGCATTTGGATCAAGCTTGGGTCAAAGGGGCCGATTTTCTACTCGCAAAAGCGGGTTGGGCTTGGTGGTAAGGAATTTCGGGCATGGAAGTTCCGAACGATGCAGCCGAACGCAGACAAGGTTCTGGACGATTATCTAGCGACGCATCCTGAAGCCAAGGAAGAATGGGACAAGACGCATAAACTTGGCGACGATCCGCGAGTAACGAAGGTCGGTAAACTACTGAGAGCTACCAGCATCGACGAGCTTCCACAGCTTTGGAATGTGCTCAGAGGTGAAATGAGCTTGGTGGGCCCAAGGCCTATCATAGACTCCCCGACATACGATGCGTGTTACATCCGTGACTATCCCGATGAGTACCGTGCTTACACGTCGGTAAGGCCGGGATTGACGGGGCTTTGGCAAGTAAGATGCCGAAACTCTGGAGTCTATGAACTCAGGATTTATTGGGATATGTACTATATTCGCAATTGGTGCATTTGGTTGGATATGTATCTAATCATGAGGACTGTCAAAACAGTTCTTATGCGAGAGGGATCCTAACCCGTAGCGTCTCAGTCATCGCTCCACCTGCATTGGCCGGTATGGTGTCCACAAGAAGTAGAGTAGCCCCCGTTCGTAGCGAACGAGGCAACGAGCCCCCTCTTGTAGTGGACGAGGCAACGAGTCTCTTTTTGTAGTGGACGAGGCAACGAGGCCTTCACTTTAACCGACGAAGCTATCGCCGTTTCTTGTCGTTGATATTGATCCTATTTTACAACCGTCCCGGCCATGCAGACTTGGCTAGGTAAACGAGCTGGGCTTCGCCCATAAATCCAAAACACCACAACTTCGAAATGGTAAACAAGGAACTGCGTTACGGGTATTTAGAAAGAATAGCGTAAGCCACAGTGCGCAAGCACACGTTTCACTGCTGATAACCGGATGCCAGCCCACGGGTAACAACTAACAGCCGTATCTCCGCTTAATAGTAACAATTATTCCAGTTGTTACGAATAGGCGGACCTGCACGATAGTCTGTTTCCACGGTCACCTCGCATACGGGCCTGTTGTTTGAATTGGCCCTAAAGCGTTAGCGTCCGGTTGTAGGCCGTTAACCGTGGGCTAGCCCCCTTTGGCTAATGCTTGTTTTTCAAAACGCCATCAAAGCAACACGCCCATAAGCTAAGGGCCACAGATTAAAGTATAGGGAAGTGTACTTGTATTTTTTTGACGCTAGTTGATAGTGGAACGCAGTCAAAGAATACGCTGTTCCCAACTATTCGATTGATAACGACATGATGTGGATTGGGTGTCAGTTAACATCCACTAGAGCATGTCGTGACGCAACCATTACGTGAGAGCGAAAGCAATATGAAGGGCATTGTCTTGGCAGGAGGGTCCGGTACTCGTCTGCATCCGATTACCAAGGCCATAAGCAAGCAGCTCTTGCCGGTTTACGATAAGCCGATGGTTCACTATCCGATTTCGGTGTTAATGTTAGCTGGCATCAGAGAGATATTGATTATCTCGACTCCGCATGACCTCCCTCTTTTCCGACGGCTTTTGGGTGACGGTTCCGACTTGGGAGTTCGGTTCGAATACGCTGAGCAGTCCGCTCCTCGAGGATTGGCGGAAGCATTTATCATAGGCGAGACGTTTATCGGAGGAGACCGTGTCGCACTCGTATTGGGGGACAACATTTTTTACGGGTTCCGCTTCACAGAAACACTGGCCAATGCACGTAATCGAAAAACGGGCGCAACGGTCTTCGCCTATCCAGTAAGCGATCCGGAACGATACGGAGTAATCGATTTCGATCCCGAAGGAAAAGCTCTTTCCATTGAAGAAAAGCCAAAGCAACCGAAGTCTCGTTTTGCCGTGCCGGGCTTGTACTTTTACGACACACAGGTGGTTGAAATCGCAAAGGCGACACGTCCCTCTCCGCGAGGGGAATTGGAAATCACCGACGTCAACCGAACCTATCTTGAGAAGGGAGAGTTGTACGTTGAAAAGCTTAGTCGTGGTTTTGCTTGGCTCGACACTGGGACACATTCATCCTTGCTCCAAGCAGGACACTTTGTTCAGACGATTGAAGAACGCCAAGGACTGAAGATTGGGTGTCTAGATGAAATCGCGTTCGGTCAGGGCTTCATCGACCAGTCTCAATTGTTAAAGAATGCCAGCAGTTCTCCGGCCGAGCTCAAAAAATACCTAGAGCAATTAGTTGACTAGACGCGACTTCCGTTTTGTGGCAGGGATTAATGCGAGCCGACAGGGTGAGTCACATTTCCATTTCACGGAACACCGGGCCACTCCCACTATTGGTACACTGATATTCCTATTTTTGAAGAGATAAATAAAAGGGTTGATATGGATTCGATTTTGGTAACAGGTGGGGCGGGTTTTATCGGCGGATGTTATGTTCGACAACGTCTTCAGGAGAAACGATGGAACGTCATCAATCTAGATGCTTTAACCTATGCAGGAAATCTAGAGTCGCTTCCGGAGTCTGATGAAAGACACATCTTCGTCAAAGGGGATATCGGAGATCGAGGGTTAGTTGCAGAACTTCTTGCAAAGCATAAGCCAATAGCCGTGGTAAACTTTGCGGCAGAGTCTCACGTCGACCGTTCGATTGATGGCCCCGGTGTTTTTGTTCAAACCAATGTTGTTGGTACTTTCGAGCTATTACAAGCGTCATTGGGGTACTACCGAACGCTGACTCCAGAACAACAAAAAGCCTTCCGATTTCTGCATGTCTCAACGGATGAGGTTTTTGGTTCTTTGGGGGACGAAGGAGCCTTTACTGAAACAACACCGTATGCACCCAATTCGCCATACTCCGCTTCCAAAGCCTCGTCCGACATGTTTGTCAGGGCATACCGGGAGACCTACGGTCTACCGACCTTGATTACCAACTGCTCTAACAATTATGGGCCTTATCAGTTTCCAGAAAAGCTCATACCATTGATCATCCAAAATGCGCTCGCGGGTAAGCCATTGCCTGTCTACGGAGATGGCCAGAATATACGAGATTGGTTGTTTGTCGAGGATCACTGCACTGCGATTGATCTAGTGCTCCATCGGGGCCGTGAGGGGCAGACCTATAACATCGGGGGCAACAGCGAGAAGAGAAATCTCGAGGTGGTACACCTCATTTGCGATCTGCTGGATGAGCTTCGTCCTGCGGCCGGATTATCGAGACGTTCCCTAATCACGTTCGTCAAAGATAGACCGGGGCACGATAAACGATATGCAATCGACTTTAGCAAAATCCATTCAGAGCTTGGTTGGTCACCGAGCGTAACCTTTGAACAAGGTATCCGTAACACGATTGAATGGTATCTTAACAACGACACTTGGGTGCAACGAGTTTGTTCCGGGGTCTATCGTCAAGAGCGTTTAGGGTTGGGTTAATCCCCAATTCGTTTCAATCGCGTAATTCGTATTATAGGCCCGGGAGATTTCAGATTGCCGATTGCCGATTTCAGATTGCCGATTTCAGATTGCCGATTGCCGATCGCAGTTTGTATCCCGTAGGGATGGAAGCATGTAGCCGGGGGTTGAGCGCTTCGCGACACCCCCGGTGGGTCGCGCACACGGATTTCGCATCCCGGAGGGATGCCAGACACTTGCTCATTGCTCGCATCCCGCCAATCTCCAATCTCCAATCTCTAAGAACCAAGAACCAAGAACCAAGAACCAAGAACCAAGAACTAAGAACTAAGAACTAAGAACTAAGAACTAAGAACTAAGAACTAAGAACTAAGAATGCAAATCGAAACGTAAACTTTTGGCGATTCGATTGACGAACCAAGAAAACAAAGATTTCTTTGCGAGCTCCACTTTGGCAACGCCAACGGAATCAAAATAACGATCGGGAAGCTCTGACGTGAGCATTACTGAGGCTGCATACAATGTCTCATTGGTTCCATCCGTTGCGTGAAAATCCTGGTCAGTACCGTGTCGAGAGGGTTGGCGATTATTGGATTCATGCCCTCCACCAAATCGCAATGAAAGTGACTTTGGCAATTCCTCAACGTTGCATTCGGACAAACCAACAACTTTGCCATATGCTCCACTCAACATACCCGTTCTCGGTAATAGCTTGACCGCTGCTCCTTGAGATATCTCACGCACGGAGTCCTGGGGAACGAATACCTTAGCTTGAAACTTTTGTCGGTTAGCGATTCGGCATATCGCCTCATTTTTTTTGACGTACCGCAGGCTATCGTCGCTAGACAATCCCCAGCCTGAATGGAATCCAACTTCATGTGCGTTCTTCGTAATCGGTTCTTCGTGCCAAATTCCTATCACATGTCCGTCGCGTGGGGCTCGAATAGTAAGAGATTTTATTCGCTCTTCTAATTCGCTAATGAGCTGGCTGCGACTGCGAATCTTCTCTTGCAGATCTTGCCGCTCTCGCCACATATCAGAAGTGACTTGCGTCGCAGCCAATAGCGTTGCTTCCCTTGCTTGCAGTCCCTTGATTTCCCCGGCCATACCTGCCAGTTGTATTTCCAAATCGATGTTTCGTATTCTTGCTATCGGTGTCCCAGCGCTAACCCATGCCCCTTGCTCCACGAATCGTTCGGATAGCACTCCCGCCTCTGGACATCGCACGACCTGAACATCCTCGGGTTCCATTACGAAATCGCAGACGACACGATCGGGAACAGGAATGGTTGTGATCCCCACAATTGCGACCATGGTTATTGCCGAGGCGGCAAGCAAACGTGTTTTCTTGGCGCGGATCCAAAGATCGTGACGCTTACTGAACCCCCAAGCGGTTTTGAGAGGTGCGAACAGATTGATTCCGATGAATGCAAAAACGGCTAAAAAGGCCAATGATTCGGCACCGTAGCCGGTCCCGAATTTGAGAATAAGCCAGGCTATTCCCGACAAGAGTACGACGCGATAGAGCATTGCTAGGCCGCCATAAACCACTAACAATCGTCTTGCTGATTGGTCATAGAATTCTTCGTGATCGTTCTCTTCTACGAAGAAGTAATTTCTTAGATGATATCGAAGCCGTTGTGATGCTCTGGATGCCAGATTTGGTATTTCGAATAGGTCGGAAAATATAAAGTAACCATCGGATTTGACCAATGGATTGGCATTAAACGCAACCGAAGATAACACGCACGAAGCGAGAACATGCAGCGCCGTGTAATGAATCAATCCAGGTGCCGTTATCCACCACACCCAAACCGCTAAGCTAGCGAGCATCGATTCCACGTACATTCCGGCTGCTGCGATTCCAGCGCGATGCCATTTGTTATCAATGCGCCACGAGTCTGTCGTATCGATATACAACGTCGGCACAAAAACCAAAAGAGAGACTCCGAGATTTCGGCATCTTCCGCCCAATGCCGTATACAAAACTCCGTGACCTAACTCATGGAGGATTTTTACTACGGAAAAAACGAGAACGAATCCAATAAAGTTTCCGCCTGAGAAGAAATCGAATGCTGCGGGTAATCTAGCGCGAAATTCAGCCAGATTCGCTAACAACCAGAGTATGGTAATCGCGAAAACCAGCATGTTAACAGAGACCACTGGCCAAGCGAACAGCCACTTTAGATAGGGAGTTATTGTGCTCAACATCCTCGATGGATCAATGCCGCGCAATCGGAGCGAAACAACACTCAGCACTGACTCAAAGCGTTTTTTCGCAATACGGCGTTTTTCTTTAGCAATAAGTCGATTGCCCATCCCGGCTACCGTTGATTCGACCAGTCCCTTTTCAAACAGTTGAATGGTTTGTTGCTCGATCTCCCGGATTTCTAGTCTCGCTGGTGAGAACTGCCTTTGAAACTGATCCCGAATCTGATTCGGAGTCTTGTTGCCATCAAATAGCTTTAGAAGAGCATATTGTTGCTCTGGCAAATAGAAATGCTCATTGTTCGTTGGGTTGCCAACGACAAATGTTTTCTGCCCACGAAACGACTGCTCGGAGACACGGAGATCATTTCGCATGCGGATCGGCCATGGCCGATCCGGTGTTCCTAACTCACTCACGGAGTTATCTCCGATTCAGTAGCTGGGTGAATGAGCAATTTTCCTACCATGCCCGCCCTCAGTAACCAGTGCGAACTTCCTGAATGGTCGAGCCGAGTAGGATTGTCTACCACGGCAATGGCATGGTAATGTTTGCTATCCAAGTTCGATGGCAAAATGCGGTCGAATTGTAGCCCTCTAATCTCAAAGCTCTCGCCATCGCCGCTGGAAAACGTCGCAGTTGCTGTCCGGTTGGCCAGTTTATATGTTGGTACGATCTGCGAATCGAATTCAACACGGATGGCGACACGTTCCATGTGAATGATCCTAAGAATGGTTTCGCCTTGACGAACAAATTCTCCGGGGAATTTAAATTGCTCACTTACCATGCCCGAAACAGGGCTCTTCAACGCACAGCGTTGTTCCTCCCATCGAGCTAGCTCCAGTTGCTGCTCTTTAATGTCAAAGTCGATTGACTCTTGCGTTGCACGAGCCTCCGCCAACTTCAAGTTCGCTTTTTTCTCCATCACATCCATCTTGAGCCGAAAGAGCTCTAGCTCACTCTTTTGGTTCAGCTTAAGGGTTATATCGTAGGTCGCTTCGGCTTTGGATAACAACGCTTGAGCTGCTTCCAATGCAGATCGATCGCTTTTCAAAGTCGTTGCTTTTCTAAGCTCCCCTTCCGCTAACGCCCGCTTGATCGTTTGTTCGTCCGATTCCATCTTTACAACGATTTGGTCCGCCTGGATTGTGGAGCCAGGCCGTCCGTATATATCTTTGATTCGTCCATCTCTTTGCGAGCTAACTTCCAACCGTTCTAGAGGCAATACCGCGCAATGGACTGGCAATGAATTGGCGGCGGACTTTGGTTCCGTCTTTGAACTTGTAGCCCAGGTTTCATTGGTTCTGATGTCGGCAGTTTGTTTATCGTTTGCAGTTCTAGATTCCGATCGATCCTCAGCGCACACCATCGATTCGAAAGACATGACAGAGAACAATGCTATCAACGCCCGGGCTACCCATTCACGACGAATCGATCGCTTGGCAGATAATCGCGCAGCATCGCAATGGAATGTGTGGTTAGAACTCCAACTGATTCTTGGATTGGTCATGGTCATAACCTTTAGGCTTTTATAAATACTTGAACAGGAAACGACGCAATGAATCGATTAACTGATAGGTGGTTGTGTAAATCCATGGTGCAGAGCCGAGATTGATTCTGGCGATGACGCTGGTTCCTGGCTTGACAAACTGAGCCCAGTTCTCTGGTTGATTATCAATCGAGACTTTAGCCCGAAGCACCATTCCTTCTTTTTCATCGAACGTTGCAGTATCTGCCAGCGAGATGACTTTTCCTTGATATTTCTTGCCAGGATCTGATGCTAGAACAAAAGAGACCTCTAAGAACTCTCTGTTGATTTGGTTCGACTCCTGCGCGTTTCTTACATAGCCGATTAGCGATTCGGGAATCAGGATCTCTAGCTCCCATGGTTTCGAATCATCAGCCACGGTGAGCAGGTGTTGACCCGGTTCGACCGGTAGTCGATTTAATCGCTGCGGCAAATCCCATGTAATGGATTTTCCTTTGATAGGACTGGTAATCCGGAGCTTGTTTTGTTTCTCGGCAACCAGAGCGATTTGCAAGTCCAGCGATTGTAGTCTTTCAATGAGCCCTGCTCTTTCTTTTCTGAGCGATAGGACTTGGTTGTCCTCCATCGGAGCCGTGCTGTTTAATTGGTCTCGAATCGATTGGATGGATCGTTCTGTTTCCGCGTATTCCCCATCCAGCTTCTTTCGTTCTAGCTCTAGCTCTGTATTCTTGATGATGAGTAGTGGGGTTCCTTGGTCGATCGTTTCGTCGTCCCTGAAGAGGATTTGGTCTACGGTGCCATTAACCTCTGAGTACACTTTGACTCGGCTCTGGGGTTGAGCGATACCATGTGACACCACAGTCATTGGTGCCGGACAAGCTGCGAGAATCATCAGCACGACAGCTAGCCCAACTCCTAATTGTTTTGCCCGCTTTAATTTCTTCTCACCCAGCCAATTTAAAAAACGTCCGAATCGTCTTCGATAACTTAAGAAGAAGAGCGATCCAACTTCTGTCGCATTTTGAACGCCGTGCTGGACGAGGGATTCAACAGTATTCCAGTACCGATCCCATTCCACTTTCTCAATTTTTCGTTCAATCCCTTCGACGATCAACGCAGCCAGTGGCTCACCGCGGTGGTCTTTGTCCGAGTAAAAAATGGTTTCAGGTTCGGTTCGGGTTTGGACCACATCTCGGGGAGCTGAGATCAATTGAATTGCGATCGATCGATTCTGAGTTTGCTCGTAGTACTCCTCGATCCCGGCAAGGATCTCTTCGTACGAGACCTCCAGATCGTCCGGATGAAAAAAGGATGTCTTGTTATCGGCCGCCGTTTGAACGAGTTCTTCCAATGTCCTTATGGAATCGGCGCGTCGGTCCAAATGAGAGCTGCCTGAAACCGCTAGGATCTGAAATCTCCCACCGCGTTTCCACGCTATCGAGATACGGCCGGTACCAAGACTGTTTTTGATTTCGTTAACTGCTGCTACAGAAAAATCCTTGGGCACCAAATGAGGTGCAATGGCTCGAGCCAGGAGAACTCCTTGAATTTGACTCCATGCTACACACTCAGCCTCAAAAACTTCAGGCGACTTGTCGATGGAACCGTTGAAAGCCCCAAGCTCGATTTTGATCGGCGCGGGAGCTAACCCCTCCAAGACTTGTATCTCTAGATTTCCGAGTGTCTGTTGAATTCTGTGTTCACTCGGAGCGTTGATTCCGTCCGGCAAAAACTCCTCATCGTTGGTAGATTCCAACACATCCAAATCCAACGGAATGCTCAATCGAGGTGGGTAGTCAATTTGCTCGGAATGGACGTTGGCACGGACCGTATTTGTTATGTCTTTGTTGGGTAGCTCATACGATTCGCCGTAGCTTGGTTCGCCTGAGTCAGGCTGCGTTTGGGCTCGTCGAACGGGAGTGCGTTTTGATTCCCACATCGACTTACGAGTCTTATTGACACGTCGAATACAGGCTTGTAATCCCTCGTTTAAACCGTTTTCGTAAGCGGCCCAAAGGGAGTCGTTCGTAGGGCCAGTTGTCAGATCTCGCGATCCCAGTACAAAGCAAAAAATGGACTTGGCGTTTCCATTGGATTCGATCACTAAGTTCACGGCCAAGGGAAATTCGGCGACTCCTGTGCGAGTCCATCTTTCGGTATTATCGATCGGCAATTCTATCTTTGGCCGAAACAATAAATCGCGAGCTCGCGTTTGCAACAGGTCCTTGGCTCGATCACATAATCCAGGTACGTCTCGTTTCGTACCAGCCTCGGCAATGTTCTCCAAATCGTTATCAAACTTCATCCAGGCAAATGAGGCGGCGACCGATTGCTGTTTCGATATAAACGCAAAGGCCCGTTTAAGATAGACCAATGGGTCAGCTGCCCCAGCTGCTAAGCAGTTGAGGTGTCGGTTAATACTAGAGTTTTGACCTGCATTCAATGGGCTGCTCATACGGATTCATCAGAGGTCAAGGTCCGGCTTCGGGGTAAATGGATCTTCATACTAACGCGTCCAAAACTGGGTCTAATCCCATTTGTACGATACTTTCCAGCCGCTTTCGTTCGTGCTCGAACTGAGCGATGCGCATCTTGCTTTGTTTGGCTTCATGATGGATTTGCGCTTTAAGCATGGCTCGGTCTAGTTCCCCAATCCGGATATTGCGGCTCATTTTGGATTTTTCCGAACAAGTCATTGCGCTGACCAGCAGGTCGTCTTCTCTGGAGAAGTAGGCTCGATGGGAACCGGGGTCTCCCTGACGCGCGCATCGACCGTACATCTGTTGATCGGATCGAATCGAATCATGAAGCTCCGATAGTATTACATGCAATCCGCCAGCTTCCTTGACGGAGGGAGCCAGTTTTATGTCAGTGCCGCGTCCCGCCATTCCAGTTGCGACGGTGACGGAACCAGATTCACCGGCTTTCGCGATGATTGCCGCTTCTTCCGCGTGATTCTTGGCATTAAGGGTCTTGTGAGAAACACCCCACTCGGTTAATTGAGCCGAGAGTTCCTCCGATTTTTGTATAGAGCGAGTCCCGATCAAGATCGCTCGCCCTTTCTTTTGAAGATCATCTGTTTCTCGACAGATCAACTCCCATTTCTCTTTCATGCTTTCGGTCGAGCAATTCGGCAGGGCCACGCGAAGCGATGGGCGGTGGGTTGGAATACGAACCACCGATCTGCCGTAGACCTTTTGAAATTCGTTAGCTGCTGATAAACCGGTTCCCGTCATGCCTGCGAGATGGCGATAACTCATAAAGAAACCTTGAACCGTAATTCGCGCTGAGTACTCGTTGGGCGGTGTGACAGGTACGTTTTCAATAGCCTGGATGATTTGATGCAATCCAGCTTGCAATTGTCTACCTTCTCCTAATCGCCCTGTATTCTCTTGAACGAGAACGATCTCTTTGCCACGAACGATGTATTGTTTTTCTCGATGCATACAATTATGGGCGAACATCGCTTTTTCCACATAATCGAATACGTCAAACATGGAATAGTGATTGGAGACTTGGCTTCCATTCGCCAAATCTCTCACTTTAGATCGACCATCGCGAGTCAGTCGAAAAGATCGATCGATTTTGGATCGCTCGTAATCATGATCCAGAATTAGACGTCCAGCGATTCTGACGGCCCAGTGGCAGAGTTCTTCCAATGCGAATCGTGGGTTTCCAGCTGTACCCAAGATTAATGGCGTATTGGCATCATCAATTAAGAGCGAGTCAGCTTCGTCTGCCAGGATAAAGAACCGGGCACGTTGTACGCACGAGTTTGTTTGCGTTACATGCGAGGGGGTAGCAGCCCGGCTCGGTGTCGCAATACGATCCCTTAGGAAATCGAAACCAAATTCAGTACCGGTACCGTAGGTAATGTCGTATCCATAATTGATTCGTCGTTGATCCGGTTTCATATCGCCATTAACAAACCCGCAGGAGAGCCCTAGCTGGCGAAACACATTCGCCATAGTTTTGGCGTCCCGTTCGGCCAAGTAGTCGTTGCTCGTTGCTAGATGAGCTCCTTTCCCTAGCAATCCATATAGATACAGAGGGAACAAGGCCGTGATGGATTTCCCTTGACCGGTTTCCATTTCGATAATTCGGTCGTGAGCGAGATGAACACCTCCTAGAATTTGAACGGGATAGTGACGATATCCGAATTCTCGAAAGGCAGCTTCTCGAACGAGACTAAATGCGTCCGGTATTAGTCTCGCTAGTTTTTTCTCACTGCGAGCACGCACAGTAAGTTCTTTCGAACGTTGAAGCATCTCCTTCGGGCTAAAGCCTGAGACGACACGTTCGAGAGAGAGAACCTGGTCGACTAATTGCGCTGGCGAGGTGGCTACAATCGACTCTCGGACGCTTCGAATAAATCCGTTCCATTTCGATGCAACGGATGACTTATGAGCAGGTGAAAGGGTACTGCTAACCATTTTCTACTCCATGCTCTGATTTGTTAGTTCACCCAGATCCCATTGCTGAATATCTTTTGGCTCGGTGGCCGATACTTCCTCCGCAAATTCACTGTCCATCCGGTTGAAAAACAAGCATTAGCCGCGGGGCGCTAGCCCACGGTTAACGGCCGATAACCGGACGCTAGCGCGTTCGCGGCTCATTAAAGCAACACGCCCTTACGCTTCGGTTTGTTACTGCTTCCCTCGCTTACACTTCGGGTCGTTATTCGTCCCTCGCTTACGCTTCGGGTTGTGGTTGGTCCTGGCGGAACAGGAGCGAGCTGTCACTCTCGATCCTGTTCCCTGATACGCTCGACTCGTTGACGATCACCGAATTCGTAGACGAAAACGATTGGGCAAGTGATTCGGACTGGGAAACATACACGAGAAGGATGAACTGTCGAGGAAACTGACCTGGTATATTCGCTTTACCTGAATTAACAAACCATGCGATCCGATCTAACCTAACATCCGATAAGATCGCTTCAGTCGCTAAAGGGGTTTAACCAACCGATGCTAGCTTAGGAACCGAATGGACTTCGTCTCACCAATCCAATCGAATCACCTAGGAGGATTGCGCGGCTTTTGCTCGGCGTTGGCTATCGGTTTGCCTCTTGTTATCCCCGCCATCGCCTCGGGCCAGAGTTTCCAGTACTCCGAGCCTCGAAATACCAATACTCCGACTATTCCCTCGATCGATCAAACCTTATCTGCTGCGCAATCTGCCCCATCGGGCCAATCATTACAGCTTAACCAATCTACTCAGCCGAATTACGCAGCCGAGGTTCAACGTCCCCTTCCGAACTGGGCATCCATGGCCCTTATCGAACAACATGTTGCACATGCTAGCGTGTTTGAAGGAGCACCATTTATTCGATTGTCATTGCCCGACCTGATCGAACGTACCTTTACCAATTCGATTAAGCAGCGAGAGATCATTCTCCAGCCCACCGAAACACGGCAGCAAATCAATCGCGAGTTTGGAACATTTGATCCGGCCGCGTTCGTTCGCTCGCAATTTGATGTCCAAAATTTGCAAACGAAACAAGAAGACAATTCCGTCGCCTTTGGAGTAAAAAAAAATCATCGTTACGGTGGCACTCTAGAACTCAATGAAACACTAGGTGTCCAAGATAACTTAGGTGCGTTAGCGATCCCGGATCAAGGAGTCGCGTCCTTGAACATGATCTACTCCCAAGAGGTCTTGCGAGATGGTGGAAGGGTCGTCGCCTTAAGCCGCGGATTAATTGCCAGCTTTCGCTACGACGAAGAGTATGCCAGAGCATTGTCCCAAAGCAACCAGCTCTTTGAAAAAGTGCTTCAATCCTATTGGCAGTTGTACCGGGCGCGAGCCAACTACTTTATTCAGCGATCTCTCACCGTTGCTTCATGGGAGCTTCTACAGCAAATTGAGGAACGCAGTAATCAGCTTGAGCGTGCTATCAATTCGCTTGAGCAAGCCCGTGCACTGTACTTAGAAGCGCGTGGTGATTTGGTTGACGCCCAAACGCGAGTGCAACAGTCGCAGGATGCGCTCTTTCGATTGGTGAACGATCCGGCTCTCGATCCATTGCATACCGAGATTTTCACAGTCGAAGCACCGACTAAACTCGATTCTCAGCTCGAGCCTTGGTTCGAGATCTCCGAGGCCGTTCAATATCGCCCCGAGGTTCGCGAGCGATTGGCAGCTATCCAGCAAAACGCAGTCGAGGAGCAAGTTTCCTTGAATCAGATCTTACCCAAGTTGACATTCTCGATTCGGTCCTCATTGAACGGCTTCGAAAACGATCGTGATTACCGCGCCGCGTTATCAAGTTTGGATCAGCTGCCGATGTCGGCGGCGGCGAGCGCTAACATGGAGATGTTTCTCAATAACCGAACCGCGAGAGCTCGCAATAAAGAAACGCAGATACGAGCCAGCCGGTTGATGGCAGCTTATGAAGACCAACTCCAATTGATTCGCGAGGAAGTCTTGCAATCGCTTCGAGTGATAAACAATGGGCCTGAGAAGCTCGATTTGCGTCGTTTGACTTTGCTCACACGCGAACGGGAAGTGAATGCCATCGTCGACAAGATATGGGTTAATCCCGACGAGGGAGTTTCGATCGTCAATCAACTGGAGCAATTGTTTCAAGCGATCAATCGTCTAGTAAGAACGCAGCAGCAGGTCGTGGAAGCCAACATCGAGATTCAGACGTCGCTCGTTTCGTTGATGCGTGCAAAGGGAGTCTTGGTGAGTGCGCAAGTAGTACCGCTTGATATCGAAATCGACATCCCCGGTGCATTGCGATCCACGAAGCAGTTGATTGAAAAGAATGCCGATGGAATCAAAGCCGTCCGCGATCGCGTCATTCACGAGCCAAGGCCGTAATGATTGGCGATTTTAGATTGGCGATTTCAGATTTCAGATTGCCGATCGTCGATCGCGGTTTTTTATCCCGAAGGGATGCCAGCACCGCGCATGTCGCTGTCATCCCTCCAATCTCCAATCTCCAAGAACCAAGAACCAAGCGAAGCGCTAATCTTTATTATCGTTAAAATTCTCACATCCCGATTTCGTGATCGAAAAATCAGCAATGTCCCATCGGACGCCATCAATTTGACCGTACGGATCGTTACGAACCAATCAACCGATTTGTAGGCCTCGTTTTCAAATTCGCTGGGCAATTTCCTAAAGAATCTTAATTGATAACGGACGGCATTCAGTTAGCATTCACAGGCGAAATTGGTTCGTCGCTTGAGACAAAATGGGACCAAAGTTCTTTTTTCTGCAAGAACACAGCAGGGATTTTGAAGAGGCATTATGATCGTATTGCTCGGATCTAGTGGTTATGTCGGTGGATATTTTGCTCGAGAACTTGAGACCAGGGGGATTCCTTATATCGCCCCCAGCAGAACACATTGTGATTACTACGATCCCTCCGCTGTAACCGATCTCATTCGACAAGTGGATGCCGAATATCTCATTAACTGTGCGGGTTACACGGGCAAGCCGAATGTGGACGCTTGTGAAGCGGATAAAACGGAGTGTCTAAACGGCAATGCCATTTTGGTTGGCCGTATTCGTGAGGCCTGCGAACGAGCCAATATTCCGTGGGGGCATGTCTCGAGTGGTTGTATCTTCACTGGCCGCAATGATCTAGGTGCAGGATTCACCGAGACCGATCCCGCGAATTTCTCGTTCCGAACCAACAATTGCAGTTTCTATTCCGGGACCAAAGCGTTGGGAGAAGAGATACTCGCCGACTGCGAAACGTGCCACATTTGGAGGCTGCGAATACCGTTTAATCACGTTGACTCGCCACGAAATTATCTTTCCAAGCTGATGCGATATAGCCGGCTATTGGAAGCTGAGAATAGCCTCTCTCATCTCGACGATTTCGTGAGAGTTTGCGTTGATTGCTGGGTCAAGCGAGTACCGTTCGGAATCTACAACGCCACCAACACGGGTTCGGTTACAACGAGGCAAGTTGCCGACTTGATTCGCAAGCATTTGACGCCTGACAAGCAGTATGAATTCTTCAAATCGGAAGACGAATTTATGCAGATGGCTGCCATCGCGCCACGTTCCAATTGCGTTTTGGACAACTCCAAGCTTCTTGAAACAGGCATCCATATGCGACATGTGGAAGAAGCCATCATGGAATCGCTCCAGAACTGGGTTTGGGAGCCAGTCGACGCTCAAGTCGCGGTCTGAGATAATTTCAGATTTCAGATTTCAGATCGCGGTTTTTATCCCGAAGGGATATGTGATTCGCGATCACCGATCGCGGATTGCATCCCGGCGGGATGCAAAACCAAATCGTGTACCCACCGGGGGTATCGCGAAGCGCTCAACCCCCGGCTACATGCTGCCATCCCTTCGGGATGAAAACCCAAATCTTCAATCGGCAATCGGCAATCATAAATCGCTTCTCCCTCCGGGATACAAACCGCGATCTTGCGATCGGGCAGGCGAATGACGTATCCGTACGGGATGAAAAAAACAATCGCCAATCGCCAATCGCCAATCGTCTCCCCCCTATTGGTGGTGGTCGGCGTTGGAAGCTAGTAATCCACATGTCGAGACCGAACTGTAATTTTAAGGCATGTTTTTCAGGGCGCAAAATTGGGGGGGATTGACCTTGCGAGTGTTTAGGGTCGGTTGGGGCTCCCTTAACCAAGCTGCTTGCTTCTCGTCAGAAGAGCCCTGGACAAAAGATCCTTGAATGGGTCGAAATCCGCCTTATACTCGGATACATTGTTAACCGATCAACGTTGTTTTATTTAGGGAATTCGACTCCTCGCGGAAACCAAAATCTTACACGCGCCCACATCTCTACTTACAGCGACGTTGCTTTCTGGCTCGTTGGCCCAGGGTTTCCCCTGGGAACCACCCTGTTAGTTTATACGTCGAAACATAGCTGAATTTTTGGAACTGCCGGCAGGTCAGTCTGTTTCGGTTCAGTCCATATGTTACGGACTGTGAAGAAACGGTTTGACACCTCAGGGTTGGGGTGGAGAATCAATTTGTTTCACTGTCACCACCGAATGATTCACGCCCTCCCTGAGGGGCTTTTTACAAAATTCCTCCCACGCGAATATGAACGACACACGCCAAAGTTCCAGTCCTAAAAGGGAATGGCTCATAGGATTCTTACTGCTTACACTAGCGTTAATCGGCATCTCATTTTATCCGGTCTTTCTAAGGCTAGGGCGAATGTGGTGGATTAGTCCGGATTACTCCCACGGGTTTCTCGTGGCTCCGTTCGCTGGTTATTTGATCTACTTGAAACGGAGCCAGTGGCTACCTCTTTTGAAATCGTTCGAACCGGGCGGGTTTCATATTGCCGCCGGGATCGGCTTGATTCTGCTCGCTTTCTGTCTGCGAACGATAGGCATTCTTGGCAGGGCTTTACCCGTCGAGGGGCTCTCCATTTTGGTTCTAGCCGCAGGATTGATTTGGCTGTTGATGGGACCTCGCGGAGTTTGGATTAATTGGGCGGCAATCGCGTTCCTCGTTTTTATGCTCCCGTTGCCTAGCCATCTCAATCGGATTGTGCGGGGTAATCTTCAGACCATTGCGACCGACTTGAGCATCATTTGTTTGCAGACCATTGGTGTGCCCGCCATCGAACGGGGAAATGTTATCAGCCTGCCCAACTCCGAAGTGGGGGTAGTCGAGGCCTGTTCTGGTATCCGTATTTTGGTCTCGCTCGCTGCCATTGCCTTTGGAATGGCTGTGCTTTCCGAGACCAATTGGCTGAGACGAACGCTTCTAATGGTGGCGGTTGTTCCGGTCGCATTGATTGCCAACGTCAGTCGCATCGTGATGACGGCGATAGGTCATGAGTATTTTCCGACCTGGTCGGCAGAGATTCATGACATAGCCGGGTGGGTAATGATTGCATTGGCAGTCATTTTATTGATACTGGTAAAGAGATTTTTAGCCGCCTTATTGATTACCAACGATCAGGAAAAAATTCCGGTCGCTGGTGATCTAGCGGTTAGATAAAGATGTTTCTTAGGGGTTTGTTAAGGCTTTATTTATGTCAATTCAATCACCGAAACCTGTAACCGATGTCATCATCGCCCCGCCCCGTCAATTGTCCCAGGGTACAGGAGCTCCTCGGCGACCGCAGCCCAACCGGCCAGCGGAATCGACTCCGGGCATTAACATTGCCTCTATTCTGGGGGCGATTCGTCGACATTGGCCTATCGCGACTGTTGTTGGCTTAATTTTGGCACCGTTAGCCGGAATTGCTGGCTGGATAGCCTTGGAGCCCAAGCATGCGGCGACCGCGTTTCTTCGAATTGATTCCAACGACACACCTCTAGCATTTCAAACTGCAGACCGAGTCGCAAACGGAATTGTCGCGTTTAAGGTTTACAAAAACACACAGAAGCAACTTGTGACTTCTCCGTTAGTCTTAAACACGGCGTTGGCGGATGAAAAGGTTTCTACGTTGTCCTCAATTAAAACGTCTCCCGACCCAATGCAATCTCTTATCAACGGGATCAAAGTAACTTTTCCGGATGATAGCGAGGTCATGGCAGTGGAACTCGCCTCGCAGTCCATTAGTGATTCCAAGATAATCGTTGACGCGATCGTGAATGCCTACCTCAACGAAGTAGTCCTCGCGGAACGCAACGAACGCGTCAAACGACTCGAAAATTTAGAAAAAGCTTTTTCCGAGACGGAAGGAAAAACCAGGGCGAAACACGCTGAACTCCGTCAAATCGCCGACACCCTAGGAACGGGTGATAGTCAAACAATTTCTTTGGCTCAGCAAACCGCTATCCAACAATTTGGGTTGCTTCGAACAGATCTCAATAAAGTTTCTTTCGACCTTCTCAAAACGGAGGGGCAACTCGAGTCGGTTCGCCAACAAATTGTCCGGGCCAAAGAGCTTCTAGAATCGGCTCCTAATCTGAATTCTTCCGCTGCAGAAACCGTCAACGTCGGTTTGTCTGAGCTAGCTATCGATGAGGCATTAGGAAGAGACCCGTTGTATCAACGGCACATTGCCGAGGGACGCGAGCTTACAAAAAAGATACGTGATATGGAGCGTCGTTCTTTAGGCGAAAAGTTGATCGGTCCCACCAGAACCGATCTTGCGGAAATAAGACGTTTAGCCGAGGAGCGTCGAGAAACCGTCGTGTCGCTCCTCAAGCGAGACATGGAAGTCAAGAAGAATGCGCCGGTTGTCGTGACCAACGCCAGTAATCTTTCAGGTACTTCGGTCGCGGATATGGGGCAAATCGAATCCAACCTCGTCCTCGAAATCGGTATCCTCAACAAGCAGAAACGTAAGCTTGAAGAAGATATCAAGGCAATTGAGGATGAGGCCAAGAAGTATGGACGTTCCTCCATAGATATGGAGATGATGCGAGCGGAAATTCAATCGGGTGAGGACGTGCTTAAGCGTTTATCAGCGGAAATCGAAGCGACCCGTATTGAGCTCAAAGCGGGGTCGAGAATTTCCGTCATTTCCAACGCTTCCGTTATCGAAGGGCCTGACCTTAAGAAGAGACTTGCTGTTACGGCAGCGGGTGGAATGGCTGGTTTGTTTTTGCCTCTGATTGGCCTAGTAGCATTCGACTTAAGACGTCGGCTCATTGACGATCCTGCCAAAGCCGCCAACGAACTGAACATCGAGGTTCTGGGAACTGTACCACAGTCGAGGAAGCTCCTGGGGCATATTCAATCCGAACCCAAGAAACAGAAACGCAACCGACAGGAATCAGGCTTTGTCGAGTCGGTTCAAGCGATGGTCGCGATGTTAGTCAAGAAAGCAAAATTCGATGACAAACGTGTTCTTATGGTAACCAGTGCTGCCCCCAGCGAAGGAAAGAGCACCCTCTCCCAAAACCTATGGAGCGGGCTTAATAGCTCCCGTTACCGATGTATTTTGGTCGACATGGATTTTAGGCGTCCCTCAATCCATCGCACCCAAAAAGTACCCATCGGCATTGGTGCCACAGACGTGCTCAGCGGAGAGGCGACGCTGGAGGAAGCCATTCGAGAAGTTGCTCCGAATACGTTTGTTATGACAGCCGGTTCTAGGCGAACGATCAACTTGGCTGCTCTTGGTGCGGATGAATTGCCCAAATTTATAAGTGATCTTCGTAGCCAGTTCGATTTCGTCATACTGGATACTCCTCCACTATTGCCAGTGGTCGACGGTCGCATCATCGGCGAACATGTTGATGGTGCCATTCTCTCCACCTTTAAAGACCGCAGTCGTTTACCACAACTAGTGGCTGCCGTAGAAACTCTCAAAGCGCACGATGTTCCCGTTTTGGGAGTCGTTCTATGCGGGTTTTCCACAGGCACCTATGGCTACGGTTACTACGAAACAGAAAAGTAGCACCACGCTCCATTAATCATCCAACCATCGTAGAGCGTTTCTCCAGGAACGCTCTAATGCCTCGTCTAGGAAGTACCTTTGATTGAAAATACCAAGAATCTCAACCCGCAGCGTGAGGGCTTGTTGCTTTAATCGAAATTGGATGTTTAGCGCACGTAAAATGGGTACTCCTGCCCGTTTAATGGCGTTTTGAAAAACGAGCATTAGACGCAGGGCGTTAGCCCACGGTTAACGGTCGACAACCGGACGCTAGCGCGATTCGGCTAATTAAAGCAACCCGCTGCGTGAGCAAGGGACTGAGTTACTGGAAATTCCCTCGATTATACTTCGGGTTATGACCAACAGCAACGTCTGGACGATGGCACTAGATTCAAGAAGCTACCCACAAAAGATGTTTCACGATGAAAAAATATAGTCTTGCGATAATCGGCTTGGTCCTTTTTTGTATTGGTTCGGTCTGGCTGCAGCGCGGCTTTAGTTTTACCGTTTTACCTCCATCACAATCACTCTCTAGCTTCCCAAGAAGCTTTGATGGTTGGACCGGTGAAGAAGAAGAAATGAGCGATGGCGTGGCAAATATTCTCGATGCTCACGAGATGTTGTCCCTTCGATTCACTCGCGGATTAGACGGTCCCGTATTTGTACACGCCTCCACCTGGATCGCTCCTGATAGCGTATCCGAAACCTGTCCACACCATCCTGATATCTGCTACCGGGGAAATGGCTGGACTCCCTCGGATACCACTGTCATTGCTACGGAAACGGCAGATGGAAAAACGATTCCTGTTCAAGTATCAAAGATGGGTCGAGGGGACGCGAGAGTTATCGTTGCCTTTACTTATCGCATGGGGGACCAGTTTTTTGCAGATGAATTGGCTGCCAGATCGGTTCAACTGAAACAATTTGGAAATTCGACCTGGCCTGCCGTCACGAAGTTTATGGTGCAAACGCCCCATGCGTCCGTCGAGGATGCGAAGCCTACCATTGAGTACTTCACGAAGAAGTTCTTTTCCTGGCATGACCCAGCACCGCAGTCCTCTCTTTCAAACTGAATGCCTAGTCCGCCATGATCAAGATCAATCGGAAACTTCTTGCTATCTCATTGCTGGCGACCGTCTTGCTTGGTGGCGCTGTATTTGGAATACGCGCTTGGCAACTCACTAAACAAAGTAGTTTTTATTTCGAGTTGGCTCGCAAATTCAAAAGTGAGGGTGAATTTGCGAATGCTGTCAACCAATTCCGACGCGGCTTAGCGTTAGAACCAAAGAATTTTGATGCCCAATGGGATCTGGCTATATCACTTGAGTCTTTGGGGAACTTCGAGCCTGCTTATACGGCGGCTCAAAAAGCGGAACAACTCCGAATCGATAACAAAGATGTTCAGAAGTTGCTTGGAAATTTAGCCCTGCGAATTGGCCGATTTGATGACGCGCAGCGACGAGCCAGTGCTTTGCTTGTTTCCGATCCGAAGAACCCCGAATTGCTGCTACTGCGTGGCCGAGCGCAATTCGCTTCAAAAAACGTAGATGCCGCACTTTTGGATTATCGAGAAGTATCGGCTTTACCGGACGCTCCCGTCGAGGCATTGGTCGAGCTTGCAACCATCCTTGCGGAAAGTAAAAAACAATATGATGAGTCCCTTACGGTCGCTTCCAAGCTGCTTTCCCACCCAGACGGATCCGCTGCTGTTCTGGCCCACGGACGATGGTGCACACAGCAGTATGCCCGCCGTAGCATATCGACAACTTTGGAGGGGATTGCTTCAGTTGAGAAACTCTTAGATCTCGCAAAACAGGATGTCGAAAACCTTCTTAAACAAGCCGGTGACTTGCCGTCGTCCTATGCCTTTGCGGCACGTGTCGCCAGCCTATCCAATGACCTGGAGCGATCACTCGAGCATGTTGATGCTGGTCTGGTTAAATTTCCAAACGATATAGAACTCTACGGGTTAGGAGCGGCTTCAGCCACAGCCTCAGGCAAGACCGAGGTAGCGGAAAAGTACCTAACGACAGGACTCGAGCGTGCGCCCACCGATAATTCTCTCCTCTGGGAGTTGGCCAACCTTATGCTGGAGAAAAAGTCCTTTAAAGAGGGACGAGATGCTCTGGCACGACTCAAAATTAATAACTATCAGCAATCGCTAGTGGCATTTCTCGACGCCCGTTTCTTCGCGGGCGAGGGAAAACATCTCGATGCGATTCGACAATTCGAAGCCGTGCGATCAACCCTGGTCGACTCCCCGGAATTGCAACGCATTATCGACTTGGAATTGGCCAAATCGTACGAAGCGATTGGGAATCGCAGCCGCCAAATCGCTGCCCTTCGACGTGCTGTCTCTTTGAATACTGGCTGGCTCGCGGCCCGTGAACAGCTCGCGATTGCACTCCTGGCAGCGGGGCGAATTGAGGAAGCAACCGAAGAATATCGTAGCCTTGCGAATCGGCCTGGTGTACCGATCGGAGCTCCACTCAATCTGGCTCGGCTGATGGTTATGCAGAACCTAGCCCGCGATCCCAATCTACGAGATTGGAATGCCGTGGACGAACTATTGAATCGCATAGAGGCTGCGGGTGGAGATAAAGAAGAGATCACCATTCTCAGGGCTGAGTCTCAGCTAGCCCAGGATAAACCTGACGCCGCGCGAGAGTTGCTTAAGACTGTTAGTGATACGGACCGTGGCGTTGCTGCCGCTATCCTACTCGAAGTTAACCAAGGACAATCAGCTGCTGCAGATGAGATTCTCGATGCCAATCAGTTGAAACTGGACAGTAGTTCCGAAGTCCGTCGCGCAGCCATACTCCGTTGGCTTTCCGCGATCGACGCGTCCAGTTCCGATCGAATCGCGAAACTGATTCTCCCTCCTGAAAGCTGGCAGGTAACGGATCGAATCGGATTCCTCGCCGAGGTCGTTCCCATTGTGATCCGAAGTGAATCATTCGGAATTGCTAAGGTCGGTTTGACTCTTCTCGAACAACTCGATCCCACAAATCTTGTAGCTAAATCATCTTTACTAGAAATAGCTAGTCGCGAAAAGAACAAAGAGGAAATGCTAAAGGCGTTATCGCAGATCGAAGGCATCACGGGGCGTTCCGCAACGTGGTATTACGGACAAGCGTTGGCCTCGGTGGTTGGCTTGGCTCAAATTAGCAAAGAGGATAATGCTAAAGCCCAGACCTACCTGGCCGAGGCAGAGGTTCTAACCCCTGATTGGCCTGACGTTCCCGCCTTTTCCGCGAATTTGCATGATGCATCGGGGGACTCCGATACGGCAGTCGTAAAGTACATCCAAGCGTTCGATTTAGGTTGGCGTCGGATCGAAACCATTCAGCGACTGTTGGGTTTATTGGCCCAAAAGGGACGTTACTCCGAAGCGGACTCGATCATCCGTCGAGCAAGCCAAGCGAATCCATCTTTGTCGAGTTCCATGAGCCGCATGGCGTCCGAGATTAGCGCTCAGTTAGCCAATCTGCAGCGCGCGATTGCACTCGCTCAGGATGCCGCTGAAAAATCCCAATCAGCCAAAGACTATGTCTGGTTAGCTCAGCTCAGAGACATCAACCGTGAAACCGAGGCCGCAGAACAGGCTTATAGAAAATCACTCGAGCTCGCACCAAATGATGCCGCCATCCAAGTTGCTTGGGTGAGGTTCTTGAGTCGCACAGCAAGACTAGAGCAAGCAAGGCAATCAGTGCGCCTGTTGGAGCAGCAGATTGATCAAAGCAAACCATCCGAACAGCTTATGCTAGCGGAATGTTTTCTCTCTTTGGGAATGCAGACTGAGATTCAGCGGATCGTTGGAAACATCAAGCGAGACCAACTGCAGGGCCTCGGTGAACATAGGCGTTACTACGATCTTTTTGTTGGCATTAGCCAATCGCAAGATCGCACAAGCTGGCTTGAGAGTTTTCTCACTAAAGGAGTTTCCAATCCCTCCGTTTCAACCGCCAACACAGACAAGTCTTCTGACGACTTAGTTAGCTGGGCGCGACGGCAATTGGCTCTCGAGTGGATCACAGCGGGCAGAAACTACGAACAAGCGAAACAGTTGTTAGGAGCAAATTTGGCTCTTGCGCCTAAATCATGGGAGGATCGCCGAGCTCTCGCAATATTGCTCGCTGTAACCAGCGGCGTGGACAAACCGCAAGAAGCCATCAACATGTTTGAATCCCTCATGGCGGAGGGCTGGAAGCCTCAAGGGGACGATGGTTTTTTTCTGGGTGAGCTGTATGTCAAGCTCGGGGATTGGTCCAAAGGGAGCCGTTACTTTTTGCAGGTGCTCGGAAACGCGGAACGCCGTCAACCGAGATACCTAAAGCGTTACGCGACTCTGTTGCTTTCGCGCAAGGACCCCAAAGAAGCCGAGCTCTGGGTCGATCGACTTCGGGAAGAAGGAGTCCAGGATGCGGAGACAGCGAACCTTTTGGCTGAGGTTCGATTCCAACGCAAACAGTGGGACGACCTTTTCGACGTTCTTGTCGGCGACGGAAAGCAGAGCTTAGAGAAAGATTGGTTTGAAACCACTCTTTCCGTTCGTGAACGTTATGAATTAGCCAGCACGGTTTTGACTCGACTCAAAACAGAGGAACAGAAAGAAATCTACGAGCGAGTGTTGCCTCGCGTTGAGAAAATGGGTGAAAAGCTCGCCGAGAGCAGTGATTTCCCCGGCGCTTTCTATGCGACGCAACTCTTGAGCCGCGGTGAGACCAAGAAAGCGATTTCTGCGCTGGAGAGGGTTCTCAATAGTACTAAGCTAGACGATTTGGCCAGCTTTATCGATACGGTTTTGCAACGCACGGATGTGGCGACTGAGGATTACAAACGGCTTGAGGGAATGGTCCGGAGCACAGACGGATTTGGTCAGAACAACGGCTCGAAAGTGATTGCCGCTCGTCTCTGCGAACAGCAAGGAGACTTCCCAGGCGGGATCGAGTTATACCGTTCGATTTTGGCTGATGATCCAAACAATGCAGTCGCCCTCAATAATTTGGCGAATCTTTTGGCGTTAACAAAATCGCAATTGCCAGAGTCGTTACAACTCATTGAAAGAGCGATCAAAAACAATGGTGAGACCCCGTATTTAATCGACACGCGAGCGGTTTGTCGCCTAGCCTCATCGGACATTGCTGGTGCACTAAAGGATATGGAGTTGGCGGTCGGCGTATTCCCACACCCCTATTTGCGATTCCATTTGTCTTGGGTTTTATTGACCAAGGGAGACAAGGCCGCGGCCAAGAAGCAGTTCGATCTCGCTATAAAGGACGGACTTCAAATAGGTCAAGTTCACGTCTTAGAGCGCCCGGTTTTCGAACAATTAAAATCGTTACCCTAACCATTACGTTATAACCACTACTTCAACCCGGAGCGTACGCGAGGGACTGCACTTCAAACCCACATCAGCCGCCGGGCGCTAGCCCCCGGTTAACAACCAGACGTGCGATGGGCACTCCTGCCCGTCCACCACACCCAAACCCGCCCAACCACCCAACCTGATGCGCAAGCAAGGGAATGGGAACACAATAACCCGCAGCGTAAGCAAGGGTCATACACAACCGCATGGTTGTCCGGGCAAAAACACCCCCCGGTCACCCACAAGAACGAAGTGCGCGTTCAGCGAAGCGCTGAAGCGAGGTTCCTAGTTCTTAGTTCTTGGTTCTTGGTTAAAAACAAAACAATAGCGGAGTGGCGCAAGCCGCCCGGTAGGGTTCCAACCCATTACCCGCCCATAATTCCACCAGTAAATTCCACCAACAGTAATTCCGTCCCATCTCCCGCTTAAAGCAAAAAAACAGTTCTTGGTTCCTAGTTCTTAGTTCTTGGTTTAAAAGCCAATTACGAGCGTTGCCCGCCCTCGGGCCACATGAAAAATGAATTCCAACTAAGAACTAAGAACCAAGAACCAAGAACCATGTCTTCCAAACCCATCCGCATCGCGTTGGCAGGCGCCCCTCCTGACACAACCAATTTGGGCGTCAACGCCCTCATGGTTTCCACGCTTTCGGGCCTAGCCCAGCGGATTCCTTCCGCAGAGTTCGTGGTCTTTGATAACTCCAAGGGAACACGAACCGAAACCGTTCCCTTTAGCGACACGACAAACGCCAAAGTCCAGTTCGTTGGGGTCCGAAATGGGAAGAAGCTTTGGCAAGGGACCAATCTGAAATCAGCGTTGGCATTGGGGGGATTGGGAGTTGTGGGCACTTTGGTGCATCCACTTGTTAAGGTTGTGGATTCCTGCGACATGATCCTAGATATATCCGGCGGCGACAGCTTTAGCGACATCTACGGGTGGAAACGGTTCGCATCAGTTGTAGGTACAAAACGACTCGCTGTTCAGCGTCGTAAGCCACTCATTTTGATGCCACAAACCTATGGCCCTTATCGCGAGGCAGTCCCCCGTTCTATCGCCGCAACGGCGGTCAAGTATGCGGATATGTGCTGGGCCAGAGACGAACGAAGCTTCGCCATTTTAAAAGACTTACTTGGTTCGAGTTTTGATGGGGAACGCCATCGGGTTGGAGTGGATGTCGCGTTTCTGTTGCCTCTGCGTCGTTTAGATGCGGGAACTCCGGGCAATAAAGAATTGATTCAATTCATAAACACGGACCGAACCCAAGAGCCCGTCATTGGCCTAAACATTAGCGGACTAATATTCAATGACCCGGATGCAGCTCGCAACAACTATCACTTTAAGGCGGATTACAACCAAACTATTCAATCGATTATTGAGCGTTTCCTGAAGCAGACCAATTGTAAATTGGTTTTGATTCCCCACGTCATGATTTTGAACAATGTCGAGTCCGACACGGACGCCATGAAAAAACTTATCGGTCCTTTACAGACCCGTTATCCAGGTCGCGTGCAATTGGCGACCAACCGAATGGATCAAGGGGAAGTGAAATGGCTCATTTCCCAGATGGATTGGTTTTGTGGTACTCGCATGCACGCCACAATTGCCGGGCTTTCCACGAAAACTCCAACAGCAACCATCAACTATTCCGACAAAGCCAAGGGGGTCTTCGAATCGTGTGGTATGGGTAGTGTTGTGTTCGACCCGCGGGTTTTGAGTGAAACCGAAATTGTCGATGGACTATGGCGATCCTACCAAGATCGAAAGCAGCTCAAAGCTGAACTCGAGCAAAACCTCCCAACCGTTTACCAGCAAGCCGAAACCCAAATGGACCTCATCGCTCAAAGAATCGCGGGCTATCGCCCGGTTCTTAGTTCCTAGTTCTTGGTTCTTAGTTTAAAAACCAATTACGAGCGTTGCCCGTCCTCGGGCCACATGAAAAATGAATTCCGACCAAGCACTAAGAACCAAGAACCAAGAACCAAGAACCAAGAACTAAGAACTAAGAACTAAGAACTAAGAACTAAGAACTAAGAACTAAGAACTAAGAACTAAGAACTAAGAACTAAGAACTAAGAACTAAGAACTAAGAACTAAGAACTAAGAACTAAGAACTAAGAAGCGTGTCTTTAAAATCTCTAACCGTCGTTTCCATTGAAGATGTCGTTGAGCGGCAGCTATGCACTGGCTGTGGTATCTGCGAATACATGGAGCCGAATCGATACCAAATGTCGGACGTTACGGATTTAGGTCGCCGTCCGATCTTGCGAGACGTTGCAGCCGCAACGAGCAACGCAGCCCTTGAGAGCTGTCCCGGCGTTCGTCTGTCACACGACACGACTCAGTTTCCTGCAGGCACGATTGTAGCACTTGTTCCAGGCTGGGGACCTGTGTTGGAAGTCTGGGAAGGGTATTCTGGGGACGAGCAAATTCGACTAGCCGGTTCTAGCGGCGGTGCCGCAACTTCGTTGGCGTTGCATTGTTTAGAGCATGAGGGGATGGCGGGCGTCCTCCACACCGGGGCACGAAAAGATGTCCCCTACTTAAACGAAACCGTTTTCAGTCAATCGCGAGAAGATTTACTCAGTCGAGCGGGCTCACGGTATGCGCCTGCCAGCCCCTGTGATCGGCTTTCTCGCATCGAACAAGAGTCTGCACCGAGCGTCTTTATTGGCAAACCCTGTGACGTGGCAGCCGTCCATACCGCCCGAAAGGGACGACCTCAGTTGGACCAAAAGCTAGGTTTGACCTTAGCCTTTTTCTGTGCTGGTACCCCATCGACCAAGGGGTTGTTTGAGTTAATGAAGCAAGTTGGGGTGGCAGATCCCGCAACCGTGACATTTGTGAAATTTCGTGGCAATGGTTGGCCCGGAATGTGGCAGGTTCGATGGGGAACATCGGATGGCGAGACGCATGAAAAGGAAATGACCTATGCTGACTCATGGGGATTCTTGCAAAAGTACCGACAGTGGCGGTGTTATATCTGTCCTGACCATACGGGAGAGTTTGCAGACATTGCCGTCGGTGATCCATGGTACCGCCCGGTGGAGCCAGGCGAAGCCGGCAAGTCGCTGATCATCGTTCGGACAGAGCGAGGTCGCGAGATACTCAAGCGTGCGGTAGCCAGTGGCAAGATCGTATTAGAGACCAGCGATCCATCGTTATTGCCGCGATCGCAACCCAATCTATTGCAGACCCGAGGTAGTTTGTGGGCCAGGCTTTGGGCGTTGAGAGTGTTTGGAGGAGCGGTACCACAGTTCCATGGCTTTTCCACATTCCGATTCTGGCTCAAATTGTCGATGATCGATAAAGTCCGTTCGTTTACAGGAACAGTAAAACGCATCAAAACGAAACAATTAAACAAGAGGATTAAGGTCAATAGACCTTGATCCTCAGTTCCTAGTTCTTACCGTAGTGGACGAGGCAACGAGGCCATCTTAGTTCGTAGTTAAAAACAACAATAGTAGCGGAGTGGCGCGAGCCGCCCGGTAAGGTTCCAACCTGATAACCGCCCATAATTCAATCAGCAAATTCCCCTAACAGACCCCCCCTTCCACTTCGCCCCTCGACAACCAAGCACCAAGCACCAAGCACCAAGCACCAAGAACCAAGAACCAAGAACCAAGAACCAAGAACCAAGAACCAAGAACTAAGAACTAAGAACTAAGAACTAAGAACTTCGCAGCGCGAAAAAAGAACATGCATTTCACTATCGAATTACCTACACGAGAAAGCCAGTTAGAGCTGAATCGCAAGCGATGGTCGCAGGTGATTGCGGACCGTGAGTTGTCGACGCTTCCTTTCCGAATAGAGACCAATGAATATGGACAGTTGCTCATGACTCCGCCAGCTTCTGGGGAGCATAGTTCGCGTCAAGGACGAATCACGATCATGTTAGATCGTTTTCTTGGGGGGCACAGTTTACCGGAGTGTCCCATTTCCACGATTGCGGGAGTGAGAGCTATCGACATTGGCTGGTACACGGTCGATCGATATGCCCAGGTCAAAGAGCAAATCGCATTTGAGCTCGCGCCAGAGATATGTGTAGAAGTGTTATCACCCAGCAACACCGATGCCGAGATGCGAACAAAGCGTGCTTTGTACTTCGAGGCAGGAGCGGAGGAAGTTTGGATTTGTGGAGCGGGTGGTATCATGTCCTTTTATCATTCGTCGGACCCCAATACATCGGTTCCTCATTCGAAGCGTTGCCCCAACTTCCCCCCCGAAATCTAACCCATCCCCAGCTGCTTTTTTAAACTAAGTACCAAGCACTAAGAACCAAGAACCGGCTGTTTATTGCACCAAGCACCGGCTGTTTTGTTAACCAAGAACCAAGAACCAAGAACCAAGAACCAAGAACTAAGAACCAAGAACCAAGAACCAAGAACATCGCGGAGCGATTCTTATGATCATTGAACGTTTTGAGGACATCGAGGGTTGGAAGTTGGCGAGAGAGTTGTGTCGGATGGTGTATGCAGTGACGAAGCAGGCTGAGTTTAGTCGAGATTTTGGTTTAAAGGATCAGATTCAGCGGGCGTCTGGTTCCGCGATGCACAACATAGCTGAGGGGTTTGACGGTGGGAGTAACGCCGAGTTTGTGAAGTTTCTTCGGTACGCGCAGCGATCCTGTACTGAGGTCAAGAGTGAGCTTTATGTCGCAATCGATCAAGAGTACATCACACAAGACGAGTTTGACCTCCTGTACGAACAAGCCAACAAGACCCACAAAACCATAGGCGGCTTCATAAGATACCTAGTAAAATAGTTCTTGGTTCCTGGTTCTTAGTTCTTCGTTAAAAACAAAACAATGTTAGCGGAGTGGCGCGAGCCGCCCGGTAAGGCGACAACCTGATAACCGCCCATAATTCAATCATCAAATCCCCCTACCATCAATCCCCCGCTCTTCGCCCCTCGACAACAAAGAACGAAGCACTAAGAACGACGAACCAAGAACCGGCTGTTTTCTTAACCAAGAACTAAGAACTAAGAACTAAGAACTAAGAACTAAGAACTAAGAACTAAGAACTAAG